>OOHL01000001.1 GCA_900321105.1 uncultured Pseudomonadota bacterium | reverse complement strand
TACATCTTCTTTCTTTGTACCACGCAACAACAAACCTACGTTATCACCGGCTTCACCTTGATCCAACAATTTGCGGAACATTTCAACGCCAGTAACTGTAGTTTTCTGTGTTGGTTTCAAACCTACGATTTCGCATTCATCACCTACTTTGATAACACCAGATTCTACACGACCTGTTACTACTGTACCACGACCTGTGATAGAGAACACGTCTTCGATTGGCATCAAGAATGGTTTATCAATTGGACGTTCTGGCATTGGGATGTATGAATCACATGCAGCCAACAATGCGTCGATAGATTCTTTACCCAAACCGTCGTTTTTGCCTTCCAATGCAGAAATAGCAGAACCACGGATGATTGGAGCATTGTCGCCGTCGAAATCATTTGCAGACAACAATTCACGGATTTCCATTTCAACCAATTCCAACAATTCAGGATCGTTAGCCAAATCGCATTTGTTCAAGTAAACTACGATTTTTGGAATACCTACCTGACGTGCCAACAAGATGTGTTCACGTGTTTGTGGCATTGGACCATCAGTTGCAGCAACCACCAAGATAGCACCGTCCATTTGCGCAGCACCGGTAATCATGTTTTTAACATAGTCCGCGTGTCCTGGGCAGTCAACGTGAGCATAGTGACGATTTGCTGTTTCATATTCAACGTGTGCAGTATTAATTGTTATACCACGTGCTTTTTCTTCTGGTGCGTTATCGATTTGATCAACACCTTTTTGTGCGTCGATACCAACGCCATAGTAGTGAACGATAGCCGCTGTCAATGTTGTTTTACCGTGGTCAACGTGACCAATTGTACCAATATTGACGTGTGGTTTTGTTCTTACATACTTTTCTTTTGCCATAGTTTTCTCCTTAGGCTGTTAGTTATTAAGTTTGTAATTGTTATTTTGTCATCTTTTTGATTACTTCGTCAGCAACATTTTGTGGCACTTCGTCATAGTGTGACAATTCCATATATGGATTTGCACGACCCTGGGACAAAGAACGTAATGTTTTGACATACCCGAACAAATTCGCCAGAGGGACGAACGCAGTAATTAACTGGCTGCCGAATCTGGTTTCGATACCATTGATTTGTCCGCGGCGACTGTTCAAATCGCCAATAATGTCACCGACGTATTCTTCCGGTGTGTTAACCGAAAGCTTCATAATCGGTTCCAATAATTTTGGTGATGCTTTCTTCATCGCTTCGCGGAAGCAAGCACGCGCCGCAATTTCAAAGCACAAATAGCCAATCAAAACACCTGTTTGTTGTGCTATCTTCAAACCTTTTTCTACACCTGGGATGTATTCTTTTGGAATTGCACCACCAACAATCTTGTTTTCAAATTCATAGCCTGCGCCTGGTTCCAATGGTTCAAATTGGATCTTAACCTGGGCGTATTGACCAGAACCACCAGATTGTTTTTTATGTGTGTATTCTTCCAATACAGGTTTACGGAATGTTTCACGATACGCGATGCGTGGTTCACCAACATTAACGTCTACTTTAAATTCACGCAACAAACGATCAACCAAAATTTCCAAGTGCAATTCACCAACCCCAGCCAAAATTGTTTGACCAGATTCTTCATCAACAGATACACGGAAAGATGGGTCTTCTTTGGCCAAAGCTTGCAATCCCAAAGACATCTTTTCAATGTCTGCTTTTGTTTTTGGTTCAACTGCGATAGAAATAACTGGTTCTGGAACGTGGATAGATTCCAAAATAATTGGATTTGCTTCATCGCAAAGTGTATCACCTGTGATTGTTTCTTTCATACCAACCAATGTGATAATATCACCTGCTGATGCTTCTTTGATTTCTTCACGCGCATTCGCGTGCATCAACAACATACGACCTACACGTTCGCGTTTATCACGGTTTGAATTGTAAATATAAGAACCAGATGTCAATTTACCCGAATAAATACGGATGAACATCAAATTTCCAACGAATGGGTCATTCGCAACCTTAAATGCCAAGGCACTGAAAGGTTCTTTTGGATCTGCATGACGTTCTGTTTCGGTTTTGCCGTCCATCTTTGTTCCCTTAATCGCAGGAATATCCAATGGTGATGGCAAATAGTCAACAATCGCATCAAGCAATGGTTGAACACCTTTGTTCTTAAATGCAGTTCCGCACAACACAGGAACAAAGTTTTGTGCAATTGTTCCCTTTCTTAACAATTTTTTGATTGTTGCAACATCCGGAACTTTGCCTTCCATGTATTCTTCCATGATTGTGTCGTCTAATGTAACAACTTCTTCAATCAATTTGTTGTGTAATTCTTCTGCTTTTTCTTTTAATTCTGCTGGGATTTCTTCTGTTTTTGGATGAGATCCATTTTCATCTTCCCAGATAATAGCTTTCATTTCAACAACGTCAACAACGCCTTTGAAATCTTGTTCTTGACCGATTGGGAAATTAACAACCAATGGGTTAGCCCCCAATCTTTCACGAATCATATCTACACAGCGGAAGAAGTTAGCACCTGTTCTGTCCATCTTGTTAATAAAGCAAATACGAGGAACATTGTAACGATCAGCCTGACGCCATACTGTTTCTGTTTGTGGTTGCACACCAGATACAGATTCAAATACAGCAACAGCACCGTCCAAAACGCGCAAAGAACGTTCTACTTCCATTGTAAAGTCAACGTGTCCTGGGGTATCAATCAAATTGATACGATGGTCGCGCCAGAAACAAGTTGTCGCAGCAGATGTAATTGTAATACCACGTTCTTGTTCTTGAACCATCCAGTCCATTGTTGCAGCACCATCGTGCACTTCACCGATTTTATATGTTTTACCGGTATAGAACAAGATACGTTCAGAAGTAGTTGTTTTACCTGCGTCAATATGGGCCATAATTCCAATATTGCGGTACATATCCAAAGATGCGGTTTTTCCAACTGACATGTGTCTTTCCTTATTTCTTTATTATTTATATTACCAACGGAAATGAGCAAACGCTTTGTTCGCTTCTGCCATTCTGTGTGTGTCTAATTTCTTTTTGAATGCGCCACCTTGACCATTCAAAGCATCACGCAATTCTGCAAACAATCTTTCTTCCATTGAACGTTCGCCACGTTTTCTTGCGAACATAATCAACCAACGCAATGCCAACGTTTGTTGACGCGCTGGACGAACTTCGACTGGAACTTGGTATGTGGCACCACCAACGCGGCGACCTTTTACTTCTACAGATGGTTTCAAAGCATCAATTGCTTCCAAGAAAGTTGTTAATTCATCTTTGTCTTTAGCGATAGTTTTCAATTTTTCTTGAATCTGGCAAGATTTCACGTTTTGTTGCAGCTTTACGTCTTGACATATTTAATTTCCTTTTTGTTTCTTCACTTGGTTTCCCAAATTACTCACACCTGGTTTAGATGTGTATTATTATTTTGCACCTTTTGCGCCATACAGAGAACGTCCTTGTTTTCTGCTTTCTACGCCTTTGGTATCAAGAACACCACGGATAATATGATATTTTACACCTGGCAAGTCCTTTACACGACCACCACGAATCATAACAACACTGTGTTCCTGAAGGTTATGACCTTCGCCTGGAATATATGCAGTTACTTCGTGACCATTAGCCAATTTAACACGCGCAACCTTACGTTGAGCAGAGTTAGGTTTCTTTGGTGTCGTTGTATAAACACGTGTGCAAACGCCACGTTTCTGCGGATTCGACATCATATCAGGAGCAGTCGATTTAACTGCTACTTTTTTACGTGGTTTCCGAATCAGTTGATTTACTGTTGGCATTCAAAATTCTCTTTGTTTTTTTGTTTCTCTTTTTTACCATACGAAACCCGCAAGCAGACTTATTTCCGGCGCATTGCACCTGATTATAAATCTCGCGAATTTGCGGTTTTCTGTTACTTCTTACTTTCCTTCATTACACGGAAAGCACCCATATTATAACCTGCGCCTGCGAATTGTCAAGGAAAATTTGGGCGATAAATCTTTAAAAACCGCAAGAAATCTATACTTTCGACACACAAATCATATGACAGATAAAAATTATGTCAAAACAGTGTATTAAACAAAAAAGCCCGGTCAAACGACCGAGCTTTATTTTTAATGGATTGATTAGAAATCGATACCAAATTTAGCACCGAAACCAAATCCGTTTTCAACGTGCCATTCATCTGCAGCTGCACCACCGTGGTGATCCATTCCTGCATTAACGTATGCACCAACGAATTTTGTTGCATCGATGTTATAGTTAACACCCAATTCTGCACTCCATTCACCTTCGTTTTTAGGTTTGCCACCATCTGGCCATGCATTGTCCAATACTCCTGTGTATTCAACACCTGCTAACAAAGACCAATGAGAATCAATCAAATATTGAGCATCCAATCCCAAAGTCAGCAAATGGATACCGTCTTCATCCCAATTAAATGATTCTAAATTCCAATATGTAAACAAAGCATGTGCCGCAACTGTCCAATTAGAGGCTACATAGCCACCACGAACACCTGCTGTCCACATATAATTTGTGTAATCTTTATCCAACCATGGTTCATGATCGCCCCAAACTGGCGAAACTGTATAGGAACCGACCAAATCAGCTTTCCAAGCACCCAAATCTAATGCACGGAATGTTGCACCCAATGACATATCGCCCCATGACCATTTGTCAAAAGAACGTTCGTCAATTACTTCTGTTGCAACTTCGACAGCCAATTTATCTGTGATACCATAACCGAATTCTTCGGCCATTGCCCAAGATTTCAATTCTTCAGAACCTGTATGAGATTCCAATGATGATACACTGTAAAAATGACCTGCCTTTGGCATATATAATGGGTTACCATCAATTACGTTCGCAGCGTGTGCGCCAGATACAGCGAATACAGCCAATAATGAAGTCAAAGCTAATTTTTTCATAATTTATCCTTTCCTTTGGTTAAACTTGAATCAGACCCCTTTGCCTGATAAGAATATTATCTCACACCAAAAAGCCATTAACAAGAAAATAGATTTCTTGCAAATTTATATAAAACATGATATAATCGTAGTCGCTGTGCGCTGAAAAAATTCACGCGCTTTTTTTATTTATTTAATTCTTTCTTGATTTCGCGCCATTCATTGTGATTTTTCTGGTGTTCGTCATAGGTCTTGGAAAATTTGTGACCACCCCGCCCGTCTGCGACAAAGTATAAATATTTTGTGTTTGCTGGTTTTAAAACACCACGAATCGCATCAAGACCAACATTGGCAATTGGGTGTGGCGGCAAACCATTATTAATATAAGTATTATATGGACTGTTTATTTTTAAATGTCCTGATAATAATGGCGCACCATGCATGTCGCCTTCAGAATCAGTCAACGCATAAACAACCGTTGGACATGCCTGCAATCGCATGTTTATATTAAGTCTATTTAAATAGACACTGGCAACAATTGGCATTTCACGTTTCAGCGGTGTTTCTTTTTGAACAATGGATGCCAGCACCATCACATCGTTCCAATTTTTCAAAGGCGTTGGATATTGCACACCTTCGAAAGATTTTTTGATATCCAACATTTTTTTGCGTGCCAAATCCAGAACCGCCAATCGCGCCGTCCCGCGCGCCACACGATAAGTGTCCGGAAAAATGTCACCATCGTGCAAATCACATACCGGAATCGATTTATCGCAATCTACATCCCCAGCCAACGAATTAGTATTCATTAACAGCATTTTTGTTTGTTTGATTGTGAATCCTTCGGGAATAGTAATTGTTGTTGTTGCAACGCGCCCTTTTGATAACATGGACGCAACCGTCCAGACGCCCGCCCCACGTGGTATTTCATATTCACCGGCCTGGATTGTTCCACCATTCATGCGAATTGAAAAATAAAACAAGCTTTTGGATTTAATAATGTGATTATTATAAAGACGATTTGCTGTTCCTGTGATTGATGCGCCACGTGGCACAACAATGCTTGCCGGCGTTCTTAGCGGTGACCAAACACCAAATATATAAAACACAACAAATACAACAATACAGGCAATCGCCAGCGCAAATTTAATCCATTCTTTGATGTTTTTCCATTGACGTTTTTTCATAAGCCTTACTATAACACACCAAAACAAACTTGCAACAATCAAAAAACCGTGCTTTCGCACGGTTTAATTTATTTACCTATTATTTCCAGCCAGGCTTTAACCGTATCTGTTTTATCGTTTACGGTGTCGCTGCCATATACCGATAAACCTTCGACAACGGTCGCATCTGGTTCAAGACGAATAATTTCAGAATGCGAATCGCCCGCCCCAGAACCTTCGTGGGTGTTAAATGGCGCAATTGTTTTATTCGATAAATCATATTTATCAAAGAAAGTATAAACCGCCATCGGCATCGAACCCCACCAAATTGGATAACCAACAAATATAGTATCATATTCGTCCAGATTTATATCCATATCTTTGATTTCAGGACGCACGCCATCTGTTTTTTCTTGTTGTGCAAGGTCTGTAAAACTTTTGTTGTGATAATCATCAACCGGATATGGATTCACCGGTGTAATTTTTACAATATCACCACCAACATTTTCATGAATAACATTTGCCAATCTTTCCGTGTTGCCAGATACCGAAAAATACACGGTCAGATTTTTTGCGTTTGCAGAACCACAAACCAACAACAATCCAGTCAATATACTTGTAAATAATTTCATATATTCCCCCCCCTTTGTTTTTTATTTTAAATTATTTTTTATCCAATTTTCAACATCTGATTTAGCAGACGCAACCGACGAACCATAAATTGCCAATCCTGGTTTTACATCCGCGCCGACGCAAACACGTTTCATATCACGTTCAATGTTTGCCAAACCCGAACCTTCGTGTGTCGAAAACGGCAATACGGTTTTACCCATCCAATCAATTTTTTCCAACACAGTAAACATTGGCATTGGATATGTTCCCCACCAAATTGGCCCACCAATAAACACTGTATCATATTCAGACAAATCCCCCGGCATTGCCACAACAGACGGACGCGCGTTATCACGCAATTCATCTTTGGCGACATCGGTGCATTCATAATAATCATCTGGATAATTATTAACCGATTTAATTTCGAATAAGTCAGCCCCCACAATATCACGAATATATTCTGCAATTACCGTCGTGTTGCCTTTTGTTAAATTAACAATGGAACCACCGGCATAATTTTGTCCGGTCTTTGAAAAATATAAAACAATCGATTTTATAATTACCCCCTATTTTTCACGACACCATAATAGCAAATTTCAAAAAAATCATTCAATAAAAAATACTGGTCGGAGTGGCGGGATTTCCTCGGCAATTTTTGCCTGCGGAGCAACCGTAACGATTACACTGCGTTTTACTTGTGTAATCTACTTGTTGTCAAACCCGATTTGCTTACGCAAACGAGTTCAAACCTAGACACCACACCACAATAATAAAATATCACTTTGTGGTATTTTATTATTGTGGTCGGAGTGGCGGGATTCGAACCCGCGACCTTTTGCCCCCCAGACAAACGCGCTACCAGACTGCGCTACACCCCGAAGACTTTTTGTTTAAATAAATTTTGTGCGGATAAAAATAAATTATTTGGCAATTTATTCAAATCAAACCAGCGCCATTCAGCGCATTTATTTTTTTCCATAACAACTGGAACAGCTTTTATATTATTTACACGAAAATGTGTTGTTTGATAATGGGAATCGGAAAAAATGTCATCAGTTGTCGCGATATATTTCAAATCGCTTTTATTTATTTTTATTCCTGTTTCTTCAAAAACTTCACGCACGGCAGTATCTTCAAATTTTTCATTTAATTCTGGTTTACCGCCCGGTGCAGACCATGTGTTATGTCCATGATTTGATAAACGTAATCCCATTAAAACCTGACCTGTTTGATTAAACAACCAAACACCTACACCATATTTTATAATACCTTGATTCGCAGACATAAAAAAAACCCTATTCGAGTGACTTTTCCTTGATACACAATAATAAAAATCTATAAAAACTCATATCTACCAACTCCGTTGTTATGTTTTTTCTAATTGTGTATCTTCATATACGCCATGCGCTTCGCTCTGGCGCATCCCGTCACTCACTATTAAAAGATTAAACAAAAAACATACCTACGCTTGTTTTTATTTAATCTGGTCGGAGTGACGGGATTCGAACCCACGACCTCTACGTCCCGAACGTAGCGCTCTACCAGGCTGAGCTACACTCCGAAATTTGTCTTATTTTACAGTTTGTTTTTGTTTTTGCAATGCAATTTTTACCTTGTCAAATATTTGACGTGATTGCGCATCCATCGGAATAAAAATACCATTGCTGTTTTGTCCGGTATAAAACCAGATATTTTTGCGTGGCGTTTTATATTCAACTAATTTATTTGTTGCATTTAATACATTAAATTCTTTTGGAAATCCGTTCTTTAATCCGGTCATTCCGAAACAATATATTGCACGTTGTATAACATCTATCGGGCATTTTCTTTTAACCAACGAATGAATTAAATCGTTTAAAAATTCTTGTTCTTTTTCAATGGACTTGCTGCCATGGGCATAATCCCACATTTCTTGTGCATCAGATAAAACAAACGGAGTTTTATCAATTTTTTGATCTAACATTGATTCAAAATTATAAATCCGATTTACATAATTATATAATTTTTTATATTCATCATTTGATTTATAGAATTTTTTACTGTTTGGCAACCCATCAACAAAAATAGTATATTTTGGACCTGATTTTTCATCCCAAAAATATTCGATTGTTACCAACAGTTTTTTATCAGTTGAATATAAATAAAATGTGTTTTGATTGGTTAATGAAATCTTTGAATTACCTTGCAACAACTTATTGATTTCATTTACAACTTGTTTATTATAAGACATCGCCCTTTCCTTTCTTTAAAGAAACGCTTTATTTAACGCGTTTCAAAATTAAACTGGCGTTTGTCCCCCCAAACCCAAACGAATTAGATAATGTTGCATTAACTTCGCGCTTTTGTGCAATATTTGGAACCAAATTAAAATCACCAACTTCTTCAATTGGATTTTCCAAGTTGATTGTTGGCGGTACAATATTGTCACGAATCGCCAATGCACAGAATATAGCCTCGATTGCACCAGCGGCCCCCAACAAATGTCCTGTCATTGATTTGGTTGATGACATACATGTATTGCCATTACCAAATAATTCTTTGACTGCAACCAATTCACCAAGGTCACCAAGACCAGTTGATGTTCCATGTGCATTTACATAATCAATATCTTCTGGTTTTAATCCTGCCTTGTCCAAAGCAATTAACATTGCACGTTTACCACCTTCGCCGTTTGGTGCTGGCGCGGTGATATGATGAGCGTCCGCACTCATCCCAAAGCCTGCAACTTCTGCATAAATTTTTGCACCACGTTTAACCGCATGTTCATATTCTTCCAAAACCAAAATACCTGCGCCTTCGCCCATAACAAAACCATCCCTGTCTTTGTCCCATGGACGTGATGCATGTTCTGGGTCATCATTGCGTGTACTTAATGCGCGCATCGCAGCAAATCCAATCATACCCAATGGACACACAGCAGCCTCGGTTCCGCCACAAATCATAATATCAGCATCACCACGTTTAATAATTTCTGCACCTTCACCGATAGAATGGGCACCTGTGGCACATGCTGTTGCCATTGCAATATTTGGACCACCAAAACCATATCTGATTGAAATATGTCCGGATGTCATATTAATAACAGATTTTGGAACGAAAAATGGGCTGACGAATCGCGAACCATGTTCAATAATATCATTATCAGTTGCAGAAATCGAAGCCAGACCACCGACACCACTACCAACCGAAACACCAACGCGTTCTTTATCGCCAGTATAATCTTCCAGACCTGCATCTTTGATAGCTTCACTTGCAGCGACCAAACCATACAAAATACAGTTATCCAGTTTACGTTGTTCGCGCGGTTCAATCACAGCATCAGGATTATAATCGCCAGGTTCTGTTCCGCGATGTGGTTGTCCTGCAATTTTAGATGCGATTTCTTCGGTATCAAAATCAGTAATTTTATGGATACCAGATTTGCCATCCAGCAAATTTTCCCATGCATAATCAATACCTGTTCCAACTGGCGAAACGATACCCATACCTGTGATAACAACTCTTTTCATATAAATATTCCTTTTCTTGTCGGGCAAATCATACAATAAAATATTTATTAAATCAACGACATAAAAAAATAATGTCGCCAAAAGGCGACATTAAACTTTTAACTTTCTAGCAAGCAATTATTTTGCATGTGCTTCGATGTATTTAACAGCATCACCGACAGTTGTCAATTTTGTTGCTTCTTCATCTGGAATTGTGATATTGAATTCTTTTTCAACTTCCATAACGAATTCAACAACGTCCAAAGAATCGGCGCCCAAATCATTTACGAAAGATGCTGTTTCTGTGACTTTAGATTCATCAACACCCAATTTGTCACATACAATTTTTTTTACTTTTTCAAAAGTTGACATTTCATATCCTTTATTTAAGTTAATCTTGTGGCCCGTTTTTCCCAGGCGCCTTTTATAACAAAATATCATTTTCTGTAAATCCTGTCAAGGAATTATAACAAACGATAACAAAGTGTTGACTTTTATAAAAAATGTATTATGCGAATAATTCAGACAATAAATCATTCATATTATTGCGCAAATTATCTTTATCAGGATTCCAAATCAAAGCATGTGTCAAAAATTTATAAACATCATCCATCGTCACATATGGAACACCTGCATTTGTCACAACACGTTTCCAGGCAATACGCGGATCAATCAAATGAAAACGTCCACGCCCCATAAACACCCATTCACCATCTTGTGGTAAATCTTGCAACAACAATATTGCCATATCAGACAATGGCATTTCACCCCACATATCATGATTAAAATCCAAATCTTCCCAGCGCATTTTGAATACTTTTGTTTTTGGCGCAAAACCATAAATCAACATCAAAAATGCAGCACGCAAATTTATATCTTTTTCTTTTTTTATCGCGGTTAATAATTTTTTCAGACCAGATTTTGTTAATTTTCTTTCGCGTCTGACAACTGTTATTTTTTCAATATCATCAACCGGGTTATTTTTTCTGTATCCCATATCTATTGCATAATTAAAGATACTTTGTAATAACTCCTGCATACGCAATGCCATCGCACGACCATTGATATTATCAAGGACTTTTTTCAAATCATTTGTTTCTATGTCTTGAATATTTTTTTCAAATAAATCGGCAAAATGAAAATTGATAGCACGTTTTAATTTATTTAAAGAATCTTCCCCACGACGCACCTTGTGTTCAAGATAGATATTAACAAAACTTTTAAATGATATTTTTTTTCTGCGCACAGGAACTTTTTGTGAAACAGTATTTAAAATATCTGAAACCTTGGCGCGCGCTTCTTCGATATCTGTTTCTGGATACTTGCCAATAATGACACGTTTATCACGACCATCTATGCGTTTACGCACAAAGAAACTTTTTACACCGCGTTGTGTGATATACATACGCAATCTTGGTTCCGATAAATCTTGCACCACATCAAAACCTGTTTCTGGCGATGGCAGATTATCAAGAATATATGGATTAAAGAAAAATTGATGCGCCATGATATTTTCCTTTTATTTTTGTTTCCAGAATCTAAAATTATCCAATAATTTTTGTTTTAACAATTGTTGTTCTTGCTGTGCCTTTTGTAATTGAAGTAATGTTTTGAATTTCGTACAATCTCTACACACCATCTCATAAATAGTTATATCTTTAACGCTTTTCTTGGTATCACCATTATAAAAACAAGGATATGCTTTACATGTTGACGGCACGGCTTTGCATACATCACTTAGTGCAACTTCTATTGCTTTAACGCTTTTCTTGGCCGTTTTCCAATCTTTAAAATCTTGTATAAATGCCATTTTTATTCACCAACCTTTAATGCGTTAATAAATGCAGATTGTGGTATTTCTACATTACCGAAAGTTCGAAGGCGTTTTTTACCCTCTTTCTGTTTTTCAAGCAATTTTCTTTTACGTGTAATATCACCACCATAACATTTTGCCGTCACATCTTTGCGATATGCAGCGATGGTTTCACGCGCAATAATCTTGCCACCGATTGCGGCCTGCAAAGGTATTTTAAATTGGTGGCGCGGTATCAAATCTTTTAATTTTTCAACAATTTGACGACCACGTTTTTCTGCAGCCGCGCGATGACAAAGGAATGATAAAGGTTCCACATTTTCGTCATTTACTAATATAGAAACCTTTACCAAATCAGAAACACGATAATCATATAAAACATAATCGAACGATGCATAACCAGATGACAAAGATTTAACACGGTCATAAAAATCGAACACTATTTCAGATAATGGCAATTGATATACCAATACCGCACGATTACCAACATAAGAAATGTTTTCTTGGACACCACGGCGTGATGCACACAATTCCATAATTGCACCAAGGTATTTATCAGGCATCATAATTGTTGCACGTACCCATGGTTCTTCGATAGATTCGATTCGTGTGATATCCGGCATATCAGCTGGATTTTCCAAATCCATCGTTGAGCCATCGCGAAGGTGGATTTTATAAAGCACACTTGGCACTGTATTAATAAGTGATAAATTAAATTCACGATTTAATCTTTCACTTATTATTTCCATATGCAGCAGTCCTAAAAAACCACAGCGCAAACCAAACCCAAGTGCCGAAGATTTTTCCGTTGTGAACACAAACGATGCATCATTCAATGCTAACTTTTCAGCACCTTCACGCAGGTCTGGATAATCATTTGCTTCCACTGGAAAGAAAGATGAAAAAACAACCGGAACAGATGGTTTAAAACCAGGCAACATTTCGACGCTGCTTTTTGCATCGCAAATTGTATCACCAACTTTGCAATCATGAATCGTTTTCATACCGGTAATTATAAATCCAATTTCACCAGTGGTTAAACAATCTACATTTTCCATTTTCGGTGTGAAATATCCAACCTTTTCAACAACGTATTCTGCACCTGTTGCAATGAATTTTATTTTTTGACCGCGTTGCAATTTTCCATCAACAACGCGTACCAACACCACAACACCAAGATAAGAATCATACCACGAATCAACCAACAGTGCGCGCGTTGGTGCATTTTCATCGCCATTTGGCGCCGGTAATTTATTTACAATTTCTTCCAATAATTCTGGAACACCTGCCCCGGTTTTACCAGAAACACATAACGCATTTGATGCATCCATCCCGATAACATCTGCAATTTGTTCACGCGTAGATTCGACATCACTTGACGGCAAATCGATTTTATTTAATACCGGCAACATTTCCAAATCATTATCCAGCGCAAGATACGCATTTGCCAAAGTTTGCGCCTGAACACCCTGGGTTGCATCAACTAAGATTATCGCACCCTCGCATGCAGCCAGTGAACGTGATACTTCGTATGAAAAGTCAACGTGCCCCGGTGTATCCATCAAATTTAATTGGTATGTTTCACCATTTTTAGCCTTGTAATTTAAACGAACTGTTTGTGCCTTAATCGTGATTCCACGTTCGCGTTCAATATCCATTGAATCTAAAACCTGGGCCTTCATTTCACGTGATTCAAGCCCACCTGTATATTCAATAAGCCTGTCAGAAAGTGTCGATTTACCATGGTCAATATGTGCAACGATTGAAAAATTTCTGATATTAGATTGCTTCATTCTCTTCCCCACTTTTACATTTCCAGATTACTTAATAATTCTTCGATTCGGCCGGCACGTTCCAATGTATCATCATAAACAAATCTGATTTCAGGAACATATTTTTGATCTATTTTTTTTGCCAATTCAAAACGCACCATCTTGGTTATTTCATCCAATCTTTTCTGGGTTGCTTCGATATTATCACGTGCATAAAAGAATATTTTCACAAACTGCATACCGCCATGAGATTCGGCCCCAACCAAAGATACACCGCTGATTAATTTATCATCAGAAAAATCATGTTGTAAAATTTCTGCAACCAAAGTTTGCACTTTGCTTGCTATTTTTTCCGCTCTGTTGGAATTGATTTGCTTCTTCATCATAATAAAACATCCTTTGCGGCAATGATACACCGGTATATAAAAAATACAAGGGAAAAGATTAAATAGGTTGAATACAAATATTAAATCTTTTACTATATACGTTATGAAAATGATAAATAAAATTTTAGATCATTCATCAAAACCATGGTATTCATGGATTGTGTTTCTGATGACGGTGTGTGAATCAATATTTCTTTTTATTCCACCCGAAGTATTCATGACACCTGCAATTATCGCAGATAAAAAGCGCGCACGACCGATAATAGTGGCTGCAGCAATTGGGTCTATCATTGGTGGGGCAATTTCATATATGATTGGACTTTGGTTATTTGATACGCTTGGTGTTTGGTTGATTGAACATTTTGCCAGTCCGGAAAAATTTGAATTAACCAAGGCGCTATTCATAAAATATGGTGTATTGATAATTATTGCAACTGCAATAACACCTATACCTTATAAATTATTGGCATTATGCGCCGGATTTTTACAGTATCCTGTTTTAATATTCTTGGGCGTATCTGCAATATTCCGTACCGGTCGTTTCGCGATAATCGGATTTTTGCTTTGGCGTTTTCAAGAACGCGCCAATACAATATTTAAAAAATATTCGTGGCAAATAACAGTCGCCGCGATAATATTCGCATTATTGGGATTGTTGATAATAACAATGATATAAAATACCCTTGCCCGACTTGTTTTTTTTTACTATGATACGAACCAAGATGGAAGGTAAAACGACGATATCTTTTGCAAATGTATCTGCCAATTATGATAATGGGCACGATGTGTTGTCCGATGTGTCTTTTAATATCAGTGGCGGTGCATTTTATTTCTTAACTGGTGCCAGCGGTGCTGGTAAGACCACGCTTTTGCGATTGATATATCAATTACATAAACCATCCAAAGGAACAATAAAACTTTTTGGTCAAGATTGTGACGGAATATCACGTGATGAAATTTCTGCATTGCGTCAAAAGATGGCGATTGTATTTCAGGAATATTCTTTGATTTCTCATATGACTGTTTTTGATAATGTAGCACTGCCTTTACGTGTTCGTAGGGTCAGCGGCGATAAAATAAAAAAATTAGTCACAAAAACACTCGAATGGGTGGGCTTGGGCAAGTATGCAAACGCATATCCGTTGGAATTAAGCGGCGGTCAACAACAACGCGTATCTGTTGCGCGCGCTATTATTATTCAACCTTCTATTTTACTAGCTGACGAACCAACTGGTAATTTGGATGACGAAAATGCATCGCGTCTTATGGAATTATTTATCCAGATGAATAAAATGTTCGGGACAACTGTTATATTGGCAACACATAATAAAAAATTATTAGAAAATTATAAATTTCCTATAATCATGATTGATAATCACCATGTTGCATTTTCTGGTATAAACGGTGGCGACAATGATACAATTGACAAAACACGTAAATGGAAGGGCCCACAACCACAAAATGTGTTTTCGGAAATTTCTAAACAATTTGAAGATATTGGAAAGGCATAATGAAAAAAACACCACTTGTATTTTCATTAGTTCGTGAACAGTCTGCATTTATGACCGTGGTTATATCTGTGCTGACATTTTTAGCAGTACTGGCATTTGGAATTGCATTGGCTGTTGGTGGCGGTGTTATTCGTTGGAATACCCAATGGGATAGATATGCAACCGTGCAAATTACCAATCCAGATAATACAAATTATGTCAAAAAAGTTTTTGAAGAGAATTCAGACAAACTGGATAACATCCAAGAAATTTCTAAAAATGAAATGGAACGTATGATGCAACCTTGGATTTCAAGTGGCGCAAAAATAAATAATTATTTACCAGTTATGTATGAAATAAAATTAAAGAAATCTTCGGATATGAAATTGATGCGCGAAAAAATATCGCCACGCGCAAAATTTTTAACGCATACTTCCGCATTAAAAACTTCAATATCAGCTGGATGGAAATTAGTATCTATAACCATGTTGATTTTAACTTTGATGCTGGTGTCTATCGGTATGTGTATATCATATATATCGCGAAACATCGCAATGTTACATAAACACGAATTGGAAATATTAAACCAAGTTGGTGCCACAGATAAATTTATTGCGCATCAAATGCAAATTATTGTTGCAAAAATCGCATCTATTGCATGTATTATCGGATTTGTATCTGCATGCCCTATTCTTTTGATGATATTGTCAACGGCGCATTCTGCACGCGTTGGATTAATGGCAACATTATCTTTGTCACCAATGAATTGGATTATGTTAATATTGTTACCAATTTTAATTGTGATATTTTCAGTATTTATAACCAAGAAAACAACATTTAAAATATTGTCAGAAAATTGATGAAATATATACCGTTATCTTTGTTGTTAATTATATGTTTTGTATTCGGCGGAATAATGTTTAAATCTATGACACCACCAAGATGTGAAACATTAAATCAAAACGATAATATATTTGTTTTAACCGGGGATGTACGCCGTATTCCATATGCATTAAAAAAACTTGAATCTTTGCAATATGGCAATCTTTATATAATTGGTGCAGGTGCAACAAATATACCAAACATGATTCATGTAAATGTTGAATCCGCATCTAAATCAACATATCAAAATGCATTGGCAATCAAGAAAATTGTTAACGAAAAAGATTTGAATCGTATTGTTGTCGTCACAACCGAAGATCATATGAATCGCGCTTTGTATTTATTACGCACAACATTACCGGAAACAGATATTGTTGCATGCCCTGCTTCATTGACAGGTATGCCGACCCCCACACGTGTAAAACGTTGGGCAATTGAATATATAAAATATATAGTGACTATGTTTGGTATAAAGGAAAGTTAAAAAATGCTTCGCACAATTATATTTAAATCTGTTGTATTTATATGGTTTTTGGCATGGATGCCATTGTTATTAATTGGATTGATATCTTCAAAACTGGAACGACAATTTATTTTGGCTGATGCATGGGGTGCTTTGTTTTTCACAAAATTCATTGCGGGTATCAAATATGAAATTCATTATCCATCAACAAACGAGGATGGCATACCACTTAAACATAATATAAATCAGCGGCTTGATGGGCGCGCTATCATTGCGGCAAAACATATGTCAATGCTGGAAATAATTATTCTGGTCACACATGTTCCAAATGCGTTTTTTATAATGAAGCGCGAACTATTATGGATTCCAATTTATGGATGGGCTTTTTGGCGAATTGGTTTATTGGGTGTTAATCGTGCACGTGGTGCAACAAATATGAGTGTACTGGCAAACAAAGTCACTAAAAATATTATGAAAGGTATGACATTGATAATATTCCCCGAAGGAACACGTGTTGCCCCAGGTCAACATGTACCTTTAAAACGCGGATTGTTATTTTTGGCCACACATCTTAAATTACCAATAAGTCCTGTTGGTGTTGACACCGGGTTATATTGGCCAAAACGCGGAAAAATCAAGCCTGGAACAACACACATTTATTTTGAACAAGAATTACCGGCATCCGCAACATTGGAAGAAATAAGGGAAGCGATAAATCGTCACAGCGCATAAATTAATCACACCATGATTTACGCTTTTCGCCGTTGTATGGACGACCAATTTTTTCTTTTACCAAAACAGAACCGATATCTCGATTAGCAGAATCATAAACATTAGCATCTATACGTCCGGCATATTTATCGTTTTTAATATTTTTAATTTCAACAATTGAATTGACAGGTATCAATTCTTCCAATCTTTGTCTGGCATATTTTGCGCGTTTTATTTCAGATTCGCACGCACCATGTAATTCTGGGGTATCAACATTACGAATACGCACTTTTACAGACATAACCTCTGTCTTATCTGCCAAAGACACATCGCCAACAAAAGTATCACCATCAATAATGTACGTGACACGAACAGGCGCTGCCAAACAATTTTGACAAAGCATGCACGCACTAAACAAACACAATATATTTTTCATTACGGCAATTTTGGTGACCAAGTTGGTTCTACCCCATTTATATTGTCTTTTAAATCAATATCGTAAATGTTTTGTCCGGTTATGTCCACACTGCGAATATGGCTTATACGTTCTTCGCCATCTGCGGCTTGTTCTGTTTCATAATACACAACGCGACGTGATCCAGGTGCCCAAGATGGTGCCTCCATATACCAACCGCCTGCTAGTATTTTTTCATGTCTGCCTTCTGGATTCATAATACCAATATAAAAAGTATTATCTGCCATTTTTGTAAACGCAATATAGTTTCCGTCAGGCGACCATGCAGGTGTTGCATAACGACCTGACCCAAAAGTAATACGTTTTTGTTTGCCTGTATTTAAATCCAAAACATGAATTTGTTGTGAACCTGTCGAATCCGAATTAAACGCCATATAACGACCATCTGGCGAATAAGATGGACTTGTATCGATATGGTTTCCAAATGTCAATTGTTTTAAAGATTTATCAGCAATATTATATTCATAAATATTGGTTATACCATTTTTAACCAAAGATAAAGCAACACGATTGCCATCAGGTGAAAAACGTGGTGCAAAACTCATCCCACCAAAATTACCTAATTTTGTCTGATCCCCTGTTTCCAAATCCAAAACCCAAACCATCGGGTCATCATTACGATAAGATAAAAATACTATCGTTGACATATTTGGTGAAAAATGTGGTGACATCACAAAAGTCTTTTTATCAGATAAATAACGCATACCGTATCCATCTTGATCCATTATGGCCATACGTTTAACACGATTATTTACCGGGCCGGTTTCCGCAATAAATACAATTTGAGTATCAAAATATCCAATTTCGCCGGTTAATCTTTCATAAATCGCATCCGCCATGATATGCGCAAGGCGACGCACAGATTTTTTAGAAGCAATTAAACTTTGTGCCTCTATTTGTTCTTGGCCATTAACATCCCAAAGATAAAATTCCAATTTATAATTATCTTTTCCCTCTGCTTGTAAACTGGCCTGAACCAAAGCCTGTGTTTTTATTGCGTTCCAACTTTTGAAATTTGGCATATCGTTCATTTTTACAAATTCAGGAAATGCATTATGGTTTACAATTCTGAAAAGCCCTGTGCGTTGCAAATCGTTTTCAACGACTTCACGTAACATTTTTGCATCACTGGATGAAACCTTGCCAATTGTTTCAAATTTCTGGACCGCAATAGATGTTGGATCAACCCCACCAGCCACAATATCAACATGTAATTCAGCGCGCGCACCTGACAAAAACAGACACGAAAACGCCGCCATCATAAAAGATAATAATTTATGCATAAAAAATCCTTTCCTTGTTATTTACACAATAATAGCAACAAGGATTCCAGCACGCAAATTAAAAAATCAAAAAAATCCAATCAATACCAAAATCAACACAAATGCCTATATTTCCGCCATTACAAGCGTATATATAAATGTATTGACATTTGTAAATACAATGATATAGTCAATTGTAATCACTAAAGTATAGGGGTTTGTCTATGCCAAATGTAATGCAACAATTATTCGTAATGAATATCGAATCTCTGTTAAGGGAATACGCGGCTTATCGCGCCTTTAACAAATCAGACTGTGTAATAAACATGCGAATTCCGCATCAAATATTGGAAAAAATCAAAGAATTAGCAGATGCACAACATGTGCCCTATCAGTCATTGATATCTTCTGTTTTATTTTCTTTGGCAAATATTGATGAATCTAAAAAGGATTAAAAATGACAAATCCGACACCAAAAGAAATACATATCTACAAGACGCTTAATCAAAGACGCCACCAGGATAACACATCTATTTTTGGTGGCGAAGAAACAGCATCTTATTGGACACTGGCAGATTTGACAATTATGTACCCAAACTATTTTGATATAGATCAACCTATTTCAAGTTCTGTTATAACTAAAATAAATGGACAAGTATTCAAAGCAATTCCTCGTTTTCAAAATCTGACACCACAACCAGTTCACATGTTGAATTTCAAAGAAACCTATAATGCATTTGTAAAAACAGCCCATACAATTCAAATTATAAAAAATGGCACAAATCAAAAATTATCCCCTGTTGTTTGCGAATACTTATTTGGTCAAATTAATGGCGCAGAATTTGAACAAGCATATTTTATATGTCAAAATCAACAAATTGAAAACATAAAAACAGTATCAAACTTGATAAAATTTGCAAAATTACGCAATCAAGTTAAACAATTAAGTGAAAATTTGGCATCTGTCACAAAACACGCAATCGGTTCCAATTTGAATTCTTATTCTGATATATGGAGTTTTTTATGGTGCAGATTATTCAATATGCGCACCATGGATGATTTACGCATAAAATACAATCTTAAAGATGGCGAATCCATTATGGAATATATGACACTGGAACCTTTAATTTATGTAAACAACCTGTTACAAGCCATTCTTTTAAGGGTTTATGAAAGACAAAAGGTTTCTATTGATGAAATCAAATATCTGATATCTACTGTTATATCATCTGATTGTATTGCACAATTCAACAAGAATTATAGCGCCCCAGAAAATTATGCCCAAAAGAACACTGAAAACAGCATAATCACACCAGTTAACAGGGTAAAAACAAATTTCTGGAAAGAATATTATCCATTGTCCCTTCAACAAAGATAAAAAAACACCGCCCAAACGGGCGGTATTTTTTCTAAATACTTTATTATTTCATATTACCGAAATTGATAATTTCGTTTTTGCAACCAAATACTTGGGCACCTGTTGCAGACATAATGAAAGACAACAACACGCCGACCAAGAACAACAAAAAGAATCCGACCAATAAACCTTGACCTTTTTCTTTTATCTTATCCATTTTCGCATCTTCTGGTTTGGAAATAAAGCCCCATGCCCAACCTGCAATATAGAACGCAGCACCAATAAACGCCATTGTTCTAAGTAAATTGAACACCTTGCCTAATTCTTTGATTGCCGTACACATTGCATTAGTATCCGCCGCGAATGCAGGCACAGAAACCATCAAGCCGATTATTGCAAAATTGATTTTATTCATAATCTTTTTCATTTAAAAACTCCTTTCTTTCACATTATTTTATCATAAAAAAAGCAGATTACCAAATAAAAAAAGCGCCAAATTTGTTTTGGCGCTTTAATAATACAAGATTCGATTAACCATTGTATGCAGGAACGATAACATATCTGTTTTTCAAGACTTGTTTTTTACCACATTTGCTGCATCCACATGGTGTGGCAGCTGGTTTTTCTTCGACATAAGCTGGAATAATAGCCTTTCTGTCGTTACGTTCTGTGTATCCATATGTGTCTTTACCATACAAATCTTCACATTTTACATCACGATAAACAACTTTTTTAGCATCCTTCAAAGAACGAATTTCGTCATTAAATTTTTGACCTTTTTCGTTGTAATAATAAACACAATCTTTACCTTTTTGACGATAGCGTACGTCTGTTTTGTAATAATCATAGCCAGAACAGCCAGCCAAAATTGTTAAACCCATAATAGACAAAATAACTTTTTTCATTTTGTTTTCCTTGTTTTTATATCTCTCTGTTTCCCGATTCGTTTAACTAAATTGTTGCACAAATATTCAGGTTGTCAAGTTTTATATAAAAATAATAAAACTTCATTTTTATGATATAATTATACCATAAAAGGAAAAAATATGCACTATTCTAATTTTATGTTATCAAATACAAAAATATTGCTTAGACCTGCAATGGCTGGTGGCTATGCAGTGCCAGCATTTAATTTTTATAATCTAGAAACATTGTCAGCGATACTTAATGCCGCGACAATAACGCAAAGCCCGGTTATATTGGCTGTATCAGAAGGCGCTTTGGAATATATGGGTGGCGATATTTTGATGGGTATGATAGCGGGTGCAAAATACAAACCTGGTCAAATTGCATTACACCTGGATCATGGACACAGTTTCGAAATCTGTAAATACGCGTGTGATTTGGGGTTTTCATCTGTCATGTTTGACGGCAGTGCCATGCCAATTTCAAAAAACATATCCGAATCGCGTCGGGTTGCAGATTATGTTCATAAATTTAATGTATCACTTGAAACAGAACTGGGGGTTTTATTCGGCATAGAAGACGAAAATACTAAATCAGATACACACTTGTACACCGATCCAAATATTGTTAAAGATTTTGTAAAACAAACAAAAACCGATTCGTTAGCTGTTGCAATTGGGACATCTCATGGGGCATACAAAAGGAAAAGCCCGAACGAATCGTTACGATTCGATATATTAGAACAAATTGCGAAAAATATTCCAAATACACCACTGGTTTTACATGGGGCTTCAAATATTCCACAAAAATATGTTAAGCAAATAAATAAATATGGTGGCGATATAAAAAATGCACGCGGAATTGCCCCGTCTCAAATTCGTCGTGCAATATCATTACACGTTGCAAAAGTTAATGTCGAATCCGATTCACGATTTGCTTTTACCGCAGCAATTCGTAAAACATTAGCAACAAATCCTGACATCTTTGACCCAAGAAAATATTTAACAAATGCAAAAGAAGAAATGATGAAAAATTGTATTGATGAAATACAAAACATAATGGGATCTGGTTATAAAATTTAATAAATAAAAATCCGCCTATACGGCGGATTCTATACATTTTAACAAATAAATTAGAATTATAAAGATGCGCAGTTGTCGAAGTGTGCAGTGTACAAATGTTACATAAACACGCCGACAACAAGCAGATTTATTATTATAATTTATTTCGCCCTTTCTACATATTCTAATGTTTCAGTATTCACAACAATCTTTTCGCCTTGTTCAATAAATGTTGGAACTTGAACACGAACACCATTATCCAAAATAGCGGGTTTACCACCGCTGCTGGTTGCTGTTTGACCTTTTAACGCAGGTTCTGTTTCTTCAACCGTTGCAATTACTGTTTTTGGCAATGTGATTGATACAGGATGACCTTCGACAAAGTTTGCCTTGACCAACATTTCTGGTGCCAAGAATTTCATTTGTTCACCCAAAGATTCGTTTGGCATTGTGAATTGTTCATAATCAGTCAAATTCATAAAGAATGCATCTGTACCATCCGAATACAAATATTGACATTCAATATCTTCAACCATCAATTTTTCAACTTTATCTTCAGCGCGCCAACGGTCACCACCCTTGTTTCCAGAATCAATATCACGCAAGTCAGCCTGAACAAAAGCACCACCCTTGCCTGGTTTCACTTTTGTAATTGATGTTACAGAATAACGTTTGCCGTTATGGGAAATAACCCAACCCACACGCATATCATTTGCAATAAAAGATGCCATTTGTTTACCCCTTGGTTTTAAATTACGGTCTAAGAATATAATAAAGTTTTGATTTTATCAACAAAAAATCCGCCATATTGGCGGATTTTTTATATATGGACACACCATTACATTCTCATAGGCATAAGAACGAACAATGCATCTGTATCTTTTTCTGTAGATTTGATAATGGTTGGCGAAAGTGGTTCTTGCATTTCAATTTGGAATTTTTCACCTTCGACCTGACCTGCGACATCAAGCAAGAATTTAACATTGAAATTAATAGTAAATGTAGCATCACCATTATATTCAACATCTAATTCCTGGGTTGCAGCACCCGCATCTGGACTTGATGCACTGATTACCAATTTATTCATCGAAAACGCCAATTGAACAGATTTTGTTTTATCAACACTGGCAACTGAAACCAAATCAACCGCGTTAACAAATTGTTTACGATCCAAGATTGCAATTTTATCATTACCCTTTGGAATAACAACACGATAATTTGGATACTGTGCATCAACCAATTTGCTGGTCAAAGTTGCAGCACCAACTGTGAAACGAGCCTTGGTATCAGACAATTCGACCAAAACATCGTCAACATTTGCATCTTCTAATAATTTAGACAATTCACCAATAACACGTCTTGGTATAATAACAGATGGCATACCATTTGTTCCATTTGGTGCAGCAATTGCACACAAAGCCATTCTTTGCGCATCTGTCGCAACAGCTGTCAATTTTCCAGTATCTTCAGAAATATGAAAATATATACCACCCAAATGATAACGAACATCATCTGTTGGAATTGCAAATTTTGTTTGGTTAATCAAATGAGCCAAATCACCAGTTGTCATTTGGAATTTCGTGCTAAGATTGCCACCTGCCATTGCTGGGAAATTTTCTGCTGGCAATGTTGGTAAATGGAATACTGCACGACCACTGGACACAACCAACTGATCACCAGATTGTTTGAAATTGATTTCTGCATCATCTGGTAATTTACGAACAATATCGTACAACATTTGAACTGGCACAGTTGTTTTACCAGCCAAAGTTATATCAGCCGCAACATGTTCAACTAATTCCAAATCAACATTTGTCGCAGACAAAATCAAGTCATCTGCCACTTCGCACGTTTTTCAACGATAGACTGCATATGCCCCAGCGCACGTATTAAAACCTGACGAAACACTGAAAATTCCATAATTTGCTCCTGTTCTTTCTTATTTCATTATTTTCCTGTTAGAGAGTGTACCAAAAAACACCGATTCGGTGCAAGAGCAAATCTTACAAAAAAGAACTTTATTTTATTTTGACAAAACGCAGTTTCAGTAAATTATTTAATCAATAATTTTTCTAACTTATTTTTGACTTTTTTAATATCATCATACTTTTTAATATTGCCTTTTTCAGCAAATGATATATCGCCCGTTTCTTCGGATACGACCAAAACTGTGGCCTTTGACAATTCAGACATTCCCAATGCCGCACGATGACGTGTTCCGTATTTCCATTGTAATTGGTTTTGAGACAATGGCAAAATTGCACCAGCATATTTAATTTTATTGTCTGCAATTATAACAGCACCATCATGCAAAGGTGTTTTATTAAAGAATATTGTTAACAATAATTCACTGGATATAATCGCATCTATTTTTGTTCCTATTCTTTCGATAACACCGTCATCCATATCTTCTGGAAAAACAATTAATGCGCCAGTATGTTTTTCGGACATATACGCAACAGCTTTAATTATTTCATCTACGCTTTTTTGTTTAAATGATGACTTTTTAATATCTTTTTCAAATGCGTATATGATATTTTTCCATCCCTTGATGTTCCCCATCAATGCTAAAAATTTTCGTAATTCTGGTTGAAAGATAACAATCAAAGCAACAGACATAAACAAAGCAATCCAATGCACAAAACGTCCCAATAAATACAAATGCGCCATTGATAATAAAAAACTTAATGCCCAAAGCAATCCCAAACCAAACAAACCTCGCACCAGTTTTTCCGAAGAAGTATTTTTTATAAAACTGATGTAAAAAACATATACAACCGCAACGATTATCAGAGCCTGAATAATATTTAACCAACCAAACATTTTTTGAATACCTTTTTACTTAAATAAAGAATTTGACAAAATTTCAACTGATTGACGCATCCATTCTGGGTCATCACGTTTTAGTGGTGCGCCGGTTTTTTTAGCGGTTTCAGAGGGATGTTCATCTGCCAACCAACCTTCTAATAAATCACCTGCTAATACACCAGCTATCAATCCGCCAGCTATACTTAATCCACCGGTCAATGGAGATAATAACAAACCAATACCAACCGCAGAACCAACCTTGCCTGCAACTGCTGCACCACTTATTTTAAAATCAGGCTCTGCTAAATTACCAGTTATCTGCAATGCGTTAACTAAATTGCCAGATAATGATAATTTTAATCCCCTTACAGGAACAGTGGCCAAAGACATTTGGATATTTTCTTTGCCCAAATCAAGACTGCCTGCCAGACGTAAATTTATCACACGTGTTTCAACCGCCACACCATTTTGTGTTTCAATTAATCCATCCCTTAATATAACATTAACAACCGCGCTGGTTATTCTTATCATATCACGTTTATTACCAGTGAACATATCTTCAACGCTGTGACGCAACGTAGTCAAGAAATCACCACCATACATATATGCCACCAAGTCGGCGTGTGCAAAACCCATATCCGTTGAAGAAACCAATACAGGGCCTGTTATTGTTTGCATTATTTCAGACATATTTTGTCCACGCGCTTTTACATAAAGATTTATATTTACCGGCAACCCAGAAATAATATCTTTAACATCAACTTGATTTATAATTTCACCAACATAAACATTGTTTCCAACTGCTGCTAATGTTGCATCATAAAATCCATTTTCATAAATATCCGTAATCAAAGCCAAATCTATCTTGCCATCCCCTATAACAAGATTTGCATCAACACGCCCTATGTGATTTTTAATTTTTATTTTTGCATCAAGGTCTGATAAATCCAAATGTCTGTAAACGATAAAATGTTTTAAGTTAACATCTAATTCTGCATCCATATTATATAAATATTCACCGAATAAAGGCATATCTTTAAATACATTTAAATCCCTGTCTGGATGTATCCATTCCTTACCAACGCCGTACCATTCCGGGAAAGATTTATATAAATTTATCATATCCGAAGAAATTTTTGCCTTTAACACTGGAATATTCTTAGACCAATCATAAGTCCCAGAAAAACTAACAGATGAGCCATTCAGATCTATCGAAGATTTTCTAAAAGAAACTTTCTTTCTGTCAATTCCGCCGGCGATATTTATTTTCATTTTTGGTAAATAAACCATATTAACATTAAACCAGTTTCCAGATTTTTTTATGTTTGGTATTTCGCCACGCAAAATAAAGTCTATGGGCATTTTACTGGTACCTTCTAATGCAATATCTGCAATCAAAGGTTCTGCGCCCGTGGCGAAAGCGATTCGCATTGGATAAATTTTGCGTTCACTGTTATATTCAGAAAACTGTATAACAAATGGTAAATTTGTATCATAAGGTTTAACCCAACCACTAAATTCACGATTATCATGCCGCATATAATTATTGATACCAAAACTGGACAATTCATATGTATCGCCATATAAATTTACAGAAATTTTTTCAATATCTAATCCACCAAAAGGCAATTGTTCAACAGGATATTTTGCAATTTCTATTTTTTCTGTATCCGGTGATTTCTCTGGTTTTTGTGGTTTTATAAACAAAATAGAATTGTCACCTTTATCATTTTTTTCTATCGCTATTTTAGCATCAAAAATCTTTATATGACGAATCACAGGATGTGGTTTAAATAAAGATAATAAATCCAAACGCACATCTATTTTTTTTGCGCTGAACATATCTTTATTCTTTGCCCAATCTGCATTTGGAATACGGACATCATTCAATTCTATTTCTGGACGCAATGAAAAATGCCATGAAATTTTTCCATCTATCTCGACCGGCATATTACTGCTTTCACGCAAAATAGATAAAATGTTTCCACGCAAAGATTCCAGATTAACCTGAGTCAATGCAATACCAATTGCAACCATCAATCCCATAAAGAAAAACGCTAAAATTCTTAGCAACCAAAGATATCTTCTATAAAATGCATATAAAAACATATCTTTATCCCCTTATGGTAATTTAAATTCCAAGAACCTTATAACAGATTGCATAAAATCTGGAACATCTGCACGCAATGTCATCATCTTTCCAGAACCAGGATGCTTGAAAGTTATTCTGTATGCAAATAAAAACAATTTTTGTGTTGTCAGAAAAGAACCCAAAATTCCATCCAGTTTATTGTTTCGCCTATTATATAAATCATCCCCAACTATTGGTGCATTCAAAGAAAAAGCACTGTGCAATCTTAATTGATGTGTTCGACCTGTATGTGGAGAAAACAAAACCCAAGATAATAATCCAGACGCTTCACCAATAACCTTGTATTCAGTAACCGCACGCTGGGCAACAACACCACTTGGAATCTTGTTAAATTCCTCAAAGACCTGACCTTTTGCCATATAATTGTCGATAATACCTGATTTCTGTGCCATATTGCCTTGCAATAAAGCCAAGTATTCTTTGTGCGCTGTTTTATTTTGAAATTGAAGAGATAAATCTTGAGCAGCACGCTGATTTTTTGCAACAACCAAAAGTCCACTTGTTTCTTTATCAATTCTGTGAACCAATGATATTTTATCATACGGGAAAAGTGCTGCAGCCATTTTATCTATAGATTTTTTAATACCTGTCCCACCCTGCACTGCTAATCCAGCGGGTTTATTAAAAACTACTATATCTGCATCATTATGAATAATACATTTACGCAAATTTTCTAAATCCGATAATGAAAAATTTTCACCGGTTTCTTTCTTTTTTACATTTTTATATGATTGTAACGTTGGTGGCACCCGAACAATATCACCATTGTTCAATATCTCCATACCTTTGCATCTTGAAGAATTTATTCTTATTTGTCCACCACGACAAAGTTTATAAAAATCACGTTGTAACATGGCTGGATAGTGACGAACAAACCACCGCAACAAACGCATTCCCGCTTCAGATTCAGAAATTGTTATAAATTCAGCCATATATTTTATTCGCCATATACAATTGATACCACATTCGTGTTTCCATCAACACAATTACCTGTTGCACCGCTTTCTTTGTGATTAGAAGAACCATACCCAACAGAATCGGTCCATGCCTTTGTAACCAAAGCTTCACAATCAGATTTATTTAATCCATTTATACGGACAATAAACTGGCGAGAATCTGATGGGTTTACAGCCAATTCATACGTTCCACCATATGGATTTTTATTGCTGACCGACATAGCGGCAAAAATTGTTGAATTATCGATATTTGAAAAATCATCATAATCCCCTAAAAGCCCACGAACACCAGACACAATAGTTACCACATCATCCATTACACGTGCTTGTTTTTGCCTGTTAATACCCAATGATATCAAAACAAACGCCCCGGCTGTTAACATACCCATAATTGCCAACACACCAACCATTTCTATCATTGAACGACCAGATTCTTGTCTCATTGTTTCACCTCTATTTGATTTTTCTATATTTTATAATATCATATTTGTTATGAATATTCAATTTAAAGACTTGATCAAAAACGCGCCATTGTCACCAGGAATATATAAAATGTATGACGGTGATGGGAACCTTTTATATGTTGGCAAAGCCAAGAACTTATTAAACCGATTACGTCAATATATTGATATTTCCAACCTTGAAAATCACAAACAGGTTATGCGGACGCTGGTCCAACGCATAGAATGGGAAATTACCAGCACCGAACAAGATGCGCTTATTTTGGAACAAAATCTTATAAAAACACTTAAACCAAAATATAATGTTATGCTGACAGATGGAAAAATGTATCCTATGTTGGCATTAACCAAACATGAATTTCCTCGTTTATTGAAATTTCGTGGTAAAATCTCGCAAAAGAAAGATATATTTGGACCATATCCATCTGTATACGCATTGAACGATACAATCAAAACAATTCAACGTGTGTGCAGACTTAGAACTTGCAACGATACATTTATGAAAAATCGCATCCGTCCATGCTTGCTGTATCAAATTGGACGATGCAGTGGCCCGTGTTGTTTACCACAAAAAGATTATGATAAAAATGTTCAACTGGCGCGCCGTATTTTAACCGGGGACAGTGAACCAATCATTTCTGATTTAACAAAAACGATGAAAGATTTTTCAGACAAAATGGATTTTGAAAACGCCGCTATTATACGCGATAAAATATCTGCATTAACACAAACCACAAATCGCGGTATACGACAGAATCCGTCGCATATACAAAATTTACAATGGGATAGAAACGTTTCAGAATTTGAAAATTTATTAGGCTTAAAATTGGAATATGTTGGTGTGTTTGATAATTCACATTTATTTGGAAAACAACCTGTGGGTGCAATGATTGCGTTTGGTCATGATGGTTTTATAAAATCATCTTATCGACATTTTAAATTACATGATATGAAACGCGCAGGTAATGATATTGCTATGATGGAAGAATTTGTGACTCGTGCAATAAATGACAATCCAAAACTTGATTTAATTATTGTTGATGGGGGACCAGCCCAATGGAATATTGCACATAAGGTTTCAAATGGCAAAATACCAGTTCTCGGTGTAACTAAAGGCGAAGTTCGAAATGGAGATGAACATTTTATTATGCCAGATGGTTCTGAAAAAAGAGATTTACCAAAAGATTCATCTTTATTTTTAATGTTGCGCGCAGTTCGTGATGAAGCACACAGGTTTGTTATAACATATCACAGATCTGTCCGTGCGAAACAATTGACTGCTTCTGTCCTTGATTCAATCGAGGGCATTGGTCCAAAACGAAAAAAACAATTATTACAACATTTTGGTTCGGTTCATGCGATTATGGATGCAGATTTAAAATCATTGATGCGTGTTCCAGATCTTGGGAAAAGTGCAGCTGAAAAAATATATGCCTATTTCCATTCAGAAATGTTATAATAAAGAGGTTATACAAAAAGGAGAAAAACGATATGAAAGCATTTGTTAACTTTTTATCTGCATTTCGCATAGCGGCTGCATTTATCATTATATTTACAATAATGGCTAATTGGCCAGTACTTACATTTGTATTATTCGCACTTGGGGCGATGTCCGATTGGTTTGATGGATATCTTGCACGCAAATATAATTGTTGTTCAAAACTGGGTGGTGTCTTGGATCATATTGGTGATAAATTGTTGGTATGTAATACATTAATCATGTTGGCATTGATGGGACCTGTTTGGTATATAGTTATTCCAGTAGTGTTTATGATTACACGCGAATTATATATCAGTGGTCTGCGTGAATTCTTGGGAACACAAAAAATAGAAATGCCTGTTCCAAAGGCTCGTTTTTCAATGGGAAAAATTAAAACAACAATTCAAATGATTGCAATTGCTGCTTTCTTGTTATGGTTTGCAGTATTTGCATCTGTGACCCCAGGAACAAACAGTCGTATTGTATTTTATTTGATTTATATCTTACCAAAAATTGCAGTATTTGGTTTGTGGTTGGCATTGATTGCATCAATATGGTCTGCAACACAATACACAAAAACTTTTATGGAAAAATTAAAGAAAATAAAATAACAAAATTTACAAATTAAAAATCCGCCTATACGGCGGATTTTCTTTTGTTTATCAATTTTTACTATACAAATAAATCCTTTACAAATTGTGCATGTTCGGTAATGAATTTAAATCTGAATTCTGGTTTTTTACCCATCAAATCATACACAAGTGTTTTTGTTTTTTCTGTGTCTTCTTGACCCTCTTCTGTCTTTGGTGGCAAATCAACACGAATAAGTCTGCGCGACTTTGGTGACATTGTTGTTTCTTTCAATTGATTTGGCATCATTTCACCAAGACCCTTGAATCGCGATATTTCAATTTTCTTGTTTTTATATTTTGTATTTTTTAATTCTTCCAATTCTTCATCCGTATCAACATAAATCGATTCGGTTCCGCATGTTAATTTATAAAGTGGCGGACAAGATAAATACAAATGTCCCCCATAAATAAGTTGTGGCATATATTGATAAAAGAACGCCATCAGCAATGATGCGATATGGCTTCCATCAACATCAGCATCAGTCATGACGATAATTTTTTCGTATCTTAATTTAGCATCATCCCAATCTTTTGCGGTACCAGCACCAATAATATCAATTAAATCATTTAATTCTTTATTTGCACTGAAACGTTCATCAGAATTTGAAAGAACATTTAATACCTTTCCACGCAATGGCATAATTGCCTGGGTAGCTCTGTCCCTTGCTTGTTTTGCGGTTCCACCAGCAGATTCTCCCTCAACTATAAATAATTCTGTTCCTTCGATACCATGTTTTGAACAATCTGCCAATTTTGCAGGCATACGAATTCGTTTAGTTGGTGTCTTGCGCGCAACATCTTTAACTTGTTTGGTTTTAATACGCGCATTGGCCAAATTGATAACAAATTCCAACAATGCATTTGCTGTCTTTGGATCTGATGCCAAAAACATTTCCCATGGATCGCGCAATGCATTTTCTGTATATCTGGCAATTTCAGGATTAGATAATTTTTCCTTGGTCTGACCTAAAAATTGCGGTGTCTTGTAAAATACAGAAACAATTGCAGCAACCGAATCAAATACATCTTCACTGATAATTGAAGCCGCAGCTTTGTTATTTACTTTTTCACCATAGGCCTTTAATCCCTTGGTAATTGCAGCCTTGAATCCGTTTTCGTGCGTTCCACCGTCAATTGTTGCGATTGTATTACAATACGATGCAAAGAATCCGTCATCAGACGCCGCACCATTTTCATCAGTCAAAACAGTCAATGCCCATTCAACACGACCAGAATCATCTGGAAAATCAATAGAGCCACTGAAAATCTTTGGCAAAATACGTGGTTTAGATTCTGTCTTTTCAGCAACAAAATCTGCAACACCATTTGGATAATAAAATTCTTTATCCGCCGGAATATTCATATCTTCGGTAAGAAGAGATGGATTACAATGCCACTCTATTTTCACACCACGTGACAAGAAAGATTTTGCACGCGCCATACGATAAATTTTGATAGGTTTAAATACCGCGCTTTCACCAAATATTTCATCATCCAATGTAAATTTAATTTTTGTTCCGTGCGCTTTTGTTGCCAGGCCTTTTGTAATCGGACTGGTCACTTTGCCACGTGAAAAAGTTTGATGCCATTCAAACCCATCCCTGGAAATTGTCACATCCATATTGGAAGACAGCGCATTTACAACCGCACTTCCTACACCATGCAAACCACCACTGGTTTTATAAACATTATTATTAAATTTTCCACCAGAGTGAAGAGTTGTCAAAATTACTTCCAGCGCAGATTTACCTGGATACTTTGGGTGTTCATCAACTGGAATTCCACGACCATCATCGGTTATTTCAATAGTTTTCGCATCAATCAAATTTACGACTATTTTCTTAGCGAATCCGGCAACAGCCTCGTCAATAGAATTATCCATAATTTCAACCGGCAAATGATGCCACGCCTTTTCGTCAGTTCCGCCAATATACATACCTGGACGCAGACGAACAGGTTCCAAACCTTCCAAAACTTCTATATCTGATGCATCATATTTATTCATAACTTTCCCACTTTTATCACAGTATTATTAGAACATTTTTAAAATTTTAGCAAGGTAAAACCGCGATATTCTACAAAAAAACAGCAAAAAAATAGTTATCACCCCACCCTTGATTTTTAATATAATATACCTATATATTTATCACGATAATGACAAACAGGTAAGAATATGAATAAAAATCCGTATGAAGTTTTGGGTGTTGCAAGGGATGCAACTGATGCCGATATAAAAAAGGCATATCATAAACTGGTTATGAAATACCACCCTGATAAAAACCCAGGCGATAAAACCGCCGAAGAAAAATTCAAGGAAGTAAATAATGCATTTGATATTTTGAAAGACCCGCAAAAACGTGCTGCCTATGACCGTTTCGGCGATGCAGCATTTGCCGGTGGTAACGGCGCATCTGCTGGGGCTGGATTTGGTGGCAACCCATTTGGAAATGGCGAATTTCATTTCAATATGGGTGGCGGCGATATGGGCGGCATGGAAGATATTTTACGCGAAGCCATGCGCGGTTTTGGATTTGGTGGCGGATTTGGTGACAACGGACACGGTCCACAACAACAACGTGGTCGCGATTTGTTGGACGAAGTTGTAATTGATTTAAAAGATGCCTTTTTTGGAACAACCCATACTGTGAAATTTACCAGCGCAGTAAAATGTGAAAAATGCGACGGACACGGAACGGCTGATGGGAAACCAGCACCAACATGCAAAACATGTGGCGGCACCGGTTATGTTCATACGCGTCAGGGATTTTTTGCGGTGGAAACACCATGCCCGGACTGTAATGGATTGGGTAAAAAGATAGATAAAAAATGCAGCGCATGTGATGGTACCGGCACGGTTAACAAACAACGCACATTGGATGTAAAAATCCCGGCCGGCATTATGGATGGTGCACGTCTTCGTATGGCTGGCATGGGCGAAGCCGCCCCGAACGGTGGAACCTCAGGTGATTTTTATCTGGATATACACATACGTCCAAATAAAACTTTTGAACGTGTTGGCAATGATTTACTGATGCATGCAAATATAGATTTTGCGACATTGGCAATGGGTGGTGAAATTGAAATTGAAACAATTGATGATAAAAAATTATCAGTAAAAATCCCATCTGGAACCCAGGTCGGCGAAAAAATGCGTGTTCGCGGACACGGTATGCCAAATGGCCGTGGTGGATTTGGTGATTTGTATATAGAAATAGGAATTGTAATTCCAAAGAAATTGACCGAAAAACAAAAGAAAGCCCTTTCCGAGTTTGCCGGAATCAAAAACGAAAAGAAAGGTTGGTTTTAAAAAAACATCCGCAGATGCGGATGTTTTTCCTTCTCCTCTTTCGTTCATCGAACAAAACTTTATTTGCAGATTTTTATCATATCGTCTATTTCTGCATTTAATATCAAATCAGACATTTTTTGTTTTTCAATTTGGTTTATCGCATAAACAACCGTTGCATGATCGCGACCACCACACACATTACCAATTTCCGTAAGGGATAAATTTGTTGATGCCTTTAATGCAGCCATCATTATTTGACGTGCACGAACAACACGACGCGCACGGGAATTTCCACAAATTTCATCAAATGAAATTCCCATTTTTTCACACATTGTTTTTACCATCATCAATGGTGTTTTTGTTTTATTTAAAACATCAGCCAACAAACGTGATGCAACATCCATATTTACACGTTCGCCCATTAATTCAGTATATGTTTTTATTTTATTTATTATCCCATTTACCAAATGACCATCGCCATTTACCTGTTTTGCAATTTCATCAGCCACATTCGCATCAATACCTGAACGCAACAACATTGAACGACGAACATATGCATTTGGCGCATTAACATCAACAACCAATCCTGATGCAAACAAAGATTGAACGCGTCTGTCAAAACCATTTAATGAATTTGGTGTTCCGTTCGCAGTTAACACAATATTTTTTCCCATATTGTGTAAATCTGTTATCAATTGCATAAATTCATCCATCGTTGCACGCTTTCCAGCCAGCGCACACACATCATCCAATATGAACATATCACAATTACGACATAAATCTTTAAATGAAAATATCGTTCTGTCACGAAGCGAACGTGTAAAGTCTGCAACAAATTGACCGCCCGACATACGAACAACGTTTTTATTTGTTGTATTGCAAATGCAATCTAATAACAAAGATTTTCCGCAACCATTTGGTCCATATATAAATAATTGTGAAAACGAAGAATTATCCATCGCGATTTTTTTGCATGCCGCAACCGCAAACATATTTTCATCTGAACATATAAATGAATCAAAACCGTTTTTATTTTTTACAGGTTTCACATCTGATTTAATAAATTCACAAACAACATTATCATTTGCAGATTGCACAGCATTATTTTTTGCATGCACAGATATATTTAAATCCAAACAAAAATCCGCCGCTATATTTGAAAGGATTTTTTCATATTCCCTTTTAACATAGTCGGCGGTGAATTGGTTTTGCGCAACCAGGTTCAAACAGTTTTCGCATACCTCTATCTGCAATGGCGCAATCCATGCTGCAAATCCGGCGGAATCTATTTTGGCCGCGAAAGCCCCCATCAACGATTCCACATTCACATTCTTACTCGTCGCTATTGCTTGCATTGCCGTTTGCTCCTTTTTCCTTCTAAAAAGAGTTTGCGTTTCCCGAAACGATTAAACAACCACTTTCGCACATAAATATAGTTTTATGTCGCCTACTCTTTTTCTCTCGCTGTTGATTGATACGAATCAACCGTTTGGATGCTGAATAATTTATAAGATTAATTTCAGTTTGCAACCAAATGTTGATTTATTTTTGAAGATTTATTTTTTGACAACGATTCGTTTTTTCTTTGGTTTTTCGCACTTTGTATATACACTGTATATACATCAAAAAAATCAATTTAAAACATAACCGCCATCTTGTTTTCTTATCAAACCTTGTAATTCCAAGACAACTAAATCTGACTTGATTTCCGAAACACTTTTTTTGACAAGATTTGCCAATACAGATTCTGACACTGGAATTATTCCTAGTTTATCTAAAATTTCATTTTCTGGTTTATTATTTTTTTTGTTTTTTACATCAATTTCATCATCAAAGAAATCTTTCACAGACATACATAATGTTGCCGCACCAGTTCTAATTAAAGAATTTGGACCGACACTGCGTGCATCACTGGGATGTCCAGGCACCGCAAATACGGGCTTTTTGTATTCAATTGCGAATCGTGCCGTTATCATGCTTCCTGATTTTGCATCGGCTTCGCCAACAATCAAACTTTCGCCAATCCCTGCAACCCAGCGATTCCTTTGAACAAAATTCGATGCATTAGGTTCCATTCCAACGGGCATTTCACTGATTATAACGCCACGTTCCATTATTTCATAATAAAGCGATTCGTTTTCCAGTGGCCATATATAATCAACACCGCCTGCCAAAACAGCAATCGTTTGTGCATCGCCATTTGCCATCAAAGCACCATGATGTGCCGCTGCATCTGTTCCCATCGCCATACCAGATGCAACAGCAATATTGTGTTGCACAAAAGCATTTGCCAGTTCTGATATAAAATTCATACCAGCCGCAGTTGAATGACGCGTTCCAACAATTGACACACATCTCTTTGAAAGTGTTGCGATATTTCCGCGCGCACTTATTACAATCGGGTGATTTTTTATTTTCTTTAATTCACTTGGATATCGCGAATCATCATCACAAATATATTCAACACCTAAATCAAACGCCTTGTTCATTTCAAGTTTAACCGAATCGATAAAATCATCAGTTAATGACAAATGTTCAATTATATTTTCATCTGTTTGAAATTCATCCAATAATTTCCTGTATTTAACAGGTCCGATTCCAGGCGTTCTTAATATCAAAAGTTTCTTTAACATATCATCCATAACAAAAAAGATTGTAGAACAAATCCACAATCTTTTTTAAGTAAAAAATGTGTTATATATTAATTTTCTTCAATCCAAATATAAACATAATTTGGATCCAATTCGGCAGAATGTGACGGTCTTGAACCTATTCTAATTGCATCGATTCTTGGATCATCTGTTTCTTCTGGAATCTCTGCACGAACAGCTTCCTTGAATTCATTTGTATTATAAACTTCTGTCTTATTGTAATAATCATTTGCAATGTTTTGTGTCACAGCATCAACAATCGCAGCTACATCAACATTTGCAGGTACCGACGCAGTCCCACCATATGTCCCACCACTAATTTGTGGTGCAGCTACACTGTTATAAGAACTTGCTGGCGTGATTACAGGGAATCTAGAACCCTTCAAACTGTTGTTTGTTGTCAAATTATTCGTTTTTGATTTCGCACGCAAAGAACCCAATCTGGCCGTTGAGTTAGAAGCTTCATTTGACACAGTCGCCTTCACAGGTGTTATTTTTGATCCAGATGCCGCCGTCGTCGTCATGGCTGTTTTATTACCAAGCATACGTATCGATGGCGCACCAAATGATACAACAGGCACAAACAACAACAATAATAAAAGACCGAATTTTTTCATTTTTAAATCCTTTTATTTACTGCTTGCAAATTCGTTAATCAATTCTTTATATGTTTCGCATTCTGTTTTGGTTGCATCTACATCACAGGCTTGTTTTATAACATTCAAGGCATGAATAATATTTTTATATTCCTCAGAATCCACATCATACGATTTTAAAATAGATCTGTACAATTGTGTTCCGTCCAATTCTTGTTGACCTTTCCAGCCCTTGATAGCACCGGTACTTCCTATTAATTCCATTGCACCAACACCAAGACCTGCACCACCAACTGTGGAAGCTACGATACCACCAATGCGTGCGCCCTTGCGTGCATCAAGAATACGTTTTTCCATATCTTTTGCATCTGCCCAAGAACCACATTCTATTGTTTCACCCCACATAAAGTATTTTGCAGGAATATCAGAAACAGAAACTCTTGATGTATCATCAGATTTTAATTCAACACGAACGAAACAAACGTTGTTTTCAGGTTTTTCCGTATCTTCAATCATAGTTGCATAATTAGAAGTATCACTGTAACGAGATGCCCAAACAAAAGTATTTCCTATACCTATATTATTATTTATACACGCATTACGTTCTTCTTCACGCATATCAACCTTTGGTTCTTCTTCAACAGTTGTTGTAGTGGTTGTTTTTACTACGGCCCCTGTACCATTTAACTGGTTTATAGATGCTGTATAACGTGGTGCAGACATAATTTTATTTGACATAGCCGGGCGACTATTATTTGCAGCAAAAGCACCAAAAGAAACCAACGACAAAACAAAAATCGATACGAAACGTTTCATAAAATCTTCCTTTCTATGCCAACTATTATATCATAAAAACGACAAAAAAACAAATACAAATAGAATACCTAGCGGTTATTTTTTCCACTTCCATTCTATTTTAGATTCTTTGCCAGCAAAAAGACGTAATATATTTTCACGATGACGAACAAAACAAAGTATCGCGATGGCTAAAAACGCAAGTCCAACACCGGGCTCAATAACGAAACCAAAAATTGGCATCAAAGTGAACACAACCAATGCACCGGCTGATGAATAACCAAATCCCAATGCAACGATTAACCATTCAATACCTTCGATTACAAACAACAATGGATTTACAGCCAACAATATTCCAAAAAGTGAAGATATACCCTTGCCGCCATGGAATTTCAACCAAACAGGGAAACAATGTCCAACTATCGCAACAAACCCACACCATGCCGCAAAACTTTCACCGCCGACATAACGACCTATCAGAACGGCAATTATCGCCTTGGCCATGTCAAGAATCCATGTTAGTCCCGCCAACCTTAATCCACCGACACGCATAACATTGGTTGCGCCGATATTGCCAGAACCCACCTTGCGTAAATCACCCTTGTTAAAGATGCGCGCAACAATTAAACCGAATGGGATTGATCCCAAGAAATAAGAAATTATTAAAGAAAAAATGTATGACATTGTTATTTTCCCTTGATTTTGTGTTTCTTTTCTATAAAATAACAGAAAACCATATAAAATAAAAGGAAAATAAAGTGGCTAATCATAAATCATGTAAAAAAAGAATTTTAGTGACAGCAAAAAAGAATGCAATTAACACTGCACGTCGCAGCGCTGTTAAAACAGAAACCAAGAAAGCATTGAAAGCAATTGAATCTGGCGATAAAGCCGCTGCAGTTGCCGCAGTTCGCAATGCAGAAAGCAAAATCATGAAAGCAGCTGGTAAAACAATGCCAAAGAAAGCAGCATCGCGCAAGGTTTCTCGTTTAACAAAGAAAGTTGCTAAGATTGCTTGATAAAATTTCTCAAAAAAACAACCGCCCAATCGGGCGGTGTTTTTATTGTTTTTGTTTTAAAGCAGATTTATACATTTCAACAAATTCCGAACAATGATCTTTACAAGACCAAGTCCAAGACCACTGCGAATAAAAATCTTTACAATATTTTAATAATTCTTTTGAAGATACACTTTCTATACCTTGTTCTATTACACGCTCACTAATATACGCTGCAACCCCACCATTCTTCTTTGCGCAATTATCAAAATCATCTACAAATTTGTGTTCAGCTAATTTCAAGCTATCGAAGTTATAAGCAATATCCCTTTTGCTTGCATCAACCATATAATCAACTTGTGATATTTCTTTAACATAGTTCAAAACAAAATGCACACATAGTTTTTCTTTACAAATCTGCGTACCAGTAAGATCAACAAAACCAGTAACATAATCTATGCTTCTGTCTTTATAATAACTTATGATTGACTTACGACAAATCTTTAATAAATCTTTCCCTGAAAAGGGTATACTTACATCACCTTCAAGAAAAGGTTCATATAAACTGTGGTTACCTTTTGTATAACACTCACGATTATAAAGATTCTCTGTATATACTTCTTCCATTATTTCATAAACAAAAGGTAAATTTTTTTCCGTTAAAGAATTTTCAGATCCGATAACCAATGTTTCACCGTTTACGAATATTGGCATAAACAATGACAAAGATATAATTAATATACGTTTTATCATTGCAAGGCCTCCTCGCATTCTTGGGCGATATTTAATATTTGTTTTGCGGTTTTGATTTGTGATGCATTTAATACTGTTCCAGACAAAGATGCCGCCGCAGTCACACCGCCAATAATATTACTTGCCACGTTCACTTTTTCATATTTATTTATTTGTTTAATACCATCTTCTGTTTTGAAATCCATTTCGGATAATTTTTTGTCGTTACCCAATGCGCTCGTTATCGTTGCAACAGTTCCGGTTGCAGCACCAACTGAGTTCGAAATCATTGCGCCCTTGCCCAAATTGTTTAATTGTTGAACATTGACATATTCATATTCGCTACATTTATCCAAAATCTTTTGACTGCGTTCCATTGATGCCGGTGCAGAATCTGCACCATTTTCAACCTTTAAACGTGTGCGCGCATTACGCAACACATCCATTGATTCGGTACAAAGTTTAATTTGTTCAATGAAATCTTTATCAGCAACTGTTTTCGAAGAAACAACAGCCCCGGTAACATTACTTACCGTATCAACCGCAAACAAACCAGTTCTTACATTACCTGCAGTTATAGATTTTTTCTGTTGTTCGTTTATTTTGTTTTGTAATTCAGCACTGTGTTCTGTTAATGTTTTTTGTTTATCTTGCACAGATTCTTCGGCATTTAGTTCATCAACAAGCGCCTGCAGATTCTTTTCAAAATCGGGTGATAAAACAATGTCTTTTTTCAATGCAAGTTGATTTTCAGGTGATAATTCTTTTTCTTTTAATTTGCGTAACAATTCATCAGTTGCTGCTTTTTCGCCCATGGTTTTTGCCATTGATACATCAGTGTTATATTTAACAACCCCTGCCGCAACACCACCAGCGCCAGCCACAGTACCAACAGCATTCACAGCAGTTCCTATGCCTGCCATTTTTTTGATACCTTCCATTTTTGCGGATATGCCACGGCATTGTGTTCGCACAATTTCAATTGCATCATTTAATGCAACTTCTGCGCCTGCATCTGCCCAAACCATACCAGGCAACAAACAAAACACCATCAAAGGCAGTTTTTTCATATTACTACACCCTCTTTAATATGCGTATATTATATCATATTTTGTGTATATAATCAAAAAAACATCCGCATATGCGGATGTTTTTTTTATTCTTATATATATATTAATTCATTGGTGCACCCCAATGTTGTTGAATGCTGCGTTCTGCATCCATCGGGCTGACCAAAACCTGAGGTGTCAAGATAACAACCAAAACTTCACGCGATGCCGCCGTTTCACGCGAACCAGACAACGCCATAAAGTCCGCATCACCCAAACCATAACGTGTATCATCGTTCTTTTGTTTTTCAAATCCAGATACAACCAACATTTGACCAGATTCCATGATAACTTCTTGCATAAACGAACGTTCTTCAACTTCTGGTAATTGCAGTGTGACCGCACCAATTGTTTGGGTTGACATCTTTAACAATTCGCGAACTGACATTTTGAACAACAGCAATATTTTTCCATTTTCCAAAACATTTGGTAATAATTGCATTGAAAATCCTGTTTCCAAATCGTCTTGGTCAACGGTACTGGATTCAACGGTTGTAAATGTTCTTGATTCAAAACGTTTAATATATCCGGTTGATTTTGTATTTGTCACAGGCGCAACGCGGTTATTACGTGTTGTCACACCAACGTTTGTGACCAATGATACCTTGCCCTGCTTTGCCAAGGCTTCTATCAAGGCACTGGATCCCGCCATACGCGATAACGAACCATTACGAATTTGATCTTCGGTATATGTTCCTGTTAAACCAGTCACCGAATCCGCAACAGTATTTGACAACACAGCAACATTCATAGATGATGCTTCGGTTGATGCCAAATTATTCTTTGGATTCGCAACGATGTTCAATCCAGATGCAGAATTTATCGCCGCCGCCAAATTCAAACCAAACGCCGATTCATTAGATAAAGATACTTGCAAAACCTTTACATCAATTGTCACCAATTGTGAAAGACGTTTGTTTTGTTTTGCGATATATTCACCAACACGATTCAAAATCGATGGTGTCGCCGTCACAGTAATTGTTCCCAAACTGCGAGATACGGTAAATTGTGCATTCTTGGAATTATTTATAATGGAATTTATGGTTGCTTCTACTTCATCCCATTCTTTCAATGTAGATTCCAAAGATACTTGGTTTCCAGAATCTGTTTGAACAGATGATTGATACGACACATCTGTTCCCAATGCATACAATGTATATGTGCGTGTTTCCGTTTCATAGAAAACTATTGAATCTTTGTCATAATACCAAAGCAAATCTAAATCTGTTGCGATTTGAGATAACAATCCAGATAATTTTCCGGTATATGCAACATCAACTGTCTTTCTTAATTTTTCGGCATCAACCTGGCTGTCAATTTTCACAGGGATACCCGTGATTGAATTGATGTCATTTGCCAATACTTGTAATGTGACAGGTTCATTTAATAAAATCGTGATTCCTGTATCTGTTTCAAATTTAGAAGGCAAATTATTTTTGTGTTCTAACAATGTTGATTTATTTCCAAGCCACACACCTTCGGACATGGAAACAGTATCACCACTGGCAACCTTGGCGCGTGGATTTTTTGCCATTTCAAAGGCTTCGTATGCATTAACAAAATTATTATCAACACTTTCAGAAACCTTGGCAGATTCTTTCAGTGTGCAACCTGTCAATGCCACCATCAAACCTATTAAACAGATATTAAAACGAATTTTCATATTTGTCCCCCGTCCCATTTTGTCCCAAGGTTTTTATTATTCTTCTGTTGTTGAAACAACTACAACACGATTTCCTTTGTAAAATTTAGCATAAGGAATTGGCGTTGCACGTCCAAAATTACGTATCAATGCAGATGCCACATCTACAAAGCGTCCCTTGAATACAGCACTTGCTTCAATTGGATATTCACGCGAAGTTGTCCAAACCAAATCCCAACCTTCTTTATCACACCAAGATTGCAAAACCTGGCGCAAAGTTTGACCATTTGTGACAACCCACGAACGAACTTGATCTTGAACGGCACTCGGTGCTTCTTCATCAACATATTCATTTACACTGACTTCTTTGTTAGAAGATTGTGCATTGGCAGTCTTGTTGCAAGTTGGTTCTGCAGCAAATCCGGCACGTTGTGCAAACACAGCATAAGAATCTGATGATTTTTTACAATTCTTATGACCACTGCGTGACATTGCCAAAACACTGCCGCCATCATCTTCCATCATTTCACGACGCATCAATGGCATTTCGGCACCATTTGCACATTCATAATCAAAACCCGCAGGAATCTGATTTCCGTTCATAATATTTGGGCCACCAGTCCACCCCGCACCGTCTGTGACAATATTGTTTTCGATAACCAAACCAGATCCAACCTTGGACACAACCTTGGCTTCATTATTTGCACATCCCAATTCACCACAGGCTATTTCAACATCTGCTTCTGACCCAGCCAATGGCCACACTGGCACACCTTGATCTTGCGTTACAGGCACTTCATCAAAAGTTTCAACAGTGTCATATTCACTGACTTCATAAACAGGTTGTTCTTGTTCAAAGGCCTGTTCTTCGGCAACATACTGTTCTGTTTTTTCACCAGAATCATAAAAAACCTCTGATGTAATAACCTGTGGAATACCAGTTGCAGCCCCAGCAACGCCGACCAGACCAGCAGCCATCATAAATACGCAAAATTTGTGGAACATATTTTTTTCCTTTCCTTTTAATTATTATATATGATTATAACAATTTGACCGAATCTGTGCAAGACTTAAAAACATAAAAATCACAAAAAAATAAAACACATAAAAAATCGCACGAATCGCTAAAACATGTTATACTGGTAATCATGAAATTTCTAAATCAGGGTGAAAAACATGGAAAATACAATTATATTGATTTTACTTAGTATTTGTATCTTGGGAACTTTAGTATCGGTTTTCTTTACTTTTAATGCAAATAAAAACATACGCGATATCATGAAAACTTTGACACACCAATACGATTTATTGGCAAAAATTAAAAACGTTTTGAAAAACAAATTTTCCGTTAATGAAACAACTGACAAGGCTGAAATTATATATCAAGACTTGCTGCAAGATTTGATTCCTATTATGGCGACAATGGATGTAATGCCGCGCAATACTTCTGAACATCCGCTTTGGCGCGCACTGGGCGGGATAATGGACGAATACGCAAAAAATCCATTTGTATTGGAAAAATTGCGTCGCGCAATAAAACTTGATTCAAATATTGCGCACAACGTGTCGCATTACCTTAATCGTGCAAATATGTTCTTACAACATATGGCGTCAACAGATACAGATGGAATTTTATCAACAACATTTACTGACGGTCTTTTGGGACAATCGTTAACATTTTTTGCCCAGGCTCAAACATTAGCAACAACAGATAAATGAAGACATTAAACGAAAAACTTATCAAAGAAATATCATCGTTGCGTAACGAGCCAGATTGGCTTCTTAATTGGCGGATTGATGCTTTCCAAAAATGGCAAAAAATGAAAGAACCACATTGGGCTGAAATTGATTATGCCCCAATTGATTATGATGCGCTTAATTATTATAACAACGCAGAAAAGATAGATAATTCCGAACTAAAAAAAACATATGATAAAATGGGCCTGCCAGAAAGCGAACAGCGCGCCCTGCTCGGTATGGCAACAGATACTGTTATAGACAGCAAATCCGTTCACACATCATACAGTGATGAATTAAAGAAATTGGGCATAATATTTTTACCGTTATCCGAAGCGGTTGTTGAACATCCAGAATTAGTAAAACAATACCTGGGCAGTGTTGTTCCAAATGATGATAATTTCTTTGCCGCATTAAACGCGTCTGTGTTTTCAGATGGAACATTCGTATATATTCCAAAGAACGTAAAATGCCCAATTGATTTGGCCAGTTATTTTCGAATTGAAACGGCAAAAATTGGTCAATTTGAACGCACATTAATCATTGCTGAATCTGGTTCTTCTCTTTCGTACATGGAAGGATGCAGCGCCCCACGTCGCCCAAATCATCAATTACACAGCGGGGTCGTAGAAATAATTGTCCACGATAATGCATCGGTTAAATATTCAACCGTCCAAAATTGGTATGCGGGGGATTTCGCGAAACATAACGGATTAAACAATAATAAAAACGGTATTTTAAATTTTGTCACAAAACGCGGAAAATGTTTTGAAAATGCATCACTTGATTGGACCCAGGTTGAAATTGGCTCTGCAATGACATGGAAATATCCATCAACTATTTTACATGGTGATAATTCAACAAGTGATTTTTATTCACTTTCCATCACACGCGGCGCACAACAGGCTGATACCGGAACAAAAATGATTCATATTGGAAATAATACAAAATCAAACATTGTATCCTATGGTGTTGCAACAGATTATTCGCGACAAACATTTCGCAGTCTGGTTTCATTTTCTGGACAAAACGGTAAAAATGCCTGCAAATGCGACAGCCGTATAATTGGGAACAACGCAACAGCAAATACGATACCAACAGTTGTTCATACAAATGCTAAAAATCAGCAATCACACGAAGCAACCACGGGTGCTATCGATAAAGATGCGCTGCTTTTCCTGATGCAAAGTGGCATGGGCGAAGACGAAGCAATCGCATTGATTATAGGTGCAAGTGCATCACCAATTATTTCTAGATTGCCGATGGAATTCTTGGTAGAATCAAAACAATTAATACAAATGGCTTTAAAGAAAGAATAAAAAATGTTAGAAATAAAAAATCTTTGTGTATCAATGGATAAAAAACCGTTATTAAAAAACATTAATATGGTTGTGCAAGATGGTGCACGACACAGACTTGCTGGACATAATGGTTCTGGAAAATCTACATTAGTAAATACAATCGCTGGCGATGCAATTTACCATATTGATAGCGGTAAGATAATTTTCAATGGTGTTGATATAACAAATGAAAACGCAACAACCCGCGCATTGATGGGAATATTTATTGGCGCACAAAATGTCCCGGAAATTCCAGGATTAACATTGTTATCTTTTCTTAAACATTCAATGATTGCCCACACCCATTTTAACACAGGAAAAGATTTGTCCATGGGCGAATTTTTAGAAAAATTAGAATCAGCGCGCGAACAATTGGACATTCCAAAAGAATGGTTAAATCGTTACGTAAACGTTGGTTTTTCTGGTGGTGAACGCAAACGCGTTATGCTGTTGCGTCTTGTTTTAACAAATCCAAAATTTGCTATTCTTGATGAACCAGATTCTGGTGCTGATGCGGACGTACAAAAACAAATTGCATCAATAATAAACGAAATGAAAGACACTACATTTTTATTTATATCGCACCAGGATACTTTTTCATCATCAATCAACATAACACAAACAACCACTTTGGATAATGGTGAAATTGTGATAGAATAAATAAAGACAAAGGAAAGGAAAATAACATGAAAAATATTACACAATTAAAACAATGGCTTTTTAATAAACCAGTTATATTTACAGCAATATTTTTTGGGATGATAATTATTCTGGGATTGTTTTATTCATTAATTCAAACGTTTGTTCATTTTGAATCAAATTTTCCTGCATATTTTATAATTGGTTTTGCATTTGGATTTTCTGCATATTATATGATAAAGAAATTGCCGCACGATAAAATGCCACGAAATGATTTCATTGCGATTACAAACGGCAACTACATTATTTCAATAATGTCTTCTTTGATTGGAATATTTGGTATTGAATTACTAGGAGACAATCCGCAACAAAAAATTTTGATGCTGTATTCATCACAAACAACAATATTCATGATTGTATTTGCAATAATATCACTGATTAGTATTTATTTATTGGGACTTGCGATTTCCGGGGTTTATGCAAAATACAAACGCGCAACAACAATGGGTATTTCGCCATGGAAAACAATATTATCAATGCCGTTTGGGTTTTTATTAATGTGGATGCCTGGATATTTGATTGAAGAAAAAAGCAAGAAATCAAATTTATTGATTAAATCAGATTGGTATAATCGCTTTAATAATTGGGTTATGTCCAGTTTTTCGAATATACTTTTTGTATTTATGTTTTTGATATTGTATAAATGCATAATATCAGGACTTTCAACAACAGTTTTAACATGTGCATTAATGGTTATTTATACAATCTGGTATGTTAAACACAAAAAAGATTTTATAAAAGATATCAATCATGGGTACGCATTAACAGCAGTCGGAATCAACATTGCAATATTATTAGCAATGCTTTTAACAATAGGATAAAGATATGCATAACATTGTATTTTTCATTGGGCTGATATTTATATTATGGATTGGACGTTCAATATTTATCCCACTGCTTTTTGCAACATTTTTATGGTATTTATTAAATGCAATTGCCGTATATTACAGACGTATTATGCCATGTTATAAATCAGAAAAATGCAATGTTTATTTATCAAAATCTTATACCGTATTATCGGTGCTGTTATCTTTTGCTAGTGTCGGTTTTATTATATTTTTGTTCGCTACACAAATTAAACCTATGTTGGTTGAACTTTATAATGCAACACCTGTATTACAACAGAAACTGTTGATATTTTCTGAATATATTTCAAGAAAAATAGGTTTTGATATTGATATAAATTTAATACCAAATCTGCCACAAATCGCCGGATACATTGGTTCATCTTTGGCTGGAATTGCCACATCAACAGGTATGGTTTTAATCTATCTGATATTTATGTTTGTTGAACAAAGTTCGTTCAATAAAAAAATCGATGCCATGCCATTAAGTCGTATTAAATCAAAAAAATTGCGTTTTATTTTAAACAGCATTGATGAAAACATGAAAAAATATCTGTTCACAAAAACATTTATTTCTGCTGCAACTGGACTTTGTGCATACATAGTTTTACATTTCATAGGATTGGAATATGCATCGGTTTGGGCATTTATAATCTTCATCTTAAATTATATTCCAACAATTGGTTCTATACTGGCCTGTGGATTACCTATTGTTTATGCATTGATAAGTGGCGACACCTGGCATTTACCAGTATTTACCGCAATTTCATTAATCGGTCTAGAAATTATTTTTGGAAATATTTTGGATCCAAAATTGACTGGAAAAACATTAAATATTTCAACACTGGCTATATTGATAAATTTAGTTTTTTGGGGAATGATTTGGGGACCCGCCGGAATGTTTTTCAGCGTTCCAATTTTGGTGGCAATATATATCACAACGGCACAATTTTCATCAACACGTTGGATTGCGACATTGTTGTCAACAGATGGCAAAATCCCAGACGAAACACAAAACGACTAAATTCGTCGTAGCATACTGATTGCATTTTCAAGGATTATTTTTGCAGACACAGAATCAAGCTCTTGCTTGATTTTTGTGATGCTTTTGCGCCCTATTTCTTCCTGGGCCGTCGCACTGGTAAGGTTTTCTTCAATGAAAATTATCGGTAAATCTGTGTTGTTCGACAAGATTTTAGCAAATTCACGAACCATTTTGGTTGTATCAGAATCTGTTCCATCTGAATAAAGCGGCAAACCAATTACTATTCCAGATATTTTATCTTCCGCTATAATACCCAATACATTTTGAATTAACTCATCTTGGGTTTTGATATATAACTGTGGTCGAACAAAGACAAAATTACGATTTTCATCCGATACGGCAACCCCACATCTACGAAGTCCCCAATCCAGAGATAATATGCGTCCATTGCGCGGAAAATCCTTGTAATCAGATAAAATCATAGTATAATCCTTTATGTTTTAAATAATAGGATTCAAAATGGCATTTAGCAAGAAACAATTACAAAAATTCGCAGATTTAATAAAAATTGAAATATCTGATGAGAAATTGGAAAAAATGAATATTGATGGTGTTATTGAATGGTTGGATAAATTACAGCAAATTGATACCACCGGTGTCAAACCTATGTTAAATCCATCCGAACATAAATTACCACTGCGTGAAGATGTTGTAACCGAACCAAACATGCGCGATAAAATCATGACAAACACACCAGATACCGCCGGCGTATCACGTGGCTATTTTGCGGTTCCAAAAATCATGGATGAAGATTAAAGGGTGATGAAGATGATAAATTTAACAATAAAACAAGCACTTGAAAAATTAAAAGCACGTGAAATAAGTGCGACTGAATTAACACGCGCCTATTTAAATCGTATTGAACAGTTTGGAACCGATTTGAATTGCTATATCACCATCACACCTGAACGCGCACTATCGGACGCCGCGGCATCTGATGAACGTTATGCAAATGGCAATGTGCTTCCTTTGGACGGTATGCCAATCGCAATGAAAGATTTGTTTGCTACGCGTGGTATTCGTACAACCGCTGCATCACGTATGCTTGAAAATTTTGTTCCAGAATATGAATCAACCGTTTCACAAAAATTCATTGATGCCGGAACAGTATTGCTTGGCAAGGCTAATTTGGATGAATTTGCAATGGGAACATTTTCCAAGACATCTTTCTTTGGTGCGCCTGTAAATCCATGGCAAATAGAAAAAAGATTAACAGCCGGTGGTTCATCGGGTGGTTCAACCAGTGCCGTTGCCGCTGGACTTGCAATTGCGGCAACCGGAACAGATACCGGTGGTTCAATTCGTTTCCCGTCCGCAATGACTGGTTTGGTTGGTATGAAACCAACATACGGTTTATGCTCACGTTGGGGTTGTGTTGCATTTGCTTCAAGTTTAGACACACCTGGACCAATTGCAAGAACAGTTGAAGATGTCGCATTGATGTTATCGGCTATGGCGGGACACGATACAAAAGATTCAACATCTTCACCAAAGGCAAACTTTGAAAGCGATGGCAATTTGCAACCTGTATTGGGCGACGGTAAAAAATTACGCATCGGTGTAATCAAAGAATTCAACAATGTAAAAATTTCTGATGATATGAAAACATTGTTTGAAAAACGTATCGCAGATTTGAAATCTTTGGGTGCTGAAATAGTCGAAGTATCAATTCCAAATATCTTGGACGCTTTGGCGGCATACTATATCATCGCACCTGCCGAGGCTTCTTCAAACTTAGCACGTTATGATGGTATGAGATATGGTATGCGTGTTGAAGGTGATGGTCCTTATGATACATACAAAAAAACACGTGCCGCCGGATTTGGCGAAGAAGTTCAACGTCGTATGATTATAGGAACCGCCGTGTTATCATCTGAATCTTATGAAGTATATTTCATGCAGGCCGCACGTGTTCGTCGTATGATAGCGGACAGTTTTACCAAGGCATTTGAACAATGCGATTTGATTGTTTGCCCATCTTCCGCCGGAACCGCATTACCGCTTGATTCAGATTTAACACCACTGGAATATTATGCTTTGGATTTGTTCACTGTGGCCATGAACTTGGCTGGAATCCCTGCATGCAGTGTTCCATGTGGTTTGGCACAAAACGGTTTACCTTTGGGCATGCAAGTTGTTGGTCATCGCTTCGACGATATGCGTGTATTACAACTCGCAAAGCATATTGAAGATTGCGCTGCAATTGATAATCGTCCAACAAAAATAATGGGGAAATAAAAAATGGTGGCTAGAAGTAGAATCGAACTACTGACACAGGGATTTTCAGTCCCTTGCTCTACCAACTGAGCTATCTAGCCAACGGACGATATAATAAGATACAAAAAACAAAAAAGCAAGGAAAAAGAAAAATGTTTACTATAAAAGGCAAAACAACAGATTGGGAAGTAGTTATTGGATTGGAAACTCACATCGAAGTTTTATCCAACAGTAAATTATTCAGTGGTGCATCCGCTGATTATAATCCAACGGTTGCCCCTAATACCCAGGCTTGCATGATTGATGTCGCAATGCCAGGGATGTTGCCAGTATTGAACAAATACTGTGTCGAACAGGCTATTAAATTTGGTTTAGGTATCAACGCTGAAATTTCACATCATTCTAAATTTGCACGTAAACAATATTTTTACCCTGACCTGCCCCAAGGTTATCAGATTTCACAACCGGCAGAAGAACCACCAGTGGTTGGACGTGGTTGGGTTGAAATTATGGGTGATGACGGAAATCCAAAAAAGATTTTAATCGAACGCGCACATATGGAACAAGATGCCGCTAAAAACAAACACGATATGCACCCAATGAAATCTTTCGTTGATTATAATCGTTGTGGAGTTATGTTATTGGAAATCGTAACATTTTTGGACACTAAAAATCCTGAAAATAATTCGTATATAACATCGCCTGACGAAGCCGAAAGATACCTGCGTGAAATTCGCGAAATTGCACGTGCACTTGGCGTTTCAAAAGCAAATATGGAAGAAGGTTCAATGCGTGCAGACGTTAATGTATCTGTTCGTCCTGTGGGTTCAAAAACATTTGGTACACGTACAGAAACCAAAAACATGGTGTCTTTCAAATTTATCAAAGCTGCCATTGAATATGAAGCAAAACGTCAGGTAGAAATCCTGGAAAACGGTGGCACTGTCTCACAAGATACTATGCGTTATCACCAAGATGATGGAACAACATCTGTATTGCGCAGTAAAGAAGATGCACTTGATTATCGTTACTTCCCAGATCCAGATTTGTTGGAATTGGAAATCACCGATGACGATATTGAACGCATTCGTAAAACAATGCCTGAATTACCATCTGCAACACGTGCAAGATATATTAATGAATATGGTTTATCAGAATATGATGCGAATCGTTTAACAGAGACAGTTGATATTTCACATTGGTATGATGCAGCAGTAGACGGTAAAAAAGAACGTGCAAAACCAGTTGCTAACTGGATGATTTCTGAATTGTTTGCTCACCCAGAAAACTTTGATATTGAAAATCAAATCAAAGAAAATTCTGACCCAGATGCACCACGTATTATCACACCTGAAAACATTGCGGAATTGGTTGATATGATTGCCGCGAACGAAATCAATGGTAAACAGGCCAAAGAAATATTTATCAAGATGCTTGATGGTGAACGCGGAACAATCCATGAAATTGCCGATAAATATGGTATGAAACAAATCACCGATACCGGTGCAATTGAAAGTGCTGTTGACGAAGTTATCAAAAACAATCCGTCCCAGGTTGAACAATATAAATCTGGCAAGGTTGGATTACTCGGCTTCTTTGTTGGTAATGTTATGAAGGCAACACATGGCCAGGCAAACCCAAAAAAAATATGCGAGATGTCATTGTCTTTATTTCACCAGACATAGATTATATGATGCGGGATAAAATAGCACATGTTTTATCCCTGAATCATATTGAAATAACACCCGATATAAATTGTGCAAATCTTATAATACAACAAGAAGATATTGAAGAAAGCATTCAGAAAATTTTTGAAAAATTAAATTCAAAACCCTATGAACTCGTCGCATATCCAATAGAAATGCCAATTATACCGAAACAAAAAATTAAACACTATGTTAATAAAATAAAACAAAATCATAAAATGATGTTTAGTACAACAAGACGAAGATAAAAAAATGTCAAAAATGCAGAAATTTTTTATACAAACTTTTGGTTGCCAAATGAATGTGTATGACGGACAAAGGATTGCCGCCATGCTTGAAAAACACGGATTTTCACAAACTGATGATATAGCAGATGCAGATTTAATTATTTTAAACACCTGCTCTGTTCGTGCCAAGGCAACTGATAAAGTTTATTCTGCATTGGGCAGAATACGACGCGCAAAGAAAGAATCTGCCCTGCTTGGGATTGTTGGGTGTGTTGCACGTGAATCTGGGGCGGACGCTTTTCGCAGAATCCCAGAATTAAATTTTGTTTTGGGTCCACAAAGTTATCATAAATTACCAGAAATTATCAAAACCCCAGATACAAAATTATTAAATATTGATTTAGGCGGTCTTGAAAAATTTGATGAATTACCAAAAATGGAAAAGTCCCCACTGGTTGCATATATTCCAATTCAAGAAGGTTGTAATCATTGTTGCACTTACTGCATCGTTCCATACACCCGCGGTCGCGAATTATCGCGTCCATTTGACGATGTTATAAAGGACACAATAAACGCTGCAAAAACTGGTGCAATTGAAATCTGTTTTTTGGGACAAAATGTAAATGGTTATAAATATACAGATGAAAACGGCAAATTATATAAATTATCTGATTTAATAAAAGAAGCCGCTAAATTATCCGAAATTCAACGCATACGTTTCACATCCAGTTATCCAACAGAAATGAGTGATGATTTGATTGAAATGTTTGGTGTTGAACCAAAATTATTACCATTTTTAAATATGCCCATACAAAGCGGTTCACCAAATATATTAAAGAAAATGAATCGCCCTGATGATTTGGATGCATATAAAACAATAGTTCAAAAGTTAAAGCAAGTTCGTCCAGACATTCAAATATCTTCTGATTTTATTGTTGGGTTCCCTGGTGAAAGCGATGAAGATTTTGAACAAACTTTGAATATCGCACGCGAAATAAAATATATCAATTCATATTCTTTTAAATATTCACCCCGCCCGCATACAGCTGCGGCATTGATGCCCAATCAAATCAGTGAACAAATAAAATCTGTTCGTTTGCAAAGACTTGATTTACAGTTAAACGAAAACCAACGCGAATTTAATATGGCTTGCATTGGGAAAGAAATGGTTTGTTTAATGGAAGGCACAGATAAAACTGGACATAATATAGTATTTCGAACGCCGTACATGCAACAATGTATCGTTGAAAAGCCATCTGTTGAAATTACACCATTACAGAAAATAAAAATCACCGATGCAAATAAATCATGCCTGCGTGGTGAAATAATAAAATAATATTAAAATTGCAATTTTGCGTTTAAAGATAATTTGTAATTGATATTATCAAATTCGTCCTTTAAAGCGTTAACAGCTATTGATGCACCGACACTGTCAACGATACTTGTGAAACCAACTTTTCCACTAATATACCAATTTATATTTTCATCACTGGCAATTGATACAACATATTCGTATTTTATTCCGTCCAACACAAAATTATATTTAGCATTTGTACCTATCAATAAATTTGTATCTGTATCAGACATATTCATAATTTCAGATCTTTGAAATATAACACCGACAAATGGAGAAATTACAAAATCTGCAAATTTTGTAAAATCATATCCAATATTAATGCGCGCATATTCTGATATTCCTTTTGGATTATGGGATGTTGTTTCGTTTTGATATACGTCATCTGCATCAAACAGTGCACGATTAAAACCAATCAAACCATCAATCCAAAAATCATATAAATATTGTCTGGCCCGTAAATCAAGACCATATGCAAAACCATCAAATTCATTTAAAGAATCTTTATAAGAAAATTTATTTACATTAATACCTATATTCAAATAAGAATTATTGTATTTTCCACCCAAATAAACATGTCCTGAAAAATCCGTCATTTTATTTGATATAATATAATCTACATTTGCGCCAACATTATCTGTATTGAATTCGGTATCCATCAATGTTGCACGATTTATTGTTTTTATCGGATTCATCAAAATCATCGGATTAAAATGATACGAAGAATTCATAAGCGAATTTATCTCAGATTCAGTGTTTGCACCATCTAGGGCAACAATCATTTTATCATCTGGATGATTTGCACGAATATTCTCAACAAAATCGCCACGTGTATCCGTATCATCAAAAACCTGCACATAATTTGTTTCGCGCACCCAAGACAGAAACACATCGTCATATAATGCCTTTAAATCTGTTTTATATAAACTGCTTTGATTTTTTGCGGTGACAACAACAGAACTTGCATCAGAGACATGTTCCAACTTTATATTCTGTGGGACATTTTCTATATCGCCAAGCTGCAAAGTCACATTAGATAATTCAACATCTGTGGCAGTCCAATTTTGCCAATCAGAAAAATTATCTATGACAATTGTTGAATTGGATATTTGAAACGTATTGGCTGTCAGTGACGTTATGTCATTGATACTTATATTATCGCAATCTTTTATTGTTGCAATTCCAAATTCATCAACAAGTATACCGGCATACACTGGAAACCATACAAATAAAGACAACAAAAATAATAGGTATTTATTCATAACATTGTTATGCTAGCACAATGATATTTCATAAAACAATCAATAAATATTTATAAAAAAATCCCGTTAAAAAACGGGATTACAAAGCGAAACGAGGAAAGTTTAGAACTTATAACGGATACCAACATCACCACTGAAATTATGCATTCCAGATTGAACATCGATATAGTTATAACGTGCGGCAACTTCAACATCAAAACAACCAAATGGCATCGCCAATCCCAAAGTTCCCATCATAGAAAACTTTGTTCCGTCACTGCTGGCATCTGCTGCTTTGGTGTCAATAAATGCCATACCTGCACCGATACCGGCGAATGGTTGAATATAATGGAAATGCCACAAATCCAAATATGCGTTTGCCATCAATTCAATATTCTTTGATGAAACACCAACATTTTCAATGTCGCCAAATGATTTAGTTTTATTGCCTTTTGTGAAGAAAGAACCTTCGATTTCAACACGTGTTTTTTCATACAAAGACAAACCAAGTGCAGCACGCGCTTGATATAAATTTTGCGTTATGCTTTCTTTGACATCATTGTATTTATAATTTAAATTACCGTATGTGGCACCACCACGTAATGCAACATATGGCAAAATATCCCAACCTAAAAAGCTGGATGTTTGTTGTTCATAGGCACGACCACCTGCAAATGCTGGGGCTGCTATTAATACTGCCATTGATGTGGCAATAAGTTTTTTCATAAGTTTCTCCTTTTGTTGCTGATTAATCTCAACACTTTGTATTCTATCAGACAACATACCATATTTATATAGGCATGTATCCATAGGACACACGTCACAAACCAACAAATCCGCCATATACAGAATATTTATGAAACCAATTTTCTGATAACAAAATCAGCCAGCAACAAACCAAATGTCCCGGTCACGGTTATAATCGAACCAAATTCGCGTCCACCATTTGGTTGTGGGACAGATTCTTCAACAGAATAAACAACTGGGAAATCTTTTAATTTTTCGTCACGCACAATATGACGAATTTTTGCAGCCAATGGACATACTGTTGTTTTAGAAATTTTACTTACTTTAATTTTTGATGGGTCTGTTTTACGCGCCGCGCCCATACTGGAAATAAAAGGAATATTATTTTCAAAGCACCATTTATAAAGCGCTATCTTAGATTGAACAGAATCTATCGCATCAATCACATAATCTGGTTTTACATCCAGTTGTGTTTTATCATCAAAAAACATATTAAACACATCCACAGTTATTTCTGGATTGATATCATGAATTCGCGATTTTGCAATTTCCACCTTTGGTTTACCCAATGTTGAATCCAATGCAAATAATTGACGATTTATATTTGATTCTTCCGCATTATCAAAATCAATCAGAATTAAATGCCCCAGCCCGCAACGCGCCAAAGATTCAATTGCGAACGAACCAACCGCACCACAACCGACAACCATAACTGTTGATTTTTTTAATTTTGAAACCGCATCATCACCCAATAACAAAGTAATTCTGTTTAATCGTTTATTCATTTATTTAAAATCCTTTGCGTGTTTTTATATATTATATCATTTGCATCTGGTTCATTTTTTATTATTGATATTTTATCAATTATATCTTGCAAGATAATATTATTTTTTCCATCCGTTTCAACCATAATTTTATCGATTGGTGTTGCACCGATTAGGTCTGCATTTATTCTGTGCAATGAAAACATAATATCATAGTTTTTAATCAATGTATTCAAGATATCAATACTGCCGTTAAAATCATGTGCAACAATTGCTGGTAATTTTTTGTAAGATTTTAATATATGCAAAATCTTATCCCATGCGCCAACACAATGTAAAAAGACAGTTCTGTTCAATTCAACAGCGATATTCATTTGCCTGCAAAAAACATCTATTTGATTATCCATATTTGGTTTGAATTTATCGAGGCCAATTTCACCAACCATAAAATCATCATTTGATTGTAATAAATCATATAATCGTTTTTCAAATCCGAATTGTGCTTCATCAACAAACCAAGGATGAACGCCAAATGCGCCATAAATATTTTTATCACGCGTAATCATGTCGGTCAATTTATCCCATTCAGATTCATTCGTTGCGCAACAAATCGTCCTCACAACATCAGATTGATAATTGTGTGTTATATAATCAATATGAGAATGTGCATCTATAATTTTCATAAATTATATTTAAGCATAAAAAAAGCGTTTTGCAACATGCATTAAAATCTTTGCCGCATTGTAAATTCAAGTGTTGTTTTATCAAATTCCCTTTGCCAGATATTTGAATCGCGGCGCATATAAGAGATTGTAAACGTTGGCACAAAACCCCACACATCAAATTTATTATTAGAAACAGACAATGCATATCTTTGAACAAAATCGCGTTCTGTGATTTGGGTGTAATCAAAATCTTTTACAACCCATTGTGCATCATCATATTTAGACATATAGAACGAAGGTTCTGCATATACATGAAATCCAGCAGGCAATTCTATCCCCAATCCTATGGCAAAATTTGGCTGCCAATATGAATAAGTTGGAACAACAGTATCTTCACGTATCAAACCAGTTCTTAATACCGTATACAAACGTGCGTTAAATGAATAATACAAACTGAAACTTGTTGAATATGTTTGCCCATTTAAAAATGGTCCATATTCATCATATTTATTTTCCATATAACGCAAAGTCAGTCCACCTGACAATTTACGTGTAAAGTCATAATTCGTGTCCAGTTTTGCACCATATGAATAATTATACTTTTCCCAACCATACCAACGACGTGCGCCTATCGCCGCCAACCAAACGTCCCCCCGTGACCAAATATATCGAGGTCCGGTTGATGAAGACAAATACAAATCATCATAATCGTGGTTGTTATAAGTATTGGAATAAATGTTTGCATCACTTTTCCAACGCCAATGATCAGATAATACAAATTCGTAATTTCCACCCAATGTTAAATTTGCACCAACCACAGATTCTGGTTCTTTAAGATTACGACAAAAACGTCCCCAACCATTTACGACACACTCTTCACCACCATTACCATTGTTTATATTAGAATCAGGTGCCGCACCAAAATTAAACCAAACATTCCAACGTTTATTTTGACGAACAATATAACGATAATACGCCATCATTTGTTTGACATTATCTGGTAAATCTTTTCCAGCCATGGCAAGACGCAAATGATAATCGGCACGATACCAACGACCCATTTTCATATAACATAATGCCAATTCAAAACGAATACGTGCCAAATCTGGTTGATCATCAAGAATTTTACGATAAATTTTAATGGCTTCTTCGTAATTACCTTTTCTTTGTTCCATTTGTGCCAAAAGAAACCATCTTTCTATTTCCACAGGCAAACTGTCTGTCTTTGGCATCATGGTAAGAATTTGACTTGCATGCTCGTAATCACCCTTGTCTATTAAATTGCCAGCCAGCTTTACAGCATCCAGCGCAGACATTGTGATTTCTGTTGTTTTGCCATTTTGTTTCACATCAGGTTCAGCCAATGAAAACATAGGCGAAATCACAACGCATAAAATCAGTAATATTTTTTTCAATCAGTAATCTTTCTGCTGACACCAAAACCAACATCAACACGAACTTCCTCGCTGTCAAAGTGTTCTGGACATTCGGTTCCTCCACAATCACGAATTTGAATTAAACCGACAGATTCAATTGGAACATTATTATCACCAAAATATCGTATATCTGATAATATCCCGGTATTTTCAATCGTCACTTTACCATCTTCTGGTGTTGTTAACATCTGATGGTCACCATTATACCCAGACAATACAACAGATTTTGTTGTGTCATTTTCTGTGTACACCATATTGTACCAGTCTGTAAAACTTGCATTCAATGTTGTTGTTTTGTTATTGTCTTTATCAAAAGTCAATGTTGCGTTGTTAGATTCTAATGCGAAAGTTTCAACATTACCATGTCCATCATTTGACGCAACATAACCAACTACCTTTCCAGAAAACACGTCATCTTTTGATGTTTTTTTAACATTAACATCCGCTGGGGATATTTTCTTCACATCATAACCGCCAATAAATACAGGTTTCCAGTATTCTTTCGCTTCACTTAAATCCAATTGCCCAAAATCAGAATATGTAAGTTTATTAGTCAAACCTTTGCCCAATGATTCAAAATTCGCCTTTTCCACATATGTCCATCCATTTGCATCAGCATGTTCACCATTGTGTTTTACATACCCAGAAAAACTGTTATCATCGTTACGCACAAAATCCGCCTTGACATTTGTATTACCATGTTGTGGATGTGTTTCTGAATCTCGCAATCCCATATCAATACCAATGATTTTGCCACGTGTTGCACTGCCTTCTTTGTCATCGACAACAAAATTAAAACTTTCGTCGCCTGGTTCCAACCCCTCGTCTGCCATGTTAAATTTAACATCTGACAAATTGTACACATTCCAATTACCTGTATTATCACTGTATGAGCTTATACGTGGTGTCACCGTTGGCAAATTCGTACCATTGCCATTGTGTGTATTCTTTGCGCAATTATCATCAACACATTTGCGAACTTCAGATGCAATTGACGTGATATCTTTGTTCGATTCTGCTGCGCTTTGTGTTACATATGCGTATGGGGAAGATGATCTTACTACAAATCTTTCGTCTGGACCACCGGAACCGCCGCCACATGCAGCCAATGCCAATACAGATGTTAATATTATAAGTTTTTTCATAACGCCCCCTTTTCTTTCGATAAATATATCCTAGTACAATACTAGGAACATTACCATAAAAAAAATCCCCTGTTGTGACAGGGGATCCGTGTTGTAAGTTTTACGATTATTCTGTCACCTTTCCACCAAATCCAAAATATATGGTTTTATTGTTTTCTTGTATCATAGGTGATTCATCCCCTGGATGTTCTTTTAATGCAGGGTCTATAATTTCCTGATATTGGAACAAACCGGATGCTTCTGACGCAGTATCTTTTTTATCACTGTAATACCCTGTCTTAAACATTTGAACAGTATGATTTGTACCCGCAATATCAAATCTATCGCTTTCTGTTTCATTATTACCAGTAAATACGTAATTTATAGCACCATTATCGTTTATTGCTGTTATCGTGTACCAGTGTTTAGATGGATTTTCTGTTTTTACAAAATTACCAGCAAAAGTTTCTACTACATTTGCACCAGTTGTATCCAAAGTTAATGTTGCATTATTTGCGGTTATGTTCAAATAATCTTGTGCTGCATCACTTGTCTTTGTACCAGCATATTCAACCATACCTCGCGCTGTTCCTGTATATGTAATGGTTTGATCCGCCAAATTTTCAGTTGGGTTTTGTTTTAAAACATTATATCCACCAGCAAAAGGTATATCCATATTACCCTCGCCAACATCGTGACCAGTCCATTTCATATTTTGTATTTTTACAACACCAAAATTAGCAAAATTTAAATCACCATAGTTTTCAAAATCAAGTGTACCGTCTGATTCAGAAGATTTTAAACTAAATTTATTATCACCGATATATTTCATACCAGATAACACAACTCCTGGTACAAACTCTGCAACTTCTTCATCCCCAGACCATTTTAATCCTGTTATATTTCCTTTGGAATCAAGAATAAATGTTTGTGTCGCGACTTTATCTTCCCCTGGAGAATAAATAACATTCATATCAATATCATCTGCATAGAATAAATCCCATTGTTCGTTTCCAACCGCAATATTACCATGTGTTGATGCTGCTCTGGATAGTCTTTTAGAGGCGAATCTTGCTTCAGACAATGTTGTGTTACCATTTGAATCTACTGTCACACCTCTGCATTCGCTTCTATCTGAATTACATGCAATCCTTGAATACTGTGATCCTAAATTCATAGGTGTTACATTTGCCATTGGTGCAACGCCAGCGCCACCACCAGAACCACCACCGCACGCAGCTAATGCTAAAACTGATGTTAATATTGTAAGTTTTTTCATATCATTCTCCTTGGTATTACTTTCTTTTATATTATGTCATATACGATGGGACCATACAAGCGCAAAAAAAAATGTTAATATCAATAAGTTACAAAAATTTTCTACAACAATAAAAAATCTGGACACACAGGGACTGGCTCGGCATAAAATGCCTGCGCCGCATTCGTTAGCGCTCAAACTTCTCTGCGCTCGTTTTCGCTTACTCATAGTCGAACAAAGGGATTCTCGTCCGCTTGTGCGACAAAATAAAAAAACCACCGTTGGTGGTTTGTTTATTTTGGTGGACGCACAGGGACTCGAACCCTGGACCCACTGATTAAGAGTCAGTTGCTCTACCAACTGAGCTATGCATCCAGTGACTTGCATTGTATATGCTTTTTTATATAAATGCAAGTTTTTATCAAAGATTGTTATTGTCCCATTTTTCCTTTGGTTCCTAGGGATTCAAACTTGGGGATATCGTGTGATTTTTAATATAAAATTTATTTCGTAACCCAAACCTAAAAGGAGATATCTATGAAATCAAAAACCGCTATTTTATTAACATCGCTTTGTGCAATATCTATATTAACCGCAGGCTGCACAATGTGCCCAACACATAAATACGACCATCACGAACACCAATATAAAAGACAACACAAAGATGGTCCGCATAAACCACAATCACAAGACGAATTTGTACAAGCAAGTGAAACTGTAGTCTTTTATCAAACATACGATGCATCTGACATAAATAATGTAAGTGCAAACATGTACACAAACAATGCCAAAGGCGGTGAATCTGCGATGGGCACAATCAAATTCAAAGAAACAGATAACGGATTAAAAATGAAGGTAGATTTGGAACATCTTCGACCAGGAAAAGTTTATACAGCCCAGGTTTATCAATGCCAAACATGCAACGAAAACAGTATTTGCTGTGATACAGAAGCAATGGCAATTGAATTACCTAAATTAAAAATAGATCGCGTTGGTCGCCTGCAACAATCTTATATTGTTCGTGGTTTAACAGCGGCACAATTAAACAATGCTAAAATAATTCTGACACGTGACGGCGGACATAAAGCCGCATGGGGAACATTAAATCAGTAATAAAAAACACATATAAAAAACTGGGCGCATGTGCGCCCTATTTTTATTTTTTCAAATATTGTGTCGGATTATACGCCTTGGTTCCCTTGCGAATTTCAAAGTGAAGTTGCGGTTTATCAACCTTGCCTGTTTTACCGGCACGGCCAATTTGTTGTCCGACAATAACTTTATTCCCGCGTTTAACAGACATCGAATCCAGGTGTGCATAAATTGTCATCCAACCATCACTGTGTTGAATAATAACTAAATTTCCCATACCCTTGACTTCGTTCCCAGCATACGCAACAACACCGTTTTCAGCCGCCTTAACCGTTGTGCCCAACGCCGCCGCGATGTTAATACCATCATTAAATAAACCATTGTTTTTTGCGCCATATGCAGACAAAATCTTTCCACGCAATGGCCACGAAAACTTGGATGCAGAACGCGCAGTAATCTTTGGCAATTGTTGTTTTGGATTCGAAGAAATCTTTTGTTTTGGTTGCGTTTGCTTTGCATTTTGTACTGGCGCATTTTGCGTACTTGTTGTTTTGGCACTGACACTTGTTTTTGCCGGCGTAATCTTAGCCGGTGTCTTTGCGGCTGTCTTTATTTCAGACGAAGACCGTGTTTGAACTTTATCTAATTTTGGAACTTTTAATTTTTGACCAACTGATAAATTAAACGGACTTGATATTTTATTCATAACCGCCAAATCATTAACCGGAATTTCATATTTACGCGAAAGTGAATACAAAGTATCACCCGGGGCAACTGTTATTTCTTGCAAATCGACACGCGTTGTTGTGTTTGGTTTAACCTCTTCTTTGACAATAATTTTTTCAGATTTTATTTCTGCCACTTTTTCTTTTGATATTAAATTTGGAACATCTTTTTTTGATACAACGCGCGCCGTTGTTAATTTTTGTCCCACAGACAAAGTATACGGTTCATGCAAATTATTTATTGCTGCAAATTCAGAAACACTCATATTATTTTTGCGTGCCAATGAATAGACGGTATCACCGCGCACAACAATTATTTCATTTGATGATTTTGTGGTTGGCGCATCATTTGACTTTGTGTTTTCTGCAATTTCTGGTGTTCCATAAAGTGGGACAATCAAATAATCATCTGCGATTTCTTGTTCAATTTGTTGTTCTGATTTTGCGATTTCATTTTCATTATTTTCAGGCACCAAAACATAATCATCAACACTGGCATACAAAACATAATCATTAATGTTTGCAGACCCGTATAATTCAGGTGATGCGTACACACCATAATCCGTCACCGCAGAATTATAAATTTCAGGCTGTGCGTATGGGTCCGCTAATAATGCAGGATATCTGTCTTCGATAAACATACCGATACTGTCTGGAATTGATGATATTTTTGGTTGCAAATCACATGCGCCAAGCCCCAGCGCACACAATATTGCACTTTTCAAGAAAGATTTATATATTCCCATCCTTTGAATTATATCATAAAACAGGTGCAAAATAAAACACTTATGCAGACTAATCGCGCATAAAAAGCAAACTTATTTCAAAAAGCAGCAACATCGGAACCGCCAATAAAATTTGCGATAAAATGTCGGGGGGCGTTAACATTGCCGCCAAAACAAAAACACCAATAATTACATATCTGCGGCTTTTGATTGCCGATCGTTTAGAAAGCAACCCCACCCTGTTTAATCCAACCAAAACCAAAGGCAATTGAAACGCAATTCCAAATACTTTTAACATTCCAATTGCAAAAGCCAGATATCCCTTGACCGATGGTAATAATACTGTCGGTATCGACGCAGATTCATTCAATTCAATAAAGAACTTAAAAACAAACGGAAACAAAATATAAAACGCAAATGCCGCCCCCATTACAAACAACAATGGTGAAAATAAAAATATAGGTATTAAAAATTGTTTTTCGTTTTTATGTAATCCTGGCGCAATATATGCCCAAACATTCCACATAAAAACAGGTACCGTCACAATCAATGCTACCAATGTCGCCAATGAAAACTGTATCATCAAACCATCGCTTATTTCTGTATAAAGCAATGCCGCATCATCCCAAACATTCATCAGTGGCGCACTTAAAAACAATTCAACATAATCAGAAACAACCCAACCAAATGCAAAAGATAACAAGAACACAAACGCACACCACAATATACGTTTACGCAATTCGGTAAAATGTTGCATCAATGTCATTTTCATTTCTTGTGCTTTCTTTTTATTTGCTTTTTTATTGGCGTTGCAAAAATATCATTTGTCGCATTTTCCAACAAATCATCAATTGGTTTTTCCAGGTCTATTCTTTGTTGCAAACTTTCCGAAAAATCAGTTATTTTCCACACTATATTACGGACATATTTAAAAACACGTGCAAAAAATTTTGCAACATCAGGCCAATATTTTGCAGGCACAACACAAATTGCGATTAACAAGATTACTAAAAATTCGGTCCAACTTATTCCGAACATATCAAACCTTAATCGTAAAAATCATCACCGTCATTTGTAGATGTTGTTTTATGACGCGATAATTGAAAATAATTTTTACCAAAATCTGTTTTCGTTTTTAAATCGTTAAACACAACATCCGTCTTGGTTGATGTCGCATCAACCACAGACCATGATTTTAATTTTACAGGGGACTTATCAAAGACCACATCCATATGTCCCAACCCTTCCTGGCCTTTCAAATTCATTTTTAACGTAAAAGTGTTTTTATCAGAAGATGTTTCATAAACATTTATATCTGCGTTCTGTAAATCTATTTTATTGCGAACCAAAATGCCGGCCGGTGTACTGGTTAACGGAACAGTTGTAATTTGATCCAATGATTTATCATAAAAATACAAATCTTTACCATCTGAAATTAATTGAATTGGCGCATTTTTATAATCCAATCTGACACGACCAGGACGCAACATAGAAAAAATACCTTTTTCTGTTTTCCCATTTGAAATCTGTGTAAATGCACCATGTAATCCGGTTACAGAATTAAGATACTTTTCTGCGCTGACCACTAAACTATTATCAACCTTTGCATTTGCATTAAAAACTGATAAACACAATAAAAATACAAATAATATTTTTTTCATATCTACATTCCCTTGAAAAGGTTTATTATTAAACTGCGAACATTTTTTAAAGTGTCCCCAACAACAGCGCCAGCGGCACACAAATGGCCACCCCCGCCCAAAGATTCTGCGATTTCATTTATTGGTATTTCACGCGAACGAATAGATATTCCAATTTGGTCTTCTTTGTGTTCCTTTAATAACACGACAAATTGCACCCCACGTATTTGAGCCAACAATGATAAAACAATATCACCACGACCATCCAGTTTTTTATAATCTGCATGATTTATTGTGGCGATTACTAAACGTCCTTTCATAAAGAATTCAGCTTCTGATACAACTTTGGATTCAACCAAAACTGTTTTTTTATCTTTGTTATTCAGCGAATTAACAAGATGTGGTATATCTGCACCTTTTTCAACCAAAAGTGCAGCATCTTTGAAAACATCACTGTAACGAACAAATTTGAAATTTCCACTGTCTGTGATGATCGCAAGTGTCAACAAATCAACAATATCTTTATCAATATTAAAGTTAACAACCTTTATCATATCTAAAATTATTTGCGCTGTTGCAACTTTTTCATCGTCATCAAAACATAAATTCCCGACCAAATCATCATTAAAGTGATGATCAAATTCAATTACAAAATCTGCAGCATCAACATATTTTTCAATTTCGCCCAAATTCTTTCTGGTCCCATAATCAACCAAAATATATAAATCATATTTTGAATTTTCTGGTAAACTCTTATGAAATACAGCCTCTTTACGCAATGGCACATTGTCCAAATCGCGCGGAACATTACCATCAAATATAACCGTTGCTTTTTTACCAAAATTTAATTCAATCAATTTCATCAAAGCCAGCGCAGAACAAAGCGCATCACCATCCAGATTCTTATGACCGGATATAGCAATTGATTTTGCGTTTCTAACTTTTTCTATAAAAACTTGTATTTTTTCCATCATAATGCAATATCCTCCACTGTAAACTGTGCGCTTACACGACCATTGTATTCGTTTTCTTTCAACTTACCTAACATCATTATTGTAGTATTTGTATTCACGTCGTCTAGTAAAAAATCACCTACTGGTGTACCAACCAAATTAAACCCAACAAACGATAATTGTGAACCATTACTGCAACGAACCACACCACGCAAATGCGCACCGTTACCCATAACAGTTGCAAATTTTAATGTTGCATCCCTTAACACCAATGTCGGTTCTGGATTGCATTGACCAAAAGGTGCAAGATTAGATAATTTTTCAACCAATTTCATATCGGCACTGCCTGCATCAATTTGTGCATCAACAAATATTTCTGGATTTGGCTTTTGACCACCCAATTGTTCGTTAACAGATTTTTCCAAGAATTCACAAAAGTCTTTTTCGCGATCTGCACTTAATGTGAATCCAGCAGCAGCAGCATGTCCACCTCCTTCAGACAAAATACCAATGGACAAAGCATCATGAATAATTTTTCCCAAATCTATTTCAGGTATTGAACGTCCGGAACCGTTTATAATTCCATCACCACGTGTTGCAACACATGTTGGCAAATTATATTTATCTTTTAATCGTCCGGCAATAATCCCCATAACGCCACCATGCCAATTATCACCACAAACAAATAAACTGCATTTACCATCCTTGCAACATTTGTCCGCAATATCGGTTGCATCCAACATAATTGCATTTTGAATATCAATTCTTTCCTGATTCATATGATGTAATTTATTAGCCAAGTCATTGGCAATTAACGGATTATCAGTTAACAATAATTCTAATGCTGGCGCCGCAGAATCAAGACGACCCGCGGCATTAAGGCGCGGTCCAATTGCAAAACCTGCGGCATATACCGACGGTGTTTTTATACCGGCTAAATCCATCAAAGTTCTAAGTCCCAGATTTTGACGAAGTCCCAAAACTTTCAGCCCGGTTGAAACAAATGCACGATTTAAACCAATCAATGGCATCGTGTCACATATTGTTCCCAAGGCGACAAAATCCATATAATTTAATAAATTAACTGATTGTTTTGATTCATCAAAAAATTTTCTATTTTTTAATTCACGATTCAAAGAAACCAATGTTAAAAACGCGACACCAACACCCGCTAAATAAGATAATCCTGAATCATCGTCATTGCGTTTTGGATTAACAACTGCATCTGCATTTGGTAAAACATTATCTGGCGAATGGTGATCTGTCACAACAACTTTAAGACCTAATTCTTTTGCCCGGTCAACTTCTGCGTTACCACTTATTCCGCAATCAACAGTTATCATCAGAGAAATGCCATTTTGTGCAATTTGTTCGACGGCTGCTATATTCAAGCCATAACCTTCGCCTTCCCTGGTCGGCAAATGCCAGGACACATCTACGCCAATGCTCTGTAAATATTTCACAAAAATTGCCGTTGACGTTATGCCATCAACATCGTAATCACCATATATGGCAATTTTTTCACCATTGCATATTGAATCCGCAATAACAGATGTAGCCCGATCCATGTCTTTCAGCACAGATGGGTCTGGCATATATTCTTTTATTGATGGATTTAAAAATCTTTCCACCGCATCATCGCCAACAATCCCGCGAGATGCCAAAATATTTTTAACCAAATTTTTTGTATCGTTTAAATCTGAATTCAGATTATAATCATCCGACACAGCCCACACTTTACCCAGCATGGACTTTTCCACTATCTTACGCACTGTTCACTCTTTTTTTATTATCAGTGCTATTATAATATAAATTTATTCAAATAGCAATGGCATGATTCCGTCCAGTATTGCACCAGCTGTCGGCACGGCATTCCAGGCCGCTGTTTTCCACCCACCCGATTCTTTTGTACCCTGGGGTTCATCCAGCATAACAATTATTATATATTGTGGTGCAGAAACCGGGAATATCCCAGTAAACACGGTTGAATTTCTGTTTTTATCAGTTGTTCCATCCCTGTTTCTCTTTTCGGCTGTTCCTGTTTTACCACCAACCTCAATTCCTTTAACACGCGCTTTTTTGGCGGTTGTTTCTTCGGCAATATGAAACATTATATCACGCAATTTTGCAGATATTTCGGAACTTAAAACCCTTTCGCCACGAACTGCGCCTATGTTTCTCTTTAATAATGTAGGATAAATATATATGCCGCCATTTGTCATTGCATTGACAGCCAACAATAGATGCATCGGCGTGACAGAAATACCATGTCCAAATGCAGCTGTGGCACGTTCTGTTGGTCCCCATGTTTTATATGTTATTGCCCGTTCTGTTTTTCCAAATTCTAATTGCAAAGGTTTGTTAAAATTAATACGTTCGAAAAATTCTTTTTGTGCACCATCTGGCAAATCCAGCGCGATACGCGCACTGCCAACATTGCAAGAATACAACATTATTTCCGGAGCTTTCAATGTTTTATGTCCGCCTTTTTTAACAACATCACGTTTAAAAGAAGAAACATCATCAATTGGTTTACGCATCGCAGGACGACCAAATTTATCATATATCATCAACGGTTCATCAATTTTGTAATCTTTATTTTGCAAACCATTTTCATACGCCAATGCCGTATTAAATATTTTAAAAATAGACCCCATTTCAAAGTTATCGCGCATCAATTTGAAACGGCGTGTATTAACAGGAATCGCATTTATATTATTTGGATCATAATCAGGCAATTGCACCATCGCAATCATTTCACCGGTTGATGAATTCATCAACATACCCATTGCACCCTTGGCATTATATTTATTCATAGCCACGGTTAATTGTTCATGGAAAATATTTTGTACGCGTGAATCAATTGATAGTTTAAGTGGGTCTTTGTTTTCGCGTAAATATTTATCATACGTAAATTCGACACCCTCTAACCCTTCGTCTTTGCCAGCAAAGCCGACAACATGTGCAAATACATTTCTTTGTGGGTAACGTCTTTGTGTAAATTGTTCTATTTCAAAACAATCGTATTTTTTATGTGCTAATTTAATCAACTTCATCTGTTCTTCTGTGGCATTCTTCTTAATATAAAGCCCACGACGATTTGAACGAATTATATTTAATGCATCCGCAACACTGTAATCCATTGGCGCAATTTCATGAATAACATTTGCGACGTTATTAACATCTTTTTCTTTAACACGTGGCGGGAACAATTTAATATTTCCAGACTTTACACTTTTTGCCAAAACCACACCATTTCTGTCAACGACATCTGCACGACTTTCTATTTGTCTGTCGTTCATATTATATTTTCTGTAATCGTTGCTTTGTAGTCCCAGTTGCAAAGTACGCACAATAAATACAGCAAACAATACTGAAAATGCGACACGAACCCAATGCAAACGATCGGCGCTTTCTGTATTAAAGACAGCACCTTTGTATTCGTGTGGTAAAATATCTTTGCCGATTGTAAACCGCATTATTCAGCCACCATTGGTATATCATCAATATGCACAGTCTTGCTGAATGATACCGTTTCTGCTTTTGGATTTACACCAACCACAGATCCACGCAATGAATCCGCGGATTTTAGTGCCGAAAATCTTGTATCAGCAATACTGTATTCATGTCTTGTTTCATCCATATTACGACGCACAGATTCCAGATTAGAATTTTGCACACGATAACAAACTTGTAAAAACACTATAAGCAACACCACACCCATCAGCATAACAAAGCCAATATTAAACATTTTTTCATCGTCGCGCATAAATATTCCTTTCCTTGTTATGATACATTGTATCATAAATTCTTAAAAAAACTAATCATAGATTGAATACCGTTTAAACGCCCTGCACCAAAATTCAAATTCAGTGAATTAAATTCGCCAACTAAATCCATTTCCTTAATTTCATCAACGTTTTTTCCATCAACCAAAGACAGAATTATTGCGACAATCCCACGCACCATCATTGAATCTGCACGTCCATAAAAATGTCCATCCTTTTCACATATTTCTACAAACGAAGTACATCCAAATATTTCTGTGCATTTTGCACCATCTGGAATCTGTTGCAAAGATTTTCCCAAATCCATAACAAATTCCAGTTTATCAACTGGATTTTCAATCAATAACAAAGATTTTTTTATATCATCATATTTCATTTTGATTTACCATCCCTGCTCTGTTAAATCCAATTCGACGCGCGCCGCGTCACTCATTCTGGACAAATCCCATGCTGGATCCCAAACCAATTTTACATTAACATTTTTTCCATCTGCAACGGATTCAACATTTGATTTAACCTGACTTAAAATATCTTCCATCATTGGACATGTTGGCGATGTAAATGTCATTTCTATTTCTATTTCTGTATCCTTTATTTCAATATTATAAATCAATCCCAAATCCCATATATTCACAGGGATTTCTGGGTCAAAAACCTTTTTGATTTCGTTAATAATGTTTTCACGAATATCTGACATTTATTTAACCAAGCCCTTTATTACATCAACAACATATTGTGCATCCGCCATTGTGTTCCACGGTCCAATTGATATACGAATTGATGCATCAATGTTTAAATATTTATGTATCCATGTCGCGCACATATTACCAACACGAACACAGATATCATGCGCACCAAGCAATGCACCAAAATCCAGCGCATGCATATTTTGAATTGTAAAAGATATCAACGACGAATCACGTGGCGTAAATATTTTTATATTTTTAATTTGTGATAATTCATCGTAAATGAATTCATGAATATCGCGCGAACCATTCCATTTTTTTAATTCATCAATTGCGCTTTTTAATCCAATGATTTGTGTAATTGGTAATGTGCCGGCTTCGAATTTTTCAGGTGATTTATTTAACAACCATGTTGATGTTTTTCCAGTTTGGTCTGTATATGCCATTTTACCGCCAAAATTATCAGGTTTGTATTTAACATCACCATCAATAATTTTATTTATCATACCACCACCGAATTTATCAGGAAAATATTTATCCGGATTTTTGATATACATTACGCCAACACCTGTATCAGAACCAATCTTATGACCAGAAAAAACACAAAAATCACAATCCCATTTTTTTACATCTATTTTTTTATGAACGACATATTGTGATGCATCAACAATGGTTATTACATCTGGATTTTTTGAACGCGCCGCGCGAATAATCGATTCAACATCTTGTGGCATTCCGATAACATTAGACATTGCCGTTATGATTAAAAAATCAGTCTTTGGAATTGAATCAATTTTTATATTCAAATTTTCATCTAAATCAATAACAAATTCTTTTCTGATTTTACCATCATGCAATAAAAATTCCCATGGCAAACGCGCACTGTGATGATCCAGATCAGACACCGCAAATGTTGCAATTCCACTGTACCAAGGTTGTCTTGTTAAAATATTAACAATACGATTCAACCCGTCCGTTGCCCCCGATGTAAAAACAACACAATCTTTGTCCGCATTTATAAAATCAGCAACCGTTACACGCGCATCATCAATTAATTCGTCGACATGACCCGCACGGGCGCATATACCGCGACCAGAATTCGCATACGAATTTGTTAAAAAATCAGCCTCTGTTTCAATCACGGAATCAGGTTTCAACCAACTGGCCGCCGCATCCATATAGACGAATTTTTTCATGTGTGTTTTTCTCTTGCTTTTTGCTATGATTATAATAAACTAAATCGAAATATCAATAACATAAGGAGAAAAAAGATGGCACTTAAACACGCTAATGATGAAACATTTGATTCAATGATTTCAAACGGTTTAACTTTGGTAGATTTTTGGGCTTCTTGGTGTGGTCCTTGCCAAATGTTTGGTCCAATTTTTGAAAGCGTATCTGACCAGCGCAGCGATGTTAATTTTGTAAAATTCGAAATTGATGATGTTAACCGACGAACACCTGCAAAATTCGGTATACGCAGTATTCCAAGTGTCCTGGCGTTCGTAAACGGCGAATTAAAAGAAGCACGTACTGGATTAATGGATGAAGAAACACTTATCCAATGGATAGAAGAATTAAAAGGCTAGTTCAATGGCAAAAAAGAATTATAAAAATATTGTTTTGGATGCAAAATACACCCCAAAAAAATCAGAACCATATATGTGCGATGAACAATTGGCATATTTTTATCAGTTGTTAAACGCACAACGCGAAGAAATCATGCACGACCGCGAAGACGTTTTGAATGATGTTCGTATGGCTGAAAAAAATGAAACTGCTGGGGTTGGTGACGAACAAGACCAGGCATCTGCCGAACAAGAAATCACTATGAATTTGCGTATGTCTGAACGTAATGCGAATTTATTGGAAAAAGTAAATGCCGCTTTGCAACGCATTGAAAACGGGACGTTTGGATACAGTGTAATATCCGGTGATGAAATCGGATTGCAACGTATGTTGGCACGTCCATTGGCAACAATGACAGTCGAAGAACAAGAAGAATACGAACAACGCAAACATTAAACTGTATACAAAAAAACACCGCCGAAACGGCGGTTTTTTTTATTTCAACTAATCTTATTTCGATTTCTTTCTAGGCGCTGCTTTTTTCTTTACCGGCGCTTTCTTTGGTTCTTCTTTGACCTCGCTTTTAAAGGTCTTTATTCCATTTGCAATATTTTTTGCCATTGCTGGAATCTTTGCCGAACCAAACAATATCAAAATCAAAAGAACAATTAAAATTATTTCCCAAATACCACCACGCATGATTTACCCCTTTGATTTATTTTGTCACATAACAATCCAATCCGTCAGATTTAGCATTTCTGCAAAATCCGTTCGCATCATTTGCATTCTGGAACGCGACACGTAAACGATATGTTGTTTGACCTTTGACATTTGCAGCCAATATAACAAATTGTTTACCACTGAATAATCCAGAATGTGATGCACGCAATTTTTGTTCTGCTGCCTGGGCTGCTGCACGTGTGCCATATGAACCAAATTGGACATAAATACTGCCATTTGATGTGGCAACTGGTTTTGGTGCCGCCTTTGGTGCAGGTTTAGCCGCCGGTTTCGCAACTGGCTTTGCCACAGGTTTGGATTCTTTATCAGGATTAAATGTCACATTTTTTCTGTCACTAACAACACGAACAGGTGCACCATTTGTTTCAACAGGTTTTACCTCTGGCGCTGGTTTTACTTCCGGTGCCGGTTTTGGTTCCACCTTTGGTGCAACATCGACCGGTTTGGCTGGAACATTTAAATCCGCCATCGGCTGTGGTTCGACATCGGCTTTTTGAACCGGTGCATCTAAATCAATATTAACAGATGTCCCCGAATCACTGCTTACACGTGCAATTATTATCCATGTCGCCAATATAATAATCGCGACACCCAATCCCATCAAAAGCCATGGCTTTTTTGGACGTGGGCTGGAAAAAGGCGTTGCCTCTGGCAATGCATCAACCGATGCCGCATCATCTTCCAGGTCTAATAAATCCAATTCTTGATCTTGGTCCATAATATCCCCCTATTTTTTTTCATGATATGAATATTATATCACAAAAAAAGCACATAACCAAATTATTTTGGCATATCTCCAAAATTAGGCGGAACAATCAGTTTATGATTAGATTCAATAATTGGTTCATTTTCGCATTTGCAACAGCCTGCAACACAAACAACCAGTGAACAAAGTGCCAATAAAATTGCTATTTTCTTCATTATTCCTTTCCTTTATATATAAGGGGCAAAAAAATTCGCCCCGATATTTTTATAATGGCATTTTAACTGCGCTTTCCATATATTCGACAAATTCAGACAATGGTTTTACTTCTTGTCCTTCTTTACCCAAATAACGCAATGTCACAGATTTATCCGCCATTTCTTTTTCACCAACAACCGCGATGATTGGTGTTTTAGATAACGACAATTCGCGAACTTTGTAATTAACCTTTTCATCACGCAAGTCTGCACGCGCAATTACACCGTTGTTGTGCAAAGATTCGACAACTTCGTTTGCATAGTCTTTGTATTTTTCGGACACAGGAACAACAACAACTGGTTCTGGGGACAACCATAATGGCAAATTACCACCAGTTGATTCCAATAATACCCCCATAAATCTTTCAATAGAACCTAATAATGCACGATGCAACATAATTGGACGATGTTTTTCGCCATCTTCGCCGACATAAGACAAATCAAATCTTTCTGGCAAATTCATATCGAGTTGCACTGTACCACACTGCCATACACGCCCCATAGAATCCTTCAGATAAATATCTATCTTTGGACCATAGAACGCAGCATCATGTTCTGCAATTTCATATTCAATATCGTTCACATCCAAAGCATGTTGCAAAGCACCTTCGGCTTTATCCCAAACTTCGTCAGAACCAATACGAAATTCAGATAATGGACGCGTTGCCAATTTCATTGTGATTTTTTCAAAACCGAATTTTCCATAAATATCTTTGATAAAGCGCAAGATTTTAACCACTTCGCTTTCCAATTGTTCTTCTGTGCAGAAAATATGCGCATCATCTTGGGTAAATTCACGAACACGCATCAGCCCCGCCAAAGCACCAGCGGCTTCATAACGATTAACTTTACCAAATTCAGCCAAATATAACGGCAAATCTTTATAAGATTTCATACCGTTACCGAACACCAACATACCACCCGGACAAGACATAGGTTTCACACAGAAAACTTTACCATCTTGGGTTGTACCGGAATAGTTGTGTGCACCATATTTTGCCCAGTGTCCAGATTTTTCCCACAAACATCTATCCATAACGGAAGGCGTGGAAATTTCTTGATAACCTGCCCTTTCTTGGCGCGCACGAATGTATTCAATTAATTTACGATAAATACGATAACCCTTGTCATGCCAGAACACCGCCCCAGGTGCAAATTCAGGTTCAAAATGGAACAAATCCATATCTTTACCCAATTTACGATTATCACGTGCAGCGGCTTCTTCTTGCATTTTCAAGAAAGATTCAAGAGCTTCCGCACTTTCAAATGCGTCAACATAAATACGTTGCAACATTTTATTTTTTGAATCACCCTTCCAATAAGCGCCGGCAACATTACGGATTTTAAAACCATCACGTGGCAAATCTTTGCTGGATGCAACATGAGGTCCCTTGCAAAGGTCTGTAAAATCACGGAAAGTATAAATGGATAACACTTCGCCATTTGCATCGTATTCATTTAACCATTCCATTTTATATGGTTGGTCTTTAAATATTTCTTTGGCTTCATCCAGTGATATTTCACGTCTTTCAAAACGCCCATCACTTTTAATCAAAGACTTCATTTCTTTTTCAATTGCCGCGAAATCTTCTTCGCTGAAACGATGTTCTGTATCGAAATCATAGTAAAAACCATTTTCAATTGCAGGACCGCCTGCGAATTTAACATCTGGGTATAATTTTTGAACTGCTGCCGCCATTACGTGTGCCAGTGAATGACGAACCGTTTCTATTGGATAAGACATAATTTACCTTCTTTTTTATATATTCTTATTTTTAATTGCTTGCTTATTATAATACGCGCGATATTTTTGCGCAAATAGAAATCTAGACCCCCAAAGGGGTTGTAGTAGTCAATGTCAAAATGAATAATTTATAAATCATGCTTGTTATTGTAATACCTTTAAATATAAAAGTCAAAAAAAATCCGCCGTTTCGGCGGATTTTTTAATTTTTATCTTTAATTCAAACCACTTAACAGGTTTTGAATTCGTGACATACTTTCTTCGTCATTAAGTGCGACTGCGATGGCAAATGCAGATTCCAAATCGCTTTTTGCCGCATCTGTATTTCCGATATTCAAATTCAAAGCCGCAGATTTTTCAAAGTAAGACATCGCATTGCTGGATTGAGCTTCGCGTTCGTCTTGACTTGGCGCCGCCTGAATTTGTTCACTGATTACGCGAACTGCGGATGTATAATCGTTAATTGCATTTTCATATTCACCCAATGCAGTGTATGCTTCTGCACGTTCGGCATATACATTTGCAGAAACGCTGCCTTCGGCACGTGCCAAAGAATTTGTATAATCGGCAACTGCGCCCTGCCAATTCTTTAACCACAAATTCAATTGACCGCGTTTCGCGTATAAATTACGCAAATTCAAAACATCTGTTGGTTTCATAGATTGTGCAGCCAACGCATTGTTGATATCCGCCAATGCCGCATCATAATTTTCAAGGCGCGTATTCAACAAAGATCTGTCATAAAATGCAACCGCATTCATTCCGTCAACTTGTAATGCAGAATCAAAATCATTTAATGCATTTTGATAATCACCCATTTGCATATATGCTTCGCCACGCAAAGTATAAGTATTAGATGCCGCATTTGCATCAATTGCAGCATTTAAACTTGCAATTGCGCTTTCCATATCGCCGGCAAGCAATTGTTCTTTTGCATCGGCAATATAATCTTCTGATTGAACCAATGCTTCTTCGGTGACAACTACATTAGATTGTGGGTGCATAAATTCGTGACTGCGTCCCAAGATATAAAATGTAGATGCAATAAAGAACAAAATTATGAACCAATATGCATAGATTGACCAAGACCAAACATTGGCGCAAGTAGCAACACTTTCAGCCTTTTTTGCGGATGCTGTTGTTTTAACTTTTTTTGTGGTTTTTACTTTTTTCATAAAAATCTCCCTTCCCTGATAGTTTGATTCTAGAAATTTTTCAAAATCAGGTCAACTGTTTTCTTGTCTATTTCTAAAATTTTTCCGACACCTAATTTTTCCAACTTTATTGGTCCATACGAAATACGATGTAAAGAACATACCGGCGAACCAATATGTTTTAAAACAATCCTGATTTCATTTTTTTTACCTTCGACAACTGTCACCTTTAGATTATGTTCATCAATTTTTTCTATCTTCATCGGGCGATAATTTATTCCATCAATACAAACACCTTTGCGCGCTATATTTAATGCATTATCAGAATATTTATTAACAGTTGCGATATATGTTCGTTCAATATGATTTTGTGGCAAAGACATTTTGCGTGCAAAATCACCATTGTTTGTTAATAACAACAATCCTGTTGTTTTATAATCAAGACGACCAATGTATTTTAAATTTTTATATTTTTTATCCAATACATCATATATAGTCTTTCGTCCCATTGGATCGCGACTTGTTGTCATTGTGTTAATCGGTTTATGGAACGCATATAATTTTATATCATTATTTAAATCTATCTTTTTACCATTTACACAAACGATGTCATTATCACCAACGAAAAATACAGGACTTTCAATTACATTACCGTTTACAGATACCGCGCCTTTCGCAATTAAATCTTCGGCACCGCGACGTGATGCAACCCCACAGTCAGCAATAAATTTAGCCAGCCTTACCGTCATTGATTTAATACCTTTGCTATTGCAACAATCGCCGCGGTTTCTGCACGCAAAATTGTTTTACCCAGTGCAACACTGCAAACATTTGATTTATCCATTTTTTCAAATTCTTCTGGTGCAAAGCCACCTTCTGGACCAATCAACAAACGTGTCCCAGAAATTTTTGATTTCGTATCTGGTTTGTTATGTGCGAATCTTTCATCTGCAACAATCATATTATTCAAATCCAATTCATCAAATTTAATTGGTTCCATCAATTTTGGAATACTGTTGCGATTTGATTGTTCGGATGCCTCTATCATTATCTTTTTTACACGCGTCCAATTTATATGATTTGCAACCGTGCGTTTTGTTATCACCGGAACAAAAGTCCCAACCCCCATTTGTGTTGCCATATTCACCAGTTCATCAATCTTTTTAATTGGCGCAAAGTAAAGTGTTAAATTATTACTTGGGTCAATATGTGATGTTTTTTCACCAACAATAATATTTTTATTGTCCGTGGATAATTCAGCGGCATATTCATCGCCACCATTAAAGACCAAACAAGCGGCAGTACGCATAACGCGGCGCAAATAATGAACAATATCTTTATCAGCCGTGATTGTTTTACCGGTATTTAAAATTTCATCTATATATAATCTTGGTATATTTTGCATTTTTTTAATCTTCTTTTTGTGATATAATAACAATCATGGCAATAAAGTTCAACATTTTATCATCCAGTGGTTCCGGCAAAGGATTAAAAATTTTTGAATCCAGCGCATACAAGGAACACGAACAAACACCAATGGCGCGCAAATTCTGGGAATTGCGTTGGGATGTTGGTATTTGGTTGATATGCGCATTAATGTTTGGTATGTCTTTTGCGGTTGAACATATATGGCGATATGGATGGGGTCCGGCCAGTGAACATTGGACACTGATTTATATAAAAAATTTGTTTATGACGTTTGGGCTTTCCGCAATTGCAGAAGTTCCTTATTGGATAATTCGCACATTAAACCATCCAGATTTTGCATCAATTACACCATTATTACCGATTTTGGGATATTACTTCTTGGCCGATTCCACATTTAAATCTGAATTCAATCCACACAGCAAAGATAAATACGATGAAAAATCTGCGCGCAAGGCAACCGCCGAAGATATCGTAAAAATGGGTCAAGACCCCAAAAACAAGGAAGGTCTTTTCCATGGTTTTATGATGGTATTGGGTTATTTCAAATACAAAGGAAAACAAACACCACTTATGATGGATGAAGCGTTATCAACATTGTGCGTTGCACCCCCAGGAACCGGTAAAACCCAAGGTGTTGTTTTACCGACAATTTTAGATTGTGATAATGTTTCAATGATTATTAACGACCCGAAACCAGAATTAAAACAAGACACATCTGGTTATCGTTCAACGATTGGACCAGTGTTCATTATGAATTGGGCAGGTCAGGACGATCCAGCACGTGGTATATATTATCCATCTTGGAATCCATTATCGCCAGACCATATTCCATACAATCCAGAACAACGTGATTTGTATATCGATTCCATGGCCAAGGTTTTGGTCCCAGACAGCAAATCTTCAACTGCGGATCCGCACTGGGCAAATACTGGTCGCGCCGGATTATCTGGACTTATTAACTTTATTGTATCCAAGGTTGAACGCGCACGCGCCGATGACTATTTCTATGCACGTATAAACAACGGGACATTTAACAGCGACGATGCAGCTGTGTTGGGCGACTATTATTTATCAATGATGAACGATCCGAACGCGTATGCCGCCTATTCTATTTTGAATAAGGGCGAATTAAATATTAACAATTATGTCCATGTTGGAACATGGGCACACATCCCAGATTCATGGCGTGGCCGCGAGGCTTCATTTTCCATGATTCTTGATTGGTTAACATCTTCCCAGGTTGCCATCGCCGAAGAAATGGAAGAACGTCGCAAGCAAGGCGATCAAATGGTTATGATGGCAGATCCTATGAAAAATTTGCTTTTGGATGCGGTTGAAGAAGCACGCCGTTACGCGTATGCAAATCGTGCTGTTTCTGAATTAACGCAATTGGCAAATACACCTGATAAAGAACGCGGATCAATTCTTTCCACCATGATGGAAGGCCTGGCAATATTCCGTAATGCTGCAGTTAGAAACAGAACATCACATTCTGATTTTCATTTCAAGGATATGCGTGGCATGATGGATCCAAGGGATGGAAAAATTAAACCTGTGACGGTATATCTTTCTATTAATATGGTTGATGCCCAGGCTTTGAATCCAATAACCGCGATATTCATTGAATTGATGTCTAATTATTTATTGGCACACAATGTGGACCAGGTTGTTGACGGTGTAAAAATGGGACCTTGTCCAGTGTTGTTTGTTTTGGATGAAATGCCAAAAATGCAAAAATTGGATGCTGTTATTCAGGGACCAGATTTGGGACGCGGACAAAAAGTATCTTATTTAATCATCGGTCAAGATATTCACCAGATAAGTGAAAAATATGGAAATGATGCCGCATCAACAATTATTTCAACAACTGCGGCAAAAGTTGTTATGCGTCAAAACGACCCGGATACTGCACGCAGATTTTCAGATATGATTGGTCAGAAAAAGACTAAGAAAGTCGAAACCGATAAAGACGGCAAAGAAGTCGAAACACCAAAAGAAGAACCTCTTTACAGCGAATACGATATTATGAGATTAAAACCAGGCAAACAATTGGTTATTTATCAAGGATGGTATCATCGTCCAATCGAAGCAGACCAAGAATTCCATTTCCTTAATAAAACCCCTGTTCAAAAGAAATTGCATGAAAAAGTCTTGATGGGCGAAGCATCCCCATTACCTGAATTTTTAATCCCATCGCATCATGCAATTATGGGATACGATGGTGTGCCACGCGTTTTGAATCCAAACACCAATGAAATAAAAGTATTGGAACCATTGCATAATTAATTTATAATAACACTTATGCGAAAGATTCTTTATTTTATGACATATCTTTTCTTGTGTGGTTGCGCAACAACAATGCAATCACATTTGAATGATGTTCAAAACAATTTTGCAAATTCTAATTTTGAAACAACAACAGATAAAAATATCGATGAACAAAATAATCTGGATTTATTGATAAATGGAACCGCCCTTTTCCATGCGAACGATTTTGAACAAAGCGATAAAATATTTGAAGAATTTAATAAAAGAAATTTATCTGAAACATCGTCATCTGTTTCCCGCGAAGCAACCGGGTTATTATTTGGACAAAGCGTTAATTCATATAAACCATATATGATGGATTCGCTTTTTGTATCTTATTATCAGATATTGGATTTATTGGCAATGCAAGATTTTGCAAATGCGCGTGTTGTTATAAATCAATCGTATGAACGACAAAAAAATATGTCGTCTGAATATAAAAAGTTAATTGAAAATAATAAAAAAGAAATTATCAAAGATTCACAAATCGCAGAATTTATTGATAAAAATTCAAATGATTGGTTGGCATTTCGCGATATTATGAACCCTGCTTTGATGTACTTGTCCGGAATATACTTTTTAAACGATGGCGATTTTGATAATGCAATTTTATACCTTAAGCGCGCCAATGGTATGATGCCGGATAATAAATACATTAAACAAGATTTGGAATTGGCACAAAAAAGAATTCGCCCAACAAACATGACCTGGAAATTTATAGAAACTGGTTTTGCACCACGTCTGCGCGAAGAAAATGCATCTATTTATTTATTTAATATCGGACTTGTTCAATTTACTTTTGCAGACGCATATCAAATGCCAAATTATACAATCCCACAAAATTCAGAAATGCTGGCAAATGTTGATGCACTGTTTATGACTGAATATAACGAATACAGAATAAATGAAATTTTGCGTTCATATGCATCTGCGGTTTCAAAGACGGTTGCCCAGGCAACGCTTTATAATTCTCGTTCTGATTATGCCCCGCTGCTTGGTATCATGTCATCTGTTTATACCGCTGCATCTTCAAATGCAGACGTTCGGACATGGGCAACATTGCCTAAATATATTTATGTGGAAAGATATAAAAATAACGACAATGTAAATAATTTGATTTACAATCGTGAAATAAATGGAAAAATAATAGATAACAAGAATATAAAATTACAAAAAGGAGAACACAAATGAAAAGAATGATACCTGTGGCACTTTGTTTGGCATTATGCGCATGTGGTGGAACGCGTGTTGTTGACACAACCGACAAAGCCGAAGTTGCCGCCATGCAACATGTTATGGAATTGGAATATCGCGATTGGACAAACACTGCCGAAAAAATGACAGAATCCATGCTGGCCAGTGGCGCATTAAAATCTGAAAAGAAACCGGTCATTGCAATTGGCAATATTGTCAACGACACAACACAAAGATTTGATACCGATGTATTAACAAAAAAGATTCGGACAACATTGTTGAAATCAGGAACAGCTCAAATTGCAACCAACTTTTCAGGCGAAGATGCAACATCAAACACTGTTCGCAATCTGCGCAGCAATAATGAATACGATCAAAACACAATCGTAAAATCTGGAACATTGGTTGCACCGAATATGTCACTGTCTGGAAAAATGTTGCAAAGAAATTTGAAATTGGAATCCGGATGGTTTTCGTCTGTTGATACACGCGTTGAATATTATTTGCAATTAACATTGACTGATTTGAAAACAGGATTATCCCTTTGGGAAGATGAACAACCAATTATCAAGGAAGGCAAAGATGCACCAACTTGGTAAAAAAATACAAACAAAAAAACACCGGTTCATACCGGTGTTTTTTATTATTTTATTATTTCACCGTTTTTATAATTTATTTGCTGTTTACCGACTGTTATAATGTTTTTTTCATAAATTGGTTTAACTTGTTTTTTAATTTCTGTTTTCCAATAAACATCCCCATCATTTTTATTTATTGCATACAGGTTATTATCAGTTCCCACAACAAAAATAAAATCATCAACCATGATAAAATCAACAGGCACCGATATATTCAAACACCAAACAATGTTGCCGTTATTAGCATTTAATTTACAAAATGCATCCCCCAGTCCGCCTGCATAAACATACCTGCCATCTAATCCGACATGCGCAACAATATCAACAACAGATGCCCCACCTGTTAAATTGTTTGCACGATAAACATCGCTTACCCAGATTGGCTTTTTTGTATTTGTGTTTATTTTGATTACTTCGCCAGTTGAAAGTCCGGTATAAATAAAGTTTCCATTACAAATTGGCGATTGGTTGCTTTTTACCGCGGTATTTGTTGCAAAACCAGACCATACTTTTTTATCAGCCAACCAAATAACATTCATGGCATCTTGTCTGTATTCGCAATTTGTATCCCCAGATATATTAGTCACTGATTCTGATAAATCCGGCACATCTTTATTTTGAACAATAACCTCATTGCTGTCAAAAATATCGCTGCGTACACCAGGCAATATCGGGTCACGTTTTGAACATGCAGATATTGCAAACATACACAACAAAAAAGCAATCGTTTTTTTCATTTTTTATTTCAATGTTTGTGCGGTTGCAGAAATTGATGCAGGCGCATTTTTATCGTTTATAATTTTATCCAATATTTTATCAGCCGAATCTTTATCACCAGATGCCAAATATTTTTGTGCAACCATTAAACGTGACGTATAAAAGAAAGGAGAACTTTTTGTATCCATAGATGACATATATTTAACAAATTCATCTGTTTCCATACCATCGCCCTTGATTGCAGCCAAATGCAATTTTGCTAAATCTTTGAAATCGCGTGTATGTCCGGACTTTGCCAAATCTTCCAATTTTGTAATATCATTACTGATTAAATAAGATTGGAACAAAGCCAAATCTGATGTTGCGCCACTTGTATCTTTTGCAAAATTAGCCAGCGCATTTGCATCCACATTTGCAAGCGCTGTTTCATAAACAACTGCACGCGCCATACGTGATGAATTATACATACGAACACCAATTTGAATTCCGCAAACAACAATCATCACTGCCAGAACAGCCCCAACAATATAACGCCAATATTTTTTCAAAAATTCCTGGGTTTTTTCATTGTTCACGTCTTCCCAGACTTCACGATAAAGCGCATCTTCGGCGTATTCTTCACGTGTTTTCTTTTCGACTGGTTTAAGATTTTTCTTTCTTGCAAGGATAGTTGTCATAATATACTCCTGTCTTGATAAATTCTATTTTCTTGCTATACTATAAAAGTTATGAGCAAGGAAATCAAGACAACTTTACCAGCAACAAAATCTTCTGCCGTTGGTGCCTATATCGGCGCGGGCGATGATGCCAGCCTTGCTAAATACATAAATGAAATTCAAAAATTCCCGATACTTTCTGCCGAACAAGAATATGAATATGCCACAAAATGGGCAAACGAACATGATAATATCGCGGCTGAAAAATTAGTTGCGTCACATTTGCGCCTGGTTGTGTCGGTGGCATACGATTTCAAGAATTATGGCCTGCCCGTGTCTGATTTGATTGCCAGCGGCAATATGGGATTGATGCAGGCATTACAAAAATTTGATCCTGAAAAAGGCTTTCGTTTTTCAACATACGCGATGTTTTGGATCAAGGCGGAAATTTATGAAACAATTCTTAACAATTGGTCAATTGTGAAATTGGGAAACAGCGCAAATCAGAAACGCGTATTCTTTAATTTAACACGTGCAAAACGCGCATTGGGAATTATGGATAATTCGCTGTCTGATGAACAGACCAAACAAATCGCAGAATATTTATCGGTTCCAGAAAACGATGTTGAACGCATTGCAAATCGCATGTCGGCACGCGATGTTTCGTTGAATTCACCGCTTAATACAGATTCTGATGCCAAGGATATTTTATCAAACATGGCGGACACACGAATCAATATCGCAGATGGCCTGGAACAACTGGAATTCAAGCGCAAAGGATATGAATTATTAAAAAAGCATCTTAATGAATTACCAGAACGCGACCGCGAAATATTAAAGGCAAGAAGACTTTCAGAGCCTGCAATGACATTGGAAACATTATCACAGAAATACGGAATCTCACGCGAACGCGTTCGTCAAATCGAAGAACGCGCATTTAAAAAATTACGCGATGCGATATTAAGCGAAAGCGAACCACGAAAAATAACCAAGGATTAGTATATATGAAAAAAATATCTTTGATTGCATTGGCATCTTTATTCGCAACGAACGCATACGCGTTGGATTATACGGTTGATAATTGGAAATTCAAATTAGATGCCGATGGTATGGTCGGGTTCTTGGAAACGCGTGATGACAAACCAATGTTTATTGACGATTGGGACATCAAGGCAACGGCACTTTATCGTTTAAATCAATCACAAAGAATTGGTGCGGTTTATTCAATTGATGCCGCATGCGTTGACGATGACGAATATGTCCACGATGCATTTGTATTATTCGAAGACAGAACCGTTGGACGTGCTGAATTTGGTTTAACATATTCCATCGCACGTAAAATGGGATTGGGTTTACCAGACGTTGGTTATTTGCGTATAAACAATAAATCAATATTGCAGGACAAGTTAGATTTGGACAAGGTTTTGATATCTGATACAACCGCAACAACAGGCCACGATGCATTGCGATTAAACCTGGCGACGATATCAACAGAATACGGTCAATATGGAATTTCTGTTGCGGGTCCTGGTGGTGATTTTGATTTTGCGATTGATACAGCGGCAAAATTCAAACAGCCATTTGGAAAATTAAAGGCCGCCTATTCCATCGCACTTTCATATATGGACAAACCAGATGGATATGAAGAAAATTCATTTACACCACCGGTCACTGCCGATTGGCGCGGTCAGGTTGCATTGGGTGCAAACCTGCAATATAACAGTTGGGTTTTTGGATTATCATCGCGTTTGATTTATGATGAAAAACCAATTATGAAAACAGCAGATGGATTGGTTCTTGGCACGGGGGTCAGTTATGATTTCCTGCAAAGCAGTGTTTCATTAAACTATATATATTCAGACACAAATTTATTCACACATCATGACGAAATAACAGGCGCAGAAATGGAAGGCGATTATTTGCATACACTTATCGCATCGTTTCGTTATAAATACACCGAACATACGGCGATATTTATGTCAGGCGGCATAACCGACACAACACCATTTTTTGCAGTTGGTATAAAAACTGGATTTTAAAATCAGTTAATTCTTGAACAAATTGCAAAAAATAAATTGACCTGTTTTTTCAGATATTTCTTTTGCACGATTGCAAACGTCTGTCAGAAAATTATGACTGCAACACCATTTAGCCCAACCATGATATGCCGCTAATTGTCCAATTGCCAAATCAGATTTATCCCTGTATTTTGCAATATGCAGAATACGTTTTCGCATTTTTTTAGCACCATATCTTCGCAACAATATAAATTTTTTGAAATGCCGATAACCAATAAACGCAACCCCATTTGCAACAACTCGAATTACAGATTTAGAAAATACCAATTTTAATTTATCACGCACAAATTGATGCAATTTATTTTCATATTCATGCAAAGTTTTTTTATCATTTGCGAACAAACAAAAATCATCACAATAACGAATATAGTCCGTGCATCGTAATTGTTCTTTTACAAAATGATCCAATTCGTTCATATAAACATTTCCCATCCATTGTGATGTTAAATTACCAATTGGCAGATTTGTTTCGTCACCACATGACCATATAATATTATGTAACAAATTCAACAATCGTTTATCGCCAATTTTCTTTTTTATTATATTAAACATTACATCATGATTTATGGACGGATAAAATTTGCGAATATCGCATTGCAGAACATATTTATTTCGACGAATAAATTTCATTATCGCGGTTGATGCGGCATGCAATCCCCTGCCTGGGATACAGGCATAAGAATCACGAATAAAACCACTTTGCCAAATTGGTCCCAGAATATTTATCAACGCATGATGCACAATATGATCTGGATAAAGGGGTAAAATATAAATCAGTCTTTCTTTTGGTTCAAAAATTCTGCGAACTTTATATTGGGATGTATTAAAATTCCCATCAATTAACATTTGTTGTAATTTCAGCAAGAATTCTGTTTTATGTTCTAAAAACAGTTTTGTTTCTGGTTTATTTTTTTTGGATTTAACTGCTTTTTTTGCTGCTAATTCCAGATTTTCCATAGAAATAAATTTATCCCAAAGATTTTTATAACGTTTCATCGTTTCAAGAAAAAGAATAATATCTGTCCATTTTGACCAAAGTTGCAGTAAAAGGAATATTATCTTTGGATTCTTTGATTTGGTTGATTAAAACGCTGCTGCCGGTAAAAACAACACAGACTTCATCACCCAGTAAAAATTGCATTTGTAAACATTCGGTGCCATCACGTTTCGTAGATTTACGAATTCGATAATCAATAACAGTAATTTCGCGGTTTAAAATATCATCAAGGCGTTTTTTATTTCCCGGCATTGGTAATTGATTTTTAGCGAACGCCGAAAATCTTGGACAAGATGTTGCATCTAATTTTTTAATTTCATCTAAAGTCATTTATTATCTCTTCGTTTTATTTTTTTCCTCGATACACAATAATAAAAATCTATAAAAACTCATATCAAACAGCTCCGTTTTTATGATTTTTCTAATTATGTATTCTCGTATTCGCTCGACACTATGTGTCTGCGCGCATACCGTGACGATTCCGATACACTTCGTTCCCGAATCTACTTGTATTGGACATCCAGGGCGTTCAGGTTAAAAACCCTACCAGTCCAGATGTCCCCTGTGTATTGTGTTTGGTCCTTTGTATTCGGACAGGATATACCGCCCCGCCTTTGATGTGACAAGGCATATATAAACAGATACATCCGCATCTGAAAAGTGTTTTACCACTTTGTCCCACAGGTTAGCCAAACTTTGTCTTTGCATTCAAAGTTATAACCTTGCAAAGGAGCGACCGAACCGAACAGCCCGCCGCGCAAATCGGCGTTGTTCTGGACGTTGTTACCGCAGTTGTTCGTACAGTTCGAAGCGCAATTCGAAGCATTCCCGTTGTCGTTGTTGAACGCCCAAAGCGAAGACACGACAACCCAGCCACGCCCCACGAATCAGCTACCGCACAACCGATACGGCGATATACCCTTGAACATAACAATACAACTTATCACACCCTGTTGTCAAAGATTCGTTTTTATTCCTGTTTTTTATGTTCTCCCCCCCGCGGGTGCGGAACTTCTTAGTTCCCCTCTATGAAGGGGTGGCACGAAGTGACGGGGTGTATTTCCAAGGACTCCTCCAAAGGAGGAGAAATTTTAATTCCCGACACCACTTGCCGTGGTGTCGGGCGCATTATCGTGTCACGCGTGTTCGTGCCACGGCCCTTGCGTTACATCAATACGCTGCATTCGCAGCGGCGACCGAACCGAACAGCCCGCCGCGCAAATCGCCGCCGTTCCGGACGTAGTTACCGCAGATGGTCGCACAGTTCGAAGCGCAATTCGAAGCAAACCCGTAGTCGTAGAGGAACGCCCAAAGCGAAGACATTGGGTGTGTCATTTTACACCAACAATATCGTCCCGATGTATCGCCTGCAACGGCATCCAATGGGGTGCCTGCACTGGTATTGGTTGAACCCCTGCCACCCGTTGGGGCGACGGTTGAACATGTGCTGACCCCCGACACATTGCCGTACGAAAACACCGTTTTCCACACGCCTGTGCTGTTATTATATGTATATGAATTACCACCGATTGATGGATCCAATACAACCGTAACAACACTGTCTTTGGCACAGACCGACACAGCCAACGCTGGTATTACAAACACCATTATCATTAACACACATATCCATATCTTTTTCATTTTTTCTTCCTTTTGTTTTATTCTCACCCTGTGGGGACTCCTCCGAAGGAGGAGAACCCTTACCACACTGCTTCGTATACGGCGCTGCGAAATGTTGTATTTGTTGCCATATAATTCGCACATGCACTGTTACACCCGCTTTCACATTCAGATTCAGTCGCATACGGCGATGAACCACTGGCATTTACCCAATACGATGTTGCCGGTGCCATCATTTTGCAATAGCAATGATAACCGGTATCGGTTGTATCGGCGACACCGGTATTCACAACCGCAAAATCCCCAGGCATACCTGTACATAACGATTTGCCTTTGACGGCGGTGGTATCCGTCATGTTAACCTGCCATCGATGTCCAGTTGTTGAATTATCAACACTGCCCCCAACCAATTTATTTAACACCGCAACCGCGGTATTTGTTTGAATATATTCCCATTATCATTATCAAAAATATCATTATGCGTTTCATTGTTGTTCCTTCCTTTGTTTTTTATCTCGGGCGCGGTGATGTTATTTTTTTTACGGAAGAGGAAAAAACATCACCGCATAAAAGTTTTTATATTCTCCCCCCCCACGGGGGCGGAATTTCTTAGTTCCCCTCTATGGAGGGGTGGCACGAAGTGACGGGGTGGTCTTTCCAAGTATTTGCACTCTCTTACCACCTCCCCCTGCGGGGACTCCTCCAAAGGAGGAGAACTTTTAATTCTCCCCCCCACGGGGGCGGAACTTATAAGGTTCTTCCACCAGGGCAATTTTTTATAAAATTACTTCTTCCTTTTTCATCCTTTATTTCACCGTATGATAGGTTGTGTTGTTATACTTTATATTTATCGCATCATCTGATGCACCGCTGACCAAATTCACATAACATACATTATTCCCAACCTGTATATTCAACGATGGCGTGATTTGTTTTGTTGTGTACATCGGGAATTCCAAACCTGTATCTGTCATCAATTGATGATGATCGGCACATAACGCGGAACATGAATTTACTTCCGAGAAAGTTTGCCCATTTGTACACATCAGCAAACATGCCGGCGTTTCGGATGTTATGTGACTGACATACGTGTCACACGCGTATTCAATGGTTGATATTGTATATTCTGTATAATTAGATGGGCATACACCGTTTGTCATCGCCGACCATGTCGCAGAATTCGTTGTTGTGTTTTTCATATTTTCTGGACATGTGCCAATTGGATATGCCGTACATGTTCCGTTCGCCATATATTGACCTGCCGGGCACAATATCGAATTTGACGAATCTACCAATGGATATATATCGTCACCGCTGCGCGTATAAACATCAAATCCGGAATAACAATTACCATCTTCTGATGCAACAAATGTCGCAATATTTACCGCCGAATTATAACGACCTGTTGGACAACCACCATCCGTAAACGCAACACAATTCCCAGCAGAACGATAATAACCATCCGCACATAAATCTGAATCTTCTATTAATGGATAAACATCACCGCCACCGCGCGTGTATGGTTCATATCCCGAATAACAATTTCCATCATCCGATAATACAAATGTACCTGTATTTAATCCTTTGTCCGTCAATGTAATTTCATCAGGATATTCAGGATTGTTAATATTAAAATCCAGATCAACAGGATGAACCGCAACACCGTAATCTGTTGCGCAAGACGCAGCATACGCTGTATTTGCGATAACAAATACAAAATAAATTAAATAAAAATACTTTAATATTTTAAACAATTTATCCCCAATATAAAAAACGCTACCAATTGGGCGGTCGGGGGGTTCGAAAATCAGTACATTGGTGATTCCGCGACATTTATATATACGTACGCGGCCCCCCAACCATAATCGCAGGGGATATGAATCGGTGCAAAAACACCGCACAACATCATTTAACGATGCTTTCGCACCGAATGTACCAAGGCTTTCGACAGCCCCGAACCCAATTATCAGGTTCAAAATCAGTGTAAAACATCTTGTGCTGTATTGTAAACAAAAAAATTCTGTGCTTAATTTTATATAATACAGATAATAAAAACTATATGTATGTATTCATATTCCCTAGAATACACAAATTGAATTTGCATCTATGTTTTTAACCATAAACCAAACTGTTTTGTAATCTGACACATACAAACACGCCAACAAAACGAAGCATACCATTACAACAAATAAAACACTTATGCGTTTGCCATGCATGCAATATACCGCAATGTTATAAAGTAAAAATGCCATATATATATCTGTCAGCAAACTGACCGCCCAAATCGATTGACAATCAAATGCCAACACATTCAACAACAACGCCAATGGATATACAAAGAAAATTGATGCGATACCTTTGACTGCAATTTCCCAATCGCGTTCACCACCTGTGATTTCAGACACTAACATCATCAAACCCGCCGTAATAAACAGCAACATAACCGCCAACACCGGATAGATAATTATTGATTTGAAAAATGAAAACACTGTAAATGCAGCCAGTCCGTCACGAAATAAATTGATAATCAAAATCAATATTCCACCAACAAACCCCCAAAGGAAAGCCTTTAACATCGCGTCTTCCATTTTACCATCGGCGACAATGCGTGAAAAAAAGTATTTAGGACGAAAGAATATATCAGACAATTTCGAAAACCAATTCTTTTTCTTTGCTTTCATTTTTTACCCCCAATGTTTGATTATTTATATTTTTGCTTTATAATTATAAAAAATCAATGGAAAAAGATATGAAAAACATAGTTATCGTTGGTCGACCAAACACTGGCAAATCAACGCTTTTTAATGGATTAACAAATTCACGCGATGCACTGGTCCACGATCGCCCAGGTGTCACACGCGATACAATTTCTGGAAAAATTCCAAATCGTCCATGGACTGTATTTGATACTGCGGGTCTGGAAAATGCCAAATCTGGTATTGCACAAAATTCAACAGATATGGCAATTAAAACTATTGAAAACGCTGATGCTATTTTATTTGTTGTCGATGGTCGCATTGGATTAAACCCTATGGATTTAGAATGGGCAAAACTGGTTCATAAAAAAAGCAAAGCGCCTGCCCTGCTTTTGGTAAACAAATCTGAATCTGCAAAAAGATTATCTGATATTCATGATTTCTATAAACTGGGATTTGGCGAACCTGTTTTAATATCTGCAGAACACAAACGCGGATTTGATGAAATATACGAATTCATTGATAAAATTGGTGGAATCGAAAATACAGAAAACGAAACCGAAGACAAAACAATAAAGGTTGCAGTTCTGGGTCAACCTAATGTTGGGAAATCCACATTTGTAAATCGCGTCCTGGGTGAAAATCGCCAAATCGTTATGGATGCACCGGGAATCACACGCGATACTGTAAAAATCCCAACACGTTTTTATGGTCGTGATATTGTAATTATGGATACCGCAGGTCTTCGTCGCAAGGCTGGGGTCACAGATGATGTTGAAACATTATCTGCATTAAAATCTTTGGATGCGATTGAAAAATCTGACATTGTAATTTTGATAGTCGATGCAACCAAGAACATTGAAAATCAGGCACTGTCCATCGCGGCACGTGTTTATAATGCCGGCAAGATTTTATGTGTCGCACTTAACAAATGGGATTTGGTCGAAGAAGTTGAAAGGGATGAAAAATTATTAAAATTAAAACATCAATTTACTAATTCTTTTCATCAAATTATTAAACCACTTATACTTGCAATATCCGCTGAAAAAGGAACCGGTGTTCAAAATCTTTTTAAACGTATCTATGAACAATGGGACGTATCAAATACCGATGCCCCGACCAGTTTAATAAATCGTATCGTTGAAAAATTAGTAGCGGATCGTCAACCACCTATGTCGCGTTTGAAACGTCCAATGAAAATTAAGTTTGCACGTCAAACCGGACACCATCCAATTAAAATTACTATCAATGTTGGTGGCGCATCTGATATTCCTGAATCTTATACACGATATCTGCGTCGCGGTATCGCAACGGCATTAAAGATGGAACATTTGCCAATAATTATAGAATATCAAAAATCAGAAAATCCTTTTGATAATGATTAAAAACACCGGCATTTGCCGGTGTTTTTTTATGCAATACATTTTGCCGCAAAATCTATTATTGAACCATAAAGCACCGCGAAAAAGAAACACACACTGCCACCGATAACAAACAGATGCCAAAACGCATGTGCAAATTTTAATTTGCGCCACAAATAGAAAATAACACCAACAGAATAAGACAATCCGCCCGCTAATATGAACCACATACCGCGTGCTGAAATTGTGTGTATCATCGCCGGCAAAATCCATATCAACGCCCAACCCATAACAAGATACAAAGCAACCATCCATTTGGGTTGCTTATGCGGGTTAACTATTTTCATAACTGCACCAAATATAACAATCGCCCACAAAATTCCAAATATAGTCCACCCCAACGCAGTATGTCCACAACGATTCAAATTAACCAACAAAAATGGTGTATATGTTCCAGCTATCAAAGCATATATTGCGATAGTGTCCCATACTTCGAAAAAGCATTCGCTTTTATCGCCTATTGTTGCATGACACATTGTTGAACCAAAATACAAAGTGAACATTGTGACACCAAATATAGAACATGCAACTGTTGCCCACACATTATGATGAACGACTGCAAAAGCAACCAACAAACAAAGTGCAGCCATTGCCAAACCAATTCCAATACCATGTGTTAAAATATTAATTGCTTCTTCTGCACGCGTGGACGGGCGTTCCCAACGGAAAAGTCCTGTTGCTTGCAAAACCCTTAAAAGACCATATGCATGCTTGTCTTTTTTAACCGCACGCAATTTTTGCTTTATAACTTTTTTAGTTTTTGTCATTTTTCCCTTCCTTTCATACACAGATTATAAAATCATATTTACTCTCTCTTTGACACGTTCACCGCCAAGTACTTGCATCACCGAATACAAATCAGGTGTGTTTGTACGACCTGTCATCGCAACACGCAAATTCATTGCAACTTCGCCTGGTTTAACACCGCATTTTTCAGCGACTGCGACAATCTTATTCCACCAAGAATCTTTATCGTCATTTGCGTTATATGTCGCCAAAAATTCGCGCAAAACATCTTTGTTATATTCATATTCTTTGTTAGCATTGAACAAGAAATCCCAGAAATAAGAAACCTCGCTTAATGTTTGTTGCCATGTAATAAAATCTTTGCGAATACGTTTTGGATTGTCACGTTCAATAGACAACACAGATGTTAAATATGGCACATCTGCAACTTGTTTTTTATTGTCTTCGTTTCCATATTCATTTGCCCAATCAACAACATTTTTTACCAATTCAGAAACAGGCAATGTTGCAATATATTCCTTGGCCCACCATTCCAGTTTCTTCATATCAAACAAAGAACCAGACCCAGGTATTTTCTTTGGTTTTAATTCATAATCCCAGAAACATCTTACCTGACCTTTTAATTTTGCTTCTTCATAACCAGGCGCCAAAATATTACCCAAATATTCTACAACTGATTCTGTTGGCCAACCTTCTTGTAAGAAAAACGCAATATTATTTTCTGGATCTTTACGTTTAGACATTTTTCTTTGTTTACCAGTTTCTTCATCGATTTTATCCAATGTTGCCGTATGGATATAATTTGGTAATTGCCAACCCATCATACGAAACATTTGAATATGCAAAGCAACTGTTCCAAAATATTCTTCACCACGCACAACATGTGTTATACGCATAAAATGATCATCGCACAAATGCGCAAAATGATATGTTGGCAATCTGTCCGTAGATTTTATTAAAACAATATCTTCATTATTTTCTGGCAAAGATATAGAACCGCGCACAAAATCTTTAAAATAAATTCTTTTATTTGGATCACCCATTGAATACAAACGAATCGTTGGTGTTTCGCCATTATCAAGATGTTTGATTATGTCTTCTTCACTCATATCACGATCACGTGCAAATTCACCATAAATACCAGTTGCTATACCCGCAAGACCCTGTTTTTCACGAATATCATCCATTTCTTCTTGGGTTAAAAAGCAAGGATACGCCAAACCTTTTTCAAGTAAATAAGCAGCAACAGAATGATAAATATCCTTACGTTGTGATTGATAATATGGACCATATTGTTCATCATTATTATATTTAATGCCAAAATCCGATAATGCTTTTATAACAACATTAACAGCTTCTTTAATTTCACGTTTTGTATCTGTATCTTCTATACGCAACAAGAAAATACCATTAGATTGTTGTGCCAATTTGTAATCAATTAAAAAACTGTACAAATTACCCAAATGCATATAACCCGTAGGACTTGGTGCAAAACGTGTCACCATTGCGCCTTCTGGCAAGTTTCTTGCTGGGAATTTAGTTTCCAGTTCATCAAGTGTATATTTTGGTGCACCACCCAATACGCGTGCTATTAAATCTTTTGATAATCCGTTACGCATTTTATTTATCCTTGTCTTTATAACAAACTGATTTTATACTAATTATATGGAAAAACAAGAATTAAAACATTTTGAAAACCAAAATCTGCGAACATTTGGTCGCAGACACGGTAAAAAATTATCAAACCGAAAACAGTGGCTTATGGATAACTTATTGCCCAAAATCGCACCAAATACCGCTGATTTTGGCGAAAAACCGCTTATTTTAGAAATAGGATTCGGAAACGGGGAACATTTACGTGATTTGGCGATAAACAACCCAAATAAAATGATTATCGGTGCAGAACCTTTTGCAAACGGTGTGGCCGCCCTGCTTTCAGCAATTACTACCGAATCGGATAATATTTTAATGGACGAATATAAAAATATTCGCGTTTGGCCTGACGATGTTCGTTTATTGCTGAAAGATTTAAAAAATACTTATTTCGATGAAATTTGGGTTCTACATCCAGATCCTTGGCCAAAAGCCAGACATGAAAAGCGCAGACTTTTAAGCCATGATTTTTTGAATATTTTATCAACACATATTCAAAATGGTGGCAAAATTATAATCGGTACAGACCATTGGGAATATTATGATTGGATTGTAGAACAATTAAAACAAACAAATCTGAAAGTTATATCGACTGACTTAAAAATCATACAAACAAGATATCAATTGAAAAACAAAGCAAACACAACAAATCCAAAATATCTGGTGTTGTCACTTAATCAATAATCCAAAAAGAATTTTATTTTATCCGATATTTCTGGACGTAAAATTTCAGCCAAGCGAATAACCTGGTCTATTCTGTCAAAATTATTTCCCAACACAAAATGTAATTCACCATCAAAATCCCAATTTTGAAACAAACCATAAACACGTCCAACAAAGTCAGACCGATTCCCCATATCTTCATTTAAAGTCAAAGTTAAAATATTAGCACGAATATCCCTTAATCTTTGAAAAAGGAAATCAAGATTACAAATATCTATATCTTGGATATCCAAAGCTATGGCTAAATCATGACCAAAGAATAAATCGTCCCTAACGATTTTCAGCATATCTATAAAATTTTCAAAATCGTGCATATGCAAGAATATTTGAACACCATCTGCCCCAGATTTACACACACTTGTTATATTTTCTGCCAATTCATACATATCTTTATCCAGATTCTTTGGTGCTGGGTTAAAATTATATCGTGTTAATATTTTAATCTTTTTCTTTTCAAGATACATCCAAACATTTGAAACCATTTCTGGTGCAACTGATATCAAATGCACATTATTATTAACTATATTTTCACACATTATCGCCAAATCATTGGTGTCCGCAACAGGTTCGCACCAAATGGCAATCCTTTTATCCGAATCAGAAAAAATTTCGTTTATATCAATCATTTGATTCCAGTTTACCACAAAATATGATATAATAAAAACGAAATGAGAAATAAACTTGAAGATATTTTATTATCCGTCCTTTTGGGATTAACTGTGCTGTTGGGGTTATCCTTTTGGTTAAATACTATTTTTAATTTCAATATTTTTTGCAACGAACATTGGAATGAATTATCTAAATTACAGGCATCACATACCCCAATAAGCACTGGTTTTTATATTTCTTTTGCGATTGCGATATTTGTTTTTATGATTGGGCTTTACCTGATATATCGACAAGAAATCCGGCGTATAAAAATCCAAAAAATGAAACCAGAAAAAGAATCTGTTACTGTGCAACAGACAACATCAATTCCATCGAAAACACTTGAAGAAAACGAGGAAATAAAAATAACAGAACCTGCTATTTCTGTTGCGCGACCACCACGTTTAAATCTGCCAAAAAACATGGCACAAATCGCAGAAAAACAACATACATCACATACTGAGATAACAAAAAAAGAATCGCCCGAAACAAATCCTTATAATTCGATAATTGCAGATTCATTTAGCGCAGCAGGATATGTTGTAAAACCAAATCCAAAAATATCTGGATTTACCCCAAATCTTTTTGCAATTGGTAATAATGAAATCGTTTGGGTTGGGGGTGTAGATTGCGAACCAGATAAAATGATATCTGCACTGCAAAAACTGGATTCTGTATTCAAAGAAACATTGGATGATATACCAATACATATCAATGGATTTATACTGGACACAATGAACAAATACGGCACGAACGAATCTTTATTGATATTTAAATCAATTGATGAATTAAAAGAATTTATAAACAAACATCCTGCCGATGCAATTGATGAATCAGATAAAGAAAGTTTCTCTTCATATTCTGAATATATCGACACAATTATTCAATATATAAAGAACCTATAAAGGACAAAAAATAAAATGCAATTAAATGAACATTCAGCAATGGAAAGGCTTTCAATGTTAGGCATGGACGATATGCCGGTGATGGCATACGAACCAAAAAAATGTTCATTGGATCCTGACTGGTTTAAAAAGTATTCTATTTTGCGTCGCAAATTTTTAGAATCGTTAACTGATTCTTTTGAAGAAATTGCATTTATGAATTTACCCCAGGAAGATTTTATAAATCTGGTAATGGGGAAATCATTGCCTGATAATTTATCAATCAGATTCAGAATACCTTTGATTTGGGGCGGTGATTTAGATATATCAAATATATTTCTGTGTTTGACATTTCCACACGCGCACAATCTGGACAGATTTATAATTGAACAAAGCGATGCCACAACTGTTTTCTTGCCTAACCCAGAAAAAAAGATATATGTGACATCCCATACTGGCGGCGGCGGCGATGGCGGAAACGCAACATCCGACAGATTAAGTCAAATTGCATCTAATTTTATGGCGGGGCGCGGAAATGAATAAAACAGAATTTTTATCTTTGATAAAATCACGTGGTGCAAAAATTTACCCTGCCCGCGAATTAACCGCGATAAAGATTGCAAACACCAACTTGCAAGATATGCGCGCTGCAATGTTTCCGTCATTTTTACAAGATTTTTATACAACATGTTTTGGTGTAACAATTGGCTCTGCATGTGTGTTTGGGCCGTTGGAAATTGAACGTGGCATAAAATATCCATTACCATCTATAATAAAAATTAACAAAGATATGGTCGGCAATAAAAATCTTTTCGGAAAAACTGTTTTTGGACGAAACGATTTGTTTTGGTTCGCTTTTGATGCGTCTGGAACTTGTTTTATGTTGGATAATTTAACATTATCCGTTTTACGTAAATACGATGATCCATATCGGGCAATGTTGGATTGTTTAATTGTTGGGAAAATATAAAATGCATAAAATATCTGTATCTTTGTCTGGACATCAAACCAGTATATCTATTGAACAAGAATTTTTTGAAGTATTACAACAAATAGCCCTATCACGCGATGTATCAATTGCATCAATTATTAAAAGTATTGATGAATCACGCAATCCAGAATCTAATCTTTCTTCTGAAACAAGGATATGGATATTGAAGCAAATATTGAAAACATCAAAATAAACGCCATCCACATATCTCGTCCTATTATTCTGTATGGTGTATTATGTGCCCCCCAGACAAAACCGTCTAAACTTCCTGTTTCGCCAACTGGCATCATAGATATAACATTCCCATCAGCCCCAACAAACGCGCTTATACCCGAATAATTTGCACGAATAATTGGCAAACCAGATTCTATTGCATATCTGCGAACCATATCAAGATGCTGGAACACACCAGGCGTCATCCCAAACCATGTGTCGTTTGTTATATTGATAATCGCATCAGGATGTGTACCATATGGCACCAAAGAATCTGAAAATATAATTTCATAACAAATTGCAGGTGCAAAAGAAAATTCGCCGATACTTATCAATTCCTTGCCATTTCCAGCAGTTAATTCGCCTGGTGTTGGGATAATATCACCAAACGGACGATATTCACCAAATGGCACTAAATGTGATTTACTGTATAATTTTTGAATTATTCCATTTTTATCTGCAACAACCATTGAATTATATGTATTACCATCACTATATGAATTGGCACCCATTATAACATCTGTGTTTAAAATACGTGACAACGGAAATACATTATCAACAACAGTATATGGATATGCTGTTTCTGGGAACACTATTATGGATGGATTTTCATCTTTATCATTTGTAGCCCAAACAAATAAATCGCGTATCTTTTGCTTTGCAATATTTTGCGCTTCTTCCCTACTAGACGGAATCTTGTATACGGCAGATTGTGCCGGCTGCACAATTCTTATTAGTGGGGATTTATTTATTATATTATCAGATAATCTCATATTGTGATAACCAAATGCACAACCAATTAAAAACAAAACAATGTACATAACAAAAACAAACCAATTTGATATTCTGTTTTTTCTGCATAATTCAACAAATGATGCGATGACACCGATTATAACAAAACTTAATCCGATTGCACCCCACAATGACATAGAATTAACCACCATTGGAATATTCATTGTGATATTGGAAATTGGGTTCCATGGAAAACCTGTTAAAAACCATTCACGTCCCCATAAAACAAGCACCCAGAGCACAGCAAACAAAATTACCCTTTGTGCAGAATTTCTGTGAACATATCGAATAATCGCAAACGGCAATGGCAAGATAAAACCACACAACAAACCAATGCCTATCAATGCAGGAATTGTCCATATTGCAAATTGAGCCGCTAGTTCAGGCATCACATATATCGAATTCAGTACCCACCAAAACATTGCGATTCCGTAAAAAGCGCCAAACGGAAATGCCAACAAATAAGATTTCAAAAAACTTATATGATTGTTTTGCCGTGTTACTAAATAATACATAAATCCAATGCCAAACACCGAAAGCATCCATAAATTAAATGGTGCAAAACCAAATGAAGTTATAATACCCAACAAGCCAGCGGTAAAATACCACCCAAAACTGTTTTCGCGAATTTTTATATTCTGTAATTTATAAAAGATATTATGACGACAACAAGATATGTCACATTCTTCATCTTTATATGGGTTTTTATATCCTAGTTTCTCTAATATTTTTATTTCTTTAGATTCCATTATTTTTGCATCTTTGTCTTTTATATGATCATATCCTTGCAAATGCAACATGCCGTGAACAATCATATGCGCAGTATGTTCTTCGACCGAAATATGCGCGGCCTTTGCTTCGCGTTTAACTGTATCCAACGATATAAAAATATCCCCCAACAAAACATCATCACCCAGTTCAAAAGATAAAACATTTGTCGGCTTATCTATACCACGATATTGTTTATTAAGTTTATGTATTTGTTTATCATCGATCAAAGTTATCGAAACTTCTGAATTCTTGTGCACGGGCAAAACCGCCGCATTTGCGATTTTTTCGAAATCAATTTTATATTTTTTCCAACTTTTATTTTCGATATTCACATAAACTTGCATTTTATTTTCCTTATGCTGTATATTCGTTATCTTTTATAAAATCTATTGTATCTATTTGATAATTTTGTTTTTCTTTGATTTTCAAGATACCATCATTAAAAGCTGTTGTTTTTGATTTTTGTTTAGCAATATTTCCTTTTACACGTTTATATGCTGTCTTTGCTGCATTGTTACCATTTGATAATGCTAATTTATAATTCTGTAATGCCTTTTTCAAATCGCCTTTTTGTTCATATGCATAACCAGCATTATATTGTGCTGCACCATATTGAGATTTATCACCAATTCGTCTAACAACTTCTTGTGCTTGTAATATCGCATCGTCATACCTTCCTAATTTATTATATGTTGCAGACAAATCGTTGTGCAGCAAAGCATTATCTGGATATAAAGCTATTAATTGTTCATATGCAACAGCCGCTTGTTCATATTTATTTTGTTTATATAAATCCAGTGCTTTATTATACATTAATTCAAAAACTTTGTTTTTATCAACTTTGATATCTTTTACAGCATCATCAGATTTAAGATGAATTATTAAATCAGATTGCACATCAAAAAGATGTCCGTGCATAATTCTGTATACTTCGTCTTCAGATAAATAATTCATCACAGGTTCTTGTATTGTCCCTTGTGTTTTTCTGTATTTTGTTTTTAATAACATTTCATCTATATTTTCTGGTACGATAAGTCCGTTTGCACGACCATCGTTACCATATGTCAAAAGTCTTCCCGGTACAGATCCCGGTATAATTGTATCTTTTTGATATTCTTTCACATAAGCATCTAAAGCATACGGCGCCTCTGCAATTGCTTTTAATATTACAGAATCTTGAACATTGCCACTATAATACATTGCACATACTGCATATTTATTTGCCAGACCACTCCATTGTGTTTTTTTTGTTGCACCAAAGGCCTTTATATATGCATGCAAAATTTCTTCATTTGTTAGTTTTTTATTAACTGCATCACGAACAATTTGACCACTGTTGCCATCGTTGTATATATTGTGACCTTTGTTATATGCAGCAACAGCTAAACTTACAAACAACTTGGAATCAATAGATGTTTTAAATTGTTTTTTTATTCCTGGATAAATTTTTTCGCGCAGCCATGCATCAGATACAAGACGTGCCTCACTTTTTGTTAAATGAAAATTTGATGCAGATACTGGTCTTTGAAGAATGCGTTCTGCAAATTTTATATGAATATCATCACTTAATATAAATCCTGCACCGACAGTTGGCGTACCCCTTCCCCCATTATCATCATAAACATCCAAAATAACACCTTCGCTGGAAAAGATATGCGCAATTACATACGGATGCACTGCTTCCACTTGTTGGTGCCACGCATCATTATCAAGTGTTGGATCTAATTTGAATTTTTCTATTTCATTATCATAATGGCCTAATTTTATACGCCACTCTTTCACAAATTCTTTTGTTTTATCCTGGTTGCTATAGGTTATTTTACCGCCACCAATCAAAACCAACCACATCATATAGTATGCAATAAAAGCAGAAGCAGTCGGGCTTTTCTTTTTTTGTCTTTTTATTGCATTCACAGCACGTTTAAAAAACGAATCTGAATTATTATTGATTTCTTTTTTTGAATTATTGTCTTCTATTCTTTCAATTAATGGATTTTCTAGTCCTAATTTTGTAATCAATAACGCAAGAAAATATAAATTAAATGCGATCGTTGCGCTTGGCACACGCAATAATTGCCACCAATTATTATCTGGTGACCAATCTTTAATATTATCAAATTTATCTTTAAGCCATTCTTGTGGCGTATTTACAATTTTTTTATATTTTTTATATTTATCTGTCATGATAAATCCACATTACACAGAATATTATCAAGCAACTTGATAATCTTTTATTTCTTTACTAGAATACATTATATCATAAATAGAAACCAAATAAAACAAAACTAACCATGACAAGACCATTGGCTGATTTAATGAGACCACAAAAAATTGACGATATTGTCGGTCAATCTGATTTGTTGGGCGAAAACGGTATTATTCATCAAATGGTCGAAAGCGGTAATTTATCAAACTTGATTTTATGGGGGCCACCAGGATGCGGAAAAACAACCATTGCACGGGCGTTGGCTAATTCTGTTGATATGGATTTTGTCCCTCTTTCTGCCGTATTTTCTGGCACAGCCGACATAAAAAAAGTTATGGATGCGGCGCGCCAAAATCATAATATTGGACGAAACACATTATTATTTATTGATGAAATCCATCGTTTTAACAAAACACAACAAGATACCCTTTTGCCATATCTTGAAGATGGCACGGTCACATTTATTGGCGCAACAACTGAAAACCCCAGTTTTAATTTGAATAACGCCCTGCTTTCGCGTTGTATTGTTGGGGTATTAAAACCGCTGTGTACGGCAGATTTATTGACGTTAATAGAACGCGCTGAAACATTTTTAAACAAAAAATTACCGTTAACAAATGATGCAAAAAATCACTTGGCAAATATGGCGGATGGCGATGCGCGATTTTTATTAAACAGCGTTGAATATTTATCATCTGCAAAATTCAAGAAAGAAATTAATGCTGACAAACTTGATGAAATAATCCAAAAACGTGCACCATTAAGCGATAAAAGCGGCGATGAACATTATAATCTGATTTCCGCGGTTCACAAATCATTACGCGCATCAGATACAGATGCCGCACTTTACTGGGTTGCACGAATGATGACTTCTGGCCAGGATGCACGGTATATCTTACGTCGTTTAACAAGATTTGCAATGGAAGACGTCGGATTGGCTGATCCAAACGCAATGCAGATTGCACTTGCCGCATGGCAAATTTATGAACGCATGGGTTCACCCGAAGGTGACATTGCGTTAACAGAATTGGTAATATATTTATCAACTGCACCAAAAAGCATTTCTGCTTATAAGGCGCAAAATGCTTCGTATAGGACTGCAAAAGACACCGGTTCTTTGATGCCGCCAAAGAATATTTTAAACGCACCAACAAAAATGATGCAAAATCTTGGGTATGGTGATGGTTATATTTATGATCCAGAAACAGAAACTGGATGCAGCGGGCAAAATTGTTTTCCAGACGGCATCGAAAGGATAAGTTTTTACAAACCAGTTGAACGCGGTTTTGAACGCGAAATCAAAAAACGTTTCGATTATTGGAATTCTTTTCGTAAAAAGAACTAGAACAATATTTTGATATTTGCACCAACTTGAATTTCTTCGGATTCGAATTCATAGTCAAATCGTCCGACATATTGTGTATTTCCAAATTGACGCAACAATTTTAAATTCAACCATTCTTGATTTGTTAACAAATGCGGATTTGTTGATTTACGCAAATCAAATCCGATTCCAGCATGCCAATCATATTGAAAACGAAAGTATGCTTCTGGTATAAAATCAAGATAAGAAAGACCACGATTATCGTCAAACACCCATGTTGATTTTACCGTACCTGCTAATGTTAAGCCCGCATATTGGCGACCAAAACGAAGACCAGCATAATATGAAGAATCTGCGTATTCTGGCGTACGAACATGTGATGACCCACCTAATTTTAAACCAAACAAAGCATCAGAAATTATATGATTTACATTTGAACCGTGGCTCATACGATATGTTCCACCTAATTCAGTGCTGGAAAAACCATTTTGTTCATGTCCAGAAACATCCCATTGGTAAAGCATATTTGCATGAACAACAAGGTTATTATTTATACCGTATCCGATAGATTCACCAAAACGAATCTTTTCATCAAATATTGAAATATATGTATCAAACAAGAATTGATTATCACCGACCAGAAATAATGGATCCGATGAATCATTAGATAAGGTATTTTTAAATGCAGGTCTTATCTGTTGTGACACATAAGAATTTGAAGACGTTGATTGATATGTATTTGTTGTCTGTGGCGCAACAAAAGGTTCTTCACTTACAACATCGTCATCCGATAATGATGTATCAGACAACACAACACCTTCGCCGTATGCATTCGTTAGACCGAACACCGCCATTAACAAAAATAAATACTTTTTCATAATCAACACCAAATTTATATTATGATATTAGAAATACAATATTGCCTGAACACCAATTTTCCATTCTTTATAATCTTTGATTTTGTAATCACCGCTGGTATAAACAACAGACGAAGTATACGGTGCAATATCTGGATTAACATCATAATTCATATAAGTCTTTGTTTTTCCCTTGCCAGAATCATAAATTGCCGCAGATGCATACAAATTCAAAGCGAACATATCGCCAGGTTGCCATCCAAATGCACCCTTGATATTTAACTGATTATGCCAATCATAATGTCCATAAATCATTTCACCATTTAATGTGAAATACTTGTTCAGCACCATAAATGCACCAAGACCGCCTTCGATTTGGAACAAATCTTTTACGTTTTGTTTATAGGAAAGCATTAACCAATCACCGGTTGAATCGTCAACATATGCACCATATATATCACCGTGCGTTAAATCAGTATATGCAATACGTCCCAATGCGTAAAGCGTTGTTCTGTTGACCTTGCGACCAGCCTTTGCACCCAGCATCAAAGTATTGGCTGTATCTTTTTGATGTTGAAAATAAGCTTCGCCCATAACAATCCAATCGTCATTATCGACAAAACGATCTTGCAAACCAATACCAAACAAATTCAAACCTGAATCAGATCTGCTGTCACCAGGTTCACCACCAGACCAATCTTTGAATTCTGTTTTTGTTTTATCGTATTGCGCCATCAATATCAAAGCCAAGGTATCAGTCAAACCATAACTAATATCTTCTTTAACTGCGAATTGTGTAGTTTCGGCTTTACCACTGAGTGCTGCGACACCGATATCTAAAATCTTGTTATATTCTTCTGTCACATTGCTGTCCAATCCCAAAACATAACCGTTTAAAATATCAAAATTAAAACTGTTACGGGCATATGAAAAATCTGTTACCGATCCAAACTTTCCCTGCAAAGGTTGAAAGAAAGGATGTGCCAAAAAGTATTTACGTGTTTGCGAAGAATAAGATTTTTGAACGGTCTCTTTTTGTTTTCTTTCTGCATTATAATAACTACCATTTGATGCAGGAACGCGTTTTTGCGCATAACCAACTTGTTGTGGTTGTCCATAGTAAAAATTATTAGTTATGACGTTATTATAACCACCAGTTCTTCGTGTTGTGCTTGCTTTCTTATAACCACTGGTTTTAACCGTTGGCGCTGATGAATATCTTCTTTGCGTGCTGGTATATTCATACGCATCTGCCGAAACAAACGGCATCAATGCAACCAAAGCCAAAGCAAGTGTAGACTTTTTCATAAAAAACTCCTTTCCATTTTTATCTGATTATATCATAAAAATGGCCTGTAAAAAAGTATAAAAATATAAAAATTACAGAATATGTCTTTTGCCAGATGTATCAGGACTGCTGACTACACCTTCGCTTTCCATGCGTTCGATAAGTGTTGCGGCCTTGTTATAACCAATCCCCAATCTGCGTTGAATATAAGAAATAGTTGGCTTTTTATCGCGTATGACAATTTCTTTGGCTTGTTCATAAAGGTCATTTGATTGTGCAGCCTTGCTCATTGGCATTCCAGGAATTGCACCACCCATATCGCCACCCTCGTCAGATGTGATACCTTCGGCATATTCTGGTTCGCCTTGTTCACGCAAGAAATCTGCGACACGATTAACTTCTTCATTATCAATCAAAGCACCATGGACACGCACTGGCGGACGACCAGCTTCACTGAACAACATATCGCCACATGGCAATAATTGTTCTGCACCCTTTTCGCCCAATGTGGTCATAGAATCGATATTAGAACGTGCCTGGAACGATATACGTGTTGGGAAATTCGCCTTAATAACACCGGTGATAACATCTGCTGATGGACGTTGTGTCGCCATAACCAAATGGATACCAGCAGCACGTGCTTTTTGAGCCAATCTTTGAACACACATTTCAACATCCTTGCGCGCAATAGTCATCAGATCTGCAACCTCGTCAATAATAATAACAAGATATGCCATATCAGATAAATCAACCGCACGTGTTTCAAATTCAAATTCACCAGTTTCTGCATCCGTTCCAACAACAACCTGTTCAGTCAAAACTTCACCACTTTCACGCAATTTTGCAACCTTGGCATTATATTCACCGATATTGCGAACGCCCATTTTCTGTAATTTTTTGTATCTTTCTTCCATATCACGCACAGACCACTTTAATGCGTTTACCGCTTCGGCTGCATCTGTCACGACAGGTGTAATAAGGTGTGGTATATTATCCCATGCTGCAAAATCCACGGCCTTTGGATCGACAATCATCAATTTACATTTATCAGGCGTAAAATGATATACAATAGATGTAATTATAGATTGAACAAATACAGATTTTCCAGATCCTGTACGACCTGCAACCAACATATGTGGCATTTTCGCCAAATCATAATACATTGCTTCACCACTGATATTAACACCCAATGCCAATGGTATCGCGTATCTTGAATTCACAAACATAGGATTAGACATTAATGTTTGATAACGCACAGGCTTTCTGTCAACATTAACCATTTCAATACCGATATATTGCGTACCTGGGATCGGCGTGATACGAATTTTTTCAGTTGCCATTGCACGTGTCATATCGCGTGCAGTATCAGTCACCTTGGCAATACGGGTCCCCGGTTCCGGTTCAAATTCATATTGTGTGACGATTGGGCCAGGTTTGATTCCAACAACCTTGCCATAGATTCCAAATTCTTCAAAATGGTCTTGCAATAAAATCGCGGTCTGTTTAAATTCTGGTGTAATAACATTTTTACCAAACAACGACTTCTCTAATAATTCAGGTGGTGGTAATTCATATTCATGTGCCTCGGCAGCACCAACCGCAACAGCGCGTTTACGCGTTGTCTTGCGACGTTTTGGTTTTTCTTCTATTTCTTCTTCCTCTTCTTCATCTTCTTCGTGTTCTTCCTCTTCTTCCTCATATTCTTCTTCTGATTCTGCTGTCATTGGCATTAAATGGAACACAGAAAGCAACCATTTCACACTGTGGACTGTAAATACAACTGCATTTTTAACATATGACCATTTTATGTGTAATAAAATACCAGCCATAACCGCAAATAATAAAAAGAATAAAATCCCAACAGGCAAAGATAAACCACCCAACATTGGCGCAACATCAGCACTAACAATTGCACCAGCCAGACCACCAAAACTTTTATTTGGCGACATCAAACCCAATGCCGCACAACCAATACACAATGTCACAAAACCGCGCAACAAATTATATTCAGGTGCCCTTTCTTCATCCCAACCGACAAAAAGGCTTAACCCAAAACGCCCCAAACACATGAATAAAAATAATGCCGGAATAAATCCAATAACATATCGAACAAAAACTACAACATTACCTATTATACCCTGGTTTCCAAATGTGCTATCTGCGGCAAAACCAGATAAATATGGGTTATAAAAGAATAAAGCGATAACCAACCACAATGAAAGCAAACAAAATACAATGCCCAACCCACGCAAAGATAAATTGCGCAGCATCACAGAAATGCTTTCTGGTAAGAACTTTGATTTCTTTGTCATCATTGGCATTTTATCACAATTTGACAGAAAGTGCAAAAACCTATTTTGAATTTATTTTCTTTAAAACAGCCTTGGCAAAATCTGCGCACAACATACCGATAAATGCACCAAATATAACATCAGCCCCCCAATGTGCGCCAACATATATACGTGATACACCAATCAAAATCGCCAATGTCCATGTAAACCATTTTATACGCGGGAATAACATACCTATCATAACCAGACCAGCAAATGAAAGCGCGGTATGGCCAGACGGCATTGAATGAAATTCATGACTTTGCGAAAACATGTTAAACAATGTTGGATCTGCAAAGATTGGGCGCGCACGACCAATAATTATTTTTAATATTTTTGTTATTATCCCAGACATCATGATTGCAGATAAAATATAAAAACCATAACTGTTTTTGATTTTTACAAATGCAAATCTGAAATCATATTCATTTGTTATCGCTTTGTATAAAAAGAATACAATTACAGAAAGAATTGAAAATGCCAACCATACTTTCCAATTAAAAATAACACCCATTAACAAAGCGATAACGCATAAACCATTTGTTTTATCAGGCACATTAACATTACAAGATGGATTATTTATCAAATCAAATAATGGTTTATCAAAAAACAATACCCCCATTAACACCAATGCCAATGTGATAATTGCGCCCCAACCAATCCATTTCCATTTCAAAGTATTATCTTTTCTTATAAACATTTTATAAATCCATTAAATTAGAATATATTTTTTTATCAGTCAAAATTTTCATACTGACCGCTGTTGCCATCGCATCTTCGTCATCACCACTGGTGATATTTGGGCATGCTTTGCGCAAAGCTTTTACATCAACATTTTTGTCATTATTATAATCACGGGCATTAAATTCACCGTTCATTATGTTAAGGAAAAAGGCTTCGCGTTGTTGGGTATTTCTGATATTAGAAAGGCAAACCAATGGAAAAACACCACGTCCATCAATAACATTGCCCTTTCCTGTTTTTACAGATTTATTTAACAATTCCAACACGCCACCATTTTTCAAATCAATCAGGGTTGCAATACGTGAACGACCTGCGGTTGGTGTTCCAATTAAAACACCACGTTTATTTTCATAAAACGCTGAAGCAATTGCTTCACCTGTTCCATATGTATTATCAGAAATTAAAACAACAACAGGTGTTTTTGTAATTGCATCACCACCCGGGACAATTTCCAATTCATCAACAGCTGTTTCATTTATACGCATTACCGGGACAGCACCCATAAACAATCCAGCCAATTTAGCAGCAGCTTTTTCATCATCGCCCTTGGTTGTTCGTAAATCAAGAACGATACCGTTGATATCATTATATTTATTTAAAGCCTCGTTAATAATATCAACTGCACTGTCGGATACTTTATGCACAACTATTTCCAAGATTCCATCCGTTGTTTCATTTTTAGCGCGATGAATAATATCTGCATCTGCCAAAACAACAGTTGCACGACGCAATGTCACATTTCTATTTCCAAACGGTGTTAATAATTTTATTTTTACAGTTCCAGAATTATATCCAGCCAACACGGCAGACATATCTGCATCAGACATTTCAGACACACGTTTTCCATTAACTTCGGAAATAATGTCGCCTTCGTGAATACCTGCAATATCAGCAGGCGAATCTTTATATACACCGGTAATTCTGAAATTAGAACGGAAATCACGTCCACCATCAAAACCGATGCTGGTTAAAATACGATTATCGCCATCATTTATTGCATCACGCGACACAACATAGTTTCCATTTTGATCTATACTGGAAAGCAATGCATTAACAACAACTTGGTATAATCCAGATTGTGATAAAGAACGCAATTGTTCATCTTTTTCACGCATCTTTAAAATCAATGCGGTTGTAATTTCACCGTATGCATTCCAATCTTTGCTTTCTGGATATGGGTAATTTGCAATCAATTCATCACCCCATACCAAAACAGCCCTTTCACCAGTTGATGCAATGTGTGCATCTGGATTTATTTTTTCCAAGGCTTCAATTGCGACGTCTATATTTTTACCAGCCCAATTTACACCATCCAGTTTTTCATAAATATCTGCAAAGACATTTGATGCCTCGCGCACATTTATGCCATCTTGAACAATGACATCATCATGAAATAATTCTGATGCCAAAACAAACCCGGGGCAAAAGAATAAAGCCAATGTTAAAAATAATTTTGTTATTTTCATATATTTCTCCTTTCCCCTGATTTGTTTTTAATAATCAGTTTCTCTTAAATTAAAATGATACAAAATAACGTTCGAAATATAGATACTGGTCAATGTTCCGCTGACGATAGAAAATGTCATTGCAATTGCAAATTCACGCAACATCTGTCCACCGAATATATAAATACCAACCATTGCCAAAATTGTAGATACAGATGTCATAATTGTTCGATATAACATTTCGTTTACCGACAAATCAATAACATCAGATATTGGCATTTTGTGATATTTTTTAATGTTTTCATCAATACGGTCATAATTCACAACCTTATCATTAACAGAATAACCAACACCCATCAATATAACCGCAATTGCCGTTTGGTTAAATTCAAGACCTGCCGCCGAAAAGAACCCAAACATTAATATTAAATCGAATACCAATGATACAAATGAACCAACAGCATAACCACCACGATATCTTATCCAGATATAAACAGCCATCATAACAAATGACACCAATATCGCCAAAATACCACCGCGAATCAATTCGCCACCGATTTTTGGTCCGACAACTTGAATCTGGGAATAAGTGACGCGGTTACCCAAAATGTTCTTAATTTCAGCAACACGAACATTTTGTTCTTCATCGGTTGACCCTTTTGGCAATCCCACACGCAAAAGAACTGAATTCCCATCAACAGATTGTAATTCTGGTTTAAATGCAGCCAAATCATGACGCATTTTATCAACAGTGTATTCCGCGTTTACAGGTTGAACCTCCATTAAAATACCACCCGAAAAGTCGATACCATAATTAAAGCCTTTGAATACAACAGATAATATGGAAAGTGCAACACAGATTGCAGAAATCCAATATGATAATTTACGATATTTCATAAAATGCAGTTTCATCATTTTCCCCTATGTTTATAATTGCACTTTCTTTTTATTTATTTTTGATATAGCCAATTTTTTTGCTTTTGCCGTTCATATACGAATCAACAAAAACACGTGTTAACAACAAGCATGTGAACAAAGTTGTTGCCACACCAATTGATAATGTGACCGCGAATCCACGAATTGGACCGGCACCAAATTGGAACAAAATCAAAGCACAGATTAAATTGGTTAATTCACCGTCCAACACTGTTTTGGTAGAACGCACAAAACCGTAATCAACCGCACGCAATGTTGGAACACCACTGCGCACTTCATCACGAATACGTTCAAATGGCAAAATGTTTGCGTCCACCGCCATACCCAGTGTTAATACGATACCGGCGATACCAGGTAATGTTAATGTTGCACCGAACAATGCAGACACACCGATTATCATAAACAAGTTAACAATCAAAACAATATCTGCAAACAAACCAAATATTCCGTATAACATTGCCATAAATATCAAAACAAAAAGAACACCAACCACGGAACCTATCTTACCAGATGCAATTGTATCGGCACCAAGTCCCGCACCAACTGTTCTTTCTTCGATAACTTCCAATGGGGCTGGCAAAGCACCGCTGCGCAACAATACTGCTAAATCTTTTGCGCTTTGCAATGTAAAGTTTCCAGAAATTTGACCGCGGCCACCTGGAATTGGTTCACGAATTGTTGGTGCAGACAAAACCTTGTCATCCAACACAATTGCAAATCTTTCGTTAACATGTTCTGTTGTAAGTTTTGCAAAACGACGTGCACCCGATGCATCAAATTCAGTTGTCACAACCGGCATATTATTTTGATCAAATGAAGCTTCAGAATTTTTCAAACTGTCACCTGATACTTCAACACGGGAATAGACTGGAATCTTTTGCCCCGGGCTTTCCATATATTCCAAAAACATCGTCCCACTTGGCGCATGACCAGATGCCAATTGTTCGTTTGTGATGTTTTCATTTACCAAATGGAAAGTCATCTTTGCAGTTTTTCCAATCAATTCTTTGATGTGTTCTGGGTTATCAACACCAGGCAATTGAACAAGGATATATTTACCACCCTGGGATTGAATAGATGGTTCTTTGGTCCCCAGCGCATCAATACGACGACGAACAATTTCGATGCTTCGCGTCATGGCATCGTTAATCATTTCTTCGCGTGCTTTGGATGTGTATGCGATTGTCAATGTACGACCAGATGACGAAACATCAACTACATTACCCAATACGCTTTTTAAACGACCCTTGGCCTTGGATACTTCGCCACTTTCGCGAACAATCAAAGACACACCGTCCCCAGTATTACGCAAATCAGAAAAACGAATAACACCTTTGCTGCGATCTATAAGGGCACTGCGCACTTCATCATAAAGTTGTGCAGATTTTTCTTTTAACATAACATCTGTATCAACTTCCAATAAAAGTTGTGCACCGCCTTTCAAATCCAACCCCAATGGAATTGGTTGTATCCATGACGGAAAATAAGGTGCTAATTTTGGTGATATTGATGGCACCGCCAATAACACACCAAACAAAGAGATGAAAATAATAGCTAGTTTTCTAAACATCATATACCCCACACATTATTCAACACTTGCGATTGCGTTTTTGTTAACTTCGATAACAACACCTTTGGCGATTTCCATGTTTATTGTTGTTTCGTTTACTTTCTTTACAGTTCCGTAAATGCCAGCCGCCAATACGCGATTACCAACCTTTACAGAATTTAACATTTTTTGATATTCCGCCATATGTTTTTTGTTTGGACGTATCATAAATAAATACAATATTGCCATAATAACAACACAATAAATAATCATTCCCCACATACCATCTTGTGCCGGCGCGACTGGAACAGTTTGCGTTGTTTGATTTGCAACTTCAATCACTTCGTTCATGAAAAATCTCCTTTTTTATAAGAATACACTAGTAAAAAAAAGAGAATAAGTAAAGCACCAATTTTCTTAATTCCACATAAAATACATCATTGAAAAAAATCGCTGTTTTTCCTTAAAATCCGGAATTTATTGACAATTTTTTTTTTTTGCTATTTTTATACATATAAAGACAACAAAAAAAGGAATAAAAAATGAAAAAGAAAACCGCTTTAACCTTAAGCGCTATTGCTCTTTTAAGTGCCGGTATTACATTCGGTGTAAAATTTAAACAAAAGAAAGATTTTGAAAAAACATTAAAAACAGTTTTAATACCAAACGCAGAAAAAGAACTTGATAATCTATTGCGTGAAGATGCCGCACTGAACGACAGTATTGATTATTACCACGCTTTATTATTACGTCAATCTTCAGAAGCAGACGGACTAAGAATCGCAGAAAAACACAATAAAATGTTTGGCGAACAAAATCCAAGTATATATTCTGATTTCTCTGAAATTTCAAAAACATTAAAATTAATTGAATCTGATTACATAAAAGAACATAATAAAATAGCTAGAGAAACGTGGAAATACAATGAATGGGATTTACCTAAAAAATTACAAGAACAATATGATTATATTACACTTGGTATAACAAAATCTTTGACAGATTATGGAAAAGACATCCCGGATATTCCTGGTGGTTACGAACAACATTTTGCACGCGGATATAAAGATGTTAGTTTAAGTTTTTCAGAAGATTACTATTTTGACACTTATACAAAATATTTTCGTCATGAATTAAAAGCAACCCGTGGTCAATTCACCACAACAGGCGACAACGGAAATCGTGTTTTTTATGCCCTTACAGATGCGTCAGAAATTAAACAACTTTTAATTGCGATAAAATATTTTGCAAATAATATCGATAATTCAAAACATATTATCAATCCAGAACATATAAACACATTAAACAAACAAATAGATGAATTAATGCCGATTATAGAAAAACAAATAAAATTAGAGGCGACAAGAGATGCGACATCTGCTAAAGTAAAAAATTTTCAAACAAGCAAAATTAGTGTCGAAAAAAAGATAAAACAACAGAAAGAAAAAGTAAAAATTTTGAAAACAACTGATATAAAAAAATTAATGAAACAACATGCGAAATAGAAAAACCACCCAGCTGGGTGGTTTTTAAATTCTTTCGAACATTTCGTCCAATTCTGATATAGAAATAATCTTGTAAACCGGGCGGCCATGATTACACTCACTGCCCCGCTCTGTTCTTTCTATATCGCGTAAAAGTGCATCCATTTCTGCCATATTTAATTTACGACCGGCGCGCACAGAATGATGACATGCATAGTTTGCCAATTTCAAATGTAATTTTTCTTGCAGGCGTGAAGAATGGCCGTATGCGCGAACTTCATCTGCAATTTCTTGGAAACATTTTTCCCAATCCAAATCCCAATCCGCAGGTTTTTCAAAAATAGCGATTGCACCGTCCCCAAACGCATCAATTTGCAATCCAGATTGTTTTAATTCATCCGATACAGTTAAAACAGATTCCACATCTTCGCTTTTTAACTTAACAACAATTGGGGTTAAAAGTGGCTGTGTTTTTATCTCGTGTTTTCTTAATTTTTCATATGTGATGCGTTCATGTGCCGCATGTTGATCAATGATAACAAAGCCATCTTTGTTTTCAGCCAATATATATTTATTGTTTAATTGCCCGATCACACGTCCCAACGGTAAATCAAACGGATCAGATTCAAAAACCGTTTCAACATTATCTGGTGCATGATGTGTTTCGTTAAATGTTTTATCCGCGACAAAAGAACGTGCAAACGAATTATTTGATGATGTGTTTACACTGAAAAATGTTTGACGCGTTGATGGTAATTGAAAAGCATCGTTTGATGAAACATTATTTTCAACAACATTTTCATTTAATGTTTTTGATAATGTATCACGCAAAGTTTTTATAATAAAAGAACGCACATGTGTTGGTTCTAAAAAATGCACTTCGGTTTTAGATGGTGAAACATTAACATCAACATCACGACTTGGCAATTCCAGATAAAGCGCACAAAGTGGAAATTCACGTGCATGCATAACATCCATATATGCCGCGCGCAGGGCCGCAACCAAAACCTTGTCTTTGACACTGCGTCCATTAACAAACAAATATTGATCCACACTGGATGCACGACGCAAAGTTGGATTTGAAATAAAACCATGAATACGCATTTGTGATGACGAAGACGATGCATCAACAGACAACATTTGTCCCCTGACATCTTCGCCCATAACAGAAATTATGCGTTCCATTAAATCCTGATTTTTTGGAAAACGCCATTTGTCATTTAATATGAAACCAACATCCACACGCGACATTGCTAATCTTTTAACAACATCCAGAATCGCCAACATTTCTGATTTATCAGAATTCAAAAACTTTAATCGCGCCGGTGTTTTTGCAAATAAATTAGCAACACGAATTCGTGTTCCACTTTCCCAATCGGACGGTTTTATTTCATTATTATTTGCGTTTAATTGCCAACCGTTTGGTTCGTCCACATGCCATGTATCAATTGTCATATCCGATACCGATGCAATTGATGGCAAAGCCTCGCCACGAAAGCCCATAAAATTTATATTTAACAAATCATCATCTGGTAATTTAGATGTTGCGTGTCGCAATATAGCATTTGCCAAATCATCACGCGACATCCCGCGTCCATTATCAATCACAGAAATCAAAGTGCGACCACCATCAACAACATCTATGATAATCTGGTCTGCCCCAGCATCCAGCGCATTTTCTACCAATTCTTTAACCACGCTGGCGGGTCTTTCAACCACTTCACCGGCGGCAATTTGATTGATTAAAAAATCTGGCAAAACGCGTATAGCCATTTTAATCCTTGAATTTTACATCCACTATTTCAAATTCTTTTTCGCCACTGGGTAAACGAACAGTGCATGTATCCCCGACACAATGACCAATCAATGCACGCCCAACAGGTGATGTACACGATATAACCAATTTACCATCGGATTCTATATCAGACAAAATACGACATTCCATTTTATTGCCATCTTCATCTTCGGTAATAACCTTGGCACCAAAAACCACACGATTACCTGAAAGACTGTCTATATCGATAATTTGAGCACTTTCAATCGTAGATTCAATAAATTGAATACGTTTATCAATTTGACGTTGCTTTTCTTTGGCGGCACTGTAATCTGCATTTTCAGACAAATCACCCAAAGAACGCGCCCATTGAACAACCTTTAATATTTCCGGTCTTTGGTTTTCCTTTAAATCTTTTAATTCTGCAATCAGCGCATCAAAGCCCTGACGCGAAATCGGTTTCTTTTCCATGTCTTAATCCTTAATTTTGATTATAAAGATATAACAATAATTTTAATTTTGCAATTATGAATTCAAACTACTATAATAAAGGATTATGTATAGATTTAAACCAAATGTTTTGACTTTATTCCTGATGCGGCGTTTCTTTGCCAGCTTTCTTTTGGTATTATTAACCGTTGGTGGTGTTATATTTGCCGTGACTTTCGTGGAAAGACTTTCTTCCAACCCAGACGCACTTTCTACATTGATGGATGCGTGGATACGTTTACTGGAATATATTCCTATGTTTTTACCGTTGGCTGTATTTATGGGAACATTGGTTGCATTTTATAATTTAACAAAATCTAGTGAATTAATAATTATATCCGGGGCGGGATTATCACCATTTCAAATTGCAAAACCTTTTCTGGTCGGCGCATTTATGGTTGGCGTAATTGCATCAACGATTGTCAATCCTTATTCCGTAAAATTAACAACCAGCAAATTAACAAACCATCAATTAAAATTGATAGATAACGCAATTTGGTTGCGCGAAACCACAGATGACAGATATCTTACTGCACGCGCAATGGGAATGCATATTGCAAAAAATCATGACATTATTTTCAATGATATTATGATATTGATACAGGACGAAAACTTTAAATTAAAAGAACGCATATCTGCCAAATCTGCACAATTATCAAATAATGGATTTAATGTTGAAAAGGCTGAAATTATCGGTGCGGATGGCATTGCCCAAAAAGGCAATCGTAATATAGAAACGAAATTGACACCACAAACTGTACTTGATAGATATTTGCAACCTGATCAAATTTCATTTTGGAATTTGCCCGCATTTATAAAAAAGATGGATGCGATTGGTGTATCAACACGCGGACACTTGGTTCAATTTTGGACTTTGCTGTTTTTACCATTAACAATGATGGCGATGACTGTTTTGGGTATCGCATTTTCGCAAACAAAACAACGCAGAAATTACAGTTTCGGTGTTAAATTCAGTCTGGGAATTTTGACATGTTTTGGTCTTTATTTCTTGGTTAATTTATTTAATGCTTTGGGCAATACCGGGGCATTACCGCCTTTAATTGCTATCATTGCACCACAAATAATTATTATTACTGGCGCATGTACTTTTATAACCAGTTTCGATACAATCTAGGAAAACAAAATGCCAATTCGTAAAAAGCATAACAATAAAAAATATTTGTTTTGGACAATTGCAATAATATTGTTAATTGGCATGGTGTGGTCTTTTTCTAATAATCCTGTACTTACGGAAGTGGTCCTTTATCCATGAATTATATTGATATTTTTCTTGAAGCATTATCAGCAGAAAAAGGACGCAGTCAAAAAACTTTGGCGGCATATGGGTCTGATTTACATCATGCCCAAGATACAATCGGCAATCTTTTAACCGCTACAGACAGCGATATACAAAATTACTTATCAGGTCTTTCTGACAAACCATCATCGATTGCGCGCAAGGCCAGTTCGTTGCGCACATTTTATAAATTTTTAATGTTGGAAAAAATAATAACTAAAAATCCGACAACTAATCTGGAATTGCCAAAACGCGGTCGCGCATTACCAAAATATTTATCAATGGAAGAAATTGAATTATTGATTTCGTCTGCCGATGATATAAAAACATCAATCAGATTACGATGCATGATTGAATTACTTTACGCATCGGGTCTGCGTGTAAGCGAATTATGTGAATTACCGCTTTCCGCGAATCTGGGTGATAAATTGCTAATACATGGCAAAGGTGCCAAAGAAAGATTGGTCCCAATGCACGAAGCCGCCCAGGATGCATTGCATAAATGGTTGGATGCGCGTGGCGATATCGATTCAAAATATGTATTTCCATCAAATGGTGCAACCGGTCATATAACAAGGGACGGATTTTTTAAGATTTTAAAAAAATGTGCCGTATTGGCTGGAATAGACCCACACAGAGTGAGTCCGCACGTTTTACGTCATTCGTTTGCTTCACATTTGTTGGCAGGTGGTGCAAATTTACGTGTGATACAAACAATGTTGGGGCACGAAGATATTTCAACAACACAAATTTATACTCACGTACTGCCTGAAAAATTGCGCGATACGGTTGAAAGCGCACACCCATTGGCACATAATGAAATTAAGGATATATAAATATGATAACAAAATGCGATCATCCAGGATGTACCAAGGCAGGCACATGTCGTGCACCAAAGTCACGCGATTTAAAAGAATATTGGATGTTCTGTAAAGAACATGCGGCAGAATACAACAAAAATTGGAACTATTATGCCAATATGACACCCGATGAAATTGATGCAGAATGGGAACGCGAAACATTTGGTATTGCCGACAAAGACCGTGAAAAAGCCAATAAAGATGAAGCGGATTATGCAAATTTCATCAATGACTTTTTAACCGGTCGTGCCAGTTTTGATAAAATGCCTGCTAAAAAAACAGTATCATCACAAATCACATCTGCTTTTGCCGTGTTTAATTTACCAATAACTGCATCATGGCGCGAAGTTGGCACAAAATATCGTACATTGGCAAAAAAATACCATCCAGATACAGCAAAAGAAAAATCATCAACAGTCGAATTTACCCGCATAAATACTGCTTACGAAACATTAAAAAAATATTTCAAAAAATAACCTATTTTATATTTGCACGGAATTGTTTTTATGCTATGATTTTGCAAACGAAACGAATGGATAAGACATGCAAGATGTTGTTATTTTAGGTTCTGGACCTGCGGGATTGACCGCTGCGATATATACGGGACGCGCAAATAAATCTACTGTTCTTTTGGCAGGACCATCACTTGGTGGACAAACTGGTGAAATTGCAAAACTGGAAAATTATCCAGGCTGGGCTGGTTCCGGAATGGAATTAATTCAATTTATGACAAAACAAGCAAAAAGTTTTGGAACAAAAATTGAAATGGTGTCATGTACAGATATCAAATTTAATGATGATGGTACATTTACAGTTGTTTGTGACAACGGCAAAACAATCGACACAAAAACAGTTATATTGGGTACCGGTGCAACCGCACGTCGTCTTGAAATAGATGGTGCACGTGAATTTTTTGGCAAGGGCGTTTCATATTGTGCAACATGCGATGGATTCTTTTACAGCGGTCGCGATGTGTTGGTTTACGGTGGTGGAAATGCGGCATTAAATGATGCGCTTTATTTGGCGGACGTTGCAAAGTCTGTAAAAATAATTTATCGCAAATCTGAATTTTTCCGTGCGGAAAGCATATTACGCAATCGTGTTGCTGAAAAAGAAAATATTGAATGTGTTTACAACACTGAATTAAAATCTATTGCGCAAAAACCAGATTCTGATAAATTGATCGCAACATCATTAGACGGTCGTGAATTTGAATGTGACGGAATATTCGTTGCCATTGGACACGAAGCCAACACTGATTATTTATCAGAAACAATCAAACGTGATGATATGGGACGCATTATTCCGGAATCATTACCAAAAGGAATGTTTGTTGCGGGTGATGTAAAATCAAACATCAAAATGCAAATTGCAACCGCTGTTGGCACGGGTTGCACCGCCGCCATGGACGCAATCGCATATTTAAATTCAAAGGAATAAAAATGCATTCTTTTAAAAAGATTTCTGATTACCCAGGAAAACCGTGTAAACTACTTACATCTGACAGATTGGCAACTTACGATAAACATCTATTAGAAGTGCTTGAACAGTCAAGAAGGATGGAATACATGGCAAGAGCAACAAATCCAGTTATCTATTTCAATACAGGCAGATAAATAAAAAAGGTAAGAAAATGTTAGATATAAAATTTATTCGTGAAAATCCTGATATCGTAAAAAACGCATGCGCGGTTAAAAACTTTCCAGACATCGTTGATGATTTGCTGGCATTGGATGTTCGCGTTCGCGAATTAAAAACAATTACACAAACAAAAACTGCTGAAAAAAATAAAATATCCAAAGAAATACCAACAGCAACGGACAAGGCACCTTTGATTGCACAATCAAAAGCAATCGGTGAAGAAATTGCGGCTGACATGGAAGAACTTGCTGAAAAAGAAGCGGCGCTTAACGATTTAATGCATCGCGTTCCACAAATTCCAGACGCATCTGCCCCGGTTGGCGCAGACGAATCTGCAAATGTAGAGGTTAAACGCGTTGGTACACCACGCACATTTGATTTTACACCGCGTCCACAATGGGAATTATTGGACATGAATGGATGGTGGATGCCTGAAAAAATCGCAGGTATTTGTGGTACACGTGTTTATGCGCTTTGTGGTGAATTGGCTGAATTGGCATTGGCGGTACAAACATATGTTGTACAAAAATTGATATCCAAAGGATTCAAATACATCGAATGTCCATCAATTACAAAACCACAAACTATATTTAACGCCGGACATTTTATGGGGTCTGATTTAAGCGTAATGAATAATGATGTATTCATGTTGGCTGACACCGACAGATGTTTGGCAGGGACTGCTGAAATTATCATCAATTCGTTGCATGCGGACGAAATATTAAACGAAAATGACTTACCTTTGAAATATGCGGGCTATTCCCCATGTTTCAGAAAAGAAGCCGGTGCCGCAGGACGCGATACGCGCGGAATCGTTCGCGTTCACCAATTTAACAAGGTTGAACAATATGTATTCTGCAAACCAGAACAAAGCGACGAAATGCACGAACATATTCTGAATAACCTTTGTGAATTTATGGAAGCCTTTGAATTACCATATCGTGTTATCGCAAATTCAACTGGTGATATGGGATTTAACAAGGTAAAAATGAACGATGTCGAAGCATGGTTCCCATCTGAAAATTCATATCGTGAATTGGGTTCATGTTCATCCATTGGTCAATTCCAGGCACGTCGTACAAACACCAGATACCGTGAAAATGCAACAGGCGAAGTTAAATATGTCGCAACATTAAATAATACTGCGATTGCTTTGCCACGTGCATTGGTTCCAATTATTGAAAACCATCAAAATGCAGATGGGTCTGTTAATATACCAAAGGCCCTGCAACCATATATGGGTGGAAGAACCAAAATCGGCGGAAAACATTAATAAAAAAAATCACCCGAACGGGTGATTTTTTTATCTTTCATTGTTATATTTATAATCGACCGCAAATACTGATGCCGGTGCAAAATCTTTAATTGCCGCAACAAAAGGATTTGCATTCCACAAAGCAACCGCTTTGTTCATTTTGATAATATTTTGCGCTTCGAAATCTTGGTTTGGTTCGCCATAATAAATCCAATTACCATTATGATCATTATATCCATATTTAACATGATGCGCGATTGCTTCGCTTAAACGAACAATCAAATGTCCTTTTTTGGTCATGTCAAAGCGCCACCCAAGTATTGGTCTCAATTTATTATAATCTACAACATCTGAATAAATAATATCTTTTTCTGTATAAAGATATTTCTTTGGATCTGCAACTATTTCCAGTAAATATTCATAGGCCTGTTTAGCGCGTACATATTCCTGATTGGCCTCTGCACGATCTTTTTCAGTATAGAATTTTTTCTTTTGAAGTTCTTTTAATTGTTTAGCCAAAACAGTAGCCACCCATTTGGCATAGCCATTTAATAATTTCTGTATGGTTTCATCTATATTTTTTGCCGTCATATAAAACTCCTCTATATCAAACGTATTTTACCATAAAAACGCATAAAATCATATATAATTTGTTGATTTTACAAAAATATAGTATAGTATTCCAAACTGCGGTTAAAAATAAGAGATAACACATGAAAATACGAAATATTGCTATTATTGCACACGTTGACCACGGAAAAACAACCTTGGTTGATAATATGTTAAAACAAGCGGGAACTTTCCGCGAAAACGAACACGTCGAAGATCGCGTAATGGACAGCGGCGATATTGAACGCGAACGCGGAATCACCATTTCTGCAAAACCAACATCTATTCAATGGGGTGAATATAAAATTAATATTGTTGATACCCCGGGACACGCAGACTTTGGTGGCGAAGTAGAACGTATTTTATCAATGGTTGATGGTGTTGTATTATTGGTTGACAGTGCCGAAGGTCCATTACCGCAAACAAAATTTGTGTTATCCAAGGCATTAAAATTAAATTTGCGTCCTATCGTTTGCATCAACAAAATTGACCGCGGCGACGCACGTCCAGACGAAGTTTTAACCGAAACATTTGATTTATTTGATAAATTGGGTGCAACGGATTCTCAATTGGATTTCCCGTATCTTTATGCATGCGGAAGAGATGGTTGGGCAATTCGTGATTTGAAAGACATTGACAATCCAAACAAAGATTTAACACCATTATTCCAATTGATTGTTGATCATGTTCCGGCACCTGATTGTAATGGAACAAGATGCCAACTGGATGCACCGTTTACAATGTTGGCTACGACATTGGAAGCTGACCCATATGTTGGTCGAATACTGACCGGAAAAATTGAATCTGGTACTGTAAAGGTTGGACAATCTGTCAAAGCAATCAATATGAAGGGTGAATTTATCGAAAATGCCAAAATCACAAAAATTATTGAACACCAGGGTGTGAACAAGGTATCCCGTGAAAGTGCATCGGCTGGGGACATTGTTGTTATCGCTGGATTTTCCAAGGCAACCGTGTCAGATACACTTTGTGACCCATCTGTTAGCGAACCAATTCCGGCTATGCCAATTGACCCACCAACCCTGACCATGACATTCTTTGTTAACACATCACCGTTGGCTGGACAAAGTGGTAAAAAATTAACATCACGTATGATTGGTGAAAGATTATTCCGCGAAGCCGAAACCAACATCGCATTAAAGGTTTCACAAAGCGCAAACAACGAAGCTTTTGAAGTTTCTGGTCGTGGTGAATTACAATTGGGCATTCTGATTGAAACGATGCGTCGCGAAGGCTTTGAATTATCGGTATCGCGTCCACGCGTTGTTATGCAAACAAATGAAAACGGTGAAAAACTTGAACCAATCGAAGAAGTTGTTATTGATGTTGATGATGAATTCAGCGGTGTTGTTATTGAAAAAATGACAAAACGCAAGGCAACTATTACCGAAATGAAACCATCTGGCATTGGAAAAACACGTATCGTATTTTCCGCACCATCACGCGGTTTAATCGGTTATTTATCTGAATTCAGAACCGACACACGTGGCACAGGTATTATGAACCGCGTATTTGATAAATATGATACATACCGTGGTCCAATCACACAATATCGCCCTGGCGTTTTGGTATCCATGGAAGCAGGCGCAACAACAACATATGCCCTGCACAACTTGGAACCACGTGGTGTATTATTTGTTGGCCCACAAACCGAAGTTTATTCGGGCATGATTGTCGGCGAACACAGCAAAGAAAATGATATCGAAGTTAACCCTGTTCGTGGTAAACAATTAACAAATGTTCGATCTGTCACTGCAGATGAAAAATTGTTCCTTGCCCCACCAAGAAAGATGTCATTGGAAGAAGCGCTGTCTTATATCCAAGACGATGAATTGGTAGAGGTCACACCTGCAACAATCCGTCTGCGCAAGAAAGAATTGGACAGCGGTAAACGCAAAAAAGCATATCGCTTTGCCGAAACAGATTAAAACACCGCCCAAACGGGCGGTATTTTTTAATACCTTGCAGAATGAAATCCTATTTATTATAATTACCGTATAACAAAACAGGATTTATAATGAATTGGAAAGTTAAAAAGTTTTTTTGTAACGTCTTGGCAATGACAGCATTTACAAGAACCCACAGACGACAGATTCGCGACAAATTGATGTTTTATGATTTTATCAAAGAAATAAATGTCCCAAATGTTATGTCGCCATCTGTACCGACAAAAAGCAAAACAAAGATAAACATTGCGTTTTGTTCTGATAAACGCGGAATTAATTTGGCTGCCGTTTCTATAAAATCATTATTAAATGTATCTGCTGGAAAATGCGATTATAATATATATTGCGTTGTTGACGAAGATGTATCCGAACAACAAAAGAAGTCTTTATTTGATTTGGTCAAAGGGACACATTCCACACTTAAATTCTTAAAACCAAACAAAGATTTTGATAAATCTTATTTGCGTCATTGGACCAAGGCAATATATTACAGAACGATGTTGCCTGATTTATTACCAAATGTCGATAAAATTATATACGCAGATATTGATATTATTTTCTGCAACGACCTTATCGAAGCGGACAATTTTGAAATGGGCAATAATTATATAGCTGGCGTAAAAACATTTGCGGACGGTTATATAAATTCCGGATTTTTAATAATGAATTTAAAACAAATTCGTAAAGACAATTTGTATAAAAAATGGATAAAAATCTCACAAAAGGAAACATATCCAAATCCAGATCAAGATTTATTAAATTATACTTGCCAAGGACGCATTTTATATTTACCTTTGAAATATAATTTTCAGCCAATGGATGGTGCCAACATTTATAAATGTCACAGCCATTGTGAAATTCAAGATATACAATATCATCTGGTTGTTTTACATTTTTCAAACTGGATGAAACCATGGCATGAAAAACACAAGCGCCCGATATTCTCGGAACTCTGGTGGGAACATGCCAAACAAACTGGATTGTGGTAAAAAAAGGAAAAACATGAAAACGCCGTTAATGTCTGTTGTAATTCCAATGTATAATGCAGAAAAATTTATTCGCAAACCATTGGAACATTTGATTCATCAAACATATAAAAACATTGAAATTATTATCGTTGATGATGGCTCAAACGATAATTGCGCACAAATCGTAAAAGATTATGCAAAACAAGACAAACGCATTAAATTGATTCAACAGAAGAACGCTGGCGTGTCTGCTGCATCTAATACAGGAATAAAAGCCGCAACAGGTGAATATGTATGCATACATGATCATGATGATTTTGTAAATTTGGAATATTTCGAAAAAATGGCAAATGCCGCAATATTAACAAACGCAGACATATTATGTGGTGAAGTTAATGAACCAGGATGGTCATTTCCTGAATTTAAAAGAATAGAAATCGCAACATCTTTATCTGATAAAATATTTATGACACACGCGAACGCATTTAATTGCGCATGGCGTTATGCATACAAAACAGAATTCTTGCGCAAAACAAAATTATTGTTTGAAACATCTGTTTGGGGTGCCCAAGATGTCATATTTTCAAAATCGGCAATTGTGCTGGCCGATACGGTTGCAACAGTACCCGGTGCAATTTATACAGTCGTGGACCAGCCAACATCCTTGGGTAAAGACAAAAAGAAAAAATCAGCCCATGAAACAAGTGAAACACACCAAGCATGGCAACGTTATGCGAAATTACTAGAAAAATATGGTGCAACCGAATTATTAAACACACCGGACAAACCATCACATATAACAACATTTAAAATGTTTAATCGTGTTATATACAAAATAGAAAAATATCCTCATAAAAACAGATACTTTATTTTTGGTATAAACATCGGAACAAAACATATAAATTAAACCAGGTTGCAAAACATATATAAACATTGTATAGTCTAATCAAAGAAAGAATCTATGCCAGATCGATTATTTTTATTTGCCGGATACAACAAAAACAACATTGTTGATGATGCACTGATTTATTATGTAAAGGCGCTTTCAAAGCATGGTGACGTTATTTTATGTATGGATTGCGATTGTTCAAAATCAGAAATCAATAAGATAAATAAATATACGCTTCATACAATTGCTGCGCGACATGGCGAATATGATTTTGGATCTTATAAACGTGCCTTCCAATATGCTCGCGATAACGATATGCTTCAAAAATACAACCATGTTTATTTGGTAAATGATTCCGTATTTGGCCCAACAATAGATATAGAACAAACATTGAAAAGCATAGAATCAAAAGATTCAGATGCCACGGGCCTGATTGTTTCAAAACACAAAACACATTCATTTATGGAATCATGGTTTGTGTGTTTGGATAAAAAAATATTCTTATCAAAATGGTTTGATGAATTTATTTCATCAGTCACAACAGAAAAAGAAAAATATATTGTCACCGTAAAATATGAACATGGACTTTCAAATCTTATAAAAAACAACGGATGTTCATGGGGTGGTTTATTCACAATATACGGACGCGAAACATATAACCAACCTAAATATTTATTTAGACACGGATGTCCTTTTGTTAAAAAATTATCATTTACACGTCACAATGGTGCATTGGGCGCACAAATCAAATATATTTTAAAACATTGTGATAAAGATGCCGCAACCGCGATTATGAATTCTGCGAATGCCTTATATGGTGTGGAATATATGAATAGGTTTTTAACAAATAATATTTTCAAGATAGTTTTGCGAAATATATCTTACCTAAAAGAAAAACTTAAAAATGGTGGAATATGATAAAAAAACAAAAGAAAATCGCAGCAATAACAATGTCACGTGATGACGATTTATTCTTGTCACGATGGATTGCATATTATGGCAAACAATTTGGCACTGAAAATTTATATATATTATTAGATGGTATCGATCAAAATATACCTGAAAACGCAGGCAATGCACATATAACAAAATTACCACATGAAAACATGTCGCGTGCTGGCGGTGATAAATACAGAATCAATAAATTATCTGAATTGGCGTGTGATTTGTTAAAAACTTACGATATCGTAATCGGCTGCGACAGTGATGAATTCTTAATTGTAGACCCAAAAATTTATACCAATTTATCAAAGTATTTATCAAACAAAAAAATCCATACTACTCTTTCTGGATTAGGTTTAGATGTTGGACAGCATCTTTATACCGAAGCCATACTTGATAAAGACGCACCATTTTTGGAACAACGCGAATACGCCCTGCTTTCTACGCGATATACCAAACCAGTTGTTATAAACAAACCGATAACTTGGGGCAGCGGATTTCACAGTATTCGTCATCGCAATTTCCATATCGATAAAAATTTATACCTGCTTCATTTTGGTGCAATCGATATGAATATGTTGGAAGAAAAAGCAAAAAAACGTGGCTCGGATTGGGTTAAACATTTAAAGCGTCGTGGCAACGGAACAATAAATACAATTACGCGTAAAAAAGCAAAATCTGAAAAATGGCTGCGCATAGCGCGCACCTTGCAAACGTATTGTCGTCCATTATATGCCCTGCGCAAACCAGCGATGTTGGGATTAAAAATTGTCGTAAAAATCCCGACACGTTTCAAAAAATCAGGAATATAGAAAGGAAAAAACAAATGAAAAAACATGATAATATGAAACATATAAGACGTTTTGGTGCAAGTATTGTTTCGGCTTTTATTTTTAACAAAGAACAAAAAGAACATGTTTATCAATATCTTTCTGAATTCAGTTTTTTTGATTTGCCAACAATAAAAAAATTTAACAAAACACCATTGCGCGAAAAATCCGTTTTATTGATAGAAACCAACAGCTGTCATGGCGAGGTCATTTCTGCCTATTTTCAATATTTCAAAGATCTGGGATATAATGTAGATATTGTAATGCATGACTTCGTTTTCAAAGAAAAACATTTTTCAAGACATAATCTATCTGATGTAAACATATATCATTGTCATAAAACTGCAATGCACGAAATATTCAGATCTAAAAAGATGGAAAAATATGCAGGCGTTTTTATAATGACCCCAATAAATACAGCAAACAGAAAATCTGTTTTCGTATATTTCCCAGAATTAAGTCGTTTAAAAAAATTATATATTGTCGCACACAACGTTCCTGACATAGATAATGAATATAAAAAATTTGATAAAACGCATATATTTGGACTTGGCAGAAAATTGAAAAACTTCCCGTCAACAAACCCTCACTTGTTTGGTAATGTTCAAAAAAATTCTAAAAAACATGAAATACCTACATTTATAACAGTTGGTCGTATCGATCCACAAATAAAAAACCACACCATGTTAATATCTGCTGTCAAAAAATTAAAAAAACGCGGATATAAATTCAAAGTTATAATCATTGGTGAAGGGAAAATACCGGATATAACAGATGATATAAAAGAATATATAATAACACCGGGACGTCAAATAGCCGAACAAATGTATCAATATATGGAAATGTCCGATTTCTTTTTGACGCTTTGGGACAAAAACGATCCAAAACACGATAAATACAGAACAAATTTGATATCTGGTTCGCCGCAATTAATTTTTGGTTTTAATAAAATACCAATCATACAAAAAGAATTCGCGGACTTTTATGATTTCAGCAACAAAGATGCTGTTATTTATAATGATGATCATCTTTTTGAAGCCATGGAAAAGGCTATATTGATGTCGGATAAAGAATATACAAAATTATATCAAGGACTGGAAAAATTATCCAAGGAAATGTACGACGAAACAAAACAGAATTTGAAATCTGTTTTGGAATAAGATTTATATTTTCTGGGATAAAAAATATTTTATATCACAAACCAATTCATACCATTCTGATGGATAGTTTTCAAACATTCCTATTTTATCCAATTCATGCAAATCTTTTTTTGCAAGGCGACGTGATTTTTCATCTTTCAATTTACTAATCTTTTTGAACACTTTGTTAACAAAGAACCACAAGAAATTTTCTTGCCATTGTTTCATTTGTTCTGTATCAGCCTTTGCAACATATAATTTATAAGAATCCTTTATTCCAATGCATAAACTTTTTATTATTTTCAATTGTTTTTCAGATAAAACTATCCCACCAAAATTTGGGATATAATAATAAAGAGGTAATGGCACAACCGTTGTTCTTGGGCGTTTTAACATAATGGCAGACCACCATGGAAAATCTTCAAATAAAATACCTTTGATAAACGGTGTGTCTTTGATTAAAGATTTTTTATAAAGATTTTTCCAAACCTGACAATGCTTAATCAACCATTTACGATTTGGGTTTGTTTTATTGTGTGTACGCTCTGTTGCCAATTCAAAAATATTATCAGTTGTACGTGTTTGTAATTTATCAATATTATATCTTTTCTTAATACTAAATGGTACAACATTATCAGTATTCATATGTAAAACATGGCGCACCATTAATTGCGGACGATATAATCTGTCATAAGAGAAAGATACGATATCTGATTTATTTTTTATTGCGGTATTATATGCAATTTCCATAGTTTGCGGATGAATAAAATCATCACTATCCAGGTACATTATATATTTACCCTTGGCATAAGGCATACCGGCATTTCGAGCATCGGAAAGTCCACCATTTTCTTTATGAACAACGATGAATCTTTTATCACGCACGGCATATTCTTCTGCGATTTTACCAGAATTATCAGGACTGCCATCATCAACACAAATCGCGGTCCAATCTGTGAAAGTTTGATTTAAAATAGAATCCAAACAACGACGCAGATATCTTTCAACTTTGTACATTGGAATAATTACTGATATTTTCGGTTGCATAAAACGTTCCTTTTAAAAAAATATTTTTATCAATTTTCTAAAATACCATAAAACCGCAACATGATTGTGCACGGCATAATCTTTTCTGAATTCTTTACCTTTTTTATATTGCTTTTTTAATTTATCATGATGCTGTTTAGTTTTTTTATTTAATGCAGAATTTTCATTAAACAAATAATTATAATTTACATCTGGAACAATAACAAAATCACCAGATAAAGCAAATGCTTGTAATACAAATATTGCATCTTCTTGCGATATCAAGGATGTATCAAAAATTAATTTATTATTTTTGATAAAATCTGTTTTAAACAAATAACGCCATACAAAAGATTTAATCAATGCCTGGGACCAAAATAATTTACCAAACAAAGTTTTTAACATGTGTTTATTTCTGTAAATTAAATTTGATGAATATTTTGTATCAGAAACAAATCCAGAACAAACGATATCTGCATCGTCAGCAAATTTTAACATTTTTTCATAATAATCTGCATCGATAATATCATCAGCATCCATAAAATGGATATATTTACCATTTGCCTTTTTTATACCATCATTTCGCGCAGCAGATACGCCGGCATTTTTCTTGTGTATAACAACAAACCTTTTATCTTTTTTTGCATAATTGTCTAATATTGCGGCAGTTTCATCGCGGCTGCCATCATCTATACAGATTGCAGACCAATCTGAAAATGTCTGATTCAACAACGAATCAAGGCATCGCGGTAAATATTTTGCACCGTTATATACTGGAATAACAACAGATATTTTTGGTTTCATATTTTACCTACATTTTATTAACCATTTCATCGGCAAATGTTCCATGAACAATATTTTTCACCCACGGACTGTTATAGGTAGTCTTTTGGAAAAAAGCACCCGATGTCACATTATCAAAAACTTTTTTATCAAATGGTTTACTGCCATAAGCCCACCATAATGCATGTGTTGGATCCTGATCTACATGTGGCATTTTTGCAAAGTATTTCTTTGCACGTTCATCGTTTTGAACCAAAGTTTTAAACAATAATTGATGCATAAAATAATCAAAACTGTGATTTTCGTGCATCCAGTAATCAAGTATCATCGCACGCCACGCATCCAGCAAATAAGCCCCCTTGCGTGCACGAATAAAACAATTTTGCATATATGAATATGGTGAACCAACATTTTGACCAGCCAGATAAACGAAAAAATCTTCTTTTTCAATCCAATCAGGAATCGATGATGTCACAAAGCCCGTAGAATCAAGCCAATATCCACCATGTTCATAAAGTAATTCAACACGACAAATATCTGCAAAATGCGCATGTTTTATCTTTCCTGCTTTACGCTTTTCTATAATTTCCTGTGGCAAAGTAATATAATCAAAAATTGTATTTTCATCCAACACAATCAATTCTTGCTTACAATGTTTTCTTATACTTCTAAAACAAGCCTTTACTAGCGGCGGCGCCTTATCTTCGCCTTGCAACCAAAGTGTAAATATTTTATCGTTTTTATCGTTTTTGACGACCTTGCGTTCCGGGATCGCTGATGCGGCCGGCAAATAACGTTTTAAGTAACGCGGTATCGCGGTTTCTAAAACACGACAACGATATGCACGACGTTTTTCACGCGCCCACCATAATGGTACCAATATATGCCCACGAATCACAATATCAGTTAATGCAAAAAAACGTCTTATATTCATAAACCTTCCTTTTTGTTGCATGGTAAATTCAGGCGGCTTAATCGCCGCCTTATTTTTTATTATTCAACAACATCCTCGTCATCAATTGGACCGGTTGTCATTTCTTCGGCGATTCCATTTGCCTTTGCCATGATTTTATCAAGCAATTCTTTCTGAACGTCTTCATGATCTTTTAACCATTGACGCGCGTTGGCTTCACCCTGACCTATACGTTCATTGTTATAAGAATAGAACGAACCAGCCTTTTCAATCAGGTTATACTTCACGCCCATATCCAAGATTTCGCTTATTCTGGAAATACCTTCGCCATACATAATTTTGAAATCAACAGTACGGAAAGGTGGTGCAACTTTGTTCTTTACAACCTTTACACGTGTTTCATTACCGATAACATTTTCTTTGTCTTTAATAGCACCTGTTCTGCGAATATCAAGACGAACAGACGCATAGAATTTTAACGCATTACCACCAGATGTTGTTTCAGGACTGCCGAACATAACGCCAATTTTCATACGAATTTGATTGATGAAAATTAACAAAGTATTACTGCGTGAAACGCTGCCCGCCAATTTTTTCAAGGACTGCGACATCAAACGCGCAGTTGTTCCCATATAAGTATCGCCGATATTTCCTTCCAATTCAGCCTTTGGTACCAGTGCCGCCACAGAATCAACAACAACAACATCAACCGCACCAGATTTAATAAGTGTATCTGCAATTTCCAATGCCTGTTCCCCGGAATCAGGTTGTGAAATAATCAAATTTGCAACATCTACACCCAATTTTTTTGCATAACTTGGGTCCAACGCATTTTCTGCATCAATATATGCACATGTTCCGCCTTTCTTTTGTGATTCCGCAACCGCATGCAATGCAAGCGTTGTTTTACCAGAAGATTCAGGACCATAAATTTCGACAATACGTCCCTTTGGATAACCACCTATACCAAGCGCAATATCAAGCCCCAAAGAACCAGAAGAAATTGCCTCTATATTTTGTTGTGAACCATCCCCCATTTTCATGATGGCTTCTTTACCAAATTGTTTTTGAATTTGTGCCAACGCAGATTCCAATGCTGGATTTTTTGCAGGCGCTGTATCTTTTACTACTTCTTTTTTTGGCATTTTATACCCCTTTCATTTTGTAATAAAATCATACAAAGAAAAACATCTTAACGCAAGGGCTATTATTTGGATTTAGTCCATAAAACAATCGTTGACAAAACCGCCATTATTGCAGTAATTATCCACACTGCAGATGTTGTACCAAATACAGCTATACAAATTGTTCCCAAAATCGGTGCTATAACACTTGGAACATTTACACTTGTTCTAAAAACACCATAATATCTAGATTGTTCCCAACGCGGCATATTATTAAAGAACAATAAATCATGAGATGATTCCATAAGGGCACCTGAAATTTGCCATAACACAAATATTGCCAATAACGCATTACCACTGACAAACATTGCAATTATTGAAAATATTGCAAATGACACAAAACCTGATGTCATCCAAATTTTAACACCATGTTTTTGTATTAATTTCCCCATAAATAAATCTATGACTATATAAGGTATAATACCGATTGATAAAATAATACCCAATGTTTCATTTGAAAAACCGTTTTCAATAACAACGATTGGGACATAAAGCAATCGCATCGCACGTAATGCATAAAACCCAAAATTTACGATGTATGCACGTAACATTCCTTTTTTACGAAAGAACGATTTTGCGTTTATACGCAACGCACGAATTGTTTTTTGTAATTTGACTGGCTTTAACGGTTTATCTTGTTGAACAATTCCAAAATGCTTAAAGAAAAGCAGCCCAAAGAAATAAATCATACCCGCTGCCAATAAAGGCATTCTGTAGTTATTATTAAAAAACCCAACTACACTCATTGCAAAAACAGGCGCAACAAAAGCCCCCACATTTTCCCAAAGAAGCCGACGCGCATTAATCTTTGCCATACCGATACCATTGGAAAATTCAGACATAAAAAGTGGTAATAATATTCCAAACATGGTTGATGCAAAACATACGACATAATCCAGAATAATAAATGTTGATGGTTTAACAGAAAAACTCATCATACAATAGCACGCTCCTAATGCTGCCATTGTTATATAAAGCAATCTTGTTTTTGTAAACCAATGTAAAATTTCAGCTGAAAAAATTCCGACAATAACTGCAAATAATGCATAAACTGATGCATAAACACCAACCGCTGCGGATGCCATTTCTTCATTGAAAAATAATTTGAATATTCCTAATAAACAAAGCGAATATACCGCATTAACAATCCCACCTGCAAAACCAGTGAACAACCCCAGATTTGCAAACGAATATCCGGTCACATTATCATTGATAGAAAGATATTTTTCTCTTCTCATTTAATCCCTGTGCAATGAACATAGCACAAATAAATATTTTATAAACTGATTTTTTAAACATCAAATCTTGATGTATTCGCATGTGTTAATGCAATTGCAATTGCATCGCTTTCATCCGCGGTTTTTGGATGTGCATTCGGTAATAAAATAGACAACATTTTGTATATCTGATCTTTATCTGCATGCCCCATACCAGTTAAAGCTTTTTTTACCTTGTTAGGCTCGTATTCAAATACCGAAATATTATTTGTTGCAACCGCAGTTATTGCTGCTGCACGCGCATGACCTAACAATAATGTTGTTTTTCCATTTTTATTAACAAATATAATTTCGATACTGCATTCGGTCGGATTAAATTCACGACACAAATCATTTACACCATTAAAAATAAAGGCCAATCTTTCGGCAAATGGCAATTTTGTTGGCGGCAAGATAACACCGCTGGCAATATATTTACGCGTGCTGCCTGCGACATCTATAATCGCCCAACCAGTATGTAAAAGTCCAGGATCGATTCCAATAATTCTTTTCATAATTATTTCCGTATTGTTATTTTTGCAACCGCATCACGCCCATAATATTTATTAATTTTTTCTTTTATTTCATCGACCTTGTACGAAAGTTCCAGCGCAAAAGCCGGAGACACAGGGCGCAAAACAACATTAAATTTTTTATCACGCGAAAGTTTTACAGCAACAACTTTCGATATTTTTGCAACATCTAATCCAACAACATTTTCCCAATTATTCGCTAAATCAGAACCGCCTGTTTTTACACCAAACATTTCTATCAAATTACCAAACGCGGATGCCAGTGTTTGAGGTCTGTTTTTACGAATATCTAAATTTACTTTTTTATCTTGGTTTAACATAAGTATATTCCTTTGGCATCAAGATAAACATTTGTCCCTGGGAATGTTGACCATGCGCGACACGATATGCTTCATCCCCAGAACCAAAGAATATATCCGCACGTATCCAACCCTTGATTGCACCACCTGTATCCTGTGCAATCATTAAACGATTAAACGAACGTCCATCAGACAAGGTTGTATTTATATAAACAGGTAAACCAAGTGTATAAATACTGTCGTCCATAGCAACACTGCGGATTTTTGAAAGTGGCGTTCCCAGTTTACCAACAACACTGTGTTCTTTGCTTTCATAGAAATAGACATAACGCGGATTGTTATAAATTACTTCTTTTGCCAATGTTGGATTTTGTTTTAAATGTGTCCAAACTGCATCAGCACTGTATCCACCGGCTGGTTTAATTCCACGTTCTTGTAATTGGGCACCGATTGATTTAAACGGCATATCATTAACAGCCCCAAAATTCAGTTTAACCAAACTGCCATCTTCCAATTTTAACATTCCACTGCCCTGAATTTGCAGGTTTTGAACGTCGACAATATTTGCCCAATATAAAACGCGCCCTATTTTTTTGTTAACAATATCGCGTTTTGAAACACCTTTGTAATTGGCACCATTAAGAGGTACACCCATAATCGGTTCGTTGCAAGTGGCTGTTCTGGTTCTGCATCCATCAATCACAGGGGAATAATATCCGGTATATGTTCCGGTCTTGCCACCCTTTTCATTATATACCTGGTATGGTTGGAAATGTGATTCAAACCAGGCACGAACGGTTGCTATATCAGCAGATGCACTTGGCAACATATTGCATTTTTCGCGCAACAATTCTGGGTCAGGAATTACAGAACCACTATATTGAATCTTTGCCTTGCATGTATTACGAAAAGCCTGCAATGCATATCTAACATCATCATCGCGCCAGCCCGGCAATGCCGAATATGACACGGCTGTCAAATTGGATGGCACCTTGGAATCGTCACCAACATGCGTTGGCGCCGACAAATCACATCCAGAAATAGTGACACCAAGCATAAACAACCCGCAAAAACGCACCAAATTAAAAAATAATGACATTTTAACATCCCCCCACTTGTAAAAATGATTTCTTAATGCTATATTATCATAAAACGATAGATAAAAAAAGGAGCAATCGTAATGCCAAAGTTTAATATTATATCTCAATTCTTAAAAGACATCTCTTTTGAAAGCCCAAATGTGCCGGAATTATTCTTCAAACAAGATTCAAATCCTGCAAAAATGGAAATAAACATTGACATTAATATCAAAGGTGCCGAAAACAATCTTTTCATGGTTGATTTGATAACACGTGTTCATTCAAAACTGGAAAAAGAAGACAAAACAGTATTCTTGATTGAATCCACATATACTGGAATGGTTCAATACGAAGAAAAAGACGAAGAAACAAAAAAGAGAACATTATTGATTGATGTTCCAACAGTTTTGTTCCCATATGTTCGCTCACTTGTCACAAGATTGACCGCCGAATCTGGTTTTCCTCCACTTTCAATGCCATTGGTTGATTTTGCAGATTTGTATGAACAAAGACAAAAACAAGCATCCGAACAAAAACCAGCAAATCAATAATTATAAAACATCAAAAAACACCGGCAAATGCCGGTGTTTTTTATATTAACAGCACACTGATTAAGCCGCGGCTGTGAATACTTTTTGCACATCATCATTATCGTCCAGCGCATCAACCAATCTTTCGATTTTTGCATACGCTTCGTCATCTAAATCAACTGGCATATTTGGAACCCATGTGATTTCTGCATTTTCAGGTTCGCCCAATTTATCAGCCAAAGCCTTTTGAATATTCATGAAATTATCAGGTTTTGTTGTGATGATAAAACCTTCTTCGGATGTTTCCAGGTTATCTGCATCAACTTCCATAACCAATTCCATCATTTCATCTTCACTTTTGCCAATGGATGCCGGGTACATAATTTGACCAACATGTGTAAACATGAACACAACCGAACCTTCTTCGCCCATGTTGCCGCCGTTTTTGGCAAAAATATTACGAATTTCTGGCACTGTACGACGTGGATTATCAGTCAAAGCTTCCACAATAACAGGAACTGCATTTGGACCATAACCTTCGTAACGCACGGCTACAAAATTATCTGTATTTGCGCCAGATGCTTTTTCAATCGCGCGTTTAATGTTATCGTTAGGCATGGAAGCCTTGCGTGCCTGTAAAATTGCCAAACGCAATCTTGGGTTGTTATCTGGATTTTTATCACCCAATTTTGCCGCCATAGTTATTTCACGCGCCAATTTAGTAAACAAACCGCTGCGTGCTGCATCAACCAATCCTTTTTTGTGTTGAATGTTGTGCCATTTACTGTGTCCACTCATATTTGACCTTTTGATTTTATTATATTAACATTACAGCAAAAGGATAACAAATGATTGGAAAATTGCAAGGTGTAATTGATTATATCGGTGACGGATTTGTCATTTTGATGGTGGGCGGCGTTGGGTACAAGGTTTATACCCCTGAAATTTTGTCACTGAAGGCAAATGTTGCCCTTTGGATTGAAACGGTTGTCCGCGAAGATTCAATAAGACTGTTTGGATTTTCAAGCCTTGCCGGTCAAAACCTGTTTAATCAGTTAACAACTGTTTCGGGTGTTGGGCCAAAGGTTGCCTTGGCAATAATGGGCACTATCAAGACCGACACATTGATGTCTGCAATCGCAACCGGAGATGCAAAAACAATTGCAACAGCCCCTGGGGTTGGTAAAAAAGTTGCCGAAAAAATCATTGTTGAATTAAAGAATAAAATGGGTGGTGCAAACTTTGATTTTGACCCCGATGTATCTGCTGGTGCGTTGCCTGATTTGTTGGCGGCACTAGAATCATTAGGCTATCGCCGTATGGATGTTATAGATATGGCACAGCACCTTGTATCACAAAACCCTGATGCAGATGTATCAAAACTTGTCCCATTGGCATTAAAAGAAATAAGCGGTAAATAAAAAAATGAATAACGATACAATTTTTGCATTATCATCCGCACCTGGTAAATCGGGGGTTGCTGTTATACGTGTAAGTGGCAATGATTTATCCGCACTTTTTAAACGCATTATAAACAAAAATAATTTTGAACCACGTCACGCGTATTTTACTAATTTCAAAGACGATGCTGGTGATTTAATCGATCAATGTGTTGCTATATTTTTTGCAGCGCCAAATTCTTTCACTGGGACCGATATTATCGAAATTCACTCACATGGCGCCCCGGCTGTTATTGATAAAATTTTTGAATTTATGCGCAACAATGGTGCAAGAATTGCTAACCGTGGCGAATTTTCAAAACGCGCATTTTATAATAACAAAATGGATTTAACCGATGTTGATGGTTTAATCGCCCTGCTTGATGCACAAACAGATAAACAGCGCCAAAGCGCATTAAAATCATTAACCGGTGGCGATGCCGAAATCTATAAAAATTGGCGCGCACAAATGATTGAGATATCAGCTTATGCGGCGGCAATCCTTGATTATGACAGCGATGATTTACCAAAAGATATTGATAAAAAAATCGTAAACCAATCTGAAATTTTATTATCTGAATTAAAAGATTCAATTAAAAATTATTATAAAACACGCGCTATCAGAAATGGATTTAATGTTGTTTTGGTCGGCGAAACAAATGTCGGAAAATCATCAATATTTAATAAACTGGTCGGCGCAAATCGCGCAATAGTATCCGATATAGCGGGCACAACACGTGATGTAGTATCTGCGCAACTGGATATTGATGGATACCTGGTAAACCTTTCTGATACCGCCGGAATTCGCGAATCAGATGATGCGATAGAAAAGATAGGAATTGAAAGAACGCATAACGAAATCGCAAATGCAGATTTGGTGATTCATATTTATAACAATGTCCCAAGCGAAACAAATAAAAATGAAATCAGCGTTGTAAATAAATCTGATTTATTAAGCAACAAACCAAATCGTGGTGTTATTTATACATCTGTTATTGATGATACGGGTTTTGAAATGTTGTTAAACGCCATTAAACAAAAAATGCATGAATTGATGGCTGGATCTGAATCAAAAATTGCAATCAACGAACGCACATACGAATTATTAAACGATGCAATATTTGAATTGGATAATGCGGTTAATAATTATGACGGCAATTATGATATATTTGCCGAACACATTCGTCGCAGTGGTGATGCAATCGGAAAAATCCTTGGTGTTATAACAACAAGTGAAATCGCCGATGCTACATTTTCACGATTATGTTTGGGAAAATAAAACATAAAAAAAACACCGGCATTTGCCGGTGTTTTTTACTCTTTTCGGTCTGGATATTTACCATCTATTAAATTCTTGCGAACAAGATGGTGTTTAACCTTTTGTGTGCTTGTAATTGGTAAATCTTCGGTTGTGATTGCGAAATGCGTCACCCATTTATAAGATGCAATTTTCTTGTTTTCATTTGCAATCGCGGCCGCCAATTTTTCAATTGTCATACCTGGTTCAACCTGGAACACGCCATATGATACGGTTTTATCGCCAACCTTGTGTTCAAAGACAGCAACATTCTTGACGCCTTCGATTTCCATATAAAGTGCTTCCAATTCATCAGGATAAACATTTTTACCAGAATCCAAAACAATTACTTGTTTTTTACGACCGGCAAAATGTAATTCACCGTTTTTATCCATATAAACCATATCGCCTGTATTAAACCAACCATCTTGGTCGAATACTTCGGCATTAACAGTTGGGTTATTCAAATAACCGCCAAACACCTGGTGTCCACGCAACCACAAAACACCGACGCCATTTTCATCTTTGTCACGAATATCAACTTCGTTATTAGATGTTGGCCCACCAACAGAATAAGCCAATCTTTTTGGCGTTGGTTTTGAAATGCAGATTGGTCCAACTGTTTCTGTTAAACCGTAACCCTGGATAAATGCCAAACCAAGCGATTCATAGAAATTTTCAACCTCTGGTTTCGTTGCGGCACCACCGGCAATTAATAATTTAGCGCGTCCACCAAAAACAGCCAACAAAGGTTCTTGAACTTTGCGTACAAAGAAATCAAGTCCCATATCTTTCAATGTTTTTCTGTTTTTTAATATAAATGATGCAACACGCCATTTACCTTGGGCCTTCATATTGTCCACAATCTTGTTACGGAACAATTCCCATACACGTGGAACCGCCGGAATAACATGTGGTTGAAACTTTTTAAAATCGTCCAAAATGTATTTTGGGTTAACCGTTGGTTGCAAAACCAAAGATGCCCCATAATGAACAGTCGCCAAAACACCAATTGCAAAACCAAATATATGATATAATGGCAAAAATCCATACATAACATCACCAGAATGGAAATATTCGGACATATCTTCCAATGAATTTGCACATTCTGTTAAATTAAAGTGTGTAAGTGGTACAACCTTTGGTGTTCCGGTTGAACCAGATGTGAAAGACATTGTCGCAATATCTGTTGATTCAGATGGATACGGACGTAAATCATAATCGATTCCACCATCTTTTTTGGTTATATCATAAAACTTGAATTTGTCTGTTTTATAAAAGAATGATGGTTCCGCGCATACAAATTTGCATCCTGCGATTTCACACATTTTATCATATTCTAATGGTGTTAAATTTGTATCCAACATCAATGCTGTTGCACCCAAATACCATATTGCAAAAAGTGTTAATGGAAATTGTGGCAAATTGTGTGACAAAACACCGACAATATCACCATGTTTGATTCCTTGTTTATTCAAAGATGCCGCACGCGCACGTACTTGTTCCAAAAATTCAGAATAAGTAACATTTTCACGAACCAAAAACAAATTTTCTGGCCATTGTGCAACGGCATTTTCTAACTTTTGATACATATTCATTTTCATACCTACCTTTATGTATACCTTAATCGTGTCTGTTTGTATATTTTCCATCGATTAACCATTGACGAACAACATGGTGTTTTATTTTTTGTGTACTTGTCAATGGTAAATCATCTGTTGTCATTGCAAAATGGGTTACCCATTTATATGCCGCAACCTTTTTATTTTTATTTGCAACTTCGCTGGCTAATTTATCCATTGTCATACCTTCTTCAACAGAAAACACGCCGTATGCAACGGTTTTATCATTAATTTCATGTTCAAACACAGCAACACTTTTGACCCCTGGGATTTCAATGAATAATCCTTCCAGTTCATCAGGATAAACATTTTTACCACTGTCCAAAACTATTACTTGTTTTTTACGACCGGCAAAATGTAATTCGCCATTTTTATCCATCCAGACCAAATCCCCTGTACAGAACCAACCATCTTTGTCGAAAGATTCTGCATTAGCGGCATCATTGTTCGCGTATCCACCAAATATTTGTTTTCCACGAACCCAAAGCATTCCAATACCATTTTCATCTTTATTGCGAATTTGGACTTCGGTATCACCCATTGGCGCACCGAACGCATATGGAACACGTTTTTTAAGTGGTCTTGAACAACAAATTGGTCCGACTGTTTCTGTCATTCCGTATCCCTGAACAAATGCCATCCCAAGTTGTGTATAGAATTTTTCAACCTCTGGCTTTGTTGCGGCACCACCAGCAACCAACAATCTGGCGCGACCACCGAATACAGAACGGATTTGGTTTAATACTTTATCAACCAATTTACCGGCACCTATCGTGCGTAACAATTTTTGGTTATTCATAACGAACGACACAATGCCCCATTTTTTCTTTGCCTTTACACCATCAATAATTTTCTTGCGGAAAATTTCCCACAACTTTGGCACCGCCGGTATAACCTGGGGTTTATATTGTGCAAAATCAGCCATAATTGCATTTGGATTAATTGTTGATTGCAACAATATTCCCATACCAAAATGTAATGGTGCCAAGAACCCAACCGCAAAACCAAACACATGGTAAAGTGGTAAAAACGCATAAAACATTTCGCCCGGTCTTAACCATTGATTAAGGTATTCCAAATTATCAGAACACGAGACCAAATTAAAGTGCGTAAGTGGCACAACCTTTGGTGTTCCGGTTGAACCTGATGTGAAAGAAAGTGTCGCAACATCAGTTTCTTTTAACGGATATGGCTTTAATTTTTCATCTGTTTTTTCATCTTTTGTTTCAATATCAAAAAATTCAAAATTTTTTGTTTCATAAAAGAAAGATTTTTCCGCACAAACCAATTTACATCCTGTGGTTTTTGTCATATTGTCATATTCACTGGATGCTAAATTAGTATCCAACAATAAAACCGTTCCACCCAAATACCATATTGCAAAAAGTGTTATTGGAAATTGCGGTAAATTATGTGAAAGCAACCCAACAACATCGCCTGCCTTTACGCCGGCCTTTTTTAATGTTGTTGCACGCGCTTGAACTAATTTTGGAAATTCCTTGTATGTGACGTTTTCGCGGACTAAAAACACAGTATCCGGATTACGTTCAACATTTTTTTCAATCAATTGATACATATTCATTATAAACGCTCCCGTAATTTATTTGTATTTTCTGGATATTTACCGTCTATCAAATTCTGACGCACTTCGTGATGTTTAACCTTTTGTGTACTGGTCATTGGTAAATCATCATAAGTCATCGCAAAATGTGTCACCCACTTATACGGTGCAACCTTGCGATTAGCCAGCGCAACAGATGCCGCTAATTTTAACAAAGACATACCCTTTTCAACACTGAATACAGCATATGTAACCGTTTTGTCTTTTTCTTTGTGTTCAAAAACCGCGACATTTTTTACACCATCGATTTCCATAAACAAGGCTTCTAATTCGTCAGGATAAACATTTTTACCGCTGTCCAAAACAATTACTTGTTTTTTACGACCGGCAAAATGATATTGTTTGTTTTTATCCATCCAAACCAAATCACCCGTATTGAACCAACCGTCCGCATCAAAAGATTCTTTGTTTGCTTCTTTGTTATTCAAATATCCATGAAAGATATTTGGTCCACGCACCCAAAGGGTTCCAACACCCTTTTCATCGGCATCACGTATTGTACATTCTGAACAACCAATTGGTGTTCCAAATGCAAATGGAACACGATGTTTTGCCGGACGCGAACAACAGAACGGTCCAACGGTTTCGGTCATACCGTAACCCTGAACAAAAGTAATACCAAGAGATTCATAGAATTTTTCAACCTCTGGTTTTGTGGCCGCCCCACCCGCAATCATCAAATTGACACGACCACCAAAGATATCACGCAATGGCTTTTGAACTTTTTTGACTAATTTACCCAGTCCAATCGCACGCAAAAACTTTTGATGTTTTAATACGAACGATACAAACCACCACATATGTTTTTCTTTGATACCGCTGATGATTTTATTACGGAAAACCTCATATAAACGCGGAACCGCAGGAATACAGTGTGGCTTATAAACTTTGAAATCTTCCAGAATACTTTTCGGATTAACTGTTGGCTGTAATAATATTCCCATATGGAAATACATAGGCGCCAAAATGCCAGCCGCAAACCCAAAAATATGATACAATGGCAAGAAACCATACATTATTTCATTCTTATGAATCCAATTACCCATATCGGCATAATAATCAGAAGAATTTTTCAGGTTTCCATGTGTTAACGGAACAACCTTTGGATTGCCAGTTGAACCAGACGTAAACGACAATGTCGCAATATCTTTTTCGGTTAACGGTGCCGATTTTAATTTTGCATCTGGTTTTTCGTCTTTACTTTGAATATCAAAAAACTTGAAACCTTTTGCCTTATAAAAAAACGATTTTTCAGCACATACGAATTTACACTTAACTGTTTTGGTCATATTATCATATTCAAACGGTGTTAAATTTGTATCCAGCAATAAAACAGTCCCACCCAAATACCATATTGCAAACAAAGTTAATGGAAATTCAGGAATATTGTGTGATAACAAACCAACAACATCACCTTTTTTTACGCCAGCCTTATGCAAAGTTGTTGCACGTGCGTGAATCAAAGATAATGCCTGTTTAAATGTGATTTTTTCGCGTACCAAAAACAAAGCATTTGGCGATTCTTTCGCCACTTGCTTGAACACTTGATACATATTCATAATTTAAAATCCTTGTTGTTTTTATATTGGACATTGTGTATTATAGACTTATAAAAAAAAGATTGCAATTATGAAAATACTGACACTGAACATCAATTCTATACGCGCACATATTGAAAGTTTTATGGATATTTTGCGCAAAAATGGATATGACACCATTTTGGTCCAAGAATTAAAGGTCGAAACTGCCAATTTTCCATATAATTTATTGGATGAATATGGGTATAATATAAAGGTTTTTGGACAAAAATCATGGAACGGTGTCGCGACTTTTTCAAAATATTCTATCGAAGACACAATAATGGGCATGCCATCATATCCTGATATCAATTCAAGATTTTTAGAAACAGTTATTGATGGTCGTGTTCGGTTAATAAATGTGTATATGCCAAATGGGGACTGTATTGAATCACCAAAGTTTCCGTACAAATTGGATTGGATGCGCGCATTTACACAATATATATCGCAATATATCGACAGCGAAGAACCCGTTATAATCGCCGGTGATTTTAATGTCGCAATACAGGACCGTGATATATGGAATCCAAAAAATTATATTGGTTCATCTATTTCTGCACCGGATGCACGTGATATTATGCAACAATGGCTGAATGCCGGTTGGGTCGATGCATGGCGCGAAAAACATCCTGACGAAATAGATTACACATGGTACGGATATCGTGGTCGTGATACGGTCGGCAACAAACAAGGGCTTCGTCTTGATTATTTTCTTTGTAATAAATCAGCGGCAAAATTAATTAAAAATTGTGAAATTGACATTGAACCACGAATGGCCGACAAACCAACCGACCATTGTGGTTTAATGATTGAAATCAAAGATTAAATTATTTTGATTCTGCTATTGATATTTTATCACGCAGTTCTTTTTCATTAATCTTTATCCAATCAAAAGATTGTTCCATAAAATCATAAATATCTTTACGGTTCAGATATATTTTCTTCATAGTATCAAATATTAATTCGCCATTTATTGTCATATCATAGAAATACGAATATGCTATATATTGTGGTTGTTCAACCAAATCATTGATTTCTGAATTACGAATAATTGTTTCAACTACTATTTCTGATAATAACCATTTAATATTTGGAAAATCGTATTCGGACAGATTATCTTTGAAATGTTTATTCCAGAAATAAAACCACGCAAAATGAGTTATTTCATGTAATGCGGTTGTGATTGCATATTTAGGTTCAAAATAATGATATATATTAAAACTGTGTGTTTCTATATATCGTGGACATATTGGGTTCAAAGAAACCTCTGCAACCATATCATTCAAAACGCCACCACAATCATTATCAAATGCATTTGAATATACTTCGTTCAATTTGTCTGCAATTTTTTTCCATTCTGCACTAAATATATTTATAGAGTTTTCTATGATTGGTTGTCTTTTTTGTACCTGAATCTTCATTTGATCTGTAATATATTCAAATCGTTTTTCTTCTGGTAAAGATATGGCGTATTCATAATTCAAATCAGGATACGCTTTGAACAACTGTTTTTGCCACCAGGCTGGAGTCCCGTCTTTTTGATGAAATAATATAAAATCTATATCGGCATAAAAATCTTTCTGTTGCCAAATCAATTCCATTTTTACCCCCGTTTAATCCCCTACCCGTGCCAAATCATCAAATTCATGATATTTTTGACCAACGCTTTCGCGGTATTCGTATTCCGCAATTTTATCAGTGCTGTATTGTCCAAATAATTCACGAACCTTTTGCACAGATGTTTCAATCATGTTTTGGGCGATTTCATCCCTATATTCTATCAATTCAGGATTACCGTTTTTCAATTGTAAAAATTGTAATATTGGTGTAATTGATACATCGCGCATTTTAAGTGGGAAACCATTGTTTTGCATTATGAAGGCCTCTAATGGTAATTGTGGCATGGTTCCGTCCATTAACTGTTTTTTGGTTGGTGCACTGCCTGTTTTTATATCCATCACAACACCATCCCCAATAATATCGGCACGTGCACGAACATTACGCCCGGCAATATTTACAGACCCCAAAACTTCCTTGTACTTAATTGATTTATCTTTAAAAAAATCTTCTACAAATGGTGCAATTTCACAAAATCTTTTATGCCAAAAATAAAACAGAATAGAATTATCTGGCAAAACCTGCTTTGCCCGAATATCCATTTCGTTAATCAATTTATCCGCATTAAAATCGTGTGTGTTTTCAATAACATCGTGAACCAGGTTTCCAAAATTACGTGCATCTGGCAAAACCCAATAATCATCAACTGGTTTTAATCTTAAAATATGTTTAACATAAAACGCGTATGGGTTGTGAATCAATAATTCAAGTTCGGTCACAAACACATCGCTTTTATCAATCGGTGGTATTGGCGCGGAATAATCCAGTGGATTATACGGCACATCATCACGCGCACGCACAGATTGCAAAATTTCATCATCTGTTTGAATATTGCTAATCGCGACACGAACACGCGATAAAAATCTTGATTCTGTGGTTAGTGTTCCGCCCATCTGCTTTGAACGCAACCAATAAACATTATTACCACAAGACAGATTCATAAAATCCAATGCCATCAATGATACCTTGCGATTTGGCGATGGCAAACCAATTTTATTTGCAATATCGCGTGGCAACCATGAATTTTCATAACCGATTGATGGAAACATCCCTTCGTTAAGACCCGTTAAAATTATCACATCTGCCGTCTGCATACGCGATTCAATTGTTCCCAAAACACAGACTTTGCAATCATCACTTTTATTCGGACGAATTGATACACTGCCGATTGCGTCTGAAATAAAACTGCGCGCATCAAATATATTTAACACAATATCATTGGCGCATAAAATATCAGATGTTTCTTTTATAGCATTCCAAATTGGTATATCACTTTCGTTTTCAATTGTGAAATTAGGTTGAAAATTAAATCCATTTTCAGAATCTATAAAACGCACCAACATATCAAATAAATTATAACCGCTCTGTTCATAAAGTTTTTCAAATTCGTTTGATTTATTTTCTGCCCAATTATCAAATAAATTCAATATTGCACGTCCAAGATTAGTCATAGTCCCGGGAAGTCCAGACGAAAAATCAGCACTGACATTCAGATTCTGCATCTCAGATTTAATACGTTGATTCGCGGCGGCATCTGGTGTAATTATCAACACGGATTTATTTTCATTTATTGCACGATGCGCGATTTCGGTTGCAACAAGTGCTTCTTCGCTTTCGCGTACACATTCTATCAATTTGCAATTATTTAATTTGGTATCTATATGTTTACCGGTATTTCCAAATGCGATATTCATGATATCAATCGCACTTTCACCAACATCAATTGTTTGAACATCTTTTACATTAATACCTATTTTTTTCAAAAACATATATTCGCTGTGATACGGATTTGTATCCAATTCAAAATCTTTTTCATCGCCAGATATTTTTCCAGATAAAATAATTTTTCCGTTTTCCAAATTCGCTATATACGCCATTAAATCAGCCGTTGCAGGCACCGAAGCCGTCGAACCGCACACTATCACACTTTCATATTTATCAAGATGATTTTTCCATGCGCGAATTTCAGTATTTCTTTTTTGTGTTGTTGTTAATCTGGAATCATTTAATTGTTTTATGATGTCTAATATACGCGCTTTGTTTTGAAAATGCGTTGCATATTTATTATCAATTAAATTCATCCAATCAATATTATCAATTTGAACCCCTTCGTTTTCCAGATAATCCTGCATACGAATCAAATCCTGGGCCAAGGGTAATGCGGTCGCAATATTTTTTACATTTGCATCCATTGATAAAAGTTTAGATAAAATTATCACACGTTCGCGATTTGATATTGTATCTGGATAAAATTCTTCTTCATCATTACCATCGCCCAACGGAACCAAATTCGGCAAAATAACGGCACGACCAATTTTTTCAATAATCATGTTTTCAACACTGCGTATTGCACGCCGTGACGGTAAAAAAATCAAAACTTTTGAAAAATCATTACTGTATTGCGCAATCTGTCCCCATAACGCATCCAGCATTTTCATCGGATCAGAAACATTAAAAATATTTTTATTTAACACCGATAATATCTCTTAATTCTTCCAGTCCAAATTTCTTTTCTGCGGATGTTTCCAGAATTTTTTCAATCATAGCCGGATGATTTTCATGCGATAATTTTGTTTGTTCGTTTTCACGAATTTTTTTATCTTTTTTTGTATAAACAATTTGATAACAGATTCCGTTTTTATCACAAAAATCCATCAAGTCTAAATCAGAATCTTTCGGACCAATACGCGAATCTATCAAAACAAACAAACGACGAAGTTGTGAACGATTTAATAAATATTCTTCCAATCTTTCCAGCCACCGCATTGCATCAGCCTTTGACACACGTGCATAGCCATAGCCTGGCAAATCAACAATCATAGATTTATCGTCCATATTAAACAGATTCAAACTTTGCGTTCGACCCGGGGTATTTGATGTGCGTGCAATCTTTTCCCCAACAACTGCATTGATAAGGGATGATTTACCAACATTACTGCGCCCAACAAAAGCATATTCTGCGAATTGGGTATTTGGCAAAGATTTTACCGTTTCAAAAGAACCAACAAATTTAATCATTTTTTTCTACCAATTTTTTATACGCCTCTTTTTTGGATATCCCGGTACGCGCTGCTAACTGTGCAGCCGCTGACTTTGTAGAATTTGCAACGATATCATTTACGATATCACTGATTTCATCATCACTCATTTTTTTATCAGGCGCCGGTGCAACAACAATTACTATTTCACCACGCGGCGCATCGATATTCAACAAATCAGCCGGATAGCCAATTATAGTTTCTTCGTGAATTTTTGTTATTTCACGAACAATAGCAATTTGACGTTCTGGCATAACGGTTGCCAGGGTTTTAATAGTATCCATAACGCGATTTGGACTTTCATAATAAATAATAGTGTGACGAATTTTATTATCTTCGCGAACCTTCTTTTCATCAAAGAAACCACAAAATGTAAATCTGTCGGTTGGAAATCCAGTTAACACCAATGCAGATATTGCCGCCGTTGGACCAGGCACAACAAACACAGGAACATTTGCGGCGCGCGCAGCACGTATAAGACGAAAACCAGGATCACTTATCCCCGGCATACCGGCATCAGATACCGTTGCAATTGATTGCCCGTTTAACATTTTTTCAACCAAAGAATCAACAACTTCACGTTCGTTGTGTTCATGACACGATACAGATTTTGTTTTTATATCAAAATGTTGTGACAATTTTGCAAAAACACGTGTATCTTCCGCGGCCACTAAATCGACAGACTTTAAAACATCTATCGCGCGTGGCGACATATCAGACAAATTTCCAATTGGCGTTCCAACAATATAAAGCCCTGATTGCATTTTGAATCCTTTTATAGTAGAATGATAGCATACAAAAAATGGGTTTTTCAATGTATATGAACAAATTTTTAATATTGATGTCTGTATTCTTGGCATCTTGCGGAACAAATCGCATGGTAAGCCAGGCACCATTGGCAACATCTAATCCCGTAGATATCCAGGATGCATTCCTTAGGGAATCTGCTCTTTATGGTTCTGATGACGCGGGTCCGAATGCCAATATTGCGGTATTATTACCAATGAACGGCGCGGCTAAAAATGTTGGCAACGGTATAAAAACATCAATAGAGGCGGCCTTTTTGCGCAAACCAAAACAAAACATACATGTATCTTTCTATGATTTATCAGGCGACAAATCAAGACGTGATATGGTTATTCGTGATGCCATTTCTAAAAACCCAGATATTATAATTGGCCCATTATTTGCCGAAGACGCGAACACTTTACGAAATGTAAAATCATCAAAAACACCGGTGATTTCATTTACATCTGATGTAAATGCGCTGGGGAACAATGTTATGACCTTGAATTTAATCCCTACCCAAAGCATCGAAACAATTATTCGTCAAATGCAAATGGACGGCACACAAAATATAGTCGTTTTGGCACCAGATGATAATTCTGGTAAATTGATGGCAGCCACCGCAACCAAGATATCATCGTCTTATGATTTAAAAATTAACGGTCTGTTTTATTACAAATCCGGTGATTCAGATTCAATCAAGGACGCATCGTCACGCGCTGCAATGTATAATGCACGCAGTGCCGCCAATACCCGTGCACGCGAGGTTTTATCCGACATCCTTAACAAAGAATCTTTGGATGGCGCAACCCGTGCAAATCTGAACAATCAATTAGAAAAAATTTCCAGAACAGAAACACTAGGCAAATTGCCATATGACGCAATATTATTCTTGGGCAATGGCGAAGATGCAAAAACAATCGCATCATTCTTGCGCTATTATGGTGTTGGCAATCGTGATGCCGCAATGTATGGAACAACGCTTTGGCATGAATCGGATATTGCATCTGATTTCACATTAAGTGGTGCAAAATACGCAACTTTGCCACCGATTTCAGATAATTTCGTATCACTTTATAATATGGTTGCTGGTAAAGACCCTGATTATTTATCTGCGTTTGGTTATGATGCCGCAAATCTGGCATTAGGAATGATTTATACAACCAAATCAAACGATGCTTATCTGTTTGACCCATCTGGATACATTGGCACCACAGGCGCATTTCGTGTTCAACCGTCCGGCCAATCAGAACGCGCATTACGTATAATGGAATTAAATGGCACCGGCGAAATCAAAACATTAAAAGACGCGCCAACTAATTTCATAACACAAATATATTCAATAAATGCATCTGATTTGCGTGATGTTCCGGAAAAAGAATTAACAACACGCGGTATAAATCCAGGCGATTATATAACAATACCAGAAAACCTTCGTCGCAAATCTGCATATCGAACAAAAACAATAGGTGCAAATTATACAGCCGATGAAAATACGGAAATCCAGGATACACCTGTTCAAATCTATGCCAGCGATGAAAAAGAAACCGTTGAAAACCCAGAATTCGAACCAGTAAAGATAGAAAACGTATCACGCAAATATATCGACAGCGTAGTGGTCGAAGAATAAACACTTGCGTTTATAAAAAAATAAGATATAATCAACTGGCTTAGAAAATCGTTGCGAGCATAGTTCAAAGGCTAGAATGCAAGCCTTCCAAGCTTGAAATGAGGGTTCGATTCCCTCTGCTCGCACCAGGGATTGGGCGTGCGCCGGAGTTGGAGAGCCGGGGCAGACTGTAAATCTGTTGTCTTACGACTGAGGTGGTTCGAATCCACCCACTCCCACCAAAATAGAAAATGACCCCAAAGGGTCATTTTTTATTTTGTTAAAAAGGGAGTGGGTGGATGCACCAGAATATCAACGGCACAGCAAGTGCCGTTTGAAAACGATAGTTTTCGTTGGCGACAGCCAACAAGATATGCATGGCGAATACGAAAACGAACAATTAGAAAAATCATAAAAACGGAGTTGTTAAATACGAGTTTTTATAGATTTTTATTATTGTTTGTCGAGGCACCACCCACTCCCACCACAAAACACAAACCGACCTTTATGGTCGGTTTTTGTTTTGCTAAAAAATGAAGTTTACGTGAATAATTGGCGCGCATGACCAATACAAGAATACACAAAATTGTTACGGTTTCCCCGCAGACACAAAGTGTCGAGGAAATCCACCAATCTTATTCACTGATAAAGCCACCAGATTGCATTTTCCACAGTCTTGCATAAACGCCGTTCTTGCGCAGCAATGATTTATGTGTCCCGGTTTCGACAATTTTACCATTTTCCAGAACTATCAATCGATCCATATTACGCAATGTTGATAAACGATGCGCAATTACCAATGTTGTTCTGTTTTTTGATAATTTAACAAAAGATTTTTGAATTGTGCTTTCGGTTTCACTGTCCAATGCAGATGTAGCTTCATCCAATATCAAAATTGGTGCATTTTTAAGAAACGCACGCGCAATTGCAATTCTTTGTCTTTGTCCACCAGATAATTTAATACCCCTGTCCCCAACAAAAGATTCATATTTATTTGGTGTCGATAAAATGAATTTATCTGCCGATGCATTACGTGCGGCGGCCTTGATTTCTTTATCACTGGCATTTAATTTACCGTATTTAATATTTTCACGAATTGTACGATTGAACATTGTTGAATCCTGGGGAATAAATCCAATATTTTCATGCAATGATTTTTGTGTGACAGTTTTTATATCAATTCCATCGATTAAAACAGAACCCTTTGTTGGATCATAAAGGCGCATAATCAAATTAACCAATGTTGTTTTACCTGCGCCAGACAAACCGACTATACCTATTTTTTCACCAGCATTAACCGTGAAAGATAAATTTTTCAACACCATATTTTTATTGTATTTAAAGCCAAGATTCCTTATTTCCAGCGTGGCATTTTTTATTTTTAAATCTTTCGCATTTGGCGCATCTTGTACCTTTATTACCTCTATTAAATTATCATAAGAACCAACTGCCTTGCCGATTTTCTCAATAAAATTCTTTACTTCCATTACCAAATTAAAAGATACTGCGCTTATCCCGGTAAAAACGCTTAATGCGAACGAAATATCCGCAATAGTTGATTGTCCGGTTGCATACATATATCCGCATACAACAATAAGGACGGTCATACCAATTACATCCATCACAAAATTACCAGGTCCCCACATCCACCGCGATATTGCATGTCCAGCGCGTGCGGTCTTTTCATAGTCCTTGCGGAAAGGTTCCGCACATTTTTGTTCATATTTTGCATTGGCAAATGTTTTTACCGCTATGAAATTAGACAGCGCATCCAACAATCTACCGTGTAAAATATTTGATTTTTGTGATGATTTGGCCGCCGCATTTAATGTCTTTTTCATTCGATAAAAACCCCATATAACACGAAAGGATGCCGCGCATAAAATCACAACCAGATATTGCCAACCAATAACAAATAATCCACCCAATGCCAAAACTATTGCACCAAACACGGCCAATAAATTTCCAAACACCATGCCAATTGTTTCATAAAAACCGGTGGATATACTGTCTATTTGTGAATTTATTTTCCCAGGCATAGAATTTGAATAAAATTCAATACTTTGGTGGAAAACATAATCATATAAATCACGCGATATTGCATTATAAGACTTGTATTTTATCGTGTTATCAAATATGGTCCAACGCATAATTGCACCACCAATTAACAATCCCCTGACAATCAAATACAAAATTGCCACAGGAATAATCTTTTCAAAACCCATCCACACAGGATTATTTTCAAATGTAGCAACAATCATTTTTATAAAAAACGCCGGGACGATTGTGTATTGCGCCGTATCAAAAACGGAAAATAACATGAACAAAAAAGGCCACGCCTTAGCATACCGAAACAGGTTTTTAAAATAAAAGGATAAAACGCTTTTTGGGAATTCTGTCATAGACAATATTATATCATAAAACAATGTATTATTCAAATGCACAGTTATAAAAAACAGCGACTTTACAAACAGTTTTTATTTCATATAATATGTTAATTGAAAAAATATTACCAAAGGAAAAAAACATGAATTATATACTTGTTGCCGACAAGCAAGAAGCTGACAACATCAAAATCCCAAAAGAATTAAAAGATAATGTAAAAATTATTACATTTGGTGGATGGGGCGACACGGCTGTAATAAAAAAATTATCAAAAATGATGTTGAATCATAAATTAAATAAAAACGATCGTTTTTTCAATATAGGTTATGTCGGGTCTAATGAATTTCCAATTGGAACCGCTGTCACCGTTGGCAGTGCATACAAAGAAAGCCCATCACATACGGTTAAAGAACCACCTATAAAACTGGACAAACAATCAAAAGTAAAATGTTATTCATCTTTGAATTTTGTAGAATCTACAAAACACACTGGTGTTTTTGATATGGAACTCTATACACTTGCGACATTTTTTCCAACGATTAAATCTGTAAAAATAGTTTCAGATAACCTGAATTATCACGAATACAAACAAGTTGCGATAAAAAAAGCATGGATTGATGCAAATACTTTGCTTTTTAATTTGATGAAGAAATAGGAAATTTATATGAAAAAAATATGTCAAAGTTGCGCTATGCCGATGAACGACGAATCTGTATTTGGAACAAATAAAGACGGTTCGAAAAATTCAGATTATTGTATTTATTGTTATAAAGATGGAGAATTTCTTCAAAACGCAACGATGGAAGAATATATCGAAATGATGGTTCCATTTGCATCTCAGGCTAATATGACCGGTGAACAAATGCGCAAATATTGTCAAAAAATATACCCAACATTAAAAAGGTGGAAAAAACAATAAAAAAACACCGGCATTTGCCGGTATTTTTTTAATTTTTATTTCATTGGTGGAAAACAATTATCGCCACCATCTGGGCAACAAACCATCCATCCATCACCCGCATCGGTATAGACTTCACCAGCACAACACCCATTTTTATCAGGGCGATTGCCATCAGAACATGTCACAAAGAAACCGTTCCAATTAACAATCAAATAATTTGTTGTATACCCAACAATTCCACCCAATACAAAGGCAACCAAAACCCAAATCCATGATTTGCATTTTTTTGTGTTGGATATTTTTTTAACAGATTTCTTTTTCATGTTTTTCACCCTTAATCTTCTTCAATAATTTTTTCCAGTTGGATTATAAAATCTATCGCAGGATTAGTCAATTTCTTTGCCTTTTCAATCATACGTTCTGCTTCGGCCTGCATTTGAAGACGTTTATATGTTTCAACGATTTCAACAGATTCTTCTGGGTCATTTTGTATGTTATCATCATTTAATGCACGCGCTATTTCAAGTTCTTGTTTCGCAAGTTGCTTATATTTTTCAGAATTTTCAGGACATCCGCGCTCAGACAAATTCGCATAAATTTTTGCATTATTTATATGTGCTTCTGTTTCTGGATGATCAACATCATACAAACGTTCTGATAATATTCTTTCTATTTGACCACATGTTGTTTCAGGTAAATTTTTTTCTTCAACTTTTGGTTGTGGTTTTGGTTGTTCAAAATTTCTGTCTAAACAATTTTCAGAATATATTGTGTTTAATTGCCCTATTTCGTCATAGCGATTGTTGTTAATTGCATTCCACATTTTATCTGTTAATTTTTCACATTGTGACTGTGTCATAATCGAATGATTTATTCTGTCAGAACCGTTAAGAATAAAACCAACCATTGCACCCATTAAAAACAGCCCTATCATACCTATCATACCGTATATACGATACTTTTTATATTCTGTGTTTGATGTTTTCATTTTTCTCTCCTCTGGTTAAAAAACTTATTTCACAATACCATCTTTGATTGTGATAATTCTGTCTGCACGTTTTGCAAGATTCATATCATGTGTCACAAATAACATAGACATTTTTGACTTACGAACCAAATCCAGCAATAAATCAAAAACTACATTTGCATGATTTGGATCTAGCGAGCCTGTTGGTTCGTCCGCCAATAATATTTCGGGTCCATTTGCAATCGCACGGGCAATTGCAACACGTTGTTGTTCCCCGCCAGACATTTCATTTGGATAATGGCTTGCCCTATGTGCCACATTTGCCAATTTCAACAACTTCATCGCACGTGCGCATGCCACATTTTCATCTACGCCTTCTGCCATCATTGGCAAAATAACATTTTCAAGTGCGGTAAAATCAGTTAATAAATTATGTTTTTGATAAACGAATCCTATTTTTTGACGGCGCAAAAGTGTCCGTGTTTCTTCGCTGATTTTATCAACAGGATGTCCGCCTATAAAAATATCGCCACTGGTTGGTTTATCCAATAATCCAACACATTGCAACAGTGTTGATTTACCAGAACCACTTTGTCCGACAAGTGCTACAATTTCACCACGATATAAATCAAATCCACCACCACGCAAAACATGTAACGGTTGACCGCCTTCGATAAAAGTTTTCTTGATATCGCGCACTGACATCACAATGTCTTTCTTTGATATTTTTGATAAAGAATTCAATATGCTTGCCATGTGTGTCACCTATTCGTTACGCAATGTTTCAACCGGGTCAGTGTTTGCAGCGCGCCATGCCGGATACAATGTTGCCAGAAACGCCAACGCAATTGCAATCACCGCAATACTGATAACCGTAGACGGAACCAATTTAGATGGTAATTCAGAAAGCGAATATAATTGCGCAGGAAACAAATCACGACCGGTTATAAACTGGAAAAACTTTCGTATTGGTTCAATATAAATCGCCATTAACACACCAATAAACGTTCCAAATGTTGCACCAATTATACCAATTGATGTGCCGGCTAAAATAAATATTTTCATCATAGATTTGCGCGACACACCAAATGTTCGCAGCACAGCAATATCTTTGTTTTTATCTTTTACCAACATAACCAATGATGAAATAATATTAAACGCCGCAACAATAACTATTAACAATAATATTAAAAACATAACACTGGATTCAACCTGTAATGCACCAACAAAGCCACGATTTAAATCGCGCCAATCACGAATAACAAACCCGTCAGGCAATAAATTATCCAAAGCCTTTACAACAACTTCACTTTGTTCTGCATCGCTTAAAAACAAATCGATATGCGTGACTGAATTTTCAATATTCAAATATTTTTGTGCAGTGCTTAACGGCATAAATATATACCCATTATCATATTCATACATTCCCATAAAGAACGAAGAAACCACCGGATACGCCATTATGCGTGGCACCGTTCCAAATGGTGTGGCCGTTCCACCATTTGCAGAAATAAGCGATACCTTGTCCCCAGACGTCACACGCAATGCACGTGACAATGATGCACCTATTATCAATTCACCGTCTTTGACCGCGTCCAAACTTTTTCCATATACACGCGTTCCATGTTGTGTCTTGGAAATCAAATCTGGCATACGAATACCACGCACCATTGCACCAGAATTATTACCATTTGCAGATGCCATTATTTGCCCTTCGGCAATTGGGACAATGGACGTAGCATATTTTGCAACAACTTTGTTTTGGCGCATTTTATCAATCAAGAAATCATAATCTGAAATTGTTCCATTTTGATGATAAACAACAACATGTCCATTCATACCGATAATACGTGAAAGCAAGGTGTCATGAAATCCGCCCATTACAGACATAACAACAATTAAAGTTGCGACACCCAATGTGATACCTATCAAAGACACCCACGATACAACCGAACCAAAACCACGTTTTTTGGCACGCAAATATCTGTACGCTATCTTTTTTTCCAGTTTAGAAAACAACATATTTTACCCCGTTATTGGTTTAAGAAATCGCGTAATTCATTACCAGATAAAGATTTACTTGGTTTGCCCGCATCGACAATTGATATCAAACGCGGTGAAACAAATACAACCAATTCAGCAAAAGGCGATATCAGTGTTTCAGGTGTTGTCACAAATGCATGTGTTGGGATACCAACAATCACATAATTATCACCAACATTGGATGGTATTTTAAACGATGTTAATTCACCATTAGATGTAGATAAAACTATCTTTGCGTCAATCTTTTTATATCCACCATAATTTCCGTATGTTCCGGTTGCCCCAACAATCAAATCTGTTTCTAATCTGTCTTCTTTGCCACATTGACCGATATCAAATCTTGATTGCCAGCCATTTGGTATTGCAAATGTTCCCTGGGATACAAGGACCATATTTGCCTGACTTGCAATAAATTCCTGTAATGTTTTTGTATTTATTTCAGGACTTACCACCAAAGCACGTCCAACAACCCCAGGTATAGACATACGAATATTATTTTCACCAAATGCAGGCAACATATTCATCCAAATAATAGGATTGTCTGTTTTTGGATAAACACGATACACATCCATATCCCACGCCAAAACATATTTCTTTGATGCAACATCTGAAATTATTTTTGAAACTTCGCGTTCGGTTTGATAATTACCCTCAAAAACAACCGTTTTGTCCTGCCAGTTAACCAATAAATTGCGAACATCGGCACCACGCATTGCATCCAACATAGCCATTATTATTGTTTCATCTTTTGGCATTTTTATCATCCATTTGCCATTTGCAGTTAAATGAATTTCACCAAATTCGGCATCATAAGAATAATAAACACGACCTAACTTCGCCATCAATTCAACAGCATCCGAAAGTGAACTGGTTGAAATTGTTCCAGATATTTTTTCAAATGTAGCCTGGTCTTCAACAACAGAAATATCTGTATCTTCTAACAATTTTTCCAGCGCATCTTTCACATACATTTTTTTAAATTCATAATCTGATACTTTTAAATCAGGCAAGTCATCACCAGTATTTAATCGAACAATCTCTATCTTTTCTTCTGGAACAACGCTGACTACGCTTTGATTATTCCAATCAACCGTACATCTTTTCGGTAAATCCAAAGCAAATCTTTGTGCGGTATCAGTTGTTAAAGCCGCTTTTTTCGGGAATATAGGCACAGAATTTTCATCTATTACTGTATTTTCAACAACATTTACCGTGTCATATAATGGTAAATTTTGTTGCTTGTTTGCACACCCAGAAATTGCAAACGAAGCCAAAACTGCGCATAAAACGATAGTTTTTTTGATATTGTTTTGTGCCATTTTCCTTTCCTTTTTTATCTTTATAGCATATTTATACTAAATATTCATAATTTTTTCAAATTCTTCTATTGTCATTTCGTATATAGGCTTTTGGTTCGGGGTCACTAAATCTTTGACATTTTCAAATTGCTTTTCAAACAAATCCATCGCATCAACAACATTTTGATCGATTTGCACACCAGAACTTTTTAGTCTTTTTCCATATTCAACAATATATTCCAGAACATCTGCCGCAAAAAAGCGTCCAACATAATTTTCCAGCGCAATTCCGCCTTTTTCTACACAAATTGCAGATAAAACACGCGCCATTTCATTATAAAAATTGGCTAATTTTATATAATTTTGAACACTTATTGCCATTGCCTTTCCCCTGGTTTATTTTTTATATTATAAAAACTATTGCGACAAAAACGCAATTAAATTATAATGTAAATTATGAAAACAAGATATTTATTTTTATTTCTAGGATTGGCTGCCTGTGCATCTGCTAATCGTGGCTCGATTGATGATGCAACAATTTTGAACTGGGAAAACGATGCGGTGACAACAGAACAGTTTGTTCGCGACCACAAATCGTGCCTGGGAATAAAAGATACAAATTATGTTCCACGTTCCAGAATTGCAAAATTGTTATCACCAAATCAAAGTGCACAAATGCCAGATTGGGATGGTCTTTGGGTGACATTTCAATCCAATGAATACAAAGATGTTGGTCAACGCGCCTTGCTTTCGGTGCCACCTAATACTGCATCCAAAACCGTTGGATATTACCGTAAATGTATGTTAAGACGTGGTTATTTATTGCGTGCAAAATAAATACTTCCTTTGTTGGCTATTTTCCAAAAATATGATATAATATAAACTGCTATGAAGAAATCGATATTCTTTTGGTTATATTTTATCGCGTCCATTATATTGGCGGTGTATTTTTCAACACGCATTATAACCAGTATTATGGGACGCGGCCCAATTTCAACAGTAAAAAACATTACTATATTAAGCGATTCCAAGGATACAGATACCGAATTAATTCGTGTTGCCGCCGGTCTTGATCGTCAAACAAATATTAAATCTGTGGATTTGCACCAAATAAACAATCGTGTATCAAAGGTACCAGGAATCAAAAATTCATCTGTACGCCGTCTGGCAAATGGTGACATTGTTATAAAAATACAACAACATCGTGTTGCTGCACAATGGAGTGACGGCGTATATTATTATCCGTTATCAATGGATGGAACAATTATTGAAACACCAACAAATGAACGAAATGCAAACACTATTGTTTTCCAAGGTAAAATCCCAAACAATTTGAAAGATATAATAAATGGTGTATCTGGAATATCTGAATATATTGATTATATGAACATGGTCGAAGACAGGCGTTGGAATATACATACAAAAAATGGAACCACAATATATCTGCCAGAAGATAATCCGTCTGTTGCGATAAACAAAATCAGTATATTAAATCAAACACATAAAATATTATCGCGCAAACTGGAAACAATCGATATGCGCGATGCTGCACGAATTTTGGTAAAGACCGCAAAATGAGACTTGCTAATTCTTCGTTTTTATGCCTTGATATTGGAACATATGGCGTTCGTGGACTTGGCCATTGTGTCCGTGATGCAAGAATTGCTCAATCTGCGATGCATTTTGTAAAAAACACAAACACTGTGTTTGCATTAAAAACTGTTATTGATGAACTGGAACAACAATTAAATACACATTTTACCTCTGCTTTTATTACTGGAAATTTTGGTGACGCTGATTTTAAAACCGTTTCTGACATAATATCATGGAACGACGAACATAAAATAAGCGAATTGGATTTAAAACATCAAATTGCAAAAATAAATACAGATGATGGTTTTTACGCGATGCATATCGTACCTGTATTTTATGGGACACCACATATAAAGAACATTAGCAATTCACCAATCGGACATGTTGATACCAGTCTTAAATCTATATTCAGCGTTATTTCATACGAAACAGATAAAACAAAATATATATCTGACATGTTGCGTCGTTCACACATTCAATCCAGTGGTTTCTTAGATCCTGCATTTTTACAAAACGCAATTTATCGCAAGCCAAATGAAAAAGTATTATTTATTGATTTGGGCAACGAATTTACCAGTGTGTCTATATGGACAATGCGTGGTCCATTATATTTCAATAAAATAAAGTTTGGTGGACACGATATAACAAACACTATTGCCAGCGGGTTAAATATTGGCACAGCAGATGCAGATACACTTAAAATATCAGTAGCAAGCGCAACACCAAATGAAATGGACAGATTTACCCCAGCTGATACATCTGAAAGATTTGCTTCGTTTTCACGTGCTGATATAAATGATATTTTTATACCAACATTAAAAGAATTGATAAAAAATGTATATGAAGAATCTATAACATACATCAATCAATATAAACCTGAAAAAATTATTCTGACTGGTGGTGGCGCAACAATAGATAATATAAATACAATATTTGAACGCATATTTAAATTACCTGTCGACAATTTAGGCGACAGCGCAACTGTAAATGCGTTATCTGAATATATTTGGAACACATATTTACCAGAAAGAAACGCATACATACAAAAACAAATAAAAATACAAAATGCTTTTGATAAAATAGCCGGTCTTTTTTCTCACAAAAATAAAACTAAGAAAAGAAAGTTTATCCCAATTATGCCCAGCACACTTTGCTTTGACATGAATGATTTTTCAACATATTCTTTGTTTGCCAGTGGCGACATATCAATGATACATGTTGATATAATGGATGGTTTTTATGTTGATAAAGTTGCAGGTGGAATTGGCGAATTAACACAAATTCGCGAAAAAACAAAATCGCATCTGCATGTTCATTTGATGACAGAAAGTCCATCTGTTTGGGCAACCGATGCAGTTAATGCTGGCGCAGATACAGTTATAATTTCAACAAATACTTCTGGGGTAAAAAATGCTATTCAAATTGTAAAAGATGCTGGCAAACGTGTAGGTATCGCCCTTAATCCAGAATCAAATGTTGAAATTTTAATTCCTGTATTGAAACAAATTGATGAAGTTATGGTGATGGCGGTTGAACCTGGTGCCGCCGGTCAAGAATTTAACGATACTGTTTTACAAAAAATAAAAATTTTGAATTATACACGCAAAAAACATGGTTTAAAATATTTAATCAGTGTTGATGGTGGAATAAACCCAGAAACAGCTAAACTTTGTTGGAATGCCGGTGCGGATTTGTTGGTCAGCGGTTCTTATCTTGCACACGCTACAGACTTTCCATTAGCGGTCCAAAGTTTATTGAATCGCTAGTTTGCGTCCATTTCCGTTTTCAGAAATATAAATATGAATTGTGTTTTCAGGCAACATATTTTTTGCTATATCCGGCCATTCGATCAAAGTAATATCGTTATCAATTGCATACTGTAATCCGATTTCTGTCAATTCTGATTCATCTACAACACGATACAAATCAAAATGAGAAATACCATCATAATTTTGAACAAGCGTAAATGTTGGACTTGGCACAACAGTGTCTTCGCCGCGTAATGTCTTGATTATCGTGCGTGCAATTTCCGATTTCCCCATACCCAAATCACCATGCAAAGCGACAGTCACGGGTGCGTGCAAAATCTTTGCAAATTCACGTGCCCATTTATGCGTTTCATCAATATTATTTAATATATATTCTTTCATTTTATTCCACCAATAACAAATCATCTTCCAGTGCATGAATCAAATCACGAATTTGGGCAGCTTGTTCAAATTCAAGGTTTTCAGCATGCTTTTGCATTTTCTTGGTTAAATCTTTTATTTCTTTGCGCAAAGATTCTGCATCCATAACACCGCCATTTTTATTATAAACAAACTTTCTGGTTTTGTCAGTTTTTTCTTCTTTTTCTCGAACTTCTTCAAATACGGTTTTTGAAATTGTTTTGGGTGTTATATTGTGTTCTTTATTATATTGCATTTGTTTTTCACGACGACGTGATGTTTCATCCAGCGCGGCACGCATAGATTCCGTTATGACATCACCATATAAAATTACGCGACCATTTGCATTACGCGCAGCACGTCCTATTGTTTGAATCAACGAACGCGTTGAACGCAAGAAACCTTCTTTATCTGCATCCATAATTGCGACCAATTCACATTCTGGAACATCAAGACCTTCGCGTAATAAATTAATACCAACCAATACATCATATTTGCCAAGCCTTAAATCACGCAATAAATCTATGCGTTCCAATGTTTCAATATCAGAATGCAAATAACGTGCACGAACACCGTTTTCTACAAAATAATCTGTTAATTGTTCTGCCATCTTTTTGGTCAATGTTGTAACAATAACACGTCCCTTGGTCTTTTTTACTTCATAAAGTAAATCATCAACCTGATGTTCTGTTGGTCTGACTTCACATATTGGGTCCAACAATCCTGTTGGACGAATAACCTGTTCACTAACAACACCATTTGATTGTTCTAATTCCCATTGTGCAGGTGTTGCAGACACAAATATAGTCTGTGGACGCAACATGTCCCATTCTTCAAAAGTCAGCGGGCGATTATCAACACATGACGGCAAACGGAAACCATATTGCGCTAACGTTTCTTTGCGCGCCCTGTCCCCACGCGACATTGCACCAATTTGCGGGACCGTCACATGACTTTCATCTAAAAACAAAAGTGCATCTTTTGGCAAATATTCAAACAATGTTGGCGGGGGTTGTCCCGGCAGACGCCCCGTCAAATATCTTGAATAATTTTCGATTCCACGACATGTCCCCGTAGACTCCATCATTTCAATATCGAAATTCACACGTTCACGTAATCTTTGTTCTTCAACATACTTCATATTATCGTGAAAATATTTCAATCTTTCTTCCAGATCTTGCCGTATATTACCAATCGCCTGCAAGACGGATGGCATTGGTGTTGCATAGTGTGTATTTGGGTAAACAACAATTCTATCCAGCTTGTGCAATTTGCCACCTGTTAATGTATCAAATTCCCATATCTCATCAATCTCGTCCCCAAAAAAAGATAATTTCCAAGCCCTGTCTTGACTATGTGAAGGGAATATATCCAATGTATCGCCACGTGCACGAAAATCACCCCGTGCAAAACCCATTTCATTTCTTTTATATTGAATATCAACCAATGCACGCATAACATCTTTTTCAGATATTTTATCGCCTGTTTTTAAAACTAGTTTCATTTCAGAATACTGTTCTGGCGAACCAATACCATAAATTGAAGATACAGACGAAACAACAATAACATCCCTTTCTTCCAACATAGCCCGCGTAGCACTATGACGCATACGGTCCAATTGTTCGTTTATTGATGCATCTTTATCTATATAGGTATCTGTTGTTGGAACATAGGCTTCTGGTTGATAATAATCATAGAAAGACACAAAATATTCAACATGATTGTGCGGGAAAAAGGCCTTCATTTCCGTATATAATTGTGCTGCCAGAATCTTGTTAGGTGCCATAATCATGGTTGGCCGTGACAATTCTTTTATCACATTGGCCATTGTAAAAGTTTTGCCAGAACCAGTCACCCCCAACAAAACCTGGGACTTTCGACCTTCTTTTACACCATTTACTAATTCAGATATCGCCGTTGGTTGATCCCCCATCGGCGCAAAATCAGATTCCAGCGAAAAAATACTTTTATTTTCTTTCATTTTTTTATTCACATACCTTAATATAATTCATTATAATAAAAATACAAGGAAAGAGAGAGATGTCAATAAAATCAAAACTTAAACAAAACAGAATATTGCTGTTTTTATTATCGATTATCGCATTATTGGGGTTGTCTATCATTGTTATTCCTCCAATAATAACTCTTAATAATTTAAAGCCAAAAATAGAGAACGTTATCCTGACACAAACTGGAATAAAAGCAAAAATTCATGGTAATATTAATTTCAGTCTTATGGGCCAGGCAACAATCGTCGCACATAACATCAGCGTTCCAAACGGTGTTATATCTTCTGTTGAATTTGCAATCCCGTTTTTTGATATATTCAACATAAAAAACGCAGATATAAATGGTGATATATATGTGAAAGGTGCATCACTTCATATTGAAAAAATTGTACCATTTAATATTAACAAAAAAATTATTGTATCTGATTCAAAATTTAAATTTCTTAACAAAGAATACAAACTCATTCATGCAGATATGTCCAAACACAATGTGGAAGCATTCATTCGAACAGATCAACACAAATACGAAATAAAATCCACTGGTAATAAATTTGTTATAAAGAACAAAAATAACGATTTAAAATTAACCGGTGAATTATTATCAAACGGTACCGCATATGGCACGATTGATATTACTGCACAAAACATAAACAGATGGTTTGAATTTGAACGACCAAAAATTTCTGGTCATTTTCCTATAACTGCAGATGTATATTGGGATGGCGGATATGGAATCAAATTTGATAACATTATTGCACAAAATGTTCGTGGCAGTATTGAATACAAAGATGACGGCTATAAAATAATCAAATTAACATCTGATGATGCAAATTATGATATGTCATTTTTTATGGAAACTCCTGAAATATTACAAAATTCATCATTTAATCTTGATTTTTATGGCAAATTAAAATTTTTGAACCAAACATTTAATCATCTAAAAATCATTACATACGGCGAAAAAGACAAAATAATAATCGAAAAAATTATTGCGGATGATACTGTAATAGAAGGTGGAACAATTGATGCAGATGGTATGCACAACGCTCGCATATCAGGATTGTTATCGGGAGTTAATACAAAGTGCCTTTTTAATGGCACACCAAAAAATTGGTCTTGCAAAGAATTTTCTCATGGTGGCAACATTACTTCGGAATTTTCAGTTAATAATGATGTAATTGAGGCAGATGTTTATTCCACAGCAATTTTTGCCGATATGAAACCTTTTATTGCGACAATAAGGAAATTGGCTTCCAGTGGTACGGTCAGATTTTATTACCCAGACATGGTTGGAACTTTACATCTTGGCAAAGATAATTATACCGTAGATTATACACGTCTTGATAACAGATCTTTAAACCAGGCAAAAGTTAATCTTAAATTCCTACCAGAATTTATGAAAGACGAACCAGGTGATATTGTATGGGTTAATGGGGTTATGATTTTTACCCCAAAATCAAAACAATGGTTATTGTCTAAAAGCACTGATTTCTTTATCTTGCGTGGCGAAAATTTTAAAAATTTAACTCGCAAAGTAGATTTACAATCATTAAATGATTTGCCATATGTTTTGTCTGGAAATTATAAAAACGGGACGATTTCTGATTTCTCGATTGAGATTGCCGGGCACAAATTGACTGGGATATTATCCGGAAAGTCTATCACACTAAAAACAGATGTTTTAGATATTGATAAATTTGCAAATCAATCTTTTATTGAAAGATTTGAAGATTTATCGTTCTTTACAAATCATCCTATATTATTACCGTTCGAGGCAAATATGAATATTGCGCTTTCTGCGAACAAATTGATTTATAATTCAAAAGAATATAAAAATTTTGTGTATTCTTTGCGCAAAAACACTCAATCATTTTCAATATCTGATTCAGACAACGGCAATTTATTAGCAACTATAAACAAAAATAATATAAAATACGCAATCAATGTACAGTTGAATAAATTTGTATTTGATGGAAAATTATTACCATATTATATGCCTCTTAATATTTCAAATTCGACTGTCACAGCAGAAATAAAATTAAATACATCTGGTATTATTGCACACGATATTATTGATAACACAAAAGGAACCTTTGACGCATCTTTTGATGGCGGAATTTTATACGGATTTGGGTTTGATAATTTTTATGCATCTGCACCAAAATTAACAACATTAAACGGTGAACGCGCGTTAGATAATGCATTAACAGATGGCGAAAGCAAAATTAAAAAAATTCATATCGTTGGAACATATGAAAACGGTGATATCAAAACAACAAGACCTTTGATATTATCATTATCACATGTTGATGGAATTGGGACGCTTGAAATAACAAACGATAAGATGCTAGCGCAATTACAATTGGTATTACGCGGAACATCTGCTGGCCCAGAACCAATAGATTTGACAATATTCCCAGACGGTTCACGAGAATTTTCTTTGTCACAAATAATGATGCATTTCGACCCTGAATATATGCGAGAGTTTGTAAAATCACATAATAAATTTTAGATATAAAAATACCCCGCAAAAGCGGGGCATTTTTATTGGTTAAGACTTATCCTTTGTTACGGATTTTAATATGAACATCACGCAATTGTTGTTCCGTGACTTCATTTGGTGAACCCATTAACAAATCTTGTCCGCGTTGGTTTGCAGGGAAAGCAACTGTTTCACGCAAACTTTCACCTGTTCCCAAGATTTCAGAAATCAAACGGTCTATACCAAATCCGAAACCACCGTGTGGTGGGGCGCCGTATTTGAATGCAGTGTATAATGCACTGAAATTCTTTTCGACTGCTTCAATCGGATATCCAGCAATATCAAAACATTTTTTCATAATTTCAGGATTATAATTACGCAACCCACCACTGCACATTTCAATACCATTTATAACCATATCAAATTGGGCTGCTTTGATTGTGAAAGGATCTTTTGTAGACAATTCTTCCAAAGTAGCAATTGGATATGAAAATGGATTATGTGTAAATTTAGGTGCGCCACCACGATCTTCATCAGGTTCAAAGAACGGGAAATTATCAACCCAACAAATTGCAAAATCGCGTGGATTTACCAAACCTAAATCTGCGCCCAATTTATTGCGCAACTTACCCGCAGCTTTGGCTGCTTTTTCTTCTTCGTCACAAACAAAGAAAAGAGATGAATTATCGCCTGCAATTTCATGTAATTTTGCAATACGTTCTGCATCTAATTTCTTTGCGACAGGTCCCTTTGGTTCATCACCAAATACGATATAAGCCAAACCACCAAGTCCCAATTCTTTGGTTGCATAATCTGTTAATTTATCGAACCAAGAACGTGGTTTGTCTGCGGAATTTGGCGCTGGTATAGCACGAACAACAGAACCGTTTTCAACCGCATTTGCAAAGATACCAAAATCAGAGCCGCGGAATATTTCACTTACATCAGATATTAAAATAGGATTTCTTAAATCAGGTTTATCAGATCCATATTTCAACATCGCATCATCAAAAGAAATATGTGGAATTTCAGGATAAACATTTGCATCAGGCGCAAAAGTCTTTATCAATTCTGGTATAACTTCTTCACCAACAGCCTGAACGTCTGGCAAATCAACAAAAGACATTTCCACATCTAATTGGTAAAATTCCAACAATCTATCTGAACGCAAATCTTCATCACGGAAGCAAGGCGCAATCTGAAAATATCTGTCAAATCCAGACACCTGCAATAATTGTTTAAACATTTGTGGTGCCTGAGGCAATGCATAAAACTTTCCATGATTCAAACGACTTGGCACCAAGAAACAACGTGCGCCTTCCGGGGAATCCGCTGTTAATAATGGCGTTTGAAATTCAGAGAATCCTAAATCCCACATTTTATCGCGCATCCATTTTATCATTTTGTTGCGCATTAAAATATTGTTATGCAATTTTTCACGACGCAAATCCAAGAAACGATATTTATAGCGCAATTCTTCGCCTGTATCTTCATCGCCAAAAACAGGAAAAGGCAAAACATCTGCGTTTGTTAAAACCTCCCATTTGCCAGATTTAATTTCAATATGTCCGGTTGGTATTTTGTCGTTAATCGCCTCTGCATCACGTGCAACAACCGTTCCTGTAATTTTAATAACTGATTCCGGATGAATTTTTTCAAGATTTTCATCACCACCATCAAACACACACTGTGTAATTCCATAATTATCGCGCAAGTCCACAAACAATAATGAACCATGATCGCGTTTACGATGAACCCAACCTGACAAAGTGACAGTTTCACCAACATTTTTTTCGGTCAATTCGCCACAGGTATGCGTTCTGTATTTAGATTTCAAAGAAAGCATTTTTTACACCTTATATTTTGTTTCGGTGTCGTAATTTTTTGGATACGGCACCAATTCAAATCTTAAACACAGGGGCGCTAAGATTTTTTCGCGCGGTGCCACCCTGCTTTTTTCGCTTTTTAGATTTTATAAATACTCCGCGGTTGTCAGGCGCATCAACATAATTATAAAACCTGGGCCCGTTGGGCAACAGAAATGCATTAGATACTGCGGATTGTGATGTTTTTGTGATGGAAGTGTATAAAAAATACATGACCTGAACAAAAACGAACAAACGCAAAACAGATGATACATTTCTGGTGCCCTAAGCAAGAATCGGACTTGCGACTCGTCCTTACCAAGGACGTGTTTTACCACTAGACTATTAGGGCAATCGCCAATAATTATATATAAGAAACCCCAAAAATCAACCTTAAAATAAAAAAGTTATACTCTGATTTTACTGTAAATATGCGTGCATAGATATGCTTTTATAAGCGTCTTTGTGTTTTATCTTATCAAAATCTTTTAATAAAACCGCTTTATTATACCAGTATCTAAGATATATCTTGTCGTTATGGTAAAAAAACATATAATTTCCATAGGTTTCGTATTCTGAAAAACAAGAACATTCATTATTATCCAAATTAGATAATATAGCGCGCCACCAGATCATACCAGTATTATTTTCTATAACCTTTTTCAATTCTCTCAGATATTTTACAGAAAATAGCATATGATGACACACAAAAGATTTCTTATACCTTTTGTCTAATGGTATAAGTTTTTTATAGGTGTCAAAATAAGGTTCATGATATTCATCAGAACAATTTAATAACATTTTACCATTTTTATTTATAAACGTTTGTGGTCTTGAAAATACTGTATCAGAATCAACAATTAAAAAATATTCTTTGTCTGTTAAAGTATCCGAATTCAGTTTTAACAATTGCTGAAAAATCCAGCCACTTCTGTTAATACCATTTGGATTATAATTTATATCACGCACAGTTATAGGCAACACTATATTTTCATCTATAAAAACCAAGTTTTGTTCTTCACAAAATTTCTCTAAATCTCCACGTGGGGCAACTATCATTATTTTGTCAATTGGATGTCTAACATTTTTTCTAACAGAATCTATCGTCATAGCTAATGTTCTATAATCTTTTGAACAGGTCGGTATTATAATATCTATCATGATATCCGATACATATTTTTTATCTGACAAATGATAAAAACTATTTATTTTTCTGAAAGAGTTAATAAAATTTTTTTTGATATTCATTTCAAATCCTTTTCCAGTTTTCTGGTATAATATCTGTTTTTTTGCCATCCGCAAACCATTGTTTTGGTGCTATGACAATTTTATCTTTATTCTGGTTCAACCATGCACCCCACCAAGAAAATGATGAATTGGCAATAATATTGTGCTTGCAATTTGACATTAACACAATATCCCATGCGCTGTCGCGACCATGATTAAAATCTATATATTCACATGGGAATTTAATTTTTAAATTCTTTTTTACATATTCCATGTCATCAGAAAAAACAAAAAAATGTAAATCTTTGTGTTTTTTGGATATAAAATCTATTGCACGCTTGTAATAATCGATATCACAAAGGCCATGCACATGCTGTAAATTAACATAATCACCACGACGGACATGAATGGACACACTGTTTACAGATTTTATTAAATCCAAAGTTTTCTTGTTTTTATCTGATGGTTCTTTTTTTGGAACAAAATCTTTTAATAATTCATCGCGAATACAATCATAATATTGTGCAACCTGGAAATAACCCTCAAAAACACCGTTTTTATTATTTAATAAATTTTCACTGTAAACATTTGTCGGCTTTTCAACAACCCGATGTCTTTTAAATATGCCGAATAATTTAGAATTTTTTAACAGTTTTGGATCTATATTCCAGAAATCAAGTTCGTATTCGCGCTTTGTAACACCAGACATATTTTTTACTTTTCTAAACCATGAAATATCATATGCCTTTGCGTTAATTACCTTGCCAAAGGCATATTGAAACATCTGATTACCCAAACCGCCCATTAATATAACTATTTTCATATTTTAGTCCTTTACATATTTTTCACGAAAATTATGCCGGATTTGACGCTTTGGTATAAACAGACAAATAATACGACCGGACCATTTTGGTAACAAAAATCCTGGTTTTAAAGAAGATAACAAAAGCCTTTGTTGATCCTTATCATCTGTTAGTCTGTTAACTATATTTTGTTTTACAATATTTGCTAATTCATCCTGCTTTTTAGCATGTTCAACAGATATATTTGTATTATGCCATCTATATTTCAATAATACACTTTGCAGAGTGTGAATTTCTGTAAAGAAAATCATTCTTGACCAAAATTCATAATCTTCACACCAATTAAAATTATTGTTATATTCCAAATTATTCCTATCTATAACGGATTTGCGTATCATTGCACTTGGATTGCATACCGCGCAACCGTGTAATAATTTTAATATTGTTATTTTTGATGCAAATCTTGAAATATAATTTTGTTTATCAAACACCTCGTACCATGTTCCCAAGACACCACATTCTGGGTGTTCGTTCATATATTTTATTTGTTTTTCAAATCTTGTTGGCAAAGAAATATCATCACTGTCCATGCATGCAATATATTCGCCTTTTGCCAGTTTTAATAATTCGTTTCTTGTTTTTGTAACACCTTTGTTTTTCTTGTTATCAACAAACTTTATTCTTTTGTCTTTCTTGGCGTATTTTCTGACTATTTTCGCAGTATTATCAGTTGAACCATCATTTATTATAATAAATTCAAAATCTGTAAACGTTTGGTTCAAAATAGATTCTATGGCTTCACCGATATATTTTTCGCTGTTATAGGCCGGCATTAATACTGACACTTTTGGACATGATTTTGTTTTTTGTGGCATATTGCTTTCCCGTTTTGTTCATCCATTATTATTACACTATATTTACAGCATAAAATCAAATAAAAACACAGCTTGTTATTGAATATCGAAATATTGTTGCAAATCGAAAAAAGTCTGATATAATGCGTTGCACTGGCGGCGTAGCTCAGTGGTAGAGCAGAGGAATCATAATCCTTTGGTCAGGGGTCCGAATCCCTTCGCCGCTACCAAAAATTAAATCGGGCTTGTCCCGATTTTGTTTTGGTCTAGTCGCGAAAGATGAGGACCCCGGGTCCGACAACAAGTAGATTACACAAGCGAAGCGCAGTGTAATCGTTACGGTTGCCACGCAGATACGAAGTATCGAGTGAATCCCTTCGCCGCTACCAAAATAACAAACGACCTTTGTGGTCGTTTTTTATTTTGATATCTGGGATTTGGACACCGGCACAGGGGTCCGACCCGCAGGCGAAAGGCAGACGGAAGTATGCCGGTTCGCAACGCGAATGAGCCAAGGGGAATGTAGCGAAGCGGAATCAATCCCTTCGCCTTTTGATTTTGGTCTCGTCGCGAAAGATGAGGACCCCCGGTCCGTAAATTTGTATGCGAGAACGAGTGGAACGAAGTTCAAGCAACTAACAAATTTGCGCGCAGGCATTTATGCCGAGCGACCACAAGTAGATTTTGGAAGCGACAGCGCAGTGAAATCGCTCGGACAAAGTCCTATGCGGCATTCGTTAGTGCTCAAACTTCGTATTCACTCGTTTTTGCTTACTCATTGTCGTCACGGTTGCCGCACAGCCGACACAAAATGTGCCAAGCGAACGAATCTATTCGCTATATCTAAAATTTGTATTATGTATAAAAATATGATATAATTGAATTTATGAAAAAAATAAGCCTGATTTTATTGTTTTTAGTTGTGCCGTCTTTTGCGATGGCTGATTCTTGCGTTTTGCCGGAAAAAAATCCTTTTATGGGAAACTATGCAGATCAAGTCGCATTTAGTATCGGCCAAGGTTTTGATACAGGTTGGCTTTTGCCACCACCTGTGCGACCTGTGCCTTTTTATATTGGAACAATTACTTATTCACAACCAACAACCTTCTTTCGTATCCCGGCAAGACGTTCTATAAACGTATCCGAAACAGTAGGATTTGGTGAAAAAAACGGTTGGAAATGGCAAGATTATACAATCCCAATGATTTATTTAACCGAAGATATCGCATTGTTCAAATATCAAAGGATTTACATGGGAATGGGCGCAGGTGCAGGATTACAGGCACACGAAAACAAAAGATTGGGCGCAAAATTAATTTTTCAATTCAAAGTGACATTTGGATATAATTTCAACAAACGCTGGGCTGGGGAATTCTTTATACAACATTTTTCAAATGCCAACACAGCCGAAGATAATCATTCGTATGCGTTTTATGGTCTGGGCTTTACATACAATTACTAACTACCAGTTTATTGGTGTTTCACCGTTTTGAATTAAATATTCGTTTGCACGCGAAAAATGATGGTTTCCAAAAAAACCACGATACGCAGATAATGGTGACGGATGCGCACTGGATAAAATCAAATTATCATTTGGATTAACGATGGCGGCCTTTTTTTGCGCAAACGACCCCCAAAGCATATAAACAACATGTTTTTTATTTTGTGCAACTGCGTTTATAACCGCATCTGTAAATTGTTCCCAACCGTGCCCTGCGTGCGATGCCGCCATATGCGCCTGAACAGTCAATGTAGAATTAAGCAACAACACACCCTGCTTTGCCCAATCGGTCAAATCGCCGTTTGTAATGCTTTTGTGACCAATGTCAGATTCAATTTCCTTGTAAATATTTATTAGTGACGGCGGTAAATCAATACCGTTTTCAACTGAAAAACAAAGACCGTGTGCCTGACCAGGTTCATGATATGGGTCTTGTCCGATAATAACAACTTTAACTTTATCTAATGGACACAAATTAAACGCATTAAAGATGTTTTTTGGTTCTGGATAAATTGTTTTGCCAGATAAATATTCACCACGAACAAAATCGGTCAATTTGATAAAATAATCTTTTTCAAATTCGCCATTTAAAGCGTCTTTCCAAGATTGTTCGATTTTTACATCCATTTTCAGACCTCTATCAATTTATTTTGCAAAGCCTTCCACAACACTACATCAATATACCCAATTGGAAGATTGGTTTCTTTGTGTAAATGCGCAAACATATCATCACAGCATTTTTTTATATCTGCATCCAATTTTCCATTATCTATTTTTTGATACAGCCCTGTATTTCCGCCGTAAAGAACGCCAAGTCTTTGAATCCAAATATCATATTTAACAACATTTTCACCCAAATTTCGCGCCAAATGATTTGCTGTTATTTTTCCAATATGCGGTAATTTTTGTAAATAATTTAATTTTTCTTCTAAATTTTTACACACATAAAATCCATCACAATAAGAACTGCGATTATTCCAAATTTTTACAATCGCGTTTATCTTGTTTTTATTATTAAAAATCGCTAATAAATCCCCGGTATTTGCCGGCATTTTCGACATTATAATTTTATGAATTCGTTTGGCTGTTTTTTGTGAAAAACCACCAGCCAAAATTACATAAGAAACTGCACTTGCAAATTCATCAGGATTCAAACGTGGCGGATTAGATAAAATCTGTTTAATTTCATCAAATGATTTATCATCACTGTCTAAACCCATTTCACGCAATTGCGCATCTAAATTTTCAAACCAAGATTTTGAAAACATATCATTCATTTGTTTTTTTAAATTGGGTTATTGCTGTATACAATGCTGTCTTGTCATTTGACTTATCAGATTCAATTAATTTTTGTCTTATTGTTTCTTTTGCTTTATTGAAATCTTGTGCAATTTTTTGCGCGTTTTTATCACGGTCCGATGCCGGATATTTTATATTTACACCAAGATGATTTTTTATAAAATCGTCCGGCATCTAACCCCTTTTGTTTTTTATACGTCAAGATTCGCGTTTAACGCGTTTTCAACAATGAAATCACGACGTGGTTCAACAACATCACCCATTAACATTGAAATAACTTCGTCTGCTTGGGATGCGTCTGTGATTTTAACCTGGAACAATGATCGATGGTTTGGATCCATTGTTGTTTCCCACAATTGTTCCGCGTTCATTTCACCAAGACCTTTGTATCGTTGAATCTTTAAACCGTTTTTTGCATATTCAAATGCTGTATTCAGCAATGCAAACGCGCCCCAAATCTTTTGAGATTTAGATTTTACACGCAAAACAGTTGGTTTTGAAAATGTTTCAATCAGTTCGTCACGACCATTCATACGCATAAACGAACGAATTTCAGGCGAATTGATTTTTTCACGTGGTAAAACATGTGTTTCTGTTACACTGCGCAATGTTCTGGTGATTTTAATACCTTCGGCATCACTTGTAATTTTCCAACCACGTTCAAATTCAAGTTCTTCGTTATCCAGCATATTTTCAGCAGCCGCAAAGTTTTCAACACTTTCATTTTCAAACACCCTGTTCAATGCTAAGGCTTCGATAAAACGCAATGGAACAATATGATTCAATGCTTGCAAATTGTTTTTCATATCATCAACCAATTCCAACAAGCGTTTAAAGTCTGCACCTGCCAATTGTTGACCGTCACTTGTTTCAATCATACCGTCACTTGCCAATTGATCCAGCAAATAATCATCCATTTCGCGTTCGTTCTGGATATAGATTTGTTGTTTGCCACGTGTCACACCATAAAGTGGTGGTTTTGCAACATAAATATATCCGCGTTCGATTGCTTCTGGCATATGACGATAAAAGAACGTCATAAGCAGTGTTTGAATGTGTTGACCGTCAACATCCGCATCAGTCATGATAATAACCTTGTGATATCTGAATTTTTCAATATCAAAATCATCTTTACCAATACCAGCCCCCAATGTTGTAATCAAGGCGCCAATTGTGTCAGAACCCAACATTTTATCAAAGCGCACACGTTCAACGTTTAAGATTTTTCCACGAAGCGGTAAAATAGCCTGGGTTTTTCTGTCACGACCTTGCTTTGCGGTACCACCAGCAGAATCCCCTTCCACAATAAACAATTCGCATTTTGCCGGGTCTTTTTCGGAACAATTCGCCAATTTACCCGGCAAACTGCCCAGTTCTGGACCTGTCTTTTTGCGTGATAATTCACGCGCCTTGCGCGCTGCTTCACGTGCAGTTGCCGCCTCAACGATTTTATCAATAATCATTTTCGCGATATTTGGATTTTCTTCCAAATATTCATAAAGCAAATCATTAACAGTGTTTTCAACCAAAGGTCTAACCTCACTGGATACCAATTTATCTTTTGTCTGCGAACCAAATTTTGGATCTGGGATTTTTACACTGATGATGCTTGTCAAACCTTCACGGAAATCCTCACCAGACAAATTGACATCTTTCTTCAAATTTTGTTCAGAAATATATTTATTCAAAGCGCGCGTTAAACCAGCACGAAATCCGGCTAAATGAGTTCCACCATCACGGTTTGGAATATTGTTAGTAAAACAAAGCGATGTTTCTGTATAAGCGGTTGTCCATTGTAAAACAATTTCAATATAAGAATCATCGATTGTTTTAATCATTTGAATTGGTTCTGCATTTAATAATTCTTTTGATTTATCAAGGTATGTTGCAAACCCTTTCAATCCATCAGCCGAATGGAAACTGCGTTCAACTTTTTCAGCGCCGCGCAAATCTTCCAAGATAATACGAACATTTGCATTCAGATAAGATTGTTCGCGTAACCAAACTTCCAATGTATCAAAATCAAATTTTGTTCCAGTAAATGTACTTGGCGATGGCAAAAATGTCACTTCGGTTCCATGTTCGTGTCCGCTTTCGTTTTTAACGATTGTTAAATCTGTTGTTGGGACACCATCCGCAAACGTCATACGTGCTTCGTTTTCACCACGCCACACACGTACTTCCAACCAAGTAGACAATGCATTAACGACCGATACACCCACACCATGCAAACCACCAGATACTTTATAAGCACCATTTCCTTCGTTATCAAACTTACCACCGGCATGCAATTCGCACATAATAAGTTCCAGCGCAGAACGTCCTGTTTCATGGTTAATATCAAACGGCATACCACGACCATTATCGCGTATTGTTGCAGACCCATCAGCATTTAATGAAACATAAACAGTGTCTGCATAACCAGCCATTGCTTCATCGATTGAATTATTCACAACTTCGTAAATCATATGGTGCAAACCATCGCCACCTTCACCGACGTCACCGATATACATTCCAGGTCTTTTTTTAACCGCTTCCAGACCCTTTAAAACTTTAATTGAATCACCTGTATATTCATTGTTCACAGTCATTTAAAAATCCTTTCTTTTTGCTATGTAAAACATAGCAATTTATGATATAATTATCAAGAAAAAATAAAGATTTTTAACGAAAAGGCGAAACCATGAAATTCAAATTATTATACTATGGCGATATATTGACAAACCCTAAAAAACGCGCCCAGCATATTGCCGATATTCGCATGCAATTTCATCCACAATTAAAGAAACTTGTAACATTAAAGCCATGGGACAATTTAACTAAATTTATGATGCCAGATGCCACAAAAAGCCCGATTATAACTCGTCATATTGGTGGCATTGATTGGAACCCAATAATAAGCCCAAATCTTAAAATGATTGCCGAATTAGATATCTTGTTAATGCATCCCGAAATTGTTGGGGTTCCGCATTCTGATATTGATAATCGGGTAAAAACAATCCTGGATGGATTGCGTTGTCCACAAAACGAACATGAAATTGGTCAAAATACACCACGTGATATTGGTCCTATTTACACACTTTTGGATGACGATCATTTGGTAACACGATTGAACGTTAATACAAGCCACCTTTTGTCATCAGACATATTACCATGTGATGTTGAAAAAACACCAGATTCTGTATTTATGTTGATTGACGTTAACGTTCGTGTGACCGAAGGAACAATAGAAAACTTGCCATTTATGGCGTAAAAATACCGGCAAACGCCGGTGTTTTTTACATAAATACAGATGTTATTTGTTCTTGCATCTGGAACGTCCCAAGAACGACCCAGCCGATTATTATAGATACTAATATAATTCCAACACTGTTAAGGACACTTGAAATATTTTCCATTTTACGAACAGATTCTTCCATATAATCGCGTGCAATCTGATCCAGGTTTTTATCAAAATCGTTCATGTCAGAATAAATTATCAAATCGCCTATGATTTCTTCGTTTGGAAAATCTTTACCCGTCATTGCTAATGCATTACCAAGGTTTTCACCATTTGCAATATGATGCAATACTTCTTCTAAAATACTGGACAAATATTTATTCGAAGAATCCGCCAATAAACGTATTGCATCAGGCACCGATATTCCAGACGAAACCATTGCGGCTAATGACATCAACCAACTGACTGAAACCTGTAATTTGTATGTATTATAAGGCGGAATTTTATCAAATAATGTTCGTAATTTTCCAGTCCATATTGGCAATGAAATCCACACCATACTAATCAATATTACCAATACAGTTGCAAAACCATACCAATATTTATTTGCAAAATTCGACACCAAAATCAGCGATGCAGCCGTTCCGCGCCAAACAACTTCACTGCCTGCGGCTTCTGCCAATGGCGGAACAAGATATAAACCAACCATAACAATTATAGCCAATGTTAAAGCAAACAAAAATAATGGATATGCCACCGCAGACCACATTGCGCGCCTGATACGACTTATACCACTAACAACACGACCTATGTTTTCCAAAGAAATCAATAAACTGCCTACATTACCAGACGTCAACAAAAGCGTTTCTTCATTTGGCACCCAACCTTTTGTCGCCTGGGCAAAAGTCATACCACGTTCCAGGTTTTGTTGTATCTCGCGCATAGCGATTGCAAAAGGTTCGTTTGGTTTACGCCCATTATGCGATTCAATCATTTCTATACGATGCAATGCATCCATCAATGTAAAATTATTTCGCAACAGCGATGCTATTTTACGCGATACAGCCATGCGTTTTTCTGTATCTGTTTTGAAAACTAATTTTGCATAAAGCAATTCAAGTTTATTCATAATTTTAATACACCCATGGTCTATCTAATAAACCAACCCAACGTTCCATTTCATCAACACCGATTATTCCACGTAACATTAATTCTGTGGCAGCCTCTTTCAATGTGCGACCATTCATTTTTTCCAACCAATACTTCATTGCACCTTCGGTATCCCCAGATAATGCCAGATTTAAAAATTCACTGTTTGTTAATATAATTTCACCAGCCTTAATTCGACCAATCGTTCCTGAACCATTACAATGTTCACATCCTGCACCCCTGATATAAACCTGATTTAACCCTAAATCTCCAAATGCATCTTTGACACGATTATAGGCATTATGATCATGATGTTCACTTAATTTTTCACGACAATATGGACAAAGTTTTTTAAACAAACGCATTGATACCAAACCACGCATCATAGTTTCGTCTTTTAACTTAAATGCTTCCACACCCATATCTAGCAAACGAGTTAATGCACCCATTGCAGAATTTGCGTGCAAAGTTGTCCAAACATTATGACCAGATAACGCACCTTTGACTGTTAACTGAGCCGCAGAAAGCGTTCTTATTTCACCAACCATCAATGTATCAGGATCGCTTCGCAAAGCGGCAGCCAATGCTTCTGTAAACTTTTCTTCTCTTTGTTCTTCGTTGACTACATTAACAACAGGCATTTGATGTGCACCAAAAATCTTTTGTTCTGCCGGATCTTCCACAGTAATAAGATTTATTTCATATCTTCTTTCTTTCAACATCAATGCCATATTACGAACCAAAGTCGTCGATTTACCTGATGATGTAGGCCCCGCAACAATAACCAATCCTGTTGGCGCGGAACGCAATCTTAATAATAATTTTTGTTCATAATCATTAAATTCTTGTTCTGTTTTTATACCTTCGCTTGGGTTATCATAAAGCAGACGCATCACAACATATTGTGAACCAAATGCAATTGGATTAAATTGCATTCTGATACCTAAAATCCCATTTGGTAAATACAAATCTTTTGTTCCACGCAGTGGTGTTCGACCATCTTTTTGTGCGGTTTGATATTCATTTTGTGCATAACTTGAATTAGAAATATCTGCAGACGCAAATGCCGCACGCACAAAAGATTCACCCCATTGGGAATTATATTCCAAAACAGGTTGCATACTGCCATCAATACGAAAATAAATTGTTGTTTGGTCGGCAACTTCTATATGAATATCAGAAACCTTTTGTGCTGCCGCACGTGCAATTATATCAACAAAATCCTTTTGCATTTGATTATCATAATCAACGCGTGAATTTATACCACCCAACCTTTCATCATTTGTTTTATAAATGTTAGATATAAGACCTAAATCAGAATAAAAAGGTTCTTTTATAAGGCGATTTTTTTGATGCAACAAATCAATAAATGCCAACACACGCCCATCATATTGATGCGTACGCGATATTATAATTTCGCCACCAGAAAAATATGCAATCAAACTTTGTGTATCTTTTGGCAAAGCCAATTCACCAGCATAAGCGGTCAACAAGTGATTTTTATTAGCAAACAAATAATCCAGTATTTCTTTACTGTTAGCGTTCTCTAAACCAGTTGGGACAGATTGCTGATTAACTGTCGCAAAATTATTATCATTATTTGGCATGATTATTTTCCAATATTAATGCTTTCTGTTTCACCATCTTTTTCAAATACAATTCCTTCATTTAAAGAAATTGATTTTACTATATACCCATCTAATTCTTTACCGACTGTAATACGTTTATTTTGCCCGTTAGAAACATCTTCAATTGTGGCCTGCAATTGATTATCAACACCAACAACATTTATCAATTTGTATTTTTTACTGATTTCTGTTTCTTCTTTTTTTTCTTGGGCGCGCACTACTGGTTTACTTTCTTCTTCGTCCAAATTTTCCATTTGTCGTTTTAATTTTTCTGTTTGTATTTCAAGTTGTGCCTTTGTTGCTTCTAATTCTTGTTGTTGTTGTTCTGCGCGCCCAGAAAGTGTATCTAATTCCATTTGTAATTTGATTCTTTCGGCGTTCAATCTTTCCAAATCTAAATCCAGCTGTGCACGTTCTTTTTCTAATTGCGCAACAACTTTTTCTTGTTCCAGATTTGTTATTTTTTCAAACAAAGAACCGGATGCATCGTAATTCATAAGCGCATTACTTGATACCGCATCAGCCAATTCAGCATCATTTTCTTCAACACCTTCTTCAATAATTTCTTCATCAATAAACTCATCATCTGCAACCGCGAACGAATTTGTTCCAATTGCAATTAATCCAACAAAGATCATAAAAAACAATTTTTTCAACATTTTTCACCCTTTTATTTTGTATAAATAATAACCTCGTAATTCCAAGTCCGTGTATTCGCGCGCCAAGATACAGATGTCATGTAAACACCCTGAAAATCTTTAAATGCGTACATTATTTCACTTGGGATTAACTTTGAAGAAAAACCAACTTCTACAATATCAATATTTTCTGTTTTTCCATTATTCAAAATCGTATCCGTCACAATGTTTATATCAGCATTCGTGTTTATTTGTTGAAACATTGTCGCCACATCGCGCGCCACAGTCGCTGCATCCCGTTCATCTAACGAAGAATAAGTTTGTAATTCTGGCAATTTAACACGAACTATCATTTCATCGTCTGAAACCTGTTGAACCATTGCGCCAGGCATCAATTCACCACCAATTTCATAAAAATCATTTAATGTTCCAAAATCGCGCGAAAAATTCGCAGATACATATTCACCATCACATTTCGCCAACGATTGATTCCATCCGGCAATTGGTTGCATAACAAAAGCAATTGCACGATAACACAAATCAGCACGTTGTGATACATTTGGCAATTTATCATACGGATATTCAAAAGCCTGCTGGGCATTTTCTTGTTCTATTTTTTTATCCAGTATTTCTTGCTTTTTTAATTCTATTTGTCTCCTGTATTCGTTTGCCAATTCTGTATTTAAATTAGCCGTATTGTCAGATGATGTTTTTATCGGGTTATTCAAAACATAAAAACCAAATAGTACAAACAAGATTACAAACAACACCGATGGCAATACAGTTTTTGCAAAACCAATTGGACGAAGACGCGCAATATATTCCCTGCCGATCAATTCGTATATATCTTTTTCCTGTGATTTAGGTATTCCCCATGAATTTGGCGCAATTAAAACACCCCAATCAGGCATTGACGATAATCCAACAAAAGCCTTGCGTGCAGTTTCTTCATTTTCAATTAAAATATCACGAATAATTATGCCATTTCTGACCGCAACAAAATAGAAATAATTATTTGCTTTAAACACAGCCAAAAACGAAACAAATTCAGACAAAGAATTAACAATATGTGCGGCAGCGCTGTCGGTACCAACATGGGCGCCTTCGCGCGAATTTGTTAATCCAATCATTGATTTAAATTCAGTAAAAAGAGTATATTTCTTGTCGGCGTTTTTTGCCAATTGGCGTGCATAATTACGCGATGCACCACCAACCCCCAGGGGTTGCCAAAAAAGCCCTGTTGCAAACTTTTTGTGATGAACAGTTATTATTTGTTTTATCAATTCTCTCTCTGTATGTGTGTATTATAACACAAACAGACAAAAAAAATAAAGCCGAAATTTGTATTAAAAAAGTCGTATTTCTACGACTTTTTATTATTTATTACAGTTATAAACTTTTACTTTGAATTTGAAAGTATTTTTAGGACCAAATACCGCATCTTCGTTTTCAAAAACATTCTGATTAACGATATAATAAGAATCACCTAATTTTCTTTGTTCCAAGATACTTTTTTCCAGATAATCGTACGCCCCGGCTAATTTATACGTTGTGGCACTTGTATCCAAAGTGTACAAATATTCGCAATTATTCGGTTCACTGGCCAATCTGGTTAAACCGTTTCCTGCATCTGTCGCGGCCGCACACGCACAAAGTGCTAACAAAGATAATATCGATATAGTTTTTTTCATTTCTTTTTTCCTTTCTTAGTTTCTTTTAATTTGTATTCTAAAATTACGCTTGATGCGCCAAGTCCCAAAAACATCAACTCTATCAAAAGAACATTAAGTGTTCCCAACATATTATGTTCAATAAAATAATCAGTTATGTCAAAAGCAATAACCAAGAAAAAACACCACCCAAACCAAATAAGATTTTTTTGCCATTTTTTCATATATTTCTCCTTATTCTTCAACAATTTCATAATTTGATTTATCGCTAAATAATTTACGCAAAACCAGGTTATTCAATGCATGCGACCCCTTGTAAGATTCTAATTTGCCATATACAAATCCACCACTTGTGAACATATCACCAATCGCATCTATTATTTTGTGACGAACAAATTCATCCGGACAATGTAATTTATTAAGTGTCCCATCCCCCGCATCATTCAATGCAATAACATTGTTTTCATTTGCGCCACGCCCCATACCATGTGCCTTTAACCATTCCCATTCTGAATATTTTCCAAAAGTGCGCGATTTTGAAATATCTTTGATAAATTTATTAACCGATTTCTTGGAACCATCCAATTCACAAGAATAAGATTGTGTTCCTATTATTTTATCACCATAAACCAATGTCGCATCTATCAAAAGACCACTTTCATTTGGCGATAATTTTACATATCCATTACCACGACGCCAAATTGTATGATTTAAAATGATAGTCTTTAATCTTTTCCAAAATGGCATGGTTTTAACCAGTTCATTACGATATGCAACGATTGGCTTTTTTACTATGATTTTTTTCATATTTGTTTTTTTATCGACCGCACCTTTAAAAGCTTTGATAAATTCGTATGCACTGCCATCAAGAATTGGTGTTTCTTTTCCATCAATTTCTATAACAGCAGAATCAATACCAGACACAAAAAGTGCGGCCATCAAATGTTCAATTGTTTGAACATGTGCGCCATTTTTATCGCCAATCGTGGTATTACGCATCAATGTTTCACCAACATTATCATATTTTGCAGGAATTAAATCAGACCCAGCAATATCAATTCTTTTAAAGAAAATACCATTTTTTTTGGATGGTTTCACAACCATATTTACTGGCAACCCGGAATGAATTCCGACCCCAGATATTTTAATTTTTTTTATCAACGATGTCATTTACCTTTCCTTTTAACCAATCATAAAAACCATCTTCGATTTTTGTTTGAAGCGCCGAAAAACGAATTTGTTTTTGCGCCCACTCCGGTATACGCACCCAATCTTTTTCGGTAGTTAATAATTTTGCACCAGAAGCATAGGCCCTGTTTATTAAATTTTTAATATCGGCATCTGTATATTGATAGTGATCCGGGAAAGATATTTTTTCAACCACATTACAAGGCAAATTATCAAAGAATTTTTCAGGGTACCCTATCCCAGCAAATGCAACAACATCTGTTTCGGCGTCATACGGACAAACTTCACTGTTATTCGCATAAAAAACCGGTATATTTGTTGGCAAACTGAATCCAGGTTTAACATTTTGCCTTTTGATTAAAATGACAGCATCCGCGCGTTGAATTGCAGATACCGTTTCGCGCAATGGACCGGCTGGCAAAATAAAACCATTTCCAAAACCAATAGATTCATCAAAAACCAAGATAGAAATATCTTTTTTAATGCCAGAATTTTGAAATCCATCGTCCATTATAATCGGCCCACTTGATTTTTGTTTATTTAACAATATCAAATTGCTTTTACGATTACCAACATGAACCAAGATATCATCCATCGACAACATTTTAGCCTCGTCACCAATATTGCCGGTATGTTTTGTTTTTTTATATCCACGCATAACAACTGGTGCATCAAAAAACTTTGCTACATTTCGAACAATAGGCGTTTTTCCAACCCCACCAGATAAAATATTTCCAAAACAAATTATTGGGCGGCGCGAAACATATTCATGTTTTTTACGAATATTAAAAACTAATTTAGAACCAATCAGATAAAAAAACGACAGTGGCAAAAGCGCGCATGATATTAAATTTTTCTTTAAAAACCACTTTGGTGTTTTCATATAAAAACCTTATTTAAAAATTTCAGGCGTTAAATCTTGTTCAACACGAAAATCCGTGAATTTTTTATCCAAATCATAGGCCTGTTTTACCATAATATCTTCCAGATTTTTACGGATTTTTTCAAAATCTTCAATACTGGTTTTGCGATCGATAAATATTGGTTCGCCAACCGTTCCGGCCATCACAGAAAAAGGTTTCATTAACAAATACCTGTCCCATCTGTTTAAAAACCAAGGACGCGAACATGAATAACACACTGGTATAATTGGTGCACCTGTCATTTTTGCGAAATAAAGCGCCCCGTCATGAAAACGCATAGACGGCCCACGTGGACCATCTGGCGAAAGCGCCAAACAATCTTTGCCTTTGTTCAAAACATTTATGCCGCGTTTTAAAACATTAACACCGCCACCCGCGGAAGACCCATATATAGTTTTAAGTCCAAATAATTTTTCCATTTTGGCAATGGCGCGTCCGTCTTTTCTGTTGTCTGCAATAGCATATCCGCGTACACGATTTATCGCGATAACCGGCGACAGCATCATTGTTCGCCCATGCCAGAACACAAATATAGCCGGTTTGCGCGCATATTTACGCAAAATTTCCAAACCCTTGATTTCTTTGGTTGATGTAAAATACACAAACCAAATCAGAACATAATAAACAATGGCCAAAAACCATTGGATTACGCCCCATCCATATATAAATCTGAAAAATCGTCTAAATCTTTTTTTAATCGATTTTTTCATATATAAATCCTTGCTTTGGATTTTAGCAGTAAAAAAATCACAATGCAAGCACACACAAATATTATAAAAAATAAGACTAAATACATTTATATATAATAACCTTGCTTTATCGCGGGATAGAGCAGCCCGGTAGCTCGTCAGGCTCATAACCTGAAGGTCGGTGGTTCAAATCCATCTCCCGCAACCAGTTTAAATAGAAAATACACCCCCGTGGTGTATTTTTTGTTTAAATTTTTTGTGGTCAGTGGTTTGCAACCCGCAACGACAGTTGCCGGTTCACAACAAGTAGATTTTGGAAGTGTTAACGCACCAAAATCGTTACGGTTGCCGCGCAGACACTATGTGTCGAGCGAAATCCATCTCCCGCAACCAGTTTAAATGGAAAATACACCCCTGTGGTGTATTTTTTGTTTTATTGATTTTTTTATAAAATTATGATATAATATAACACAGATTCGACGGTATGATCCCGTCGTTTTTTTATTGCCTGTGCATTTTGTACAGGTTTTTTTGTTATAACAAAAAAGGAGTTTATATGCAAAGAGTATCATATATGGGGGATGGTTCTACAACAGAATTTACTTTCAATTTCCCATTTTACGAAAACACAAATATTATTGTGACTAAAAACGGTGCCACCGCCACAGGTTATACAATTGTTGGAACATCAGCTGGATTAAATGCCGATATACCATATACTGGGGGAAAAGTTGTTTTTAATGTTGCTCCAATTGCTACAGACAGTATTACTATATCACGTAGATTACCGCTGACACGTATTGTTGATTATCAACCAACAGAAAAAATAAATCCAACAGTATTAAATCAAGATCAAAATTATACAATGGAAGCATTGAAAGACATGCAAGACAACCTTGATGGGTTCGATGCGTTATATTCTGAAATTATCAGTATAGAATCCATACAAACACTGACAAACAGAATAGAAACAGTTTCTCAACAAATAACCAATCTTGGCAACATCAGTCAATTAAGACAAACTGTAAATAACCTGGTTCAAAACCCAGTTCATACAATTCCTGATTATGCTGGAACAAAAACAGCATTATCTACTGATACAAACACATGGATTACAATCCCAAAAGATGGTGTATTACATATTAAATTTATGACTACAAATGCTGTATCTTGGTTAAGTATATGTATTGGCACAGAAACAAACAACACAATTTTGACCACCCAAGTCAACACAGATGCGCGCAGCAACAATGTTTTATATAATGTAAAAAGTGGGCAAAAATTTAAAATGGTGCCACAAAATGCAAATATAACAACATGCGAAATTATACCATTTTGTTAATAAAAGTTTGGTTTAAAAACCAAGCTTTTATTTTTGCATTTTAGATATTGATTTATATATATCGACTATACTGGTATGTAAATTCGCTTTTGCACGCCAACCGAAATCTTGTAAAAATTTATTTGGGTTTGTTTGTATAGATTGGTGTGTTTCGGCTGGTGTTAAATCAACATTTGTATTTTCAACAACATTTGCTATTTCATCAGCCATTTCTTTTATTGTATATCTTTCATCTGTTGCTAGATTATATATATCAGACCATTTTGTTGAATCTGTTTTCAACATTGTTGCTATTGCCTCGGCTGCATCAAGAATATTCAAAAAAGAAAATATTTGGGTTCCACCAATAACTTTTATTGTTTTTGTTTTTATTGCAGAATCAATCATTTTATAAACGACACGTTCTGGAAACTGTGGTCCAATCAAAGAAGCAAGTCGCAAACTGGTAATCTTTGTTTTTGTATTTTTTGCTATTTCAAAAGCTAATTTTTCACATGCATATTTTGCAACAGCATACATATCCATAGGGTCAACAGTACCGTCTTCTGTTGACGGAACTTCACGATATATACCATATATAGATTGTGATGATATATTTATAACAGATGGAATATTATTTTTTACAGCCACATTAAATATTTTCTGTGAAAAATCAATACTGGATGCCAATGCGGCACCATCTTGACTGCGCGCAAAGGCACAATGAATTATTGTTTTTATTTCATCAAATGGGATTTTATCAAAATCCTGCAAAGAAAAAATGTTTTCGTCTGGCAAAATATTTTTGAGAAAATCCGCATTTAAATCAAGACCATAAACAGATTTCGCACCTATGCGATTTATCAACGCACGCCCAAGTTTCCCACCCGCACCAGTAATTAAAATTTTATTTCTCATTTAATTATTTCCTTGTTCAACATCATATCGTTGCCATTTTCATCAACAATGATCAAATTTTCTTTGATAAAATCGATCGTATCTTTATATTCTTTGTCAGTATCTGCAACAAACAAAATCCTGGCCCCAGCTTGAGATAATCGACCCCAACATTCTTCTTTTAATCCATCACCTTGTTCATAAGATATATAACAATTTACAACATTAGGTAATGATGCAATTTTATCTGCGCCAATTATTTTTGAAATTTTTCCAGGCCTTATCAACACTGTTAAATTATATGATTTATATTTAAAATGTGGGTTTATCAGATCAAAATCTTTTTTTTCTCCCATATTACCTGTCAGTGCAAAATTTATCATCATGCACATCGGGTTGTATCCACATACGCGTTCCATCAAAGAATATTCTAAACTGCCCGTTAAACGATATCCACATTCATATGGTATAAAATTATTATTTCCATCTAAAAAGCCTTGTACAAACATCATGCCGTCTTTGATACCTATAAAATCAAATAATTTTTTAAATTTTTCATCGGTATTTTTTATAAAAAGGTTTGTTCCTTTTGATGGAAAAGTGTATCCAGTTGGCAATCTTAATATACCATCACGAACGTTCATCATATGTCTGTCCGCTAAAGCAGCAAAATATGGCATACCTTGATTAAAAACATAAAACGCCGTTGCTTCCTGAAAATCAAGATACGGTTCAATTATAATTTTACCAGATTTAGAAAAGCTTTTTGCTATATCAATATATTTTTTATAATCATCATATGATTTACACACATAAATACCGCGTGCGCCGCTGTTATCCACAGGTTTAATAATTACAGGGAATTTTATATTTTCATTTGTTTTATATTCAGAAATTGTTGGTATATCAAATTTATTACATAATTGTTTAAATGTTTCTTTATCTGTTGTTAAATCTATTAATTCTTTTGTTAAATAACACGGCAAACCAGATTTTTTACATATTTCAAAATAAGGCATCATTAAACTGTCTGTAAAACCAGTCATCACGCCATCAATATTATTTTTCTTGATATATTTAACAATTGCATCAACATCCATACAATTTAATAATACTGATTCATCTGCAATTCTTTTTGCTGGTGCATCTTCATTATAATCAACAGCTATGACATAAGCGCCGTACTTTTTAGCTGCTAAAACAATTTCAGCAATAAATCTGGTTGCACCCAGAACCAATAATTTTTTTCCAGCCCAATTATACATTTTATAATCCTATTATTTCTAATATTTCTTTCATATCATTTGTGTTGTATCTTTGATCAATAGGCAATGGAATAATCGTATTTGCCATGTTTTCCGCCAAATCAGAATTCATACAACCATTTTCTTCTTTTGGCCAATATTTTGCCACAAAGATATTATTTTGAATCAATTGTTGTCTTAAATTTTTATCATCTGTCTTGTACGGATAAACCATCGGAACATAATCGTCAGATAAATTGATATGAATTTGATTTTTATCTTTTAATATATTATGCAGAAAATTAAAATTTTCTAATCTTTGTTTTCTAGAATTCTCATAATCTATGTTTCCCATCAACGCGGTTGTTAATTTTGACATTTTTTGAATAGGCTGATTAATCAAAGATTCGTCATTTTTTTGGAAATCGGCATATCCAGCCCTTGCACCCAAATCTATTCTTTTTAATAAATGTTCACATTTATCATAAGACAAAGATGCTTCAAAATCATCTTGTAAATGTTTATCACAAATAACAATTCCACCATCTGGCAAGCCAAAAAATTTACGCGGACTATAAATTGACCCAATACCACTTTTTGGCGCATAAAAAGACTGAGCGTTATCAACAATTAAATTTTTGTATTTCTTTGCCATAATCTCGATATTTTTACCGTTTATACCAAAATAATTGTTATACAAAACAAATGCATCTTTTGGAATATCGACCAAAGGTAAAAAATTATCATCAATATCATACGGAATTATTTTGCAATTTTCAGCGTTTATAGCATCCCAAACAACAGGACAAGTATAGAAAGGTACATATATTTCATGTATATCATAAACACGAATCACATAACGCAACGCATTACGGGCACTGTTTAACAAAACAGAATCTTTATGATAAATTTTACTGTGTCCACATTCCAAGGAAAAATATCCACCAAATTCTTTCATTTATCTTCCTTTTTGCGGGATTATAAGCTCATATTGATTAAGCATATATCTGATTTCTTCTGGGGAATTAAACATTAAAATATCAATCATAGATAATCCTGGAATAAATTCATTTTTAAATTGTTTGTATGGTGTAAAATTTGTCTTCATAAAAGACAATTCTATACCTTCTTTGGCAAAATCAGGACCAGAATACAATTCTTGACCACCAATAGCATTTATATATTTTGTCCCGCCAAGCAATTTGCATATATGAATTACTTTATCTTGCGCCTTTAAAGAATTATCCTTTTTCAATTCAGAAGATATTATCAATTCCGTTTTAATATCCAAATATTTACAAACATCTCTGAATTGCTTTATTAATGCCTTTGATATCAAACAAGATTCTTCCATAATAACGTCACGAATAATCTGGAAAACTTTTTCATAATATGGCGCTTTTTTATATGCTGCCTCTATCGTTTTTAGAATTTTTTCTTTTTCATTCATACGTGGTGTAGTTTTTATTTGATTAATTAACGAAAAAGGCGAAGCACCATCCAAAGGAATAGTTATTAAATGTTTTTGACCGTTTAATAAAATATTATTACGGTTGATCCAACCGTTTTTTATATAATTTACATCATCATAGATAACATATTTATCAACAGCATTCAATGTTTGCCAATACCCAAGATACGGGAAAAAATACGGTTGCATTATTCCTATTTTTGTTGACATATTTTATCCTTTTTTTATTATTTACTTATCAAAAGCCGATTTAGAAACAAATTTTACCGGTTTACCATCAATTTCTTTTGGTATAATTACTTTTTCTTTGTCCGATTCCATACCACAATACTTTAAAAGTATTACATAATCAGCGTGTTCACGATAATTCCAATCAAAATTGGCTTTGAGTAAAAATATATTATCATCAAAAATTTCTTTTGCGATATCTTTATTTATATACGAATTTATACCAAGACATCCGGCTAATTCTGATCCACCAGGTGAATTCATTTCTATAAAAACAATATCGCCACTGTCATCAACACAAAAATCCCATGAAATATATTTTTGTTGCGGAATCCGTTTATGGCATTCTATTGCCATATCAAAAACATCTTTTATACGATATAATTCATGGTTTGCAAATTCAAAACCATTTGGATGTTTTGTATAACGCGTTCCATCCCCAGATATTGCAAAATCACTTAATTTACCATCTGGTTTTATTTTACATATAATTCCACCAGCATCCCAATTATCAACTTTTTTTCCATTAGACATTCTTAACAAAGCACCAACAAAATTCACTTTGTTTTTATAAAATAATGTAATTGCTCTTATTGTATTTAAAGAATCACAGCCCATTTTATAAGATTCATGGTTTTTTACAATTTCTTGACACACAAAATGTGGTGACATTTTATCAATATAATCATTAATGTCTTTTTCTGGCATATTTGCTGTAATAAAAACAATACCTTGCCCAGAACCACTGTCTAATGCAGGTTTTAAAATTAATTCTTTCTTTTCCTTTAATATTTTTAAAATTTTTTCAACAGCCTGCTGTTTTGTTAGTATATTATATTCTTCGTCAAAATAATTACCATAAGTGCATGAAACAACACATTTTGGATGTTTTAAAAAAGGAAAAAGCAAACGACTATAATTTTTATTTCTGAATACAGCAAATGTTTCATTGTTCCAAAAACGCACCAAAGAATGAACCTGTTGTCCAAAACCAACAAAAGACGGATCAAAAACGCCGGATTGATTATAAAAAGCAATCTGGGTTAATGGATTGTTTTTATACGCAAAACTATACCTGTCCCAAAAATCGTTTATAATTTTAATTTTTTCTGGGTCATCAACAACCAATACTTCTTTTTTTAGTTTTTTATTAATATAGTAATTATCACGACTTTCGGCGCGTTTCATACGATCAAACGCAGTAGAATTTATTTTCTCTACTTCTATCAATCTTTCTTGTTTTTTATCAATCATTGAAGAAATCCCCCCATTGTTTAACTTTGGTTGAATCCAACATTCTGTGTTTTAAAACTTTTATTGAATTAATTTTATCTTTTTCATTGTATCCAATAAATTCATCAAATAACATTTTTTTAATTTTATCTGTATCAAAATATTTTATACCAACAGAATTATATTTTTTATATACACCTGTTTTCTTGGTAAACACTTTTCCACCATTTGCTAAAATAAATGTTGCATTACCATTACCCTGACTGCGATCTTGATTTGATATATAAATATCTATTGTGGATAAAAATTTCGTATAGTCTTTTGACGACATATAATCTATTAACGGATGAAATTTATTTCCAAATGTTTCATATCCATTATACATTATTTCCAATCTTCTGTCTTTTTGATTGGCAGCAACATAAGATAATACAGTGTATACAGCAATGTTTTTATCTTTAAATTTTGATAAAACTTTAAACATTTCTAATGTTGTTATATCTGCACAATTATTAACCAATATATTAATCGTATTATCTTTTCTTTTTGCTTTTTTGATTGGATTAACAGTGGCATGCGGATACGTCACATCATAACATTTCTTTTCACCAAAACGCTTTTTATATTCATTATAATCAAACGCAGTTAACACGCCTGCAACATGCGATTTAACATATGTATTCTCATGATTATCTGGTGCGTTATATAAATCACCACCCCAGATAAACCAATAAGATTTAGATAAATATTTTTTATTTTGGTATAAAAATTTTACCATATTTTGGTCCAACAAAGAATGGAATATGATTTTATCACATATTTCTAATGGGACTTTTGTTAAATCTGTAATAACAAATACATTATCATAAATATAAATATCTTTTATTTTTTCGTTATACCATCTAAGAACAAAAGCATGTTCTTCATGAGAAAAATATTTGTTTAAAAAATCTATAATCGTTTTAGTATGAATTCCACCAGCAGGTAAAATATGAACATATTTATAGTTTTTAAACTCTTCTTGTGCTCTTTTATATTCTTTTTTTTCGTGACGACGTTTTGTAAAATAATCGTCTATTTTACATAATATAGGGATTCTCATAACAAAACTCCTATGATTATTAACAATTCAATAACGGCAACTATAAGTAACCTGTTAAACAAATGTTTAAAACGCTTATGTTCTGATAACTCTTTTTCTGGATTTATATAAAACAAATCTGGACACGTTTTTATTATTTCAATCGCTTTTTCATATTCTTGATGTTTGGCACATATTCCAAGATATTTACGCGCAACCAAGCGCACATGTTTATTATATTTTTCAGGATTTGGCGCTATCATATCACGAACAGCACAAAAGAAATTAAGTTCATTTACACACTGTTTTAAATGTAATTTTTCTTCGGATTCTGTTTCAAGATAGGAAACACCGCCACTGTGCCGTCTGTAATCAGCCATAACTTCTGGAATAAATTTAATTTTTCCACATTTTGCATGCAATAAATGCAACCACCAATCACCAGGATAAATTGGATAATTTGGCCAAAAAATTTTAGTGTTTTTATTCGGTAAACACCAACGATATACAACCGAACTGTTTGGTATAAAATTACCCATCATCAATGTTTCAAGATTACATTTATGAACCCGCGCCGGAAATATATAACCAGGTCTTGAATTATCGTCAAAAAAGCACCGCATCTTATGAAAACAAATCGAATAATCATGGTGTTTATCAAGAAAATCTATCTGTTTTTGCAATTTCAAAGGATCAGTCCAGTAATCATCACCATCACATACTGCAACATATTCGCCACTTATTTTCGGATAAATGTAATTATGCATTATGCTTTTACCGATTGAATGCTGATTTTGTTTTTGCAAAATAGGTTTTATAATATCAGGGTGTTTTTTCGCGTATTCTTTGATAATATCTGCAGTTCCATCAGTTGAAGCATCATCATGAACTATGACTTCAAACGGAAAATTGGTTTTTTGCATTAAAAAACTATCAAGTGCTTGTTTTATAAAGCCAACATGATTATAAGTTGTACAAATCACAGTAACTTTTGGCTTCAATTCAAAACACCTTTTATAATATCAGCAATTTTTTCAATTACTTCGTTTTCAATACCATAATACAGTGGTAAACACGCAATACGCGATGATATATCTTCTGATATTGGGCAATTTTCACCGTTAACATAAGATAACTTATTTAATGATGGATAAAAATATCGCCGTGGGAATATATCAGCCGCATTCAAAGCATCAAAAACCTTTAATAATTCTGCTTCATTTTTAAACATAACCGGATAATATGCATAATTATATTCAAGATTATCTTGGTGTTTTGGACGAATTACATATTCCTTTAATAAATTATCATATAAATCAGATGCACGTTTACGATCTGTGATGATATCATTTATATATGGAAAATTCGCCAATCCCATTGCTGCATGAAATTCAGATTGTTTACCGTTTATACCCAACATAATATGATTATCAACATTATGACCAAAACGTTTTTGTAAACTTAATCTGTCCGAAACATCTTTATCTTTTACAATACATGCCCCGCCTTCAACTGTATGATATAATTTAGTCGCATGAAAAGAACACGTAGATACATCACCATACGATAATAATGATTTGCCCATATATTTACTGCCAAATGCATGTGCGCCATCATAAATAACTTTTAAATTATGTTTTTTGGCAATTTCTTCTATTTTTTGAACATTGCAAGAATAACCAAAAACATGAACAGCCATAATTGCACGCGTTTTTTCTGTTATTGCATCCTCTATTTTATTTGCATCGATAGTAAAATTATCTGGTTCAATATCAACAAATACAGGTTTGCAACGTTCCCATAAAATACTGCTGGTTGTGGCAACATAAGAAAATGGGGTTGTTATAATTTCACCATCATGTATATCCAATGCAGACAATGCTAATTGTAACGCAATTGTTCCGTTTGTGACATATTGAAAATTTTCAACACCCAGATATTCAGATATTTTTCTTTCCAGTTCTTTTACTTTTGGACCATTATTTGTTAAAATACAATTTTCGAATATATCTTCTATTTGTCTGTTATATTCTTCAATCGGTGGCATAAAAGATTTTGTTACAAAAATCGACATTTTTTCACTACTTCTGTTAAAAAACATTAAAGCCACCAATAAATAGTGGCAGGAAGTTAGTTACTACTTTCACAGAAATAGTGTGCAGTATTGGTTATTCCTGCACCCTCCTACCAATTATAGTAGGAATGTTTTACATCATTTCTGATGCTGTGAAAAAGAGGTAACTACACCTCAAAATACATGTAAATACATATATTCCTTTGTTATTTTATATGTAAATATACAAAATTTCAACAAATTATATAAATAATTTAGATTTTTTATAAAATATATATTAATATACATTCAAAGGATAAAAAAGATGTCAAAAATTAAATATATTTTATTTAGTGTCATTGGTTTATTAATTTTAACTTTCATCGCTGTATTTTATATATCAAATAATCAATCATGGTTAAAAAATACCGGTGTTGATTTGTCGATATACAAACCATATGTTTTAAACACGGAAATAGATTTTTCTAAAAAGGGTAAAAGTTTTAAATATATTAACATGAAAGATGGTTGGGGTGGTCAGCAACCAAAATGGCGTATTTCTCTTGGTAATGAATCAATTATAAGATTATATATAAAAGATGGTAAAAACAAAAAAATATCTTTACATTTAACTGGTTGGGGTGTCTATAATCATGATAAAGATGAATTTCAACGGGTTGTTGTGTTTGCTAATGATAAAAATATTGGTGAATGGAAACTTGCAGAAAACAAAACATATTCAATAATAATCCCATCAGATATTATGCAAAGTAATATTCTTGTTATTCGTTTTGATATAAAAAAACCACGTTTAATAGAGAATACAAATAAAAAAACTGGGATGGCGGTGACAAAATTACAACTAAAAAAACAATCAGAAACAAAAATAAAAATAGCGAAATGGTTAAAAAATGCCATGAATTAATAGCATTTTTTTAATGTTTCGCCTGTATCATTTATATCAACATATTTATTACGAATTTCTTCTTCTGCACGAATTTGTTGTTTTAACAATATAATATCTGGATGTGATTGTAATTCATTATTTAATTTATCAATTGCAAATTCTATATCTTTTTCATTTTTGATGAATATTGGTGCTATTGAATTTGCTGCATTTTCTATTGATTTTTGAAATATTTGTTGATTATCTTCAATTACTGATAAATAAGCCCTTATATGTTCATCTTCATGTTGTAAAATTGCATTATATGAACATGAATCTATTTGATGTGATTTATCTATTTGAACCAAGAAATCAGAATATCCTATTATCACATCTATATTTTTTAATGCAACACAAAAACCATCTTCTATTGATGTTAAATCTGTGGTTATTTCAAATTCATCAACCAGTGTAGCAATAACATCACCATGTAAAACATCCATAGATTTTAATGGTTGAACCACACTTTTTGTCCAAACTGGTGATTTTATAGTTATTTTTGGTGTTATTTTATAATCCAAACAGTCGTCCGCAAATACAAAATTCGGAACTATTAAACATAATAAAAAAGCAATTTTTTTAAACATATATTACATTGTTTGCTTTTTTAAATATTCTGCAACAAAATTATTTCCATATGTTTTATATAATTCTTCAGCCAGTAATACCGATGAACGACCAGATTCAAATAAACGTAACATATTTCCAAGTCCACCCAGTTCAGTGTTTAAAATCACGGATTCGCCGTTAACAGGGCGTGATAATAATACCGCACGTTTTAGATTTGGATATGCTTGACCTTTTATAAATGCCATTTCAAGTGGATTAAGATTCCATTTTTCATAATCACTTACGTCTGCGGCTGGATTACGGAAGAATAATACAGTTTGTGCCTGACCACGAACAACATCACCTATTCCAAGTTTATCAAGAACATTGGCGCGTTGAAATGCAACCATATATGCCTGACGATTTTTACGTCCTTCTTGTAATCCTGTAATAAAATTATCACGAAACATCTTATTTTCCAACATTGGTGCTGTTTCATCAATCATAATAAGTGACGGATTTCCACCGGATACAGTTATATTATTTATACGGTGTAAAATATAAGATATTACCGCTGGTGCCAGTATTTCATCTTGTAAAATTTCTGTAAAATCAAATGTTGTTAAACGTGAGTTTAAATCCAATGTATCATTTTCTTCATTAAATATATCGCCATATTGCAATGGATCAATCCATTTCTTTAATTCACCACGCATTTGACCTGTGGACGAAAAACAACTTTCATAAAGATTTTTTAATAATCTGTCTTTGTCTTGTAAATAATCAAAATTTACAGATACTGCGCGCGCAATTTCATCCTGAGAAACCACATCATTAACACCTGTTATCATTGAAAACCATCTGCGTAAAAATGCACGATTACTACTACTATCTGGCATTTTTAATGGATTTAAATGTGTTAAAAATGTATCTTTGCTTGAATCTTTTTCTTTACCGTTCATTGTTATATATTTACCACCAACTGATAATGTAAATATTTCAGCACCCTTGTTACGATCAAAGAAAAATGCTTTCAGTTTTGGATGACGCAAAGATTGCGCTATTAAAAATGAAAATAATGTTGTTTTACCACCACCAGTTGGACCAATTGTTAATGTATGTCCAACCGCAGCAGGTTTATCAGAAACATGAAATTGAAATTGATAAGGTGTTCCTTGGGCTGTTGGGAAAACAACCAGTGGCCCAGGACCCCAATCACTGTTTTTAACACCTGTTGGCATAGATGAAAGTGGTATAGATGTCGCGGCTGTTTTTGATAACATTTTAAATATTCTTGGGAAAACATCAAAACCAGGTAATTGTGTAAAGAAAGAAACCTTGGATGCATAATTTTCAACAACTGGTGATATACCAAATGATGCAGATATTTTCTTAAATTCATTTATATACCCATTTAATTCATCTATTGATTTTCCAAACAGCATAAACAAAGGATAATAATCTACTAATGTTTGATTACCTGTTTTATTTTCATCCATCTGATTTTGTGCTTCACTTATTTGTTCAAGTGTAGATTCTTCTGTTTCATCAGTAATTGTTGAACGATGTTGACGCATTAAATATTCTATATCACTGCTTTGTAAAATATGAAAAGCATTCATACATATCATTTCACATTGAATTGTTGAAATTGTATCAAAAAATTCTTCATCCATATAATCTGGTGACATTTTAAAAGAAAGTGCAGCTGTATAATATGTTTTATCACCACTGGTATATGTAATAATTCCATTTTTTAAAAATTCAACATTATCAACACTTACAAGACTTTTTATATTATCATCACATTTTTTAATTATTGGTTTTGATACAGGTGATAAAATTCTTCCAAAAAAAGTTGCTATATTTTCTTTATCATTATTTTTTAATAAAATTGGTTTATATGCAGATAATATAGATTCAACATAATTACAACATTGATTTAATTTATCACGATTATTTTGACCATGAACAGATACAACAACATAATAATTATTTAAATAAATCTTTAATCCTTGATTATTCCATTTATTATATATTTTTTGAAGAATTGGCTGATCAAATTCATAATTTGTTCTTTGATCTATAAAATCACGAATTGTAAAAAAACGTAAATAAACATCAGGATCATTAATTTGATTAAATAATTGAGCCCTTAAATCAAGCATTTTTTCACGATTTTCATCGCTCATCATATTAGTTTGAATACCATTTATTTTATAAACCCTAACTAAACTTCCATCATCAATAGATAAACTGTTATCGCTAAAAACTTTATTAAAAGGTAAATAATCTGAATATTTCACATAACCAAATTTTGGAAAAATTTTTTTTGTAATTGTTGGTATATATATTAATAAAACCAAAAAAACAAATATAACAGTCATTGATATTATAACTAATGTCAATGTCATAGAATCTGTATTTCCAGCAAAATAATTAAATAATTTTTCCATTTTTTATACTACTAATTTCCGTGGAACCTTGTTTTTTATTATTTTTATATTTGAAAATATTAGTTGAGATATTTGTGGATCTTTTTTTGAATAAAAAGCTAGTATACTATGAACAAGTGATAAAATCCCTAAAAATACCAATGGTAACCACATAGGTATATTATGTGGTGGAATTATTGAAAAAATTATTATTCCAAATATAAAAATAATAAACCAAATCAGGAAATTTAAGATTGCAAGCGTATAAGGCACATAAAATATGCGCGGCGGATTTGCCAAAGCTTTCAGAACTTTTTGCCTCAAAATCTCTCTCCTGATGGTTTAATTATAACAATTTCAACTTTTTTCAACAAGCATAAAAGTAAAATTATTAAAATTTGTTTAAAATATTAAAAATATATATTTTTTAAACATGTTTAATATTTTTAAAAATAATTAACAATTTTATAAAAAATAGCAGATTTTAAGTATTTTTTTGTTTAAAAACTGTTTATAAAAAATTTAAAACTGTTTTTAATAAAATAAACATAAATAATAAAAACAACAAAATAAATATAATAAATATTTGATTTTTTATAAATCTGGTTTATAATTACCCGGTAAAAAGGATTTTGATATGAAATTTTTAAGTTCTTTAAAGGCTTGGAAAAAACGCGGTGATATTAAACAAATTCGCCGTGGTAAACAAGTTATATTGATTGACCCTTCTAATCCTAAATTAAAGGCAAAACAGGGCTTCAAGAAAAAATAATAATCCAACTGGATAATGTTTTTTATACCCGTATTAACGGGTATTTTTTTTTTAGTTTAAAAACGCTTCTTCAAGTACTTGTTTTATTTCTGCTTCGCCAAGACCAGATGTACATAAATAATTTATTTGATTTTCGCTTGGTTTATAAAGAGATGCACTGTGCGCAGCATTTTTTGGGACACTGTTTATATATTGTGTTGGTTTTAATATAATTTTTGCACTTTCATCTGCTAAAACTGAAAAAGATATATCAGATTTTGAATTTTTCGCATTTTTTTCTATTTTTGCAGATCCATATAAATCTGTAATAGTATTTTTATATGCCGCTACACGTGTTTTTATAAAAATACCGCTATTTTCAGCAAGATGTTGACCAATTACACTCATTTTTAAATTATTATAATTTTTATCTATAATTTGCCCGTTAAATACAGAATTTTTTCCGGTGTTTTTAATAAAAATATTCAAAAAAGCCGATTTTTTATTAATTGTTTTAAAATCCATTTCTATTTTAGATTTTTCAGCATTTATATCTATATTTAAATCAATATTACCTGAAATTTCACCAATATATATAATATGAATTGGTAATTTTGGTGTTTTTATAACAGATATTAAGTTTTTTTCTGCTGTATATTCACAACTTTCATATTCAGATAAATCTTTATAAAAAATACCATCACGAAAAACTAAAGTTTCCGCTGGATAAGTTTTTATATTGAATTCTTGCCAAAGGTATGACATATTTATATCCAAATTATTATATAGAAGTATAATATAAAAAATATTAACAAAAAACAACTTTAATTGGTGAAAAAATATGGGATTTAATTGTGGTATAGTTGGATTACCAAATGTTGGAAAATCTACATTATTTAATGCATTAACACAAAGTGCCGCGGCAGATGCGCAAAATTATCCGTTTTGTACAATTGAACCAAATACTGGTCGTGTTGTTGTTCCAGATAAAACATTACATGATTTAGCCTCTGTTGCTGGTGCACAGCGTATTATACCAACACAACTGGAAATTGTTGATATAGCAGGATTAGTTAAAGGCGCATCTGCTGGCGAAGGACTTGGAAATAAATTTCTTTCAAATATTCTAGAAACAGATGCAATTATTCATGTTGTTCGTTGTTTTGAAAACGATGATATTGTTCATGTTAATGGAAAAATAGACCCATTATTAGATATTGAAACAATTGAAACAGAATTAATGTTGGCTGATATTGAAAGTCTTGATAATCAAATTAAAAAATTAGAAAAGAAAGTTCACGGGCTTGATAAAAATGCTGTAAAATTACTTGCTGATGCAACTGCTATAAAAACAGGTCTTGAAAAATCAATTCCGGCACGTGAGCAAGATGTTGATTCTAAACCTTTTAATTTATTAACAAGTAAACCTGTAATTTATGTATGTAATGTCGAAGAAAGTGCCGCAAGCAGTGGTAATAAATATTCTGATTTAGTTTGTGAAAAATTTTCAAGTAAATCACCAGTTTTGATAATTTCATCAAAAATAGAAATGGAAATTGCACAAATTGTTGATGTTGATGAACGTAAAATGTTTTTAGATGAACTGGGATTAAAAGAATCTGGACTGGATCAAGTAATTCATACAGGTTATGATACACTTGGACTTCAAACATTTTATACTGTTGGGCCAAAAGAAGCGCATGCTTGGACAATTACCAAGGGTATGACCGCGCCACAGGCAGCTGGTAAAATACATACAGATTTTGAACGTGGATTTATACGCGCCGAAATAATTTCACCGGCAGACTATTTACAATATGGTGGCGAAGTTGCTGTTAAAGAAGCCGGTAAAATGCGCCTGGTCGGTAAAGAATATATTATGCAAGAAGGTGATATATGTCATTTCTTGTTTAATGTATAATAAAAAATAATTTATAAAAAGCCGGCTTTTTTGATAAAAATATTCAAAAAGGCCGGTATTTTTTTATTTATTTATTTATATCAAGTAATAATTCAAGTTTTTCATTAGCTTGTATAATATTTTCATCAATTTCTTTTAATTTATTTCTGTATTCATCACCGGCATTTTCCGGTATATTTGATAATAATTCAATTTTTTCGTTTTGCAGTGATTTTAAATATCTTTGTAATTTTAAAGATACTATGAATTTTTCCGCATTTTCTATGGATAAATCTGTTTTTTGTGCATCATCAAAAGATATATTCAAAGACATTAAAAATTCAGTATATTTTTCAGCCAGTTCTGGATATGTTTGAACAATTGATTTAATAACATTTTCAGTCATTATATCTATATCAGGCATTTCAATTTTTGGTGTATATTTTTGTTGTTTCCATTTATGCCATTGATTGAATTTACGCGAATTATATTCTTGTTCAATTTCGTTTTGGAATATTTTATCTGTGATTTTAGATGTACAATCTTTTAAATATTTTTCAGCCTGTGTACGCCCCCCAGGTGTATTTATTAAAAAGTTTTTATTTACAAAATCCCATAAAAAATCAATTAATGGTGTTGCATTATTTATTATTTTATCCATGGCTTCTTTGCCACCGATTTTTAATATTTCATCTGGATCTTTGCCACCAGTTACGAATGCAAAACGAACATCACTGTTGTCGCGTAAAAATGGTAAAACCAATGTACATGCCCGTACAGCCGCTTTTTGTCCGGCATTATCACCATCAAAACAAAATGTTATATTACGATTTGATTTACATAAAATTGCAATATGATCTTCGGTTAATGCGGTACCAAGTGGTGCGACTGTTTCTGGAAAACCGTGATTTTGCATTTGAATTGCATCAATTTGACCTTCGACAATTATACTGCGATTATTACGATGAATTGATTCGCGTGCAAAATTAAATCCAAATATAGTTTGACGTTTATGAAATAATTCTGTGTCAGTTGTATTTATATATTTAGGTTCACTGCCGTCAAGTGAACGTCCAGAAAAAGCAACAACCTGACCATGTGCATTAAATATAGGGAACATTAATTTATCACGAAAAAAATCATATGGACCATAATCACCAATTCTAACCAAGCCGGTTGATAATAATTTATCACGATTTATATTATTAAAAGTTGATGAAATAATATTATTTTTTGGTGCATATCCAATACGATATTTTTTTATAATTTCATCACTAAAACCACGATTTTTAATATATTCCAGTGCATGTTTACCAGAATCTTTGTATAATAAATCTTGATAAATTTGCGTTGTGCGTTCAGTTATTTTTATATAATTTTCTTCCGCGGCGATTTGTTCTGGTGATTTTTGTTTAAATTCTGGCATTTTTAACCCAGCCATATCTGCAAGTTCTTTAATAGCTGTTTTAAAATCCATATTTTCGGATTTCATGATAAATGAAATAATGTCACCATGTTCACCACATCCAAAACAATGATAAAAACCTTTATCTTCGCTGACTGAAAAAGACGGTGTTTTTTCATTATGAAATGGGCAACATCCCCAATAATTTTGACCTTTTTTAGTAAGAGGTACACGACGCGAAATAACATCAACCAAAGATAATCTTTGTCTTAATTCGTCTGTAAAAGAATTATCATATTTAGCCAATTATTTAACCTTTGTTTTAAAAGATTTTTTTGGTTGTTTATTATTTATTAAATCAACAGCAGCATCTAAACTTGGTTTTTCTTTAACCGAAACATTAACACGATTTGATGAAATATATGGACCATATCTTCCATCACTGTAATAATAAATTGGTTTATTTGTTTCTGGATTTATTCCAATTATAACAGGTTCAATTTTCTTTTTATCGCCACTTAATAATTCAAGCGCTGCATCCAAGGTAATTGTTTCAATTGTATAATTTTTTGCAGATACATTCTTTTTTCCGTCAGTCACATATGGACCATATTTTCCAATTTTAAATACAATATTTTTGCCCAAATCTTTTTCAGATTGTTCGGTATTTTCAACAGATTTTTCAGGTACGGCAGTATCAGATAATTTCATTGTATAATTACACGTTGGATAATTATTACATCCAATAAATGGTCCAAATTTAGATAATTTTATTCCAAGTTTTCCGCCACATTTTGGACATTTGTCGCCATTTTCATGGAATAAATGATAATTCATAAATTCATTTACTTTATCAATAATATCTGTTGTTTTTATACCACGTACAGATTCAATAGTTTTATCTGTTGGTCCCCAGAAAGATTTTAATGATGATAATTTATCACGTGTTCCATTTGAAACATCGTCCAGCGTATCTTCGGTTTTAGCAGTAAAATTAACATCAACTAAATCTTTAAAATAATTTGATAAATATGAAATTAAAACCCATCCTGAAATTGTTGGATGAAAACGGTGTTGTTTATCTTGTTCAACATATTGACGGTCAACAATAGTTGACATAATAGTCGCATATGTTGATGGACGACCTATACCAAGTTCTTCCAGTTTTTTAACAAGAGAAGCCTCGGTAAATCGTGCCGGTGGTTGTGTAAAATGTTGTTCAGATTTTAAAGATTTAACATTTACTTCATCGCCAATATTTAATTGTGGTAATTTTACTTCATCATTTTCTTTTTCATCGTCAACATCTTCTATATAAACCTTCATAAATCCATCAAAGGTACGCGTTGTTCCAACACAATGAAATACAGAATTTTTAACATTTATATCAACAGATACAGAATCAAACTCGGCATTACACATTTGGCACGCAATCGTTCGTTTCCAAATTAAATTATAAAGTTTTAATTCATCCCCAGATAAATCTATTTTTTGGTTTAAAAAATGTGTTGGACGAATTGCTTCATGCGCTTCCTGGGCATTTTTAGATTTAGTCACATATATATTTGCTGATTTTGGAAGGAATTTATCGCCATATTCGTTTTTGATATATTCACGAATTTCAGCAACAGCCTCATTTGATAAATTCGTTGCATCAGTTCGCATATATGTAATAAAACCGTGTTCATATAATTTTTGTGCAGTTGCCATTGTGCGTTTTGATGAAAAACGAAGTTTGCGCGCGGCTTCCTGTTGTAATGTAGATGTTGTAAATGGTGCATACGCATGTCTTTGAATTTTTTTCTTTTCAATATTTGAAATTTTTCCAATTGTTGGCGTTGTGATAGAATTAACTATATCTTCGACCATAGATTTGTTTTCCAGGGTCATTTTTTCTATCTTTTTGCCATTATTTTTGACAAGAACAGCATCAAAATCGGTTTTATTAAAATTACAATTTGCAGTAATACTCCAAAATTCAACAGGTTTGAAACTTTCTATTTCTTTTTCACGATCAACAACCAAACGAACAGCAACAGATTGAACGCGTCCAGCTGATTTTCCCAGGTTTCTTTTCCAAAGTAATGGCGAAATTCCAAAGCCAATCAGATAATCTAAAATTCTGCGGACAAGATACGCATCAACAAGATTATTATCAATTTCACGTGGATGTTTTAATGCTTCAATAATAGCATTTTTTGTAATTTCATGGAAAGCAACACGATATACATTTTTACCTTTTAATACATCGCGTGAATTTAAAATATCGTTGATATGCCATGCAATAGCTTCACCTTCGCGGTCAGGATCTGATGCCAGATAAACATTATCTGCTTTTTTTATTTCATCAATTATCAATTTTAATTGTTTTTCCTTACCGGGCATAATTTGCCATTTGGGTTTAAAATCATGTTGAATATCAACACTGCCACTTTCTGGAACCAAATCACGAACATGGCCCACAGATGCAATAACACGCCAACCATTTCCAAGGTATTTTTCAATAGTTTTTGCTTTTGATGGAGATTCTACGATAAGTAAATTCATTTTTTAAAATCCTTTGGATGATAATTGTTGGTCTTTGTGTATGTGTGCATTTTGACATAATCCGAAACCAAAAAGCAGGGATATCAAACTGCTGCCACCGAAAGACATCAATGGTAAAGGAACACCAACTGTTGGTAATATTCCAAGCACCATCGAGATATTTATAAAATAATAAATGAAAAAGTTCAACATAAAACCAAAACATATTAATTGACCAAATCTGTTTCGACATGTTTTTGCAGACCAAAAAAGCATTATTACGATAAATGTATATATTATTAACAGCATAAATGCACCCATAAATCCAAATTCTTCGCCGAACATTGTGAATATAAAATCAGTCTGTTTTTCTGGTAAAAACGATTGTTGTGATTGGGTGCCAGACATATATCCTTTGCCAACAATACCGCCAGAACCAAAAGCTATCTTTGCTTGATTTATTTGATATCCAGCTCCGCGCGCATCCATTTCTGGATTTATAAATGTTATGATTCGTGCGCGTTGATAATCGTGCATACCCCCGTACCAAACAACAGGCAATGCTAATAATCCAAGAATTCCGGCAATCATAAACCATTTTTTATTTGCACCAACAATATAAAACATACCAATTGTAATCAAACCCAATGATATACCCGTCCCTAAATCTGGTTGTGCACAAATAAGCAAAAAAGGAACCAATAGCATAAAAATTGGAACAAGATAGTTTTTAAATTGTGATAATTCAACACTGTTTTGCCATGCAAAATAACGCGCCAAGGCCAAAACCAATGCGATTTTTATAAATTCTGATGGCTGTATATTTATAAATCCAAGTGAAAGCCATCGTTGCGCCCCCATACCAACATCGCCCACAAATGTCACCAATATCACCAATATTAAAGCAATTGCGTATATAAAATATGCAGATTTAATCCATGTTTTTATATTCGAAAACGCCGCAAAAAAGAATATAAGCATACCAAATGCTATTTTAGATAATTGTGACAGAGCAAAAGGTTGCCACGATCCACCACCGGCACTAAATAATACTATAATTGAAAAAACAAGAACAATACACATTGGTATGAATAATGCCCATGAAAAACGTGACAGTTTTTCACTGAATGTCATCATGTTTGCATTAGAAACGCGCGTTGTTGTTGCCATTTTATTTCAATAATTCCTTCATTATATTTGCAGTTGCACGTGCCGCAGGTGACGAACCGCCGGCATGTTCCATAATTACACACACTGCATATTTTGGTTTATCGGTTGGGGCATATCCTACAAATAACCCATGATTACGTAAATTCCATTTTAATTGTTCATTTGTTAAAACACCGCTTTCGCGTTCTGCCTTAGATATACTGCGAACCTGGGATGTTCCTGTTTTTCCGCCCATTTTTTTGCCGTTAACATTGATTGCGCTGCCAGATGCAGTACCGCCCTTTTGTGTGACTTTTTCCAGACCAGTTAAAACATGTTTGATATTTTTATCTTGTAAATTAAGGCTTTTAAAATTCGGATTTTTATCAGAATAAATAAGACGCGGTTTGACCTCTTTGTTTGATGCAACACGTGCCATCATTACCGCCAATTGTAAACAGTTAGTTAAAATATAACCCTGGCCGATACCAGAAATAATAGTATCACCATGAACCCATGAAGAACCTATATTTTTTTCCTTCCATCGTCTGTCAGGCATAATTCCAGGCATTTCGTGTGCCAATATGTCATCCATATATTTTTGATTAAGTCCCAGTTTCAATGCCATATGCTTTATTGCATCGATACCTATACGCAAAGCAATCTGATAAAAATAAATGTCACAAGAATGTTTTAATGCATCATACAAGTCAACATATCCATGTCCGTGTTTTTCCCAGCAATGATATTTATGATTTCCATATTCCCAAAAGCCTGGACAGAATATTTTTTCATTTGGTGAAACCGCACCGCTTTCCAGTGCTGCCAACGCCACAACAATTTTAAATGTAGATCCAGGCGGATATAAGCCTTCTATTGTTTTGTTCATAAAAGGTTTTGCAACATCACTAAGCAGCGATGATATATATTCTTCGCCATCATCGGTCTTGAAATTATTTGGGTCAAAACTTGGGGTGGAAGCCATCGCTAAAATATTTCCGTTTTCTATATCCAGAACTACACCGCACCCAGCACGGTTTAATGCTAAAGAATCATAAAGAACTTTTTGAACATTTTCACGAATTGTTGTTTTTATATTTTCGCCCATAATTGGTTGTATAAATTGCGTTTTGTCTTCGCCAGTAATACGACCAACCGCATTTGTCATTAACACAGTTTGTCCCGGCGTCCCTGCCATATTGGTATTAAATCTTTTTTCCAAACCGTTTATTCCGGTTGTAAAAAATGGATTATTTGCAACCGGTTTTTGCGGGGCGCCAACATAACCAAAAACCTGGGCGCCTGCAGGCCCCATTTCATATACACGCGAAAAACCGTTCCCAATATGAATTCCTGGAATGTTTTTTGCAGATAATTTAGCAAGTGTATTCCAATTAGAATTTTCAGTTATCAAAACCGGTTGAAATTTTTGTTGTTTTTTTATGTTTCGCCAAATTCTTTCCACAGTCTTTTTACGCAATTTTAATTCTTTTGTGACAGTATCTATTACAGATTGAATATCGTCAGTTTCTTCTGGAATTAAATATATTCTGTATATTGGGGCGTCCCTAGAAATAATAGAACCGGATTCAGATAAAATATTTCCACGCTGTGGCATTGTAATTTGAACACGAAATGAATTATTTTCACTTTTACGAAGATAATCTTTATATTCAAAAACTTGCATCTGTAACATACGCATAACCAATACAGAAGTCAATATAGCACCACCTGTTAAAAACAGTGCGCTGCGTCTGTCAAAAGTGCGTGCCACTTCTGTATCTATCATTGTTTTATCCAATTATCTGTTGCGGTTATTGGTATGTATAAAATTGTCATCCATAAAAATAACCATAAATTATTGACAAGATTTGTCCACGAAAATCCTGATACAATCAAAAGAAATATACCTATACCTATAAATGACATAAATGCATATATCGCATTGTTATTTGTATGTTGTAAATCAATATAGTTTTGAAATCCATTTATTGCATAAAATAAACAAAAAATAGACGTCCAAAAAAGCGGCAAATTACAACGATAATCTATTAAAAAACAAAATATAACCGCAAACACTGCAAACCAGTCAACCGGTCTGACAAACGTGTAATAAAATACAGGAATTAAACAGAGTATTCCGGCCGGGTTCCAAAAATAAATCGATAATCGCCACAAAAACAATGTCATTAAAAATGGCATGATTTGTTTTAAAACAGGCAATATTTTATACATTATTTATATGAACCCACATCGTTATATTGCAGCACCATTACGCGCGATATATCATTTGGACGCAAAACATCTACGTTTTTTTCGTCCAACATATCACCAATATATATTCCAGATGGTAAAATACCGCTGATATTACTGGTTATAACCTTTAACCCCTTGCGACCAATAAATTTAGCATCATTGAAAAAACCGACGGATGCGCACGATTTACCATTTCCTTGCAAGAACCCAGAAACATCGGATCCTGTTATACGAATTGCGATATTTGTGTCGGCATCTGTTAATGCGCGAACACGGCAAAATTGTGATCCACAATCAACAATTGTTCCAACAAGGCGATTATCAAAAGACGTAACAACCATTCCCTTGGTTAATCCAGACTTTTTGCCACGATTTATAAGAAATGTATTATGATGAAATGCAGAATCATCAAACTGTATATCTGCAATAACTGTTTTATACGGGGATGCACGTTTTACATCCATTTCGTGTTCTAATTTTTGATTTTCCAAAACAGCGATATCACAGGAATTTTTATTTGCTAATGCGGCATCAAGACGAACCCGTAATTCTTCGTTTTCAGTGCGTAAATTTGATGTTTCTTTTATCCAATGTGCACTTTGTCCTATTGCGCGAATGGGCCATGTTATAATCGAACCGGCCACATGGGCAACGGGCAATACAATGTGTGCCAATCCGTTCATTATGGTATAATCTGGTTTGGCGACCATGATATATATTATAAATATAGGAACAGCGACCGCTGCCAGCGATGATTTTACAATTCGCATCAATTTATAAGATAATTTGTCTTTGGTCATACGACAACTTTAAACGCAAAAAAGCCAATATTCAATAAAAACTTGATTTTTCTTTTTTATATGTCAAAATTGAGACGACCGAAATGGCAAGGCATTGCCATAAGGAAAAATGCCAAAAATGAAAACAAAATCGTACTTGAAAAAACGTGCGTCTATGACTGCAAGCGGTAAAATCCGTGTTGCCAGAAACTCTCATCACAAATGCTTGTTGCATAAGTCCAAACGTGCTAATAAAGCCGGGGCAAAGCCACAATATTTGAACGAAAACATGGTGGGTCAGGCTAAAATCTTGGCTCCATACGGTTTGAAATAAGGGGGTGTATCATGGCAAGAGTAAAACGCGGAACAACCGTTAAACAAAAACATAATAAGATTCTTGATCGTGCCAAAGGTTATTTGGGACGTCATCATTCAACTTATCGTGCTGCACGTGAAAAGACCGAAAAAGCCGGACAATATGCATATCGCGATCGTCGTCAAAAGAAACGTGATTTTCGTTCACTTTGGATTGTGCGTATCAATGCTGCGGTTCGTCCAAACGGTTTAACATACAGCCAGTTCATGAATGGTTTAAAGAAAGCAGGTGTCACATTGGACCGCAAAGTTTTGGCCCAAATGGCATACGATGCTGATAAAAACTTTGAAACATTGATTGAAACTGCAAAACGATTTATTGCCAAAGCTGCTAAATAACGCTTTACGGCAATGGTTTTGTTTTGTTAGAATTAAGGCCGTAAGCATACGGTCTTATTCTTTTTTATAAACGGGGTAAAAATGAAAGATAAAATTAAAAATGCGAAATCACTTGAAGAATTACAGGCTTTGTATACCGAAACTTTTGGTAAAAACGGTACTATGACGGCAAAATTAAAAACGATGGCAACGCTTTCAAACGAAGAAAGGGCTGTTGTTAATGCTGAAAATACTGAATTGCGTGGGTTATTCAAAGATAAACAAACAGAATTGGAAAATGCGGCATTGAACGCTAAATTGGCAACAGAATATGTCGATGTGACACTGGATTGTGAACCAAAAAATCGTGGAACATTACATCCTGTGACCCAAACTTTAAAAGATTTGTCCGCTGTTTTGGAATCTATGGGCTTTGAACTTTGGACGGGACCAGAAATAGAAGACGATTGGCATAATTTTACCGCATTAAATACCCCGGAATATCATCCTGCGCGTGATATGCAAGACACGTTCTTTTTGGAAAATGGCAATGTTATGCGAACTCAAACTTCTTCTATTCAAATTCGTGCAATGGAAAAAGTAGGCGTTCCAATAAAAATGTTTGCCATAGGTTCGACTTACCGTAAAGAAATGGATGCAACACATTTGCCTTCTTTTCATCAAATAGAAGGTCTGTATGTCGATAAAGATGTCACTATGTCTGATTTGATAGCAACATTGCGTACATTACTGTCTAAATTTTTTGAACGCGATATAGAAATCCGTATTCGTCCATCTTATTTCCCATTTACAGAACCATCAGTTGAATTTGATATGAAATGGGGCGATAAATGGTTGGAAATGGGTGGCGCAGGTATGGTTCATCCGAATGTTCTTAGAAATTGTAATGTAAATCCAGATGAATACCAAGGTTTTGCATTTGGTTTTGGTTGGGACAGGATGGCTATGCTTAAGTATGGTCTTGATGATATTCGTAAATTCTATGATGGCGATGTTCGTTGGTTAAAAAATACAGGTTTTTAAAAAGGGGTATAAAATGAAATGGTCTTATGAATGGTTAAAACAATATCTTGATACGAATTTATCCCCTGTGGAAATTGCAGATAAATTAAACGGTTTGGGTCTGGAAGTTGAAGATTTAGAAATCCCAGTATTACCAATCGCTGCAAAAATTATTGAATGCAAGCCACATGAAAACAGCGATCATTTACATGTATTAAAAGTTGATGATGGCACTGGCACTTTGCGTCAGGTTGTTTGTGGCGCACCAAATGCGCGCGAAGGGCTTGTATCTGCGCTGGCACTGCCTGGTTGTAAAATTGGCGATATGGTAATTCAACCTGGTAAATTACGCGGTGTAGAATCAAATGGTATGATGTGTTCTGGAAAAGAACTTGGTATCAGTGAAGATCACAGCGGAATTATAGAATTAGATGAAAATAAAGAAAAAATCGGACAGCCTGTTTCTTTGTTAAATGGTGGTGCGTCTGCAATCTTTGAAACATCTATTACCCCAAATCGCCCAGATTATTTATCGGTTCGTGGTATTGCACTGGATTTAAGTGCGGCGGATGCTGGTAAATATATTGAAAATAAAATTGATTTATTAAAACCAGTCAAAGGCGAAAGAAAAGTAAATCTTTTGGCACCGGATGCATGTCCAACCTATCGTTTTTGTGAAATACATGGTATTAAAAACGCGCCTTCAAATCAAGCAATACAAAATTGCTTGCGCAGTGCGGGAATAAATCCAAAGAACGCACCAATCGACGCAACAAATTATATTTGTTATGATTTGGCACAACCAATGCATTGTTTTGACGGCGATGAAATTGTCGGTGATATAACAGTGCGTATGGCAAAAAATGGTGAAAAATTCACGGATCTTTTTGGAAATGAGCACGAATTATGTGATAAAGATTTGGTTATAACCGATGATGCCGGAATTTTGGCTTTGGCTGGCGTTGTTGGTGGTGCACGCGGTATGACTACAGATAAAACAACAAATATTATCTTGGAATCAGCATATTTTAATCCAGTATCTGTTCGTAAATCTGCAAAAAGAATTGGTTTATCAACAGATTCTTCGTACAGATACGAGCGCGGTATAAATCCAGATGGGACATTACCTGCTTTGTCATTGGCGGCAAAAATAATAATGGATACTTGTGGCGGTAAAATTGTAAATGTATCGGTTGCGGGTCGTGAAGCATATACGCCAGAATCTGTGGTTTATAGTCCGGACTTGTTTGAAAAAAAGACAGGTATAAAACTAGACGAAAAAATTCAAAAAGAAATTTTGAAAAAATTACATTTTGATATAAAAGTTGATAAAAATAATTGGATTATTATACCAAATCCACAAAGAACAGATATTGCGATACCTGAAAATATAGTTTCTGAATTGGCTCGTATTTATGGTTATGATAAAATAGGTCTAAAAGAAATATCGCAAAATACAATAAAGTCTATTCATAATGAGGCGAATTTGTATTTGAAACAAAAATTAGCAAGTCGTGGGCTGAACGAAGCTATCACTTTTGGTTTTGGAAATTCCAAGGTCGAACAACTTTTGACAGACAAACCAATTATCAAGGTTGCTAATCCTATTATCACAGATTTGGATACTGCCCGTAATAATTTACTTGGTAATTTATTGATTGCGGTTGCAAATAATGAAAAACGTGGTTTTTCAGATATAAATATATTTGAACTAGGGACTGTGTTTGATGGTGATAAACCTGGTGAACAACATAATGGTATTTGTATAGTGCGCAGTGGCGAAACATCGCCAAAACATTGGCAAAAACGTAATCGTAATGTGGATGTCTTTGATGTTAAATCTGATTTGGTATCATTGCTTGGTGCACAAAGATATACAATAGATACAACGAATGCACCAAAATGGGCACATCCATATGTTTACGGAAAAATTGTCCAGGGTAAAAAAGTTTTGGCTGAATTTGGACAATTGCATCCGAATGTTGCAAAACAATTGCATATAAAATCAAAAGTTTTTGTTGGGATTATTGAAAATATTGAAGATTTACCGAAAAATCCAAAATATGCAAAAACCCCAATCACAGATTTTATGCCGATTACACGTGATTTTGCATTTGTTGTTGATTCAAAATTTGCATCTGAAAAAATGATTGCAACGGCAATCGCATCTGATTCACAAATTGCAAATGCAGTTATTTTTGATGCTTTTGATATGGGAGATAATCAAAAATCAATAGCATTTACAATCACTATTTATCCGGATCATAATATGTCTGATAAAGAATTACTAGAGATTCAAGATAAAGTAATTAAAAATATAGAATCAAAATGCGGCGCAAAATTGCGTGCATAAAAAATACCGGCATTTGCCGGTATTTTTTATTTATTTATTTTTATCTTTGAAAATTCAGAGGATTTGCGATAATTAATTCATAAAAATCGTTGTTGTATTCACATGCGTTGATAATCGTTTGGGCATCTTTGCCATAAAATGTGAACATCCCCAGTTTTTTTGATAATATATTTACGCCGCTGCCTTTGACCAATTGGTCATGATGTTCGCATCCTGGTAAATTCATTTTTGATGCGTCTTCGTAATCTTCGACAATCCATTTATCATAAAAAATTTCGATACCTGGCAAAGAATATTTGTATCGCATTACCACAGAAGCACCAACAGGTTGATATTTTTCGTTTTTTGTAACAAGACAATCAACATGTTTGTTTGTTGTCATAAAAAGTATTTGTTCTTTGATTTTGTCGCGATTTGTGAACATTGAAAAGCCTTATTATTTAAATCTTTGGTTAAAACGTTCTATCTTTGCTTGTTCTTTTTCTTGGGCTTTCAGTCTAAGTTTACAAGCATTATTGATAAATTTAGCAATCTTTGGATCAGTAATTTTTATGTATTTTGTTCTGTTTTGATTTGATTGGTTTGTATAACCTTTTTGACCTTTTAAGTGTCTGATACAAAATGCACTTGTTTCTTTTCCATGTCTATCGCATTGAACGGTTATAAAAACTTCGTTGTCGCCAACAATATACATAAAGTCTGTTTTTGATTGTACAGGTGTTGTAAGAATTGTGTTCACCAAAATACTGTCTATGATGGCGCCACGATCAAAATCTGTTTTATATTCCATATCTTGTTTCCTTTTTATATACGCAGGTATTATAAGTAAAAAAATTGACAAGTCAAGTATTTTGTCAAATGTTTTATATAAATTTTAAATCAGCAAAAACTTGATTTTTTGGCTTTTTCATTGTATAAATATGGACATGCAAACAAAAACAATAATTATTATTAAATAAATGGCACTGCGCTTTGGCGGGGGCTGGGGCGCGTAAAGCGCCATTTTTTAATGAAAAAAGGTTAAATATGTCATACAAAAAAACAGAACCAAAAGCTAATTTTTCAGAAATAGAACACAGTGTGTTGGATTTTTGGCGCAGTGATGATACATTTCATAAATCGTTAAATAAAACCAAGATGGGAGAACCTTTCAATTTTTATGATGGCCCCCCATTTGGAAACGGTTTGCCACATTTGGGACATTTGGGTGTGTCTGCGATTAAAGATATGGTGTCGCGTTATCAAACGATGCGTGGTAAACACGTTGTTCGTGAACTGGGATGGGATTGCCATGGATTGCCTGCGGAAAACAGTGTTGAAAAAAAGCAAGGCAAATCTGCAAAAGATATTGTTGCAAGTGACGGTATTGCCACATTTTGCGATATGTGCCGGGTTGACGTTATGACATATACAAATGAATGGTTGCGATACATTGAACGCATTGGTCGTTGGGTTGATGGTGGCGATAATTTTGGTTATCGCACTATGGATAAAAATTACATGGAATCGGTAATCTGGGCTTTAAAAAAATTGTATGATAAAGGTTTGCTTTATAAAGATTTCAAGGTTAATCCATTTGATTGGAAACTGGGAACGGTTTTATCAAACAGCGAGGCATCCAGCGAATATCAAGACATTGTTGATGATACTGTGACAGTATGGTTTGAACTTTCAAATGGTGATCGTGCTATTGCATGGACGACAACACCTTGGACATTGCCTGCGAATTCTGCATTGGCAGTAAACCCAGATATGGAATATGTCAGAATGAAACATGATGATGGTCATGTTTATGTTTTGGCCACATCACGTTTAAAAGCATACGAAAAAGTTTTTGGGAGTGCTGAAAATCTGGGGACTGTATTTGGTAAAGATTTAGTTGGTCTGCACTATAAACCTATATTTAATTATTATGAAAACACAGACGCCCTGCTTCATCAAATAATTCCTGCTGATTATGTAAGTGATAGTGACGGTACGGGTATCGTTCATATCGCGCCTGCATACGGCGAAGATGACTATTGGGCGGCCAAGGCGGTTGATGCAAAATTCCCGGTAATTTTGAATGTTGATAATTATGGTAATTTTGATTCAACAGTCACCGATTGGGCAGGTATGAATATATTTGAAGCCAACCCATTGATTATTGATTGGTTAAAACAAAAAGGGATTTTGGTTAAAAAAGATCAACATAAACACAGTTATCCGTTTGGACCACGCAGTCATGAAAAACTTATATATCGTGCGACAGATGCATGGTATATTGATGTGCCAAAAATTCGTGACCGTTTGGTTGAAATAACTAAAAATGAAACAACATGGACATCGGCTGGTAATCGTTTTATGTCTTGGATTACAAATGCGCGCGAATGGGGAATTTCCAGAAATCGATTCTGGGGTGTGCCATTACCAATTTGGGAAAAAGACGGCGAATATAAAATCTTTGGTTCAATAAAGGAATTGGAAGATTTCTTTGGTGTGGAAATAAACGATTTACATCGTCCAACACTGGATGCGATGGAAAAAGACGGATGGCATCGTATAAGTGATGTTTTGGATTGTTGGTTTGAATCTGGTTCTATGCCATTTGCACAATTACATTATCCGTTTGAAAACGCTGATAAATTTGAAAAGAATTTCCCAGCTGATTATATTATCGAAGGTCAAGATCAAACACGTGGTTGGTTTTATTCTTTGATGATTATGGCTGTTGCATTATTTGATAAACCTGCGTTTAAAGTTGTGTCTGCAAATGGTATGACATTGGATGAACAAAAACACAAGTTTTCAAAATCTTTGCACAATTATTCAGACCCATCGGAAATGTTTGATAAATATGGCGCAGATGCAATCAGATTATTTATCCAGGGCAGCAATTTTATGAAAGCAGAACCAGTATGTATTGATAAAGAAGGTGTGGTGTTTAACGATTCTATAAAAACAATTTTAACACCGCTTTGGAATGCTTACCATTTCTTTACTTTATATGCGAATGCTGGAAATATCACCGTTGAACATGAACCAAATTCTGACAATTTGTTGGATAAATATATATTGGCAGAATTAAATGAATTAATTCGTGTGACAACTGGTGCATTGGATGAATACAAACCAGATGTCGCAGTTAAAGAATTTGTTCGTTTCTTGGATGTATTAAACAATTGGTATATCCGTCGTAATCGCGACAGATTCTGGGATGAAGATGTGTCCGCGTTTGAAACATTGCATTATGTATTAAAAACTTTCTGTAAATGTTTGGCGCCTTTTGCCCCATTTGTCAGTGAATATATATTCAAGAATCTGACAAATGAAGAATCTGTTCATTTACAAGATTGGCCAACGGCGACAGATACAGATAAAAAAATCTTGGATGATATGCGTCGTGTTCAAATGATAGTATCAACTGGAAAACAATTGCGCGAACAATATAAATTGCGTAATCGTTTGCCGCTTGCTGATGCTACAATTGCAGGTGTTGAAATGGATGAATATGCAGATATCATCCGTGACGAATTAAATGTAAAATCTGTTAAATTCATTGATGATATAAAAGAAGTTGCAGATTCGTTTATATATCTGATTACACCAAAAATTGGTGCAAGATTGGGTGGTGCTTTGAAAGATATTATACCGGCCGTTAAACGTGGCGAATACAGTGTTGATGGCGATAAATTGATTGTTGGCGAATATGTATTGAACGCTGATGAATTTGAAAATCGTCTGACTGTAAAAGAAAGTGTGACCGGTGCGGCATTACCAGATAATACTGCAGTCGTTGTTTTGAATACCGAAATCAACAGTGAATTGATTGCCGAAGGCTTAGTTAATGATGCATTGCGTTTTATACAAGATTCGCGCAAAGCGGCAGGCCTGGATGTGTCAGACCGTATAAAATTAACCTATACGGCTGATGTTGCACTTGCTAATGCAATCGAAGCACACAAAAAACGCATAATGCACGATGCTTTGATTGTTGAAATGGATGCAGGTGATGCAAATCAATTTGCTACAACAATTGAAGATTATAATTTTGCAATCAATATTGAAAAAGCAAATGGCTAAATCGAAAATAACTCTTACACCGGATATTTATTTTGAAAATGTTCCAAAGACATTGAATATGAATATCCGGTCGGAATTATATTCAAATAATGAATTTACTTTTGCGGTGGCGGTGATCTTGTCGGCCCAGGCAACTGATAAAAAAGTAAATGAAGTGACACCTGAACTTTTTCGAATCGCGCCAACGCCTGATAAAATGTTGGAATTGGGCATTGATAAATTAAAAGAACATATTCGTGTAATTTCGTTCTTTAATAACAAGGCGTCCAGTATTATGAAACTGGCAACACAATTGCATGGTGAAAACAGCGACGATGCCAATTATAAATTTCCACAAAAATATCATAATCGCGCGGAATTAATGAAACTGGCTGGAATTGGTCAAAAGACCGCAAATGTTGTTATGAACGTTTTGTGGAATGCGCCAAATATCGGTGTTGATACACATGTTTTTCGTAATGCACATCGGTATGGGTGGGTTGGTGATAGTGAAAATACACCCGAAAAAGTCGAAGAAAAATTGATTAAAATAATTCCATCTAAATATCATCCAATTGTAAATCATGTTATGGTTTTACATGGACGTTATACATGCAAGGCATTGCGTCCAGATTGTGAACATTGCCCGATTGCCAAATGGTGTAATTCAAAAGATAAAAGAATATAAAAATACCGGCAAATGCCGGTGTTTTTTGTGGTGCCGGAAACAAGACTTGAACTTGCGACCCCCTCATTACGAATGAGATGCTCTACCAACTGAGCTATTCCGGCGATAACGCAATACTAGTATATATTTTTATTTATTTCCACTTTTTATTTTGCGTAAAACTACCATTATTCCAGCCGGTGTCATACCCGGGATTCTGGATAATGCCGCGATATTTTCAGGGCGCGTTTTTGTTAATTTTTCAACCAATTCGTTTGTTAATCCCGGCAAAGATTTATAGTCAAAATCAGATGGTATTTTTAATGCAGAATCTTTTTTATAGTTCGCGATTTCACGTTCGTTTCTTTCGATATATCCAGCATAAAATTTATCATTTTCGTGTGCGATGCTTTCACGCATTTTTAAAATTTTTTCATGTAATTCATGTGATATTAAACCAAGTCTTTCAGATATATCACCCAATCTTAATATTGCATTATCTGCGCGCAGATTAAGTCGATATTCAGCACGTGAAGTGAACATACGATATGGTTCATCAACACCCAATGTTGTTATATCGTCAATCAAAACACCAATCATTGAATTTGTTCTGTCGATTATCAATGGTTCAATGTTCAGTGCGTGTGCGGCGGCATTTGCGCCCGCAATTAAACCCTGGGCGGCGGCTTCTTCATAGCCAGATGTTCCGTTGATTTGACCGGCGAAAAACAACCCGTTGATATCTTTTGATTCCAATGTAGATTTTAATTTACGTGCATCAATTGCATCGTATTCAATTGCGTATCCATATCGCGCAATACGTGCGTTTTCCAGGCCAGGTATTGTGCGAATCCATTTGTCTTGGATGTCCGCGCCGAACGATGTTGATATTCCGTTTGGATAGATTAAGTCGCTGTTATATCCTTCGGGTTCAAGGAAGACATGATGTGTTTTGTGTTCTGGGAAACGCATAACTTTATCTTCCAATGACGGACAATAACGCGGTCCAAGTCCGCGAATATCACCATTATACATTGGTGCGTTTTTTATATTTTCACGAATTATTTCATGTGTGGTTTCATTGGTATGTGTAATGAAACATTTGTCGTTAATTGTGTTTTTATCATTGCCCAAACCAAACCAATCATGTGGAACATCGCCAGGTTGTTCTTCACAAACAGAAAAATCAATACTGTCGCGATAAATACGCGCAGGTGTTCCAGTCTTTAATCTTAATAATTCAAAGCCTGCCCTTTTCAATACACCAGAAATATGGTTGTCGTTTTCTTGATATTCTCCATTGTCCATTAAACGACCAGAGGCAATTTTTTCGTTTCCACGTGTGACAAGTCCACCCAAAAAAGTACCTGTTGTTAATACAATAGATTTTGCAGAATATTTTTTATTAACTGTTTTGTTTTCAATATCTAAATCAAAAACACTTTCAAAAACAACAGTCAGATTTTCTGTGTCGTTTAAAATTTTCATAACCGCATTATGATAAAAATTTCGGTCTATTTGTGCGCGCAATGCCTGGGTTGCCGCACCATGTGTCGCGTTAAGTGTGCGCCAATGGATTCCAGCACTGTCTGCAGCAAATGGCATAACGCCGCCAAAGGCCGCCATTTCTGCAACCATTTGTGATTTACCAGGACCACCGATTGACGGATTGCAAGACATTGCGCCAATATCACTTTCACGCATGGTTAATAATAATGTTTTTGCACCACGGCGCGCAGATGCAGCCGCGGCCTCTACCCCGGCATGTCCACCACCGATAACAATAACATCAAATTCGGTCATTTTAAAAGCGTCCCATTCCACCGTTCACATGAATTGTTTGACCGTTGATATATGATGCCTCGTCACTTGCCAAGAATACACAAGCATTTGCGATATCAATTGGTTCACCAAAACGTCCAGCCGGTATTTGTTCAAGATATTTAGCCTTTAATTCGTCTGGTAAAACATCGGTCATGGGTGTTTTGATAAATCCAGGTGCAATTGCGTTTGCTGTAATACCACGCGAAGCCACTTCGGCAGCGATTGATTTAGTCATTGATATAATTGCGCCCTTAGAAGCGGCATAGTTTGCCTGACCTGCGCCACCAACAACACCGACGATAGATGCCATGTTTATAATGCGACCAAATCTTTGTTTCATCATTGGCATAATGCTTGCGCGACATAATTGAAATGTTGCGCGCAGGTTTGTGTTTATAACATTATCAAATTGTTCGTCCGACATACGCATCATTAATGTATCTGCGGTGATACCGGCATTATTAACCAAAACATCAATACGCCCAGCTTTTTCGATAGTATCGGCTATTAATTTTTCAGCGGCACCTGCAACAGATAAATCAGATTGAATCTTTATGAAAGAATCATCAAGGCTTGATAATTTTTCAAGATTGCGTCCAGTCACAACAACTGTTGCACCGGCTGCTTTCATTTGATTTGCGATTGCGCCACCAATACCACCTGTGGCACCTGTTATCAAAACAACTTTATTTGTTAAATCAAACATTTTTATTCCTTATTTATGTGCGTTTATTTTATCTGTTGTGCGTTTTACCATACCAATCAAGGCTTCGCCTGGTCCGATTTCTGTTAAATCATCAATGCCAAGGTTAACCATTTCTATAATGCTTTCGCGCCAACGAACACCATGTGTTATTTGATAAAGCAATGCATCTTTGATTTCGTTAACATCAGTCAAAGGTGTACATGTTTTATTAGAAATAATCGGAACAATTGGTGTTTTGAATTCGACCGCGTCCAATGCCTTTTTCATAATATCAACCACAGGTCCCATTAAACGCGAATGTGGTGGCACAGATAAAGCCAATTTCATTGCACGTCTTGCACCGGTCTCTTTGGCAAGTTCCATTGCGCGTTCAATCGCGTTGTTTGCACCAGATATAACAATTTGTCCCGGGCAATTGTCGTTTGCGATATCGCATACGCCACCTGTCTCAGATTCTGCCTTTTCACATACTTTTTTCAAATCTTCAAAATCTATACCAAGTATTACAGCCATTGCGCCCTGACCTGCCGGCACCGCATTTTGCATTGATTCCCCGCGCAGGCGAACCAATTTAATTGCATCGGTTAACGATATAGCACCCGCAGCGCAAAGAGCGGTATATTCACCCAAAGAATGTCCGGCAACATAATCCGGCTTTGGAAAATTCCCAGCACGAAACATAGCAATACTTGTTGCCAAAATTGCAGGCTGTACATTTGCAGTCAAAGTCAAAGTTTCAATTGGACCATTGAAAATTATATCTGACAATTTTTCGCCAAGTGCCGCATCCATTTCATCAAAGACTGTGCGTGCAGCAGCATTATTTTCGTATAAATCTTTGCCCATACCAACACTTTGTGCGCCCTGACCCGGAAATACATAAATTGATGACATATTTGTACCTTTGTTATATATCGGTAAAATTATAGAAGAATAAAAGCAAAAATCAAATTATTATAGCGTTATTTAATGCGTTTTAACATTTCGTCTATAAAGGGCAACATAAATTCACCATTATGATATAAATCTAACACTTTTTTACGCGATACCCACGCGATTTGTTCAACTTCTTCAATTTGAGGTGTTATTTTTATATCTTTTGAACCCGGTGCCACAAAAATATTGAATATACATTGACGTTCTGTGAAAGTATATATTTTCTTTAAATCTTTTGGTGTTAAAGTAATGCCTAATTCTTCGTTAACTTCACGGATTGCACATTGTTCTGAGGTTTCGCCAGAAACAGCAGAACCACCGGTTATTGACCATTTTCCAGGATGTACATCTTTTTTTAAAGATCGCTGTTGAATTAAAAAATCATCGTTTTTATCTTTAATAAAAACAGCGGAACCCATGTGATATTCATCGCCTTTTAACCAATCTTTGCCACGTTGAACTATTTTGTTTAATTTTTTCCCGTTAATATCATAAACGTCCCAAAATTCTGCCATGTTTATTTCCTTATGCTAAATTCACAACCACAATATTTTTGACGATAAAAGTCTGTTTCACGGTTGATTTGATTGCGCAATTCTTCGTTCCATTTGATTGGTAAATATTTTATTTCGCCACAAGATTGTTCACCGGCACAATCAACCTGATTCTGATCTTTGAAACGCGATACCCCAAATACAGATGCGATAGCATTAAATCTATGCTTTTTTGCATATTCGCGTGCATAACAAAAACGATATGCGAAACATTTGCTGCAACGTAATCCGCGTTCTGGTTCGTTTTCTAAACCGCATACCGCGTTACGCCAATCATCGTGATTGTAATCGCCAACAACGTATTTAACGCCCAATTTCTCACAGTATTTTATTTGTTCGTTAAGGCGCTTTTGATATTCAGATTCTGGAAATATATTTGGATTAAAAAACATAACGATAAAATCGTCTATATTTTCTATTTCGCCGTCTTTTAACTGTTTTATCGCACCGCAAGAACATGGTGCACAACAAGACATTAAAATTAGTCTTTTACCTGACATTTTCGTTTGGGTCCCTAATATATTTCATACGTAAAAATTTCACAGTTTCTTTGAATTGTGTAATATCTCTGCGTTTGCTGAATTTTTCATCTATATAAAATTCATCAGATGCAAAACTTGATACACGACCATAAATAAATTTAGAAAACAACTTTTCTACTTTTGGTGCGACTGTGCAAATTTCATTTTTATGTTTTGTGTGCAAGCAGCGATCATGATATCTGCATATATCACATGACATATAAAGGAAGCAATGTGTTGAATCACAATTCCACACATTTATTTTATGAATAGTAGGTTTTTCATCATTTAAATGATAAGATTTATATTTTT
>OOHL01000003.1 GCA_900321105.1 uncultured Pseudomonadota bacterium | reverse complement strand
TTTGTTATTTCGTCCGATTGTTGTTTCCGCCACCGTTCGATATTGCCATGGTGACCGGACAGCAGGACTTCTGGGACTTTATGTCCACGCCATACTGACGGACGGGTGTATAATGGCCATTCAAGCCCGCCGATTTCGAAACTTTCGTTTTGGATGGCATCTATACCACCACCCAATACATTATCTAACACGCGAACGCAACTGTCAACTAAAACTTGTGTTGCGATTTCACCACCAGATAACACATAATCGCCAATAGATAATTCTTCGATACCATATTCGTCAATAACCCGCTGATCAATACCTTCATACCGACCACAGAGCAGGGTTATTGTATCACATTTTGCGAATTCGTGCACTAATTTTTGATTCAAAACCTTTCCACGCGGTGAAAAGAATATGATTTTACCCTTGTTTTCAATAGAATCCAACGCATTTCCTAAAACATCCGGTCGCATAACCATACCGGCACCACCACCGAATTGTTCGTCATCAACACTGCCATAGTTATTTATCGCAAAATCACGAATGTTGATTGTTTTATAAGACCAAATACCTTTATCAAGTGCACGCCCAACAACCCCTTTATCAAGGGTTCCTGGAAACATTTCTGGAAAAACAGTTAATATATTAAAATGCATTTATCGTCCGTTGTTTTTGCAGTTTTTACATATGTTTTGTATTTTTTCAATTTCATTGACAGCCGCCTGAAAATCTCGTGTGTCTGGTAACAATCTGTTGTCATTGGGCCATGCAACATATACTGCTTCGTCAGAATCTAAAAATTGTTTTAACGGACAATTTGAACGCAGTCCATATTTAAGACTTCGTTTGCAGTCAATATATATTGTTGGTAAACTGATTATAAAATGCGACATTTATAAAACCTTTATTGTTTTGTTTTTAACGTCAACATCTGCACCTTTAAAAGAAACCATCTCTCCGTTTTCTAATTCAATAATATCGCCGGCACCAAAGTTTTGGAATCCGTCAACAATACCTATCTTGTTTCCCCCGCGAATAACATCAAAACCGATTAAATCAGATTGATAATATTCATTTTCTTTTAATTTTGGTAAATCATCATGCGAAATAAACAATTCTGTTCCACGCAAAGATTCAGCAGTATTTCTGTCATTAACAGAATCTATTTTTGCAATAATAACATTTTGCTTTAATACCCGAACAAAACGAAATTTGTCACTTTCGAATTTATCGCAAATAATATGAAATTTTTTAAAATCTGTTGGTTGTTCAGAAAAAGTCTGAACACGAAATTCACCACGAATACCCTGTGGTGCAACAATTTTTCCAACCAAGATTTTATTTTCTGTATTCATACAAATATATCACTTGGCGGTTTCCCGCCAAGTAAAATAGAGCAAAAATATTATTCAGCAACTGTTTCAGTTGCAGTTTCTTCTGCAGGAGTTTCTGCTGGTGTTTCAGCAGCAGCCTTAGCAGCGGCTTCAGCGGCAGCTTTTTCTTCTGCGATTTTAGCCAATTTGTCAGCTTTATCTTTAGCTTTCATCTGAGTTTTTTCAGAAGGTTGATTTTTCTTTGTTTGTGTTGGAATTGGTTTTGCTGCAACCAAACCTGCATTTACCAAGAATTTGTAAACACGGTCAGAGGCTCGTGCACCCTTGGCCATCCATGCTTTTACTTTTTCAACATCCAAAATAACGCGTTTTTCGTCGTCTTTGGCTAACATTGGGTTATATTTACCAACTGTTTCCAAAATTGCGCCAGAATTACGTGCATTACGAGAATCTGTGACGACCACGTGATAGTAAGGACGTTTTTTTGCACCATAACGTGCTAATCTGATAACTGTTGCCATTTTATTTGCTCCTTTTAGTGTTTCGTTATCTTGTTTGCCCAAAAACCGCACATAAAAACCGTCATCAAGAGCGAAAACTCGCCGGTTGATGTTCCTTACGCATACCGCGTACAGGGGTTATAACGATAGCAATCTTTGGGATTTGCAGGCCTATTATGTATTAAAAAATGTCAAAAGTCAAATATTTGTTAATGTTTATCGTGTGTATGTGCAATAACCGTTTTGATTTATATATTTACACAAACCAAAACGCGAAGGTCGATATTTTGAACAGCACATCTCTGGTGGCAAGTTTATGTTTATAGTTATTTTTATGCCGTTTTGACAATTTGTATCGTATGCTGGCTTTGTGCCGCGTTTGTTATTACAAATTTTATGGGTTGGTTCCATGTTTTCCAGTTCGTCACTGCCACCCATGGATTTAGGATATATATGATCCCAAGAAAATGCCATTTTATCAAAATTTGGTTCATACTTCATATAATCAGAATCTATCATTATAGGTTGCCCACATAATTTGCATTTTGGATATATGCGATAATCCCCCAAAATTTGATAAACCTGTTTCATTTGTCGCCGTGAAAGACGAACATTAACAAAATCAGATTTTATAAAATCTATCAAAAGTTTTTTCGTTAATTTTCTGATGTCCATAGAAATGAAAAACGCACAGGTTTTTATTCCCTGTGCGTTCATTAGAATTTTTAGCAGACTTTTTATATGTGACTTGTCCATCATGTCTATTGTTCGGCTGAGTTCTTTTAGTGCATTTTTGACTTCATTATTAGTCATGGGACACCCCTTGTTTTAAAACCTTTCATGATTTATTATTACACAAAACAAGAGATTATTTTACAAACAAAATTGAATTTAAGCATTAAAAGCCCTGGACTTTTTTGCCAAAATAATATATAATTTTAGACTATCCGCGCGGGCATGGTATAATGGCAGAACGAAAGCTTCCCAAGCTTTAGACGAGGGTTCGATTCCCTTTGCCCGCACCAAAAATGAAGTCGACCCTTGTGGTCGAATTTATTTTTGTCGGGGAAAAATATGTTGAATCGAACCCGATAAAGTTGCGACAGCAACGAAGGGTTCGTAAACGAAGTTGAAAGGGGCCCGCGAAAGAAGAGAGCGGGAATTACATTCCCTTTGCCCGCACCAAAAAATGAAGTCGACCCTTGTGGTCGAATTTGTTTTATCTAGAAAACTCTTCTTGATATTTTTTACTAATCTTTCTTATCGCAACATATATATCGTTACGCATTCTTGCGTTCAAAACCTTGTTGGCGCGGTCTATTTGTTGCACAAACAAAAGTATTTCCTTTTTGTCTTCCAAGGATAGGCGAGATTCGTATTTAAAATAAAATTCTTTGATTCTGTGTACTAATGTATCGCAATTACTGGTCTGACGATGCATTTTAGAATTAAAATATTTAGGTTTTTGTTGAAAATTAACTTTTGGCATATTCTCTACCTTTGATAATTTTGTTGAATTTTATTAAATTTGTTTTCTATGCTGCGTAACACTTTGCGTGGCATATTATTGTTTGATTTCTTTAATTGTTTAAGAAGTGATTGTAAAGCAATCCAGTCAGCCGGTTTCATCGTTGTTTTATTGATAAAGCTGGAAATTACGGCGGCTAAACTTTCAGCATTTTGCTGATTTGCGGATACGGATGGATTAAAATATTCATAACGGGCTTTCTTACCTTCGTTCATATCTAATCCTTTTAGTTTTGTGTTGGTATTTGTAATAATTGTTCCGGAAAAATCAAATCTGGATTCGCAATATTATTACGTTCGGCTATCATTGTGAACAATATACCACGACGCAAGAAATTACGTGCAATAATCCACAAACAATCGCCACGACGAACGGTATAAAAAGTATTATCATCGCCGGTCATTTCTGGCATAACAAAATTATGTTCTACGTTTGCAATTGTGGTTCCTTCGCCATCGTGCAGGCGAATATTTAATTTATATTCTTTGCCGCTTTCCAATTTTCCAATGTCTGCGCCCAGACCAAAATTTTTATAATTAGACACACGCGCAAATCCGATATATTTATCGTTCAAAGATAATGAAACACGCAATTTTGGTAATGCACGACCGGTCACAACCATACGACCAGTATCTAAATAATCTATTTTTGAGACAACTAAATCGCCATCCAATAATTCAGGCGATTGCATAATTTTACTGCCATTTTTAGTCATCAGCAAAGATATTGAATTCTTGTAACCACGTTCCGAAATATAAACAAATACAGAATCCGCAGATTTGATGTTTTTATCGGCATCAACCAAAGAAATCACATAATTGCCTGGCTTTAAAACATCTGTTGGTGCATATACGAATTCACCGTCTTTGTTTGTGTGTTCGGTGGCAACTATTTTTTTGTTAATAACGATAGAGATGTTTGATTCGCGAACATTACGACCGGCTATCATTATGTTGCCAGATTTTTCAATGCGAACCATATCAAATGATGGCGTTGTGTGGTTTTCAGTATTTTTAACAGGTCTGATAATTGGTTCTGGAACGCTGGGCGAAATAACTTTCACTGGTGCATTGATTTTAAACAACATTATAAACACAGCTATCAATATAACCAACAATGCACAAAGAATAGGGAACCAATATGCACGTACAATTGTTTTGTTTTTAGACTCTTTAAATTTAACTGATTTTTGTTTAGGTTCTTCTTTGTTTGTAAAAACATTGAATTTTTGCAAGAATCTGCGTGTAAATGCGCGACGTTTTTCCAACCAAGATTGTTGGCGATTAACCGCATCATTTATTAAATCGTCTGTGCTGCGTTTTGTTTTTCCGATATTAGTTGCTGCCATTATTAAACCTTTTTTGTTATCTTTGACAAAATTATTGCAAAACCAGTTTATTTGTCAAGGATTTTATGATATAATCATAAACAGCAAAAAAGGAGATTCAAATTGGCGCGTAAAAAGATTGGAATTATGACAACAGGCGGGGATTGTTCCGGATTAAACACAGTTATACAACGTGTTGTTGATGGTTGTGTTCGTCGCAAATGGGATATTTTGGGCATACAGGACGGCACAGACGGACTTTCTAGCATACCAGCCAAGACAGTTGATTTAACAAACGAAACCTTTCAATTCGCATCTTCGCATTTAGCGGGCAGTATTCTGGCCAATGGAAATGCTCATGTTACAAATTTTGAATCTGCCGCGCGCAGTGGTAAATTAAGCGCTTTCAACAAAAAACTTCAAAAATCACTAAAAGAATTGAATTTGGATGCATTGGTTTTAATTGGCGGCAACGGTTCATTATCGTTGGCGCATCTTTATAATGAAATATACAATGGATTGCAACTGGTTTGCATACCCAAAACCATTGATATGGATGTCCCATTAACAGACAAAACTGTTGGTTTTGATACCGCGGTTCAACAATTGGTTTCGTATTGTGATCAATTATTATTAACCGCGCGCAGTCATCATCGCTGGTTCGTTGTTCAAACAATGGGACGCGATTGTGGACAACTGGCACTGCATGCTGGGGTTGCCGTCGGTGCCGATGCAATTATAATTCCAGAAATCAAATTTGATGTAAACAACCTTGTAAAACACATAAAACAATCTAAGCGCGATTATGGGATTATTATTGTTTCAGAAAGCATTTCAATCCGCGGTCATTCTGGCAAACCAGCCGAAATGATATCGCGTCAATTAACTGCAGCCGGTATAACAAACAAACCAGCGTTTCCTGAATATATACAAAGGGCAGGCGACACAACGGCAGACGACAGAATATTGGCAGCCGGATTTGCAGAAACAGCATTAACAGCAATCGAAAACAACGAAACAAATGTGATGACTGTTGTGCAAAACGGCGAATACAAAACAATTTCATTAAACGAATTTTTCGCCGCGGGCAAACAACAAAAAGATCCAAACATTGTTGGTGCCATGACATCCAATGCGTATGTAGAACCAGATAGTGTTTTATTACAAATCGCAACAGACATGGGTATTTATATCGGAGAAAAAAGGAAATAAAAACCGGGCAAACGCCCGGTTTTTTTTAAGGAAGGGAAAACAATTATTTTTCAGAAAAGTCTGCATCTGTGGCACCTTTTTCGCCGCCTTCATTTGCATTGTTTTCTGATTCTTGTTTTTGTGCTTCTTGGGCTGCTTTGTAAACCGCTTCGCCCAATTTCATAGCTTTTTCTGTCAAAGCATCTGTTTTTGCTTTCAAAGATTCAGCAGTTGCATCGGCTTTTGCCAATTCATCAGCCAATTCTTTTTTGGCGTTTTCGATTGCTTCGCGTTCTTCGGCACTGATTTTATCGCCATGTTCTTTCAATGATTTTTCAATGCTGAAAATGGCGGTTTCTGCTGTATTTTTCGCTTCGGCTAATTCTTTTTTCTTTTTGTCAGATTCGGCGTTAGCTGCGGCTTCATCAACCATACGTTTGATTTCTTCTTCGCTTAAGCCACCGTCAGATTTAATTGAAATAGCTTGTTCTTTGCCGGTTCCTTTATCTTTTGCAGACACATGAACAATACCGTTCGCATCAATATCAAAAGAAACTTCGATTTGTGGCATACCACGTGGGGCAGGTGCGATGCCTTCCAAATTAAATTGACCCAGCAATTTGTTATCTGCCGCCATATCACGTTCGCCCTGGAATACACGAATAGTCACAGCCGATTGATTATCTTCGGCAGTAGAGAATATTTGTGATTTCTTGGTTGGAATTGTTGTATTGCGGTCAATTAAACGGGTAAATACTCCACCCAATGTTTCAATACCCAATGACAAAGGTGTCACATCCAACAACAGAACATCTTTGACATCACCTTTCAAAACACCGCCTTGAATTGCGGCACCAAGTGCAACAACTTCATCCGGATTAACGCCTTTGTGTGGTTCACGACCAAAGAATTCTTTTACGGTTTCAACAACCTTTGGCATACGTGTTTGGCCACCAACCAAAATAACTTCGTTGATTTGAGATGTTGTTAAACCAGCATCTTTCAAAGCCTTTTTGCATGGTTCTATTGTCTTTTCAATCAAATCAGCAACCAAAGATTCCAATTTTGCACGTGTAAGTGTTGTGTTGAAATGTTTTGGACCTGTTGCATCAGCAGTAAGGAAAGGCAAGTTAATATCAGTAGATGTCTTTGAAGACAATTCAATTTTTGCCTTTTCAGCGGCTTCTTTCAAACGTTGTAACGCCAGTTTGTCGTTTGATAAATCAATACCTGTCTGTGATTTAAATTCATCAATCAGATATTTTAAGACGCGCGCATCAAAGTCTGAACCGCCCAATGCAGTATCACCGTTTGTAGATTTAACTTCGAAAACACCATCTACGATTTCCAATATGGATACATCGAATGTACCACCACCAAGGTCATATACCGCGATAGTGCCATTTTTGTTTTTATCCAAGCCATAAGCCAATGCTGCGGCAGTTGGTTCGTTAACAATACGCAAAACATTCAAACCAGCAATACGGCCCGCGTCTTTTGTTGCCTGACGTTGTGAATCATTAAAGTATGCAGGAACAGTAATAACCGCATCTGTCACTGTTTCGCCCAAATAACTTTCGGCATCTTTTTTCAATTTAGATAAAATCATAGCAGAAATCTGAGATGGTGCATATTTTTTGCCGTCAATTTCAACCCATGCGTCACCATTGTCGCCTGCAACAATTTTATAAGGGACACGTTTTTCAATTTCCTTAACAGCAGGGCTGTCAAAACGCAAACCCATTAAACGTTTAATTTCATAAATTGTATTTTCAGGATTTGTGACCGCCTGGTTTTTTGCAGTAATACCAACCAATTGGTCGCCATTTGAAGTAATCGCAACAACAGATGGGGTGGTGCGTTGACCTTCGCTGTTTTCAATAATTTTTGGATCTGTCCCGTCCATGAAAGCCATGGCGGAATTAGTTGTACCTAAATCAATACCTAATACTTTTGACATAGTTTTTACTCCTTAAAGTTTTTCGCTTAACGAGAATATAGTTATAAAAAACATGGTTTCAAGGGGGTCAAATAAAAATTATTACAGGTTTTTATTCAAATAAAAAACCGCCCAGATGGGCGGTTAATTCGTTTAACAATATCAAAGATATTATTTCTTTGCGGCGTCTGCAGCAGGCGCAGCAGCAGCGGCAGGTTTTGTATCTACTTCTTCTGGCATTTTACCACCGATAGTAGCGAAAGCCAAATCTGCCATATGCAAGCCAAGTGTAATACCCGCTGGTAATACCAAATCAGAACCGTGAATTGTGTCACCAATAGTGACATTCGTTAAATCGATTGTGATTTTTTCAGGCATATCAGATACCAATCCTTTCAATGCAACTTTACGAACGGCAAAGTTCAAAACACCGCCCAATTTGATGCCTTTGGATGTGTCGACATTGATAACTTCCACAGGAACGACAACTGATACAGGTTCTTTGACATTGATACGTTTAAAATCAACATGAATTCAAATAATTTTGTTCGCAATGATGGTTGTCCCAACAACATATTGAATTCGTGTCCGTTCAATTCAATGGACACAGGTTCTTTCTTTTCGCCATAGATTACAGCAGGGATGTTTTGGTTCTTGCGAACTGCACGTGCGGCCCCCTTGCCAGCAACTTTGCGAATTTCAGCGTTTAATTTAATAGCCATTTTAAAATCCTTTTTAATGGTTGTTTTTTCTTTTGTATGACCTCCAAGGGTGTCATGCGGGGTATATTATTTATTAAAAAAACTTAAAAATCAAGTTTTTTATAACATACGCTGGTGCATACTTGATTTCAGTTCTGCCAACGTAATATTATGAACAATAGCATATGTGTCTGCTGATTTTGGTTTTATTAATAATTCATGCCCCACCAATGGGTCAACAGCATAGGGTGTAAGAATGTTGTTTTTGGAACAAACTATATCTATTTCTTTTTCTGTTTTTTCACTATACACAACTATTTTGTCTTTTCTGACCGCTAACACAACAACGATTTCGTATTCGTGTTCATAATAGTTTTTATGATAATCCCACGTTAAATCTATAAATTTAATGGATTTTTCGTCGTTAAAAAATCGACCTGTTGTTCCGAATTCAACAGCGAACGCGCTTTGTGAAGGACGTGGTGCAAGCGTTGCTTTTTGTGTGACATACGGTCTGGGATTAAGTGGATTTACAGAAATGGCCTGTATCGTATATTTTGGATTCCACTCAACCTGACTTTTAACCACTATATATTCGTCCTTGGTTAAATAATCTTTTAAATAATTATACTTCGGCATGTTCGCTCCTTGTTCCATCCAAAATATAGACAAAAAAATAAAAAAGTCAAGTATTTTGTTAGATTTTACGCATTATTAAAAATCTGGCGCGCCCATAGGTTTTATCGCGCAAAACCTCCCAGTTTTCACTAAAATCAGGCAACTTTTGTATATTTTCCATTTCCCAAATCAATACAGAACCCGTTTTTGCAACTTTTGTCAGTTTTTTTACAAATAAAACACCAAAATTAAAATCTGAATACGGGGGATCAACAAAGAAAAGGTCTGTTATTCCACCAAAACGCGATATAGCCGAAATCGCATCACATAATTCAATTGTGGCGTTTTCATTTATTGAAACAATGTTCTTCTTTACTGTATCAATTGACGATTTGGCATTGTCGGTAAAAACAACCACAGGTTTAACAAACCGCGACAGACATTCCAATCCGAAAGCCCCCGAGCCCGCAAAAACATCCCACACTGCAATTGGCTTTGTTGTATCAATAATACCGTTCAGCATATTAAACAACGCGCCACGCGCCATATTTTGTGTTGGGCGCGCATCAGACGGCAAAGAAAGCCTTTTGCCACGATATTTTCCGGAAATAATTTGCAAATTTGATTTCATAGTGTAAAGTTTACATTATGAATTTTATGAATCAAGCATTTTTATCAGCTAAAAAAGCACTGTCGCACGGTGATGTGCCAATTGGCGCAGTAATTGTCAAAGATGACAAAATCATAGCCCGTGGCGAAAATTGTGTTCAAAAATCTAAAAATCCAACTTTGCATGCCGAAATTGTTGCGATTAACAAAGCTTGCAAGAAATTAAATGCTAAATTTTTGGATGATTGCGATATTTATGTGACATTGGAACCATGCAGCATGTGTGCAACCGCGATTTCTTTTGCGCGCATCAAAAATATTTATTTTGCGGCAACGGACGAAAAGGGCGGTGGCATTACATCAAACGCGAAAATATTTGAATCTGATAAACACCTTTGGAAACCAAACGTGATACAAATGCCAGAATATGCAGAAGAATCTGCAAAACTGTTGAAATGTTTCTTCGAAAGCTTGCGCAAAAAGAATTAAATCAAACTTTTGCCAGTCATTTCAATTGGCTGTTTAATATCAAGCAACTTCAAAATTGTTGGTGCAACATCACTTAAGCCGCCATCGTGCGCGACATAATTACCATTTGAAACCATTATAAAACGCACCGGATTAGTTGTATGCGAAGTCAATGGGACATCATGTTCATTATCCCACATTTGTTCTGCATTTCCATGATCGGCAATTATTAAAACCGCACCATCTAGTTTTAATACGGCTGGCACCAAAACCGACAACTGCTTATCCAAACACTCCATTGCTTTAATCGCTGCCGTTTCATTACCAGTATGCCCGACCATATCACCATTTGCATAATTTAATAACACTACATCAAACTTAGACAATCTTGGCAAAAGGGCATCTGTAATTTCATTTGCAGACATTTCCGGCTTCATATCAAAAGTCGCAACATCTGGCGATGGAATTAAAACTTTTTCTTCACCGTCATAATCAATATTGCGTTCTGCATCCATAAAATAGGTCACATGATTATATTTTTCCGTTTCTGCAATACGCAATTGTGTCTTGCCGTTTTCTGCCAAAATATCACCCAAAGTGTTTTCTGTTTTTATGTCTGGCAAAAGCGCAGGACAAACTTCATCTAAACCTTCGCCATACTGGGAAAAACATAATATATGGCATCCATTTTCAACAACCTTTCGCATTATTTGTCTTGCGCGGTCGCTGCGATAATTACAGAACAAAAATCCGTCGTTAACTGTTAATTTTGTTGGTGTTATTATCGTTGGTTTGATAAATTCGTCTGTTTCGCCACGCGCATACGCATTAGCCAAAGCTTCATTTATATCTTTCGCGTGATATTCGGATTCCCCGCGTTCAATTGCATCAAAAGCCAATTCTGTTCTGTCCAGATTATTGTTTCGATCCATTGTATAATAACGGCCGGAAATTGTGCCAAAAAACACAGAATTATTTTCAAAAGAATCTGCCAGTTCGTTTTTGATTGTGTCAATATATTTCTGGGCAGATTGCGGTGGTGTATCACGACCATCTGCAACAAAATGAATACATACACGCAAATCGTTTTTTAATATATATTTAATTGTCGCGATAATATCAGCAATATTTGCATGAACGCGCCCATCAGACATTAATCCCGCCACATGAACAATACCGCCACTATGTTTTACAGATTCAATAAAATCATTTAACGGTTTATTCTTTGATAAATCTTCGATTTCAAAACGGCGTAAAAATTGATTTACAATTCGACCTGAACCAATTGTAATGTGTCCAACCTCGCTATTACCCATAATACCGGACGGCAGTCCAACCGCAGTTCCTGATGCATCTAATTCAGAATTTGGATATTTTTTTAATAATTCATCAAAGAAAGGCATCTTTGCCATTGCAACCGCATTATGTGCGCTGCTTTTATTTATACCAACACCATCTAAGATACATAAAACAATTGGTTTCATTTTTCATTTTCCCCGTGTTATCCAGGGTATCATATATGTTTTTTGATTGCAAAACAAAAAGAAACATTGTATATATTAAATATAGAGATTTTTTTCTTAACAAAGGAAGGCAAATGGCACGCAAAGCAGGGCTTATAAACGAAGTGGATCGTCACATCGCACAGCGGTTGCAATTGCGCCGCGTCATGTTGGGTTTATCACAGACAGATTTGGCACGCAAATGCGGTGTCAGCTTTCAACAAATACAAAAATATGAAACAGCTGGGAACAGAATTCCTGCGGCACGCTTGTTTGATTTAAGTCAGGCTTTGGAAACATCAGTTGCGTTTTTTTATTCTGGTTTACCAGGTAATTTTCCGCCAGAAACCAAGGCAATTCGTTCAATGCGCGTTTCGGATGTAAAAGAAAACGATCCATTAAGCAAAAATGAATCTTTACAATTGATAAACCTTTATTGGAATCTGCCAAACGATGCACAACGCAAAACAATTATGGATATGTTGAAATTATTAAATGGTGAAAAGAATTAAAAAACGCCAATTTGGCGTTTTTTTTAACGATGTATGACCCTAGCAGATCTTATTACTTTAGAATCAAGTTTTATATATCTGTTTCTTTTGATAATTGAACGGCAGCGTCTTCTTTTTGTTGCATTTCTCGTTTTTTACTTAGATTGGACATTTTTTCCAATATTGAAGCATCTATTTTCTTTTTCTTCTTTTTTGATTCTGTTGTATTAGTGCTTTCAGAATTCTTGTCTTCTGCTGTATTTTCAACCTTTGTATCAACGGAAGAGACACCGCCGAATGATTCTTGTGTGACATTATCTATTGTACATGTATTGTTTTCCCATTTTCCGTTTAACAAATCCATACACATATCAAAATACCATTCATTTGTTAACTGGCATTGACCTTCATCATCCAATCCTGTCGTATATTCTTCGCCCAGGTCAAGACATTGATTTTGTTTGTCGGCATTTATGCACCATCCATAATCATCCAAATTCAAAGATACATACTGCCCTTGTTCTGTGACTTTGGTTCCATAATATTTTGTATAATATTCTTGGACCAACATATCTAACGCAGGTCTTGATACCTCATTAGCATTGACCCAGTTGCCACCCATTTCTTCGCATCCTTTGGTAAATGCAATACCAAGAGAATCATATATACCCTTAAGTATTTGATTCATGATATTGGTATTAAATGCAGATGATTCTTGCAATGTATTAGATTCGTCGGCATTAACCAAATCATGTGCACAGAACACTTCCATTCTGTTATTCATTGCAGCACGAAGCGCGGCTTTTGGCTTTGTTGTGCATGTTCCATACGGTACTTTTGCTTTTGTGACATTACCATCTTTATCTTTTTCTTCTGGGCTGTCTGGGCATAATTCATGTGCGTAATCTGACAATACGGCTTCGCATCCTTCGGCTACCTTTACCGAATCAACAGTATCCACAAATGTTAATAATGACTGTAAACCACACTTACAAGGCTTGCCGTCTTTGGTTGTACAATCTGGGTTGTTATCCAATTTCTTTGTTGAATCATCATATCGACAACCATTTGGGTCGCCATATAATGCAGCACATGCCTGAACACGATCATAACACATACCACGCGCCGTAACCGCAACGATTGCACCGGTTCCTTGCAATTCGGTAGTATCAATGCTTTTTAAATCACCAGATTGTTTGTCATAACATTTTTTTATTGTTTCGACGCAAGAATCCTTTACTTTTTGTATCATTGTATCTTGGGCCTGCGCTATCTGAATAAGTGCCGAACGTTTAAATTCATACCAAACAATTTCTGCATCATCGCGACATGTATCAAGTGCGGATTCTGCAAACATTTTTTTACCTTCAAGCCATTTATCAAATCCAGGATTTGCACCCAACACATCCGCTGTTCCATCTAAAACAATCAATGAATTCAATCCAAACAACGCCTGTGAATACACAGGTTCGCCGGTTGTTGGATTTATGTATTGGCCCGTATAGTCCATACATTTTTCATAATTTTCACCACAAGCCGTTGGTTTTCTTATTTCTTTTTCGACCTTTTCCAAACATTCATTAACCGATGCAGAATTATGCGAACGATATTCTTCTAATCTTGCTTCGCGTAAATACTTTTCCGCCGTTCTAACAGTTTCTTCAACAGATGCTTTCTTGGCGTTTATATTTTTTTCGTATGCATTACAATCCTGGGTAATCATTATGGAATAGGCGGAACGTGCCAAATTAAACATAGCATCACTGCCGCAGGATTCACGTGTTATTTCAACACATTGTTTCGCCGCACTGTCATATAATTCTTTACCTTCTAATGTGGACATATCAGCAGCTGAAGAATCACCAAAAAGTGATACCCCACCACCAAATATATCATCATTATTTGAAGAAAAACCGGAGAAATCCAATATTCCCAAGGATGCTGATGTCTTTTTTGCAGGCGCAGGAGATGATTTTCCTGACAAAATGTCGCCAATACTGTCTAATAATTTCTGGGACGCACTGGTATCGCGTTTAATCGCTTTTTCGCCTTCGGTCGCAGTATACATTGCATTAACTTCAGCGGCAGTTTTATCAACAGCATTTAAATTATTATCCTGAAAATCTGCCAACATAGATAACGCCGTATCCATTTTGTCAGCCAAATTCCGAAAATCTGCAAATTTATCGCTGCAAAAACATCTTCTGTATGTGTCGTTAGCCAATGCACAGAATTGATCCATGCATGTTGCATATGCATCACGACAATTGGAATATCCGCCACCAATTTTGGTAATATCGTTAAACACAGCGGTTGCGCGTGCAGTTCCTGCACGTGCTAAATTAGAACCAGATGTTTTTTGTTTCAAACCAGAACGCACCACAGAAGATTTAGATGCGGTACGTGCAACATTTGTTCCCGAAGTCACAGGTCGAACAGAACGAACACTGGCCGTGCGAACGGTTGCCGGACGCGCCGTCACAACAGCACGTGCCTGACGATTGTTGGTATTTGCCGAACGCGCAATAACAGAAGTCGCAGAACGACGAATTGATGCACTGCTTATAGAATCCGCAGAACGAACATTTCGCGCATTGTTATTAACACGTGGATTTGGTTGTTGCGCAGAAAACGCCAAACCAGGAACAATCAACGCGATTACAGATATTTTTACAAGATTTTTGATAAAACCTGCCAATTAAACTTCTCTCTTTTGTATGTTATTCTATCATTTTTTGTGGTGTCAATGCAAGAATTTATTCTATACAACAATTCACTGCATTTTTGACCCATTGTCCCAATCTTTTTACACTGGAAACTTTTTCTTTTTTTGCTGGTTTTCCGACTGCCTTTTCTTCTTTTTTTGTTGCACAAGCCTCACTTGCACCATCATAGAAAGCAGGGACAGATTCATGAACATCACCCAAATCAATCAAATGCATATTCAAACCCCAGAAAAGAGAATACAAATCATATGCCTTTTCAAACATTTCATATGCTTCTTTTTTCTTGCCGGCACCGATAGCCTTGGTTCCAACTTCATAAATACGCATAGAGGCAGCCAACAAATGTTTCGAAATACACCAGACTTCGCCGTCTTCACCACTGGATTTTTTAACGATACGTTCCATCAATTCTTTGCGCATTGTGCGAACTGTATTGATTAAATCATAAAATCCAACTTTGCCAGTTTTTGCACCACTGAAAAAGAAATGTTCTTCCAATGACACCAAATTCATCAGTGCAATAGATAAATCCTGGTCCGAAGACAAATCTAGTGGATTAGCCTTTTTAGCGGCGTCCAATTTTTCAATCATTTCTTCCATCGATAATTTTTTATCAGATTTTTTCATTTTTCTTCCCTTTTATTAAAGCGCATATTTGGAAACCATCCAACTTACAATTAACAACATAACCAATGCCAAAACAACCTTTTCAAAAGGGAAATGCGCATGATTATTGTTGCGGCGTTTCATATATTCATACAATTTTTGCGATATAATGTAAACCAATCCACCAACAATTGCCCAGAATAAAAAAGCATCAATTATCCAAAAACATGGTGAATATGTTAAATGATGTATGTATAATGCAGCAATCATAGAAAAAGACAACAGCATCAAAATCAAATTACGACCAAAGAAATGCCAATTCTTTTTATCAAACCATTTAATTAACCAATACCCCATAATCACTAAAAAAGCACCCAACCAAACAGCCACAGCATTATCACAAACACCCAACTTACGCGATATTGTAAGCGTTGCACCAATTGCCACCGTACAAACCGCACACGCAGGATTTGCAAACACATTTGATGTTGCAAAAATTCCAAATAATGAAGCTAATAATTTTTTCATCTTTTCTTCCTTTTTCATTTCAGTATTCTAGCAAAAAACCACTTGCCAGGTCAACAGCATATTTATACCTTTATAACCCCACGCATATGCGCCGAACGCGCACGCGGATTGTTTTCCAATTCTTTATCAGATGGTGTTTTGGTTTTTAATAATTTATATGCGACAGATTCATTTACCGGCAAACGTGGGTCGCCTGCAACATCGGTCCATTTACGAAAAGTGTTTTTTACAATTCTGTCTTCGACAGAATGAAATGTCACACAAACGCAACGTCCCCCAGGTCTTAATAAGTCTTTCACGGAACTAAGTGCGTTTTTTATTTGTCCCATTTCATCATTAACCGCGATACGCAACGCCTGAAACACCGGTGCAACATCACCTGGATTTCTTATTAAATCACGCAATTCAAATGTACTTATAGGTTGTTTTTCTTTCAATATTTTTGCAAACATATGTGATTTTTTTATATCGCCATATTCATACAAAATATCGGCCAGCTCATTTTCTGAAACATTTTTTATTAAATCTGTTGCTGTTATACTGGTTCTGGTATCCATACGCATATCAAGCGGCGCATCAAACCGAAAAGAGAAACCACGTTCCCCATTATCTATCTGCATCGATGAAATACCTAAATCAAAAACAATATCATCAAAATCAGATGAATTAAGTTGACTAATTTCGGAAAAGGGTGCATTTACAAAATGGAACCTGTCACCATATTCTTGTTTCAATTTATCTGCATCTGCGGCAACATTTGTGTCCCTGTCAAAAGCAATAACTTTTGCACCCCGCTCAAGGAAAGCACGCGAATATCCGCCCGCACCAAAAGTACAATCAACAATTGTACGTCCGTTGATATCACCCAAGACATCCAAAACATCATTTAAAAGTACAGGTATATGTTTCATTATTCTATTGTCACTTTGGTTCCAAGTGCGACTAAATCCTTTGCCGTTGTTGCACCCAGTTCAACTGTGTTTTTTAATGCCAACAATGCGTTTTTATCACCAGAATGTAAATTCAAAATGACACGCGTATAACCATTAGATAATACAGATAACGCCTTTTTAACATCTGGTAATACAGATTTATCATTAACATCTATTGTTAAGGTTTTTGCAATCTTCGCGACCCATTGATTAAGCGGTATTATAGAATCTACAAACACAGAAACTCTGTCATCACGCACTGATGTTTTTCCAGAAATAACAACTTCGGTTTCACTGTTTAATATCTGCGACAAATCAATTGATGCATCACCAAAGGCAACACCTTCTATATTTCCAAAACTGTCAGAGGCGTTTATAGTCAACATATCCTTGCCGGTTTTGGTTTTGCGGCGTGAGAAAGAATTTACATTGGCAGCTATTTGAACATTTTTTCGATCACCCATTGATAGTAAAGTTTGACTGGTCGTTAATTTTTCGCGCACAATTAAATGTTTATATTGATCAAGTGGATGTGCAGAGATATAAAAACCGAGCGCAGACAATTCATTTTCTAGTCTTTGTGCAAAAGTCCAAGGTTTTGTTTTTGGTAAATCTTTTAGCAATCTATCTTCACTGACATCGTCTTGTGTTGTGTTAGCAAAAAGCGACAAAGAATTTGCGTTTTCACGCGATTTAGACGCATATGCCAAAATTGCATCAGCATTCATAAATATCAATGCACGATTTTTTTCCAGTGAATCCAGCACACCGACTTTTGCAAACGCTTCCAATATTCTTTTGTTTACAAAAGGCGAACAACGTTTAATAAAATCAGTTAAATTTTTGAATTTACCGTTTGCTTCACGTTCGGCAACAATTGCATCAGTCACACCGGCACCAACACCTTTGATTGCAGCCAAAGCATAAATTATCTTGCCATCGCGCACAGTAAATGTTGATTCGCTTTCATTAATATCTGGTGCAACAATTGGTATGTTAAAATTAGATTTCGCATCATCTACAAATATTGCCAATTGATCCGTATCGTTCATATTACTGGACATGGATGCTGCCAAAAATTCCGCAGGGAAATGCGCTTTTAAATAGGCACATTGATTTGCAACAATAGAATAGGCGATAGCATGTGATTTATTAAATGCGTATTTTGCAAATTCTTTAAATTTTTCCCACAAATCCTTTGCAGTCGCTTCATCAAGTGTTCCTTCGCTTTTGCAACCATCAAGGAATTTAATTTCCATTTTGGCCAACAAGTCCGCTTTCTTTTTACCCATCGCCTTACGCACAGTATCGGATTCACCGCGCGTAAATCCTGCCAATGCACGCGTTAAAAGCATAACTTGTTCTTGGTAAACAATGATACCATAACTTTCTTTTAAAATAGCCTCTGCTTTTGGATGAACATATTCTATTTTTTCTTCGCCGTGCATACGCGCTATAAATTGAGGAATAAATGCGATAGGGCCCGGACGATTTAAAGCGTTTAATGCGGATATTTCCAAGAAACTGGTTGGATGCATTTTCTTTAATGTCTGTTGCACAAACGGGGCATCGAATTGAAATATGCCTTCGGTTAAGCCAGATTGCCAAAGTTTCATTGTTTCAGGATCATCAGTTGGGATTTGGTCCAAATCAATATTTATTCCGTGCGTTTTTTGAATTAATTTGGTCGCATATTTTAACACAACCAATGTTTCCAACCCTAAAAAGTCAAATTTAATTAATCCAGCGCTTTCCAAATAATGTCCATCGAATTGACACGATGGTAATTGGTTCGCAGGGTCACGATAAACCGGTGCAATTTGTGTTGTTGGTCTGTCGCCAATAACAACACCACACGCATGTTGTCCAAGATTACGTATAGAACCTTCCAAAGCTTCTGCCACAGATACAACCTTGGCCATATCTGGATCGTTTTCCAGAATTTCTTGTATTTCAGTGGAAGCGTTTACCGCATCACGTAATGTCTTGGCATCTTGTGGTATTAATTTTGAAAGTCTGTCTGATTTAGAATATGGCATACCATAAACACGACCAATATCACGAATTGCACCACGTGCCTGTAAAGAACCAAAAGTAATAATTCGACATACGGAATCACGTCCATATTTTTCCCCAACATAATCCAGCACACGTTCAATACCAGTTGGTTCAAAATCAACGTCAAAATCCGGCATCGATATACGATCTGGATTCAAAAATCTTTCAAACAACAATCCATATTTTAATGGATCAACGTGTGTAATACCCAGTGCCCACGCAACAATAGAACCTGCGCCTGATCCACGGCCTGGACCTGTTAAAATATCGTTATTACGGCACCAGTTTATGTAATCTGCAACGATAAGGAAATATCCTGGGAATCCCATGCCAATAATTGTTTTTAATTCAAATTCCGCCTGTTCAAAATATGGCGCAGTATCAGTGATATTGTGTTCTTTTAATCGTTTCTTTAAACCATTCATTGTGTTGTCACGCAACATCTGACATTCGGTTTCAAAATCATCACCAAATTTTGGCAACAATGGTTTTTCGTGAACGTTTACATAAAATGCACAACGCTTTGCAATATTTACTGTGTTTTCAATTGCCTCTGGCAAATCAGAAAACAATTCAATCATTTCCGTTGATGATTTGAAATATTGTTCAGAAGACTTACGCGGTCTGTCAGGATCAATAACTTTTGTTTGTCCTAAAACACAACCCAACGCATCCAACGCCTCATAGTCATCTGGGTATGCAAAGCAAACATCATTTGTTGCAACAATTGGGATGTTTAAATCACGCGCGATTTGCAAAAATACTGGTTCTGTTTTTATTTCAGATTCCAATCCGTGTCTTTGAATTTCAATATAAAAATTATTTCCGAATATTTCTAAAAATTGCTGTGCCAAATTAAATGCAGTATTATTTTGATTATTTAAAATCGCCATACCTATTGCACCAGTATGCGCACCGGATAAACAAATCAATCCGTCCTTGCGTGATTTTAATTCATTCAGTGTCACATATGGCCCCAAATGATGATTATCTTGGCGCATATACATGACGCGGCTTAATTCACAAAGATTTAAATATCCTGTATGATTTTTAGCCAATAAAACAACTTTCGATAATGAAGATTGACGTAATATTTTTGGATCAGCGGTATGATGATTTATTGATAATTCAACACCAATGATTGGTTGTATTTTTGCAGATGGCATAACATCTGAAAATTCTGCACATCCAGACATCATATTTGTATCAGTCAATGCACATGCAAACATATCATTATCACGACATAATGTTGGAATCTGTTTTATCTGTAATGTACTGGCACCAACAGATGTACGCGAATGTATACGAAGATGAACAAATTCTGTTTGCATTTATAAATATCCGATTATTTTTCCTTGTTTTTCACACGAGATTCGACATCTTTTATAAAAGGGTTCCAAAACAAATTAAAAACATTCATGTCCGTTTCTGGGTTTTTCGCTATTGATAAAGTATCCCAATCAATAATACCTGTGATGTTCATATCCTTATCAAAAAACAAATTCGTTTCATTTAAATCAAAATGCGCCAAAACAGCTTTTGCTTTTTTGTTGGTCACAGGTTTTTCCGGCTGACGCTCTGGCTGTAATCCATATAAAAACCGATTATGATCAGGTATAGAATCAACGTCAATCTGTTGTATTTGATTTATAATGTCTTTGATTTGTTTTTTTATTTTGTCTTCATTTTTTAATATGGTTTTATCATCAAAATCAAATATTGTATAGCCACTTATTTTTTTACTTACGTACATTGGCACATGTTTTTCAATATACATTTCTGGCACAGTAACATTTACATGTGGACGAACCAAATCTACCAAATATTTGTGTTCCTGTAATCTTTGTAAAGAGATGTTACGAAACACTTTGACATAATATTTATCGTTAATCAGACAAACAAATCTGTTCAGATTTATCTGACGAACAAATCTTATATTATGCACTTTTTCGTTATACGCTTCTTTAATCAATCTGCTGATACGCGGCGAATACAATATTGTATTAGTCCAACCACGAACGCGCGCGCGACGTACAGCACCCGGGGTAAACATAGCCATAAAATTACCAATATAAAAAGGTATTTTGCTCATTTTGATTTCCTGTTATTTTAATTTACCATGACAATGTTTATATTTTAACCCAGAACCGCATGGGCACAACGCGTTACGCGATATGTTCATGTTAGACATATTCTGTGATGTATTTTGGTTCAATTCAGAATCATGTTGTGCCTGTTGTTGCGCAGTTGCATCAACATCTTCACGCGTTAATTCCATACGACAAATATAAGCAACAGACATTGTTTTAAAGTTTTGAATTGTATTCTTAAACAATTCCAGTGCTTCATTTTTATATTCATACAATGGATTTTTCTGCGCATAGCCACGCAAGCCAATTGCACCTTGCAAATAATCCATTTGTTGCAAATGACGTTTCCACACGCTGTCTAATGCACCCAACATCATTTGTCTTTGTGCCATTTGCATTAATTCTTCGCCATATTTATCGTGTTGTTGATTATAACGATGCATGGCCAGATTAAATAATGTATCGTACGCTTTGCGTTCAGATATTTCTTCATCTGTTTTCCATTTATCTAAATCAGTAATATCCAATGCAAATATGCGCATCATATCTTCGTGGATGCCGTCTATATTCCAAACAGAAGGATGTGCTTTTTCTGGAATATTTTTTTCACAAATTATTTCAACAACGTCACCAATTAATTCTGTGGCAAACGGTTTTAAATCATCCGACGACATTAAATCATTACGTTGTTTATAGATAACCGTTCTTTGCTCGTTCATGACGTCGTCATATTTCAATAATTCTTTACGTGCCTCAAAATAACGCGCCTCTACACGTTTTTGTGCTTTTTCAAGCGCCTTTGTTATCCACGGATGAGTTATTGCTTCGCCTGGTTTTAAACCCAACGTAGTTAACATATTTTGCAATCTGGCAGCACCAAATATACGCATTAAATCATCATCCAGCGCCAAAAAGAATTTAGAATCCCCAGGGTCACCCTGACGTCCAGAACGTCCACGCAACTGATTATCAATACGACGCGATTCATGACGTTCGGTTCCGATTACATAAAGACCGCCTGCCGCTAAAACTTTTTCTTTGTTTTTCGCAACAGTTTCTATAATTTCTTTTTTCTTTTTCTCGAAATCAGGTGCTGTTTCATCCAAATCCGCAATTAATTCTTCGGCATTACCACCTAGTTTAATATCAGTTCCACGACCAGCCATATTTGTAGCAATCGTGACGGCACCAGGCGCACCGGCTTGTGATACAATTTTTGCTTCGCTTTCGTGGTGTTTTGCATTTAACACTGCTGGCTTGATACCCAGTTTTTCTTGAACTATTTTTGCTAATTCTTCAGATTTTTCAATAGAAACCGTTCCAACCAACACAGGTTGTTCGCGTTCCATACATTCTGATATTTGTTTTATAATCGCATCATATTTTTCAGATTTATTGCGATAAATTTCATCATGATGATCAACACGCGCAACAGGTCTGTTTGTTGGGATTGCAACCACGCGCAATTTATATATTTCTTCAAACTCAGCTGCCTCGGTCATAGCGGTTCCAGTCATACCAGCCAAAACCGGATACATTCTGAACAAATTCTGATAAGAAATACTGGAAACCGTTTGATTTTCAGGTTGAACCTCTACATGTTCTTTCGCTTCAATTGCTTGGTGTAATCCTTTGCCAAAACGACGACCAGACATAACACGACCAGTAAATTCATCAACAATTAAAACTTCGCCGTTTCTGACAACATAATTAACGTTCTTTTCATATAAGTGATGTGCCAGAAGAGATTGTTGTAAATGCATAACAACAACCGCATTTTCAGAAGAATACAAGTTATCACCAATTAAAATATCAGCCTGTTTCAAAAGGTTAGTCGCATGATCTATGCCAGATTCTGTCAATGTTACATGTCTGTCTTTTTCATCAATTTTATAATCATCGGCAACCAATTGAACAACAACAGCATCAACTTTATTATATAATTCACTGGTATCTTCTGCTGGCCCTGAAATAATCAATGGTGTACGCGCTTCATCAATTAAAATACTGTCAACTTCGTCAACAATCGCATAAAAGAACGGGCGTAAAACCTGTTGTTCTTTGGTAAATTTCATATTATCGCGCAAATAATCAAAACCTAATTCAGAATTGGTCACATATGTAATATCACAATTATATGCCGCACGTCTGTCTTCATCAGACATATCATGTTGAATAATACCAACCGTCATCCCCAAGAATCTGTAAACCTGACCCATCCAACCGGCATCACGCGATGCCAAATAATCATTAACTGTGATTAAATGAGCACCTTTGCCATGCAAAGCCTTTAAATACAAAGCCAATGTTGCAACCAGTGTTTTACCTTCACCAGTTTTCATTTCGGAAATCTGACCATTCGATAAAACCATACCTCCAATCAATTGAACATCAAAATGACGCAAACCAATAGAACGTTTAGCAGCTTCGCGCACAGCCGCAAAAACATCAGGCAAAATATCTTTTTCTTTTTCGCCGTTCTTCAATCTTTCCCGGAAAACAGTGGTCAAACCATGCATTTCTTCATCAGACATGGCCGCATATTTTGACTCTAAATTATTTATTGCAGAAACTGTTTTTTCGTATGATTTAACCAATCTGTCGTTCGCCGAACCCAACAACAATTTTAATACATTTTTCATAATTTATCCTTACCATTTCTTTCAAAGACTTGACCGTCCCAGAAACACCTAAATGCTTATGTTTTTATAGCAATTTTAGGCGTCCGGGTCAAGATACTTTATTATATAGAAAAGATTTTTTTAAAAACAAGTTCATACAAACAGAATTATTGGATTTATTCCACAATAACAGACGCATCGTGTGCGTTGTACACGCGACCATCTATTTCGACACGCAATTTTTTGTTTGAATTCTCGTGAATCGGTGTATCTGAATTTTCAGACAACATCATATAATATGTACCATTTTTGGTTTCTATGACCATGGCAGGTAATTCAGGCTTGCTTTCATACATACATATTTTGTCATCAGAGCCAATATGCAACCATTTACCACTTTCACAACCAAATTCCCATTTGGCATACAACGTTATTTTGCCGTATATATTCGTGCTTATATCTCTGACTGCAAGACCACTCATTTCTGCATTATCATACCATCCACCAAAGACATATCCAGATTTATGAGGAATTGCTAATACCAGTGCCCCAATTCCGTGTTCATAAGATTGTGGATAATCAGCAACAAACTCACCACCATTTAATACATATTCTATTGGATAAGTATAATCGCATGTGTCTGTACCGTCAGAATAGATTGCGCCATCAACATTCGGATCAACACATGTTTTATAACATTGATTGACGGTGGTTGCACCGGCAACAGAATAAGGGTAAGCAGACGGGCACATTTTTTTGCCGTTCGTACTGTCAGAATATTCTATATCGCCACCCTGACAATAAACGTTTTCTTCGGTACAAGGTGTGCATGTCTCGCTGTTTGCAGGCAAATATTCACCAGGATCACAATGGACGGTTTTCGTATGCCAATTCGCAGTCAATGTTATATCACCCGTTACCCCATATGGAATCGCATTAAATACCACACCGTCTTTTGTCCAGCCATCAAATTCATAACCAATCCGATTTGATGGCGCAACAAGTGCTTCGCCAGCATTTTCAACAGTATATTTCAAAGGATTAAATATGTTTGATGCACCTTCTAAACCAATATAAGTAATATTATATTCTATTGGCTCACAAGATGCCGCTATTTTTTCATAACCTGTATCGCATTCACATTCTGATATACCGTCAGCTGCACCATGCGAATGTGCAGGACACGCAACACACACGCCATCTAACTTATATTGATTTCCATCACATGGTTTTTCCGTCCATTGCGCATACAACGTAATATCACGACCAAATGATGTATCAATCGAATCAACATACCTACCATTTTCATCAAACCATCCGTCAAACAACTTATCTGAACGATAAGGGCTTGGTAAATTTATAATAGTTCCTGTTTCAACAGTAAATGCTTGCGGAATGATTGCGTTTCCACCGTTTGTATCATAATGTATATAATAAGTAATTGGTGTGTATTCACAATTATTAGAACCATCAAAATATTTATATCCAATCACTGTATAATAGTCGCGTTCTTCACAATATCTATAACAATCATTTTGTGATGCTACGCCTTCATTGGTTATATCAGAATAAGGATATGGATCAACACAATACTTTTTGCCAGAATCGGTATCAGAATAAATTAAATCGCCGCCAGGACAATACGCATTGGCTTCATCGCAAGGTATACATTCTGTTGAATTAGCAGGCAAATATGTGCCTGGATCACAGTTATATGTTGCCGGGGTAAATTTACCATATAAAGTTTTGTTTCCTGTGGCATATCGCGCAAGCCCAGTGATAGATGAAGAGAATCTGGAATTTTCATATGACAAATACCAGCCATTGAAATTATAACCAGGAACCGAGACTGTTGTTCTGGTTGGGAATGTTACACCATTTTTCGACACATAGGTTTTTGGATTGATATCAGACACGTCTATTTCATTGCCGTCTGTATCATAACCCTTGTATTCAAGATTATATACGACATCCGAATAAGATATGGTTGGCGTACACGTTGTATTTGTGGCCGGTATGTTTATGGTCCCTGGAACAGTATATGTTTGTGTTCCACATTTCCATTTTGTGATTTTACCGACACTTATATTGCAATCTGATGTTGTTGGCAAAGATACGCTTGTACCAACATAATCTTTAATATCAATATTTTCATCATCACTGCATTTGAAGGTCAGGGTTGACGAATCTGGATCTTTATTCCATTTTGCATACAAAGTTATATCGCCATAATCTGCCAAAGCCCCAGAAATATCTGTAAGCACATCACCATTTATACCGTTAAGTCGCCATTCTACGAAAGTATAGCCATCTTTTATTGGGTTATATAATTGTGTAGTTGTTGTATCTATGTTGTATTGACCTGGGTTAGTTTGACCAGATTGCAAAACGCCACCATCCAAAACATAATCAATCGTGTAATTTTGCAGAACACAACCATTGTTTTCATCAGATTCATAATATTTATCACAAACACAAGATGTTGCATATGCACCATTGCTGCTTGAATGTAGCGGACAAGGCAAACAAGAATCATCTTGTAAGTAGTGATTAACAGGACATGGCGCATATACCCATCCTGCGTATAATGTGATATCACCACTTAAATCACCAGATATTGTTGTTATCTGATTTCCAGATAAATCTGAATACAAATACCATCCTGTAAATATATAATTATCTTTACTTGGTTCGTTCAGTGTTATTGGTTCTGTTTCAACCGTATATTGTGTCGGGTTTGAAACCGCCAAGGCACCATTATATTCATATTCAATATTATATATTTTTGCAACACACACATCGTCTGATTTAACATAACCATTATCACAATCACATTCTGTTATTGTGCCGCCATTGCTGGTTGAATGGTCAGGGCAAGCATTGCAAACACCGGATTCGGTCATATATTGATTTACATCACATGTCAAAGGTTCTGTTTTTGCCCAAACTTCTTTATTAGACTTTACATAAGATGCAACACCCGTGACAGGCGAACCAGACAATGCAGAATTAGAATACCATTTGATAAATTTATACCCCGGTATATTTACATTTGTTGGATATGTAATACTTTGCTTTAAGGTACGCTTTGTATAATTGTCATCGAACAAATATGAAATATCATGTTCTTCACCGTTGGTATCAGTGTACTTGTATGTGACGGTATATATTATTTCTTTCATGTCGGCAAAGAATTCTTTGTCACCAGAACTTCCTTGTTCTATTGTTTTTGTTGTTTCACAATTTTCAGTCAACTCTTCATTTTCACACCATGCGATAAATTCGTATCCCGATTTTGATGGATTATTTAACGTAAATGTAGGGGTTTCAATAGTATATGACGATACATTGGATGCAGTTATACCATATGGTATTGTATAAGATATCGTATACTCGGTTGGTAACCAGTTTGCATACAAAGTAGTATCTTTTGTGAAAATCCAATTTTGTAAAACATTAACACCATATGGATCATAATATAATATTCCATTTGCATCAAACCACCCAACAAAATCATAACCTTCACGGGTTGGGGCAGATGTTGTTCCCAAAGGTTCTAAAACATCACCATATTCAAATGTTAATGATTCACTTTGACCACCAACCCCACCATTAACATCAAAATTAACAACATATGAATTTGCTACAGCATTTGCAACACACGTAACATCGCTGGCCGGCATTGTGTAATTATCAACAAAAACGTTATGATTATTGGAATCTTTACATTCCCAATTTTGCAATGTAAAGCCTGTATTGTTACAATGTTCATAATTCAACAAATCAACATTGTCACCATATTCCAGGTTTTCTGCAAGTATTGTTTTTTCATTGCCACATTGATAGGTTATCATATATTGCTCAACAATCCAATTTGGTGTCATTGTGACAACACCGTTTGTCGGCACAGAATCAGCAATTGTTATATTTGTAAGGTTTGGATTATCTGACACATTGTATTGATTACCTTTGTTATCAATCCATCCTGTAAATGTTTTTCCAGGTTTAGCATCCGGAACACATAAATCTATGGTCGTATTTGTACTGTAATATGTTAAAGTGTCACAATTTTCGTCACCATAAACAACTTCTGCCTTGTATTTACATACAGAATCTGCATCTTGACTATATGTAATTTTATTGTATTCAGGATCTATTACATAATTACCCTTGGTTGAATCACACAAGACATAACAATCATACAAATTAGTTGCGCCTTCGCCATCTGTAGTGACAAGTGATTCATTCATATATGTTCCACAATATTCTATACCTTGATGCAAAGAAAAACTGAACTCAAAATCACCACCTGAACAGAAATACTTTTGCGGACATATTACACAATCATCATATGTTTGTTTTGGCAAAAACCAACCAGGATCACAATGTATCGTTGCATTGTCCCATTGTGCCAAAAGCACGACATCTTCTGTTTGTTTGATTATAAACGATTCATCTGCATAAACATGATTATCATCAGCTTTTTTCCATCCCATAAATTCAAAACCTGGGTTGGTATATAAATTTTTAGGCAAAGTGCATTCATGGTCGTATAAACATTCCATATATTCTGTGCCATATTCTTGTACCAAATAGTTTGTCATAGCAGAAGCATTTTCAACATACGGTGAATTTGGAACAAAGCGCACCAAATAAGTATTTTCTTGCCAATTGGCATAAAAAGTTTTATTTCCAGTCGAACCATGTGGAACGGTGCGTCCCATTGCACAATTTTGTGTTAAAAGTTCATCATCACACCATCCAATAAATGTATAACCAATACGTGTTGGTTCAGGTATACTGATATCATCACTTTCAACCGTAAATTCTGTTGGCGGATTATCTGGAAGCACACCATCATATAAATTTTCATACGTAATCGTATATGTCATTATACCCCATTTAGCCCAATATTCGCGATTACCAGTTGAACCATGCGGTATTGTTGTTATGGCAGTTCCTGTTAATTCAGAATTATCATACCAACCAGCAAAACCATATCCTTCTTTTATCGGTTCGGGCAGGGTAATATCATCGCTTTCAATCGTATAATGTCCAGTTGTGTATTCAGTGCCACCATTAGAATGATATGTTATGTCATATGTTATTACATTCCATTTTGCCCAGTATTCTTTATCGCCAATATCAGTCGTTGATATTGTTTGTGTTATGTCACAATTTGTTAATTCAGAATCTGTGCACCATCCGGCAAATGTATAACCGTCCTTGGTTGGCGTGCCATCAATTGTTGCACCGATTCCGTATGTGTATGTCGTTGGTGTTAAACCGGTCAGTGTTGTTGAACCATCTTTATATGTAATGGTGTATGTGTTTGCTTCCCATTTTGCCCAATATGTTTTATCACCAATATCTGTCGTGGATATTGTTTGGGTTGCGGCACAATCTTGCAATGTTTCGTCTGTGCACCACCCGACAAATGTATAGCCGTCCTTGGTTGGGGTGCCATCAATTGTTGCACCCGTGCCGTACATATATGTTGTTGGAGCGCCACTGTAATTTGTTCCGCCGTTAAGGTTATATGTAATAGTATATGTGGCCGGTGTCCATTTGGCAGCAATGACGTGCAAGCTAGCGACCGCAGAACAAACTGTCATTTCATCGTTAAAATACGATATACCATCCGATGTTATATATCCATTTGCGTCTATTATTTGCGTATCAGTAAAGTTGTATACGAGATCTGTCCCGTCGTCGTCACCTCTTGAACCAACGTGCGTTATAGAAGCAGGATAATACCCATCAAATACATATCCATTGCGTGTTGGTATCGGCATTGGATTGGCACTGGTCGTCATTATGTTCGTATAATCTGAACTTGTGGAAATACCAGTGTCGTATTTAGCATATAATGTGCTTATCGTATTTGTGCCACCATTGTGGTCAAGGGATTTAGAAGTCGTCCTTGGTGTCCAATGTGCATATAATGTTGTGTTTTGTGTTTTATCCCACACATGTTCGGATGTATAACAAGCACCGCATATATTAACATTATTACCAGTACCACAAAGTGTTTTTCCATAATATTGTGTGCCGCCGGTTTGTGCATCATAGAATCCATCAAAAGTATATCCGGTTCTTGTTGGTAATGTTATTTCTGGCATATCGGCATCATATATCGCCGTCACAGATGTCGTTCCAGCCGTTGCATCATCCGCATTTTTGTCCAGCGTGACCGTGTATGCGTTTCCAATCCATTTTGCCCAGAATGTTTTATCGCCACTGTCTGTTGTTGATATTGTTTGGGTTACCGCACAATTCGTTAATTCAGAATCTGTGCACCATCCGACAAATGTATAATTATCCTTGGTTGGTGTGCCATCGATTGTTGCACCGGTGCCGTATGTATATGTTGTTGGGGCACCATTATAATTTGTTCCACCACCCATGTTGTATGCAATATTGTATGTCTTTGCGACACATTGTTTTGTTAGGGTATTGGTTATTATATCAACATATTCTGACGAGAAGAAAGGCGCGAACCCACATATATTGACACAATTAGCATCACATTGAGGAACCTGGACATTTACCCATGCAGAAACCGCTGTTTCGTTATTTATCTTTTCTATACGGCACCAACAATATTCCCCGGTATTTGTAAAATCAGGATTTCCAACCACAAAATTTGTTCCGACAGTATCACTGCATCTGCCGACACCATAAATTGTTTTATCTGCATATTCCCATTTCCAATCGCCAGGTTCTATATCATTAAATGCAGAATCAGCACAATCTTCCGTGACATTATTATCCGCATCTATTCTGTAACATGTCGCATTTTGTGTTCTTATGATAGCAAACGCATTCGGCATCACAGAAGAATCAATATTCCATGGTGTATCATCATAATTATCACCACAAGTATAATCTGTCACATCACACGCACCAACATTATCAGGCACACATGTATCAGATCCATAATATTGTTTACATGGCAAACTTGCATTTGATACAGCATAAGAAACCTGGGCATTAGTAAATGACAAGTATTCGGTACAAGTCGTCGTCCCGTTTCTGTAACACATATTCAGATCCTTGACCCCGGTTCCGTCTTTGAATCCGTCAGGACATTCAATATCCCATTGTACCCAATATTCTTTATCGCCAACATCTGTTGCAGATATTGTTTGTGTTGCGGCACAATCTGTTAATTCAGAATCTGTGCACCATCCGGCAAATACATATCCAGGCTTGGTCGGTATGCCATCAATTGTTGCACCGGTTCCGTATGCATATGTTGTTGGTGTTAAACCGGTCAGTGTTGTTGAACCATCTTTATATGTAATTGTATATGTGTCTGCATCATATTTTGCCCAATATGTTTTATCGCCAATATCGGTTGCAGATATTGTTTGTGTTGCGGCACAATCTTGCAATGTTTCATCTGTGCACCATCCGATAAATGTATAATTATCCTTGGTCAGCGTGCCATCAATCGTTGCACCGACACCGTATGTATATGATGTTGGTGTTAAACCGGTCAATATCGTCGAACCATCTTTATATGTAATTGTATATGTGTTTGCGTCCCACTTTGCCCAATATGTTTTATCACCAATATCAGTCGTTGATATTGTTTGTGTTGTATCACAATTGGTTAATTCAGAATCCGTGCACCATCCGGCAAATGTATAACCGTCCTTGCTTGGCGTGCCATCAATTGTTGCACCGATTCCATATGTATATGTTGTTGGTGTTAAACCGGTCAGTGTTGTCGAACCATCTTTATATGTAATTATATATGTGCGTGGATTACATGAACATGTTGAACCGGTACAAATGGCCTCTGTATTCGTATCTGAACCACCATTTCTTGAATATCCATCCGCACATGTTGCAGAATACGAACACGAATTTTCTGTTGCATTCATAACACAATTTTGAACCCCAGAACCAGCAGAACATGCATCGCATGCCATATTCCATTTTGCATATAATGTTTGATCGCCAGATAATATGGTATCTTTATCAACTTTATCATTTGTTTCTGTATACCATCCGGCAAATGTATAACCGTCACGTATTGGTGTTGTTGCACTGTCTGACAAACAAATATTTGAATACAATTTTGAAACCACATTTGCGCTGCCATATACTATTTGGCTTGGACAAATTTCTGCACAACGTGATTGACAATCTGCAACGGCTGTATCAGTTGAAAAAGCATCCATAAACACCCACTGTCCATCTGTGATGTCTGTTGTTGCATTATTTGTGTCTGTGAACGCGGACACTTTACACCAACAATTACCGCCAGATTCCGTATTTGGCGCACCAATATCAAACTGATTCGCAGCTGTCGTCGCACTGCACAAAGTTTTTCCAGAAACCGTTCCATATGAAAAACCAAGTTTCCAATCCCCAGCCGACATATCTGTAAAGACAGGGTCATTACAATCTTCTATAGTATTAGAGCTATCAGCGGACAAATCAACGGCGGTACATGTTGTGCCATCTTGGCGTTTTATCGCGGCAGATTCTGGTGAAGCCGTTAAGTCAACAACATTTATCAACATGTTGCACATTTTATAACCGGAATCAGAACCCTGATGATGCATTTCTATATCGTCAACTGCGTTTCCACCATTGGTGTCAAAATGAACGTTTGCAAAACATTGTGCCTTTTTCCATGATGTATTCGTCGCGGTATGCGGGAACGAAACAGGGCATTGTTTATATACATCAGATAACGTTGCATTTTCTGTTATGTGTCGAATTTCTCCACCCTCAAAAATCATACCAACATTGTTAGCAAAAAAACTCATATATCCATAAGGATCAGATTCAGCGTTGTCTACAATTGCATCATACATGTTTGTGTACCAATTATATCCCGCAGGTGAACAAACAAATGGTTCGCCAACAATCTGTCTGACAAATGCCGCAAATTGTTCCGGATCGTCACCAATATTTGATACATTTTGTTGTATTGTTTGGACGTTATCAATATAACTTTGTGGAACGATATAACCGTTTTTACAATAAACGCCGCCGCTAGCTTTAAGCAACGGTAAACAATCGGTATATGCGTGTGTTGTCGTGTTATAAAGACACGTTTGGTACAAAAAGGTGTTGTTTGTATTAACCGGTAAATTCGGGTTATAATTCGGCATAGGTTCTTGTCCACCACTAAAGAAAGACATGCCGGTTTCTGTTCCGTAAAGCAAATTTGCCATACATGTTTCAGGGCTGTCCGCAACTTCCTTGCCGACAAAACCTGGCTGATTTTCAGCTTCTAAGCCAAATGCGCCTTCTTTTGAATTATCGGTAAGGGCGGAACAAAGTTTCAAACCTTGATCTTCATTGCTTGGTGCAACTGGGCCAATACCCGGACAATATCCTTCGCTGTCACACTCTGAACAATAATTATCATTTGCCCGCAAATAATATCCAGGTTCACATGTTAATTGCAACCATTTCACATAAAGATTTAAATTACCAGTGCGCGAACCCTTTTCGATTTGCGTTATTGGATCACCACTTAAAGAGCTATCATCATACCATCCGCCGAATTCAAAGCCCGGCTTAGAATAGGTTGGTAAATCGAAAGTTTCGGTTTCAACATTATATGATGTTGGTGTCAGACCAGATATTTCGGTGCTATACCTTTCAAAATATTTTATTGTATAATCAATTGGTGTCCATTCGGCATAAAATGTTTTTGGACCGGTAGAACCCGCCGGTATTTGTGTCACAACATCATCACTGTAATCTGGTTCCGTATGCCAACCACTGAAAGTGTATCCTGTTTTTGTTGGACTTGGCAATGTTGTAAAAGTTGCTATTGTATAGGTTGTATAGCCGGCAAAACTGTCATCTTCGACGCCATCTATATAATATGTGATTGGATAATTAATCACCGACCAATTGGCATACAATGTTTTATTGCCTGTTGTTTTATACAAATTATTAACAAAATTACCAGAGCCATCTATATATTGTGTACCACCATAAGTATATCTACCAGAGCCATCTATATATTGTGTACCACCATAAGTATATCCAGCAAAATTATATCCGGTTCTTTGTGGTATTGTTATGGTTGGCAAACAATTTGCAGTGATTCTGTTTTCTTCCACGGACGAATCGGCGCTGTAATACGTGCAGGGTTCCGTTTGTTCATATTGATACCATAACTCCGCCGTTCCATTTGTTGTGGCATTTGAATTATCCAATGTAATTTTATATGTGTATGGCAACCAGTGTGCATACAATGTCGTATTTGAAGAAGGGTAATAATACTGAGTGGTATTACCACATACGGTACCGGATAAGCCGCGTCCTATACATACACCACCATTTGGGGCATCATACCAACCTGTAAAAGTATAACCTGTGCGGGTAATATAGGTAGAAGTTGGCAAAATAACTCTGCCTGGTTTCCAACGTGCATGCCAAACATTATCATTTGATGTATAGGATTTCGCAGCATAATAACCATCTGACGTTCTATAACCGCCATCTGTTATATATTGTGTTCCCGGCGGGGTTATGGTGGTTACGCCATCGGAACCATATACATATTGTATATCCCCGGGTTCACTGTAATACCCAAGAAATGAGTAATCACGTGCACTCGTATGATTACTATTCAAACTTCCAACTGTTCCACCATTTCCGTTATAAGAAACGGTCGCTCCTGTCCGTGATGGCTTTGTAATCGCATTAGAATTATATGACATTGATTTTGTTCGATCGGAATCCAGATAAAGACCCGTATTATATTTAGTATAAAGTGTACTTGTTCCATTCGTTGTGGCATTTGCGTTGTCCAATGTAATTGTGTATTCGTTTGGTATACAATCTGGCGATGTAGAAGTTCTGACGTTTACACCCCCCATAAATGTATCGGATGTATTGGTGCCGTCCGTGGTATATGCATTTTTACATGTATATCGATAATTGCAACGCGTTGGATCCGATGATTTAATAGATTCACAAGATTCAACACCGGTTCCCGCCGTACAAGCACAATTACCAAATCTTGCATACAATGTTGTATCGGATGTAAAACCTGTATTACCCACAGTAATTGTCCCATCCGCATCAATTTGTTTACTGCCCCCATTGTAATATCCATAGAAGATTCCACCTGTTTTATTTGGCGCGGTGACAGATGTTATTGTGTTTCCGTCCATATCTGTATATCCGGTGGCATATACTAATTTAATTGTTCCCACACCCCCAGAACCACCATTTGTCGCATCATCCAATGTTATTATGTATGTATTTGGCAGACAGTTTGGCACTGTGTTATCATATATGCCATTGTCACCTATAAATGTACCAGTTTTATTATCGTTATTACCGTCCGTATTATAATTATCAAAACATGTATACGAATACACACATTGATTTTGATTGTTTACACCATCTACCGCACAGCTAGAAACATTAGCTTTATTATATCTAAAATAACATGTACACTGTCCAAATTGTGCATATACGGTCGCAGATGCAGAAAAAGCCGTAGTTGAAGGCAACAACATATCTGTACTTATATACTTTGTACCACCAGATGATGAACCAAAATACCCTGTAAATACACTATTCGTCTTTGTAGGCGTCGCAACACTTGTTATGGTGTTACCATCTGAATCCGTCCATTTTTCGCCATACACCTCTTTAACGGTTCCCGAGCCACCCGAACCACCATTCGTTGTATCATCCAATGTAATTGTATATGTATCCGGAGTCAAACAATCTGACGCACTGACATTTGCAACCCCATAAGGACCAACAAGATTGCCAGATTTTAAACCATTATTACTATAACCAGTCCGACAAGCATAGCTATATCTACATACATTCTCTTCATGGGCGGAATATCCTAGAATACACTCAGAATGTATTCCATTGGAACAGGTACAATCCTGCCACCGGGCATAAAGTGTCGTATCAGAAGTAAACGTTGTATTCGCAGGCAGTGTTAAGTATTCATCTATATACTTCGTTCCACCGGACGATCCATTATTGTCAAAATATCCTAAAAATACTTTTTGAGAATAAGAATATTCACTATCAGAAGGTGCTAAAGTTATAGTGTTACCATCTGAATCCGTCCATTTTTCGCTATACACTTCTTTTATGTTTCGGGTAACCCCATTTCGCGACAATGTTATTGTATAAGTACTATGCTCCCAGCGTGCATATAATGTTGTATCTGCCGCTTTATTCCAAACACGCACAGACAAACCAGAGGCATCATAATATTGTGTTCCACCTGTTGATTCTGCTGTATCATAATAACCAATAAAAACGTACCTGTCGCGAGTTGGCAATGTTATTGGCGTTGGCATCGCAGAACCATAAGTCGCCCTCACGGACGTTGTGCCGGCAACCGCATCATCCGCATTTTTGTCCAGCGTGACCGTGTATGCGTTTCCAATCCATTTTGCCCAGAATGTTTTATCGCCATAATCTGTGGTTGATATTGTTTGTGTTGCGGCACAATTTGTTAATCCAGAATCCGTGCACCATCCGGCAAATGTATAATTATCCTTGGTTGGTGTGCCATCTATTATAGCACCAATACCGTATTTATATGTTGTTGGCGCACCATTATAATTCGTTCCACCATTCATATTGTATATAATGTTTTGGTTTTCTAAAATACACCTACCTGTTTCATTGTTTAAAACATAATCTGTATTACATTCAAAATGTGCATATAAAGTTGTATCTTCAACAAACATATTTGGTTCGGGTAATGTCGCACCAAATTTGAAGTTTCCACCAGTAACAGAATCATACCAACCAGTAAATGTAGCATTATTTTTATTTGGATTAAGCGGTGAAGTCGTTATAGTTTGTTGACCGTTAAAACTAAGCCACTTAGTATTATATACTTCAGAAATACTTGTAGAACCACAATAAGTATCACAACCATTTACACTGCCGTTTAAAACTATCAAATAAGTATTAGCTTTAAATTTTGCATAAAATGTTTTATCACCCGTTGATCCGGATGGAATTGTACGTTCTGTTGCACAATTTTGTGTTAAATTTTCATCATCACACCATCCATAAAAGGTATATCCGGTTTTTGTCGGCGTTGGCAACGTAATTGCATCACCTTCAATATCATACGATGTTGGTGTCAAACCTGTCATCGTTGTTGAACCGTCTTTATACGTAATTGTGTATATCCTTTGAATCCAGCGCGCATATAATGTTGTATCTGATGCCTTGTCAAAATTACGCGCAGATTCACCAGATGCAGTATAGTATTGTGTTCCACCTGTTGAATCAGACGTATCATACCAACCACCGAATAAATAATATTGACGGGTTGGGGCGGTTGTTGATATTGCCGGCATAGGAGAACCAGATGTCGCGATTACATCTTGGGATTGACCACCGGTTCCACCATTTGCATTAAACGACACTGTGTATTGAAGTGGTTCCCACCGTGCATACAACCAACCAGTATAACTTTTGTCCCAATTACGTAAAGGATTTCCGGTATTATCATAATACTTTACACCACCTGTTGAATTTTTGGTATCATAATAACCAACAAAAACATACCCATCACGTGTTGGCACAGTTATATCTGAAGGCAACGTGGAATTATATGTGATACCACTCACATATGTTGTACCAGCAACAGCATCATCTGCGTTTTTATCAAAATGTATAGAGTATGTTTCTATTTCACAAACACCATATATAGGTGACCGAACAGCCGACCGAATTATGGATTCACGTTTAAGCAGAAACATCTCACCCGAAGTAGCCCGCAAATAACCTACACATTGTGAAAGACAACTATTCGAACAAGCAGATCCACTGCCATAATCTGCCAAAAAAACCCAAGGAGCAGGTACGTATTGTCGTGACTTTCCATACGGAATATAACCATCTATCTGACACCAACAATATTGTCCATTCCTAAAATCTTCGGTCAAATTATCAGTCTTGGATACACTATCAGGATCGGTATATCTACTTGTTATTCCTGTGCCTCCTTGTTGACTGCATCTGGCGTGTCCGGTAATCACACCAAGGTTGTCGTTATATTTTAAAGCAAAAGAATTTCTGTCCGATATACCATAATCACTTGGCGAACCGCTGCGTATGGTGTAATCGTTTGTGATCTGTGCTTCTCCTGACATAGACGCACTGGTATCAATTATACTTGCCAGATAATATTTTTTAGCATAATACCCTGTATCACACGGCGTATATTCACAAAGATCTGTCACAACATTATTATGCCATTGCGGAATTTTCCAATAATAATAATAAGAACCGTACGAGTATGTTTCTTCATAATTTGGGCAATTAGTGTCACAACTTGTTGCCCCTGTTGTAGATGTTGTTTTTCCATCTAAACACGTCAGACACTCCATAGCTCCTGCTGCACTGAATGAACCAATTGCACATTTGGTTGATGTATTATCACCAGGACAATAATATCCAGCCGCACATTCCGTCCAATGCGCATACAAAATTATTCCACTTTCTGTCTTATCCCAATTACGCGCGGATTCGCCAGATGCAGTATAATACTGTGTTCCACCATTTACAGCATCATAATATCCAGAAAAAACAAATCCCGGACGTGAAGGTCTGCTTATCGAAGGCATTGCAGAACCATATCTAGCATAAACACTTGATGTTCCACCAGAACCACCATTACTATTAAGAGTGACAGTTTTAGCAATGCCTACACACTCTGAATTCGAGAGACTATACCCATATTTGCAAGTTTTAATTATGCATGGCGAAGAACCATCCTCGTCTTCGTCATCCCATTCTTCAACACCATCGGCATTTGAACATGTTTGACACGTTTCATCAACACTGCCCGCGTATGCCGTTGCGTTAGATGCGGTTGTTGTTCCAGCGGGGCATTTCGTACAATCTGTCTGTCCGGGTTGACTGTAATATCCTTTTTGACATTTATAACAACCACCTGTTGTATAATGACCACTTACATAGTTTTTGCTCGTGTCAAAGTATATTTTTCCACTTGTATTGAAACATTCATAACCAGCAGGGCAAGTGACAAGTCCTTCGCCTTTTGTAACAACACATTTTCCGGCTTCTAATTCCACATAACAATCCGTTTTTATCGCACCAGATTCAGAATTTGGATATTTTGCAGGACACTTCAAAGCACCGCCACCGCAGTTTTGATTTTCAAAGTTTTCCGGGGAATATTCACCACTAGTTGCCGCACAACATGATATAATACCATCATCATTCGTGGCACTGGAATTCATATACGGAGTCCCGGGACAATAACATCCCGGCACACAATTATGACGAATAGTAAGGCGACAATAGAACCCCTCGTTAGTCTGACCAAGACAAGTGTCGATAGCTGCATTTGCACCGGTTGAAACAAACAAGGCAAATAACGCAAAAAATGCGCTGATTAAAATTCGCTTAAAATTGCGGAAAACCGCCATTTTTGAAAATACCTTCCTTTATTTAATAAAAAGTGTAGAAAAATTTGATGGGTTTCGTCTAGTAAAAAATACAAAATTTCGTTTTTTATTTTAGGATTTTTGTGATATCATGCAAATAACAAAAAAAACATGGTCAGGGAGGGGCGCATGAAAGAAAATTTTCAAATGCTGAAAACCAGCGAGATTTCCAGTGATGTTTTTGTTATCGCCCCCGCACAAATCGATGCTATCGCTCGTGATTTTGGTGCCGCCGTGGCCGAAGCCATGAATGTCAGACCACTTTCCCAGAAAATTCAGGCGATTGCCAATGAAATATTAACAAAAACCCTGCGTAATGCGAAAAGTATGGGTGAATAGTGCCGTTTTCAACACAAAAAAGTTGAATTTGAGTTTTTCAATGATATCATTGAACGCATCAGGTGCGAAAAAGCATAGCTTTGTCGTCTTTGATCACGGCAAAGAGGAAAGTCCGGACTGCATTGGGACAACATAGTGGCTAACAGCCACACGGGGTAACCCGATGATTAGAGCAGCAGAGACGAGCGTGTTAAGTCACGGTGAAACGGGCAATCTCTATGTGCAGCAACCTCAAACAGGATTCCAAGGTCGTCCCAGCTGCTAACGGAATCGGGTAGAGGGCTTGACATTTTGCGGTAACGCAATTTGCAGATTAATTATGCTTGCAACCTTTAACTTGTTTTCGGACTGGTTTTTGGCTGTACAGAATCCGGCTTACTGAACACCTGATAAAAAAATCGCCATCGCGGCGATTTTTTATTTACATAACTTTGCCTTGTGTTGGATAAAATGTCACCGTTGTATCGCGCCATTTTTCGTATTCATTGCGCGGTAACATAGAAAACGGCGAGCATGTTTTGATTGCAGATTTAGCAGTGTCCAAAACATATGCAAAATCAGCATCTGTTTCTGCACGCGATTCAGATTCAAACCACAACCTGTCAACAACACCTGTTGGTAAAAATTTTATGTGCGCGGTAAGACGAATATCTTCGATTCCTGGACGGGTTGTATCAATGTTCCAACAACGCGTCAAAGCAACCCGTAATGCATCAATAACAGACACTGTCATTGTCCTGTCCAAAGATAACACTTCACGGTTCACACGAACCACTGTTTTTTTACGTGGCACAGGTTTATCTTCGACCTTTTTTTCGTCTTTTTTTACCGTTTTTTCTTTGTTTGAATCTTTACTTTCGCTTTCAATCATAGTTGGTTGTTTCAAGTCAATTTTTTTAATTTCTGTATTTTTGTCTTCCCGGGTTTTTTTATCAATTTTTTCATCCTTTTCTGGCTGTATCGGATTGGTATTATAAAGCCTTGTTTCGTCACCAGTTATTTTTACATTTTTTAAATCAATTTCGACAATTTGAATACGATTTGGTGTCACCAATTTTGCACGTTCAACAACCACAGAAAAAGATATCATCATTACGAAAATTAAAACAAGATGTCCCAATACAGACATCAAAAAATTTTCACTTTGAAATTGTTTTTCTTTGTTCATCATTTGTTATCAAGTTGTGTGCGCAATCCAACACGTTGAAAACCAACATCTTTTAATTTGCCCATCATTGACATAACCGCACCATAATCAGCATGTGTATCGCCACTTAAAGTTATTGCCAAATTTGGATTTTCCCCACGCATTGCGATTGCGCGTTTTACAATTTCATCACGCGGTAATTTTTGTTCCAACAAATAATAATTACCATTGGCATCAACACTGATTTGAATAGCATGATCATTGCCTGTCATCGCAGAAGTTCCCGCGCGCGGCAATTCAATATCTATCCCTGTTGTCATCATTGGTGTTGTCACCATAAACACCGCCAATAATGTGGTCATAATATCTATCATTGGTGTCAATGACATATTCGCGTCACTTACACCGGAGCGTCTTCTGGACATATCTTTTCCCGTTTATTTATGTTTTAATTCTTTGACTTGATCATCCAAAACATCATATAAATCATCTGATTTTTTGGAAAAAACATTATACGCAATTGCCGCAGGAACCGCTGCAATCAAACCCAAGGCTGTCGTTCCAAGTGCAACCGCCAAACCCGGCGCGATAACACCAATACTGACCGATTGATTTACGCCGATTGATGCAAAAGAATCCATAACACCCCAAACGGTTCCAAACAAACCTATAAATGGTGCAACATACGAAACCATCGACAAAAACCATAAATTTTTATCAAACGGACGAATTAATTTATCAACTATTGTTTCCAGATTGTCACCGTGTTTTACAGATACTGGATTTTTCTTTTGAAAATGCCAAAGACGGATTTTTTCAATAATAACCGCCCATGACAAAATGCTGGCACCAACCAATATCAGCGACACAAACAATGTCATCAAATCGCGTCCGCTGAACAACGATAATAACGAAAAACTGTTCTCCATTTTCCCTTCCTTTTTTATAAATTATTCAAAAGCTTTTAAGATTGATTCCGGTATTGCCTTGGGGCGCATATCAGAACCCAGATAAGCGATTGTTATGTTTATTATAGCACAAATTTCATCGCCTTTCACGAACTTTTGTTCAATTGTCATTGATGCCGCACCAATTTTAACAGGCTGTGTTTGAACAACAAATTCATCATTTAACAAAAGAGGGCGCATATATTTTATATTTAATTCGCGCACCACAAATCCAGTGTCCCCATCTGGAATTCTTACACCGTGCGACCAATTAGAACGCGCGCGTTCGGCAATTTCAACATAACGACCATGATACATTATGCCTTCGGCATCAGTATCGGCATACGCAACCGCAAAATTAAATACATGTGTGTGTTTCATCACTTAAATCCATAAAATTATTTTTCAAAACCAAGATGTTTATAGCCAGCTTCGGTCACAACACGACCACGTGGGGTACGCTGAACAAAACCAAGTTGCATCAAATATGGTTCAATAACATCTTCGATAGTATCAGATGGTTCGGACAATGCAGCCGCCAAATTATCAATTCCAACAGGCCCACCAGCATAATTTCTTATAATCGCACCAATATATTCACGATCAATTTCATCTAAACCTTTGTCGTCAATATGCAATTGATATAATGTTGTTTTTATTGTGTCACCATCAATATAATCTTTGCCTGCAGCCGCCGCAAAATCACGTGCACGCTTTAACAAACGGTTGGCTATACGCGGTGTTCCGCGTGAAGATTGCGCCAATAATGTCGCACCACTTAAATCAATATTAGTTCCCAGAATTCCGGCAGACCTCATTATTATTTTTGCTAAATCATCAACAGAATAGAAAGACAGTCTTAAATCAATACCAAATCTGTCACGCAACGGATTAGAAAGCAATCCCGTACGCGTTGTTGCGCCAACCAATGTAAACGGCGGCAAATCAATACGAACAGACTTTGCCGTTGGACCTTCGCCCAACATGATATCAAGTTTATAATCTTCCATTGCAGAATATAAAACTTCTTCAATTGCGGTTGGCAAACGATGTATTTCATCAATAAATAACACATCCATTGGTTCCAATGCAGTTAAAATCGCCGCCAAATCACCTTGCTTGGTAAGCATAGGCGCGGAAGTCGCACGAAAATTCGTTCCCAATTCATTTGCAATAATATGTGCCAATGTTGTTTTTCCGAGTCCCGGAGGTCCATAAAGTAAAACATGGTCCATTGCTTCACTGCGACCACGTGCCGCAGATATAAAAACAGATAAATTCTGTTTCAAAGCTTCGTGACCAATAAAATCACCCAAAGTCTTTGGACGAATTGTATTCGCCATTTCGTCTGGGATACTTGGATCTAAAAATCTTTTGTTTTCGTTCATCATGATTACAACAACTTGTTATCAGAATTTTCACGTCCGACATACGCTTTTAAATCATTATACATCTGTCGCAAGTCAGGTGCAGCCGAATAATTAGCATCTGCATTTTTAACACGAATTGTTTCCAAATCTATCTGGGCTTGCTTTTTCAATATTTGTGTTAAATGAACGCCAAAAGCAGACGCTTCGTCACCTTCGTTCATTCCTTGCAATAACAGGCCACGATTTGGACGCGGTGACAAAAAGCCAAAATCAGAAACTGATGGATCTGGCGACACCAGCGCAAAGCCAGAAACTTCTGGACGACGCATCATTGCCTGTAAAACATACCAAGCACCCAATTGATGACCCGCCAACCAAATTTTATCACTGTCTTCGTTTTTATTTTGAATCCAATCAATTACAGTCGCGATATCCAACATATTTTCCGCAGTTGTTCCAATTGAACCTTCGGAATCGTTAACGCCACGGTAATTAAAACGAACAACTGAAAAACCGATATCCATAAACGCACGAAACATCGCATAGGACACACGGTCGTTCATATGATATTTCTGGCGCGGACTGCCCGACAATACAACCGCCAAAGGCGCCGCTTCCAGTTCTGATTTATGATATACAGCATGTAATTTGCCTGCTTCACCGGTAATAATAACATCTACCATTTCTTCACCTTGTCTTTTTTCTTTTCACATTATACCACATTTATAAAACAATTTGTTCATTATTTTCAATAAAAATATTTTTGTTTTGACATAGACCATTAAAATATTCTATCATTTCATAAGAAGTATACGAGAGAAAGGCTAAGGCGATGAAAAAATTTGCTTTATTATCAACTATTTTAACCGCGATAACAGGTAATGTCTGTGCCGCGCAATATTATGATAACTATGACATGTATGATAATTATACTGTCGAAGAATTCCAGACAGTGTACACCGAAGTTCCTGTACAATCATATTATGCATATCCTGATGATCCTAATTTTATTCCAGAAACAGAATTTATGGACATGGACGACAGCGTAGATTATGACGAAGTTATTTATCAAACACGCAGTGAAGAATATGATTCACATCCGGGCGTTCAATTCACGGAAAGACCAACTGTTATCTGTCGTGACTTTAATTGTACACGTTTGAACAATCGTATTACGCGTACTTTCTTGTTTAACAGCTTGGCAAATATGTTTATGACAAACGCACATTCACGTTTATATATTTGCGAAGCAGATCCTTTCTCGCGCAGCTGCTTGCAATCCGGTATCTCATTCCCGGTTCGTTCTGGTATTGCAAATGCGCTGATAAAAATACCAAAGGCCACAATTTCTCAGGTTAATTTATCCACAGGCTTGTCGCGTGCGACAACAACTATGACTTATGAATTCTTGGTAAACGGGATACAACGTAATTGCGAACCAACAATTATGGATATATCCGTACCAAACAATTCCCAGGCCACATTGACAAATCGCGAATTTTCTTGCAATTTAACCAGCGACGGTATGTCTAATATATCATTGTTGTTAAGTGTTGATTATATCGATTTAGATTATGGTTTAATAGGTGCTTATTATTCGATTGGCATGCAAGGACCTGCATCTGGTGGCGCAAACGGATATTTGGTGTTTAAAACAGAATTTACAACAAATGGTGCAAAATTCCGCGCATCAACATATAAAAATGGCGAAAACCTTGACAACCCAGGACATGGCATACAACCAGGGGAATATGCTGTTGAAGCATTAGACAAATAAATAATTTTATTGGTCTGATGCTTGTCATAATAAACATAAATACGATTTTTTGCAGATGACCAAGAATATACTTGTTATTGACGATGATAAAATATTAAGAACCAGTTTAGCCGCCGGATTGCGCAATGCTGGCTTTGATATTATTACCGCAGAATCAGCAGAATTTGCCACACAAATTCTGTCAAAAATATCCGTTGATGCTATTGTGTTGGACCGTATGATGGGCGGCATGGATGGGTTAACATTTCTCAAACAAATGCGGTTAAACGGGAATAACACACCAGTAATTATGTTAACTGCAATGTCTGGTTCCGAAAACACTATTGACGGATTGTCTGGGGGTGCAAATGATTACATGTCCAAACCGTTCCAATTACAAGAATTGATACTAAGATTGAATAATCTTATAAAATCTGCACCAAAAACACCTAACAAGACTTCTGGTTCGTTTGGTCTGATTTTTGTGGACGACGAATTTTTTATAAAACAAGATGGTCAAAACAAAATATTATCATTATCCAGCGAAGAAAAGAAATTGTTGCAAAATTTGACAAGCCCGATTGGTAACATCGTTGCTGCCACACCAATGGTCGCAAAACGCTTGCGCAATAAAATAAATGGTGTATTATCAGATATAGATATTATAACCGTTCGTGGTGTGGGTTATAAAATAATAAAGAACAATAATTAAAAGGACGCAAAGATGAGACTGATTCCACGCAGCTTTCTGGGGCGCACAATACTGATGGTATTAGTGCCGTTAATGTTGGCATTATTAATTGTTGCAAATTCGTTTTTTGGAAACCACTGGAAAAAAGTCCACGAAACATTGGCACGTACTTTGGCTGGCGAAGTGACAACCATGGTGCATTTTATGGACGCCGGCGACAATGATGCAGTAAAGATGTTGGCGCATGACATTGGTATAAATGTTTCTTTGCATGATAAATTAAACAGACCCGCAAAAAACGATAACGAATCCATGGAAGCAGGGCCACTGGCAAAATATTTGCAAACAAATTTGAAACAGCCTGCAAACATATATATTGAACGCGGAAAACGCTTGCTATTCATAGACATTCCAATGAAAGACGAAAAAATTGCTACCTTTGCAACCAGTATGCACCGTATCTATTCAACCAGTGCAGAAGTCTTTCTGTTATGGGTTGTTGCGGCAATTTTAATTGTTTCCATATTGGCAACCCCATTCGTTATATTCCATACGCGCAGCATACGCCGTATTGCAAAAGCCGCCAATAAATTTGGACGTGGGATGGATGTTCCTGGATTTCAACCAAGCGGTTCATCAGAAATCCGCGAAGCTGCTGCCGCTATGATTACCATGAAAGAACGCCTTAATCGTTATAACAAAACGAGAACCGACATGTTAAATGCGGTTGGACACGATTTGAAAACACCACTTACACGGATGAGATTGGCTGTAGAAACGAATTCCGCACAAAAAGAAGATTTATTACGCGACATTGATCGTATGAGTGAAATGGTTAACGGATATTTAGCTTTTGCTCGTGGTGAAATGCCAGAAATTGAACAAGCGGTTGAATTGCCTGCGATGTTAACACGTATTGCGCGTGATGCTGCACCAAAGAAAAATATTATTCTGGACTTTCCAGAAAACCCGGTTCAATTTTATGCACGTCCAAATGCCTTGACCAGTGCATTTACGAATATAATTGAAAATGCAGCACGTTTCACAAAAAAGACATTAAAAATCACCGAAACAGATACTGAAGATTTTGTTGTTGTCACAATAGAAGATGACGGTATTGGTATCCCAGATGATAAAAAAGAAAAAGCCTTACAACCTTTTGTTCGTTTGGATGAATCGCGCAGCGAATCTACCGGCGGCACAGGTCTGGGATTGTCAATTGCAAAGACAGCAATTGAAAACCATGGCGGTCAAATATTCCTTGAAAACAGTGATTTAGGCGGATTAAAAGTTCGTGTTGTATTACCTTTATAAATAACGGATTGATTATGAATTTATATAAATATGTATCAGAAGCGATAAATAACAAATTAGGATTTGAAGCAAAATTAGACGTGCCAAAAAATCGTGATTTTGGCGATTTTTCTACTAACGCCGCCATGGTCGGTGCAAAAAACGCCGGTAAAAACCCACGTGAGTTAGCAAACGAATATTTACCATTATTAAAAGAACTTGATTTTGTTGCCGATGTTTCAATTGCGGGTCCAGGCTTCATAAACATTAAAATCAAAGACGATTTTATTTTACAAAATGCGACTGCACCAAAACAAATGGTTTCCGAAAAACCTTTGACTATTGATATGGATTACGGTGCATATAATGTTGCAAAATCTTTACATATCGGACATTTGCGCACATCTATCGTTGGCGACACTTTTAATCGTATTACTAAATTTTTAGGACATAAAACATTTTCTTGGAATCATATTGGTGATTGGGGAAAACCAATGGGATTGATTATTGCATGGATTGAACGCCTGCATCCAGAATTACCATATTTCCAAAATGATTTTGACCCATCAAAGCCCGTTGATTATGAAATAGATGAAAAAGAATTAAATAATTATTATCCACAAGCGTCAGCTTTGTCTAAAACAGACTCTGTCTTTCAGGCCAGAGCTCAAGAAATCAAGGCTAAATTTCAGGCTGGACACCCTGGTTATTTCGCATTATATGAAAAGTTCTTGGCAATATCTTTGCGTACGATGAATAACACTGTGAAAAGATTGAATATTTTGCCATTTGATTACGATTTGGGCGAAAGAAATGCGGCAAAATATTTGGAACCTGTCGAAAAGATTTTGCGTGAAAAAAATATGATTGTTGAAGATGATGGCGCACAAATAATCAATGTTAAACGCGACACCGATAATGCACCAATTCCACCATATATGTGGCGTGATTCGCGTGGTGCAGACACATATGATTCTACGGATTTGGCGGCTGTTTATTGTCGCAAATTAAAAGACAATCCTGACACAATTATTTATTTCACAGATTTGCGCCAATCTTTGCACTTTGAACAATTATTTCGTGCCGCAGATATGGCGGGCATATATCCGTATGATAAATTTGAACATATTGGATATGGAACAATAAACGGCAAAGACGGAAAGCCATTTAAAACACGTGACGGCAACGCCGCAGGATTAGATGACATAATCGATATCGCAAACGAGGCCGTTTCAGCACGCGTCGCAGAATCCGGTAAAAAACTGGATTCAGAAACGATAAAAACTATCGCTTTGGCAGCGGTTAAATTCAACGATTTACTGCACGATGTTAAATCTGATTACATATTTGATCCGTCTTCAATCACCAGTTTTGAAGGTAAAACCGGGCCATATATTTTATACACAGCGGTTCGTTTAAATTCTGTATTGAAACGCGCAGGTGCACAAATTTCAAAACCAGAACAGTTTGAATTATCCACCGAAGAACGCAATTTGTTGATTGAAATTATGGATTTCGAAAGAACAATATTATCTGCATACGAAAATCGCGCGACCGATATGATTGCAAATTATGCTTATGATTTGTGCCAATTAACCAATAATTTCTATCATAATTGTCCTATTTTGCGTGATGATATTCCAGAGAATATAAAAGCAGGGCGTTTATATATCGCAAAATTAGCGTTTGACACACTGGCAACAGCAATTGATTTAATGGGATTAAAGATACCAGACGAGATGTAGAACATGAACAAACATATTGAACTGTTTAAGCAAATTCCATGCGGGAACTTTGGAATGACAAAGCTGTTCTTTGACGGGTTTAAAAAGAAAAAAATCCAAGATATTACTTTTGATGATATTGTACTGGCATACTATTACATAGCAGAAGAAATGATGGATGATGTAGATTCAAGCCGATTTATAGTTAGACGAAATAATACACCATATGATAAATATGATTGTCATGATCCTGCAACAGGAGAACATATTTTTGTAAACCATGAATTCAAAGATGCAAAATTATATAATGGCGTTCTTGATATTTATTATAATCGTACTCCTAAAAATGGCAGACGTTACGGACTGGTACCAACACCAAAAGACAAAAATAAAAAAATATATTCTTTGATTGAAGACTTTAGATTTTATTCTTTATGCTTTAAAGGTCGACATTTCAGACGCGATATATTTACCAATGAACGCAGATATTGTATCAACAACGAAGAATTAGACCAACTTTATAATTCCTTGAAAGCTTTATGTGACAAAGCAGATTTTCATTACGAACAAGCGGGTTCTATTATTTTAGCACAAGAAATGGCTAATGTTATGGTAAACCATGATATTATCAAGGATAATCAACATACTCCTTATGGTGTTGAATATGTTAAACAACATAAACTGTTAATGTTCGGGGAACTGCAACGATAACCAAAAGAGGGTAAATTGTACAGATACGCATATAAACATATTGAATTATTTAAACAAATCCCTTTTAGTCATTTTATAGCAAATGCTAGGTTTATTAGTAATGTTGTTAACAATCCTGAGACTTACGGCACTTATGAAAACATAATAAAATGCTATTATTTTATATCCGAAGAACTTTGGGATTATTTAAACGTTAAACCTTTAATACAATATGATGAAGAAAAAGGCAGTTTTTATTTTTATGATTTCATAAGAAAAAGAAAAGAATCTGCAATATTAAAACGCCATAAGCCTATAAAATTATTCAACGGCGTGTTTGATAAAAACGGAAACAATCGCCATTTCAAAAAATACCATGGTTTGGTAACTAAAAACAAACAAGGAATAAAAAAAGAAGACGTTCGCATATTGCAAAATATCTTCATGACATTTGCTTACAAATACGACCAAGATTTAAAATATTACAAAAGAAAAGAAATAGAAATACCAACAGAATGGGCAGAACATCTTTACGATATTTTAAAACAACTGTTGGGAAAAGCCGTTTTCTTTTATAAACAACGCGGTTCTCTTACATTGGCACAAGAAATGATTAGTGTTTTAAGCAATCAATTTTTATTCGTATATTCATCTAACCTTATAAGATATGGACACAACAGACAAAAGATTATACGACAAATAAAAGAAAAGAAACAATTTATGTTTGGCGAAATTAAACATGATATTGAACACTATAAAGAAATCAAACAAAATCTTGCAAAACAACAAAACACACGGTAATATAATACCATATAGATTTTTCTTGACTTTTATGCGGGTTAGGGACATAATATACCCGCTATTTTAAACTAACACTAAAAGGTAAAAACAATGGCACAAACAAAATCATTGAAAAAATGCGAATTGGAAGCCAAATGGTATCTGATTGACGCAACAAATTGCACATTGGGACGTTTGGCGGCATATACTGCAAATATCCTGCGTGGCAAAAACAAACCAACATGGACACCAAATATGGATTGCGGTGATCATGTTATCATTATCAACGCTGACAAGGTTGCATTATCTGGCCACAAAGACGAAAAAACAAAATTCTTTTGGCATTCACTTTGGACAGGCAGCACCAAGGAAAGAACATTGGGTCAAATGCGTTCTGAAAAACCTGAAAAATTGGTTACAAATGCTGTTAAACGCATGATGGGTCGTCGTACCGCTGTTGCATTGGCAAACAAACGTTTAACTAAATTGCATGTTTATGCAGGCGCAGAACACAAACACGCTGCACAAAATCCGATCGTTATCGATTTTGCAAGTTTGAACCGTAAAAACAAAAGGGGTGAATAATGGCAGAAACAAAGAAAACAGCAGCAACAAAAACAGCTGCTAAGAAAGAAACAGCAAAAAAAGCAACCCCTGCAAAAAAAGCCGCTGCACCAAAGGCAGCTGTTAAAACTGCAACAAAAACAACTGCTGCAAAAGCAGCACCAGTTGCATCTGCAAAATTATCTGGTGCAATTTATGCAACAGGCAAAAGAAAAGATTCAATTGCACGCGTATATTTGATGCCAGGCAAGGGCAATATCACTGTTAATGGCGTTGCAATGAAAGAATATTTCAAACGCCCAGTGTTGCAAATGATTTTGGTACAACCATTTGATGTAACAAAACGCGACGGCGCATATGATGTTGTTGCGAAAGTTATCGGCGGTGGTTTATCCGGTCAGGCTGGCGCTGTTAAACACGGTATTTCCAAAGCATTGGAAAAAGCAGAACCAGATTTGCGCAAAGCATTGAAAGTTGCTGGATTTCTTACACGCGACAGCCGTGTTGTTGAACGTAAACACTATGGTTTCCACAAGGCACGTCGTTCAACTCAGTTCAGCAAACGTTAATTCACGATTTGCGAATTGCAAAACAAAAACCGCCAAATCGGCGGTTTTTTATATTTATGAAAAATTATTTATTTTTGGTGTTCTGTATTTGTTTTAAAAAACCATTCAATTTTTGACTTATCGAAAACGTTTTTTTCTTTTAAATCTTGTAATTCGACAATAAACAATGCAAATAATCCCGCCCCAACAATCCACGGCAGCATATCATATTTAAACATTATCCATGATGTTTCCAAAAACTTTCTTGTATCTGATTTTTTGTTTGCCATTTTTTACCTCTGTATTTTATACAGAAATAATCTTCTAATATATGCACATTGTCAAGGTATTTTTAGTTGAAATCTTCTAAAAATATATGTATAATCAGCCACAGTTTAACATCCAAAGGATATATTATGTTTACAAAAGAAAAAAATAAAGATTTACATTATTCTGTATCTGGCAAAATTTCTGCCGATGAATTACAAAAAGTCGCTGATGAAGTTTTAACCGAATTTGGCAAAACTGCCAAGATGCCAGGATTCAGAACAGGCCATATTCCATTGTCTGTTTTGCGTCAAAAATATAACGCATCCGCATGGGGCGAAGCCATTGATAAAGCTTTGAACAATGACTTGCAAAAGTATTTAGAAGAAAAGAAAATCCGTCTGGCCGCACAACCAAAAGTTGATATGGACGGCTTTGAAATCGGCAAAGATGTCGAATATTCTTTGGAATTTGATATTTTGCCAACATTGCCAGCGATTGATTTGGACAAAATCACATTAACCAAGAAAGTTGCAAAATTGGACGAAAAAGAAGTTGATACTGCATTGCAAAATATTCGCAAATCACGCAGTGTTGCCGAAAAACAAGACGAAAAATACAAAGCAGCCGATGGTGATGTAGCGGTTATTGATTTCAAAGGATTTATAGGCAAAGAAGCCTTTGAAGGTGGCGCAGCCGAAAAACATCATTTGATTTTGGGTTCTGGTTCGTTTATTCCAGGCTTTGAAGATCAAGTTATTGGTCACAAAGCAGGTGATGAATTCGATGTAAATGTCACATTCCCAAAAGAATATCATGCGGAAAACTTGGCCGGTAAAAAAGCCCGTTTTGAAGTAAAAGTTCATGAAGTTCGCAAACACATTTTGCCAGAAATGAACGATGAATTGGCAAAAGAAGTTGGTCAAGAATCCGTAGAAAAATTAAAAGAACATATTCGCAATATCATAACAGATCAATATGCATCTGCCGCGCAACAAGAAATGCGTAACGAATTGTTAGATGTTTTGGCTGACAAAGTTAAACTTGATTTGCCAGAAACTTTGGTTTCACAAGAATTGGAAATGGCAAAACAAGAACACGACCATCACAATGCCGAACACGGTCACGATCACAAATGGGATGAAAAGAAAGAAAAGAAAGATGCAGAACGTCGCGTTAAATTGGGTCTTATCTTGGCAGAATGGGGTACCCAAAACAAAGTCGAAGTGACACGCGATGATTTACAACAGGCTATCTGGGCGGAAGCATCCCGTTATCCTGATCCAAAACAGATCTTTGAATTTTATAACAAAAACCAAAATGCTGTTGCAATGTTGCGCGGTATGGTTTTTGAAAGAAAGGCTTTGGATGCAATGTTGACACATGTTAAACAAAAAGAAAAATCGGTTCCCGCCGAAGAATTGTTTAAACAAGCATCCGTTCGTTGATAATTAATTTACGAACAAAACAAACGAATCCGCCAAATCTTGGCGGATTTTTAACAAAATCATTGACTGTTATTATATTTTGTCTATAATACCACCGTATAATATAAAGAGTTAAACATGTCAAAAATTATTTGGTTCGTTAAGGAACGCAATAATGCAAAAAAACTTGCAGAAATCAAACCTTATACAATTTATCATGATATGGTTCATTATTTTTCAAAAACCAAAAAACCGCGCACCGTTTTTTTGGATGGAAGCAACGTTTTTACAAAATCATTTTTAAAACAACCTTTTACCGAACAAATATTTCGTCATACAGAATACACACAACAAAATCCCCAAACAATGGTTCTTTGGCATGGGATTATATATAAAGCCTTGTTTGATATGTATATGAAATATACAAATGCGCCTTTTGATAGTTATTACCTTTCAAAAGAACAGTTTGAACATAAATCAGACAGACAAAAAATCTCTATCGCGGACTATAAAAAATTACCACGCAAATATCGTCAATTATTCACCATAAATAAGTATACAAATACTTATGTTTTAAATAATTATGAAAACGATATGCAAATTGCCATTAAAAAATCCCAGAAAAGCGATATTGAACATCTGTTGACACGCGCAAGAACATTAATACCTGTTGTTTATCACGAACCAATACCAGATATGGATATCGGTGGGCTGAAAATATTTGAAACGCCACATATATACGATTCTTCGTATCGTGTAAGCAGCGAACAACTAAACGCGGTTAAAGAATTACACGATATATTCGAACAAATATCAAAAATTACATTTCCGTATGCCGTATCACAAAAGCATACTGCTATTTTTGATGAATATATGAAAGAACACAATCAACAAGACATCGTTTTACAAACATATAAAGCAAAAAGAAACGCACAAAAACAAATGAAGCATAATATGTATTTACAATCGCTAAATACAAAACAAAAACCAGAACGTATTGCCAAATCAAAATCAATTAAACGTATATTAAAAAAGCCGAACACATATGATGTTCCATCTATAAACACAAAAGAACAATTTAAAATTGTAAATGAAATAATCCAAGAGAATTTGTCCAGATCATTACAAGCATATACACGATAAACACACCGCCCGAAACAGGGCGGTTTTTTATTTGATTTCCCTTGATTTTCTGAAATTTTATCTATATAATGTGTCTGATTTTCGCGGTAATCCATTATCCGGCGAAGATTTCGTCCAGATGTTTGATAAAAACTATGGCACACAAGAAACTTTGCAGGGTTATGCAACAAAAGGTACAGTTAAAGACATCCGTGGCGATTTTGCTATGGTTGATGTTGGTTTGAAATCAGAAGGTCGTATTCCATTAAAAGAATTCGGTGCATCTGTTCCATCCGTTGGTGATATTATTGACGTTTTCGTTGAAAGATACGAATCCCGCGAAGGAACAGCTGTGTTGTCTTATACAAAAGCACGTGCTGAAAAAGCATGGAAAGATTTGGAAAAGACCGTTGCCGAAGGTATCGATCCAGAAGGAACTATTATCGATGTTGTTCGTGGTGGTTATACTGTCGACATCAATGGTGTATTTGCATTTATGCCATCTTCACAAGTCGATCACAAACCAGTACGCGATGCAAAATCTTTAATCGGTTTGAAAGACAAATTCCGTGTTTTAAAAATGGATGCTTTGCGTACAAACGCAATTGTATCACGTCGCGCTATCCAGGCTGACACTATCGCAGCACAACAAGCCGAAGCAATGAAAAACATTTCTTTGGGTGCAGTTGTCGAAGGTACAGTTAAAAACATCACAGATTACGGTGTATTCGTAGATTTGGGTGGTATTGACGGTTTGTTACACGTCACAGATTTGTCTTGGAAACGTATCAATCATCCACGTGAATTGGTTCATGTTGGCGAAAAAATCAAAGTCAAAGTTATTCAATTTGACCCAGAATCCCATCGTATTTCATTGGGTGCAAAACAATTGGAAGAAGACCCTTGGGAAACAGCTTCCAAAGCGTTCAATGTTGGCGATACAGTGACTGGAAAAGTTTCTTCGTTAACAGATTATGGTGCATTTATTGATTTGGGCAACAATATCGAAGGTTTGGTCCATATGTCTGAATTATCGTGGACAAACAAAAATATTCACCCAAGCAAAGTTTTGCAAAATGGCCAAGAAATCAATGTTGTTGTTTTGGGCATAGACCAAGACAAACGTCGTATTTCTTTGGGCTATAAACAATTGCAACCAAATCCATGGAAAGAATTTGCTGAAAACCACAAAGTTGGTGATGTCATCACTGGCCCAATCAAAAACACAACCGAATTCGGTTTGTTTGTCGCATTGACACCTGATTTGGACGGTATGATTCACATCTCTGATTTGTCTTGGAACAAATTAGACGAAGAAGAATTGAAAAAATTTGTCCGTGGTCAAGAAGTCACAGCAAAAATCTTGGACATCAACCCAGAAAAAGAACGTATCACATTGGGCATCAAACAATTGACAGAAGGCGCTGAAAATAACAGCACAACTATCAAGAAAGGTGCCGTCGTATGTGGAACAGTTTCTGAAATCACACCAGATGAATTAATCTTGGCGTTACCTGGCGATGTCCGTGGAACAATCCGCAAAACAGATTTGTCCCGTGAAAAAGCAGAACAAGACACATCTAAATACAATGTTGGTGATTCAGTAGAAGCATCTGTTGTTTCTGTTGATGGCAACAATGTAAAATTGTCTGTTCGTGCATTACAAGTGACACTGGAAAAACAAGCCGTTAAAGAATTTGCAAACGAAGCAGATTCTGGCTCTGTTTTGGGTGACATTTTGGGTGCTGCGATTGAAAACAGCAAAAAATAATTTGTTATTAAATTATTATGAAAAAGTCCCGATTTTGTCGGGACTTTTTATTTGATTTTTATAATATAAAAGCAATATAATATTCACCGTAATAAAAGGAATTTAAATGAAACCAATAATGCTTGTTTTTATGGGCGGCCAGGGTTCAGGCAAGGGGACCTTTGCACATAAATTACTAGAAAAAAATGATTATAATTATATAGAAATGGGCGCTATATTGCGACAATTACCAGAAACAAGTGAATTACGCAAAAAAATTATGGGTGGCGAATTAGCCAAAGACGAAGAATTATTTCCTATAATATCTGAATATATTACAACCAATAAAAATATTATTTTGGACGGATATCCACGAACCATCGGCCAGGCAAAATGGTTAATTGATAATTTTTCTGATAAATTTGAAATCAAGGTTGTATTCTTGAATATATCCGAAGAAAAAATGATTGCACATATAAAAAAGCGCATCGCCGAAGGCGGCAATCGTGCCGACGACGCCGATGAAAACGCAGTTCATAAGCGCATTGAATCTTTTAAAACAATTACTATGCCGGCGATCGAATTATTAAAAAATGAAAACCGGGTACAATTTATCGATGTGCATTTACCAAGCGACGATATAGACACAAATTTCAATTATATATTGGAAAAGATGAAATAAAAAAACGCCATTTAGGCGTTTTTTTAAAACACTCTTCGGCGGGCGATTGTATATAAACCATATCCAGTCAGTAATACCATAATAGAAATAAATATCACCAATGCCAGATGGGAATGATGCACGTATGGCAATTCCATATTCATACCATAATATCCAACAACCACACTTGGCACCATTAAAACGATATTCCAGATTGTCAAACGGTTAATGTAAGTGTTTGAATCGATGTTAATAACGCTTTCAAATGTTTCTTTGATTGATTTCAACATCTTGCTGTAACTGGTCACGACTTCGATAGCCTGATTGAATTCAATGCGAGCATCTTCGGATAATTCTTGGTTATCTTCGTCTTTGACAAATCCACGCAATTTATCAATTTTATCCATGACCGCAATATTGCCTTTAAGAGAAGCCATGTATAATGTATAAGCATTTTCAACTTCCAATAACTGCATCAGTTCTTGTTTGCGGATGTTTTCTTGTAATGTTTTTTTGGAATTAACGACCTTTTTATTTAATTCTTTTAATGCGCGCAGATAAGATTCAGCAATATAATAAATTATATTCAATATAAATGTTTCACGCGTGTTCATTTCATCGTCTTTGATTTTATCCAACAAATCGCATCTTTTACGACAAACCGTAATAACGTGTTTATTTGAATAAATTATAGACAAAGGTTCGGTGTGCCATGTGGTATCCATTTCGCGGTTAGCAATAGGGAAACGCACAATTATAACCTTGTAATCGTCTTCCAATTCAAGACGTGGTTGTTCATCAGGATCCAAAATGTCCGATATAGTATCTTCATCGATTTTATATTCGGTTAACAAACGTTCAAAATCTTCGTGATCTGGGTTACCAACATTAACCCAAGAGAATGTTTTTAATTTTTTTGTATCGAACATGACACATTCTCCTTTGATTTTTAGTTATCTTTAATTCACAAGAATTTTATCACAGCACGATAAAAAATCAACTTTTTTCAAAACATAAAATTGCATTTTTTTAATTAAAAAATATATTATGCATTTTTTGCTTGCACCGATTATTAAATATTATTAGTATGCGCATAAAGATTCATAACCAAAGGAAGGATTAAATGATAGTCGGAATTGGAATTGACTTGGTTGAAAGCGACAGATTCTTGGACTGGTCTGCCTTTAAAAAACAACGCATCTTCACAAAAAAAGAATTGGAATATGCCGATAACGACAACGCACGCAGTGAAAAACACCTGGCTAATTTCTGGGCTGCACGCGAAGCCGCATTAAAAGCATTAGGCACAGGATTTGGTGACGATATTGCTTTTTCTGACATATCCGTATCACACGATGACAACGGTCGTCCTGAATTAGTTATCGCAGGTGGCGCAAAAACAGCATTGAAAGAATTGGCGGGTGCAAATGCAAATATACTCTTGTCCATAACGGACCAGGATGATTATTCTGCCGCGGTTGTTGTAATTGAAAAATAAAAAATTGAAACAAATAAAAATCCGTCATAATGACGGATTTTTTTAATAGGTTTCGTTTTTATATTCGGCTTCTTCGGCATCAAATAATTCATCGCCATCATCGTAATATATTACATTTTGTTCATCAACAAACATTTCATCATATCTGGATCCCGGTTCATAAATTGGTTTTTGAGCCAAGATTTCTTCTTCGGATGCAAGCGCGTTATCTTCCACGTCAATTCCAGATGTATTTAATTGTGCAGGAACAACATCCATAACAACCGGCGCTTCTTCAATGACAGGCTCTGGTTCGATAACCGGTTCTGGTTCTGCGATTGGTTCTTCATCGGCTTCTTCTTCAATTTCTTTTTCAACAACTGGTTCCGCAACAGGTTCAACAGATACAGGTTCCGCCACAACAGGTTCTTCATCCAAGAATACAGATGTTTCTTCTTCAACAACTGCAACAGGCTCGGTTTCAACAGGCTTTGATTCAACAGGCTTTGATTCAACAACCGGTGATTCTGATGTCTTTGCCGTCAAAACAGGGGACACATCCGTTGACATATTCTTTTGATACAACCACAAAGTGAACACAGACAATAAAATCAAAACGAACAACAGGACATAATATATAAATCCTGGTTTTGAATTTTCAGACTTTGTTTCAATTGGTGCTTGGAAATTATTAACAATCGGAGCCATTGGTGCAACAGGGGCAGGTTGAACAATTGTTTCAGGTACTTCTTCCACTGGTTTCATCGTTTCCAAGACTGGTTTTTCTTCGATAATTTCTGTTTTTTCTTCCATCACGGGTTCTGGCGCAAATACTGGCTCAACCGGTGCCAAAGATTCCAAGACAGGCTTGTTTTCAGATTCATTGTGTTGGACAAACATCTCTTGATTCAATGCCGGTGCTTCGTTAACAGTTTCTTCAACTTCATCAAATGTTGGCGCATTGAAAGATATCGGCTTAAAAGCAATATCATCATTTAGTATTTGTGGATCTTCATTAAACAAAGGTTTAATAGAACTTGTGTCAATTTCTTCGATATCTTCGTCATCATCATCGTCTTCGACTTCTTCATCAAACGCCGGCACAGTTTGCACTGGATATTCAGGCGCAACCGCAATTGGTTTGTTTTTTGGCGTTTGTTTAATTTCTGTCGATGGTTGATTTAACAAATCACTTGCCAATTCGGCATCCACAGTTGCAGATTCCAATCTTTTGTGTGCAGATTCCAGACGCTTTTTTGCGCGCTTTAATTTTTCTTGGGCTGCTTCTATCTGTGATTCCAGTTTCAGAATTTTAGATGCAGATTGTTTTGTGTTTACCTTGCCAATTTCTTTCTTGGCAGCACTTAATTTAGAACGCAAAGTTTTTATGCGCGCTTCCAATTGAACAATAGATTCTTTGGTTTTAACAATTGTGGCATTTGTTTTTGCAATTATTTCATTTGCCATATTAAGACGCATCATCGCACTGTGACGCGCAGCAGAATCACGCAATATTGCCAAATCATTTAAATAATCATCCAAAGAATCCCCGGCATTATACGCGGTTATCAAATTTTCATAAACATTTAACCCGGAATATTCAATATCCAGTTTTTGATATTTATTATCGACCTTTGGACGAATTGTTTCCAAATCAACATTGTAATCTGACGATAAAATTTCATCCCATTTTTTATTGCCATCAGGGTTTATCACCAATAAAACATTTGGTTTTTGCGCATTGACTGTATTATCAAGAACAAAAATCAAGTTATCGCCGGCATCATAGAACGCATTGATATTATTTCCATTAATATCAAAGGCACGCATAATCAATTTGCCATAATTTGTTTGATTGCTTTCTCTCTCTCCGATCATGGTGTTGTTCCCCCGTAATTTTTATTTCTTTTTTGGCGCAGCAAACTGATAGGCCTGACGACAATGTTCATAACAATACGGCTTGCCAGTAAAGACAGGTTCGCCACAGAAATGGAAATTGTCAGAATCTGGATCACCGATTGGCCATCTGCATTGATTTGTTTTTAAACTCGCCATTTGCAACGCATGTTGAATTAACAATTCATGCAAAGCCAAATCTTTTTTAGTTTTCTTTGATGCAGTTTTTACGACCGGTTTTGCTGCTTCTTCGGCATTTGAGGCTTTTTTAGTTTCTTTGACAACAGCCTTTGGCTCAGATTTAGCAGGCTTAGCGGTTTTTGGTGCAACCTTTGTTGCCTTGACTGGTTTCTTTGCCACTGCTTTTTTTGCAGCCGGTTTTACAGGGGCCACTTTTTTAACAGGCTTTTTAGAGACTGTTTTTGTATCAGCCTTTTTTGTTGCACTTTTTTTAGCAGGTTCTGATTTTGATGATTTTTTTGGTGTTGCCTCTGTTGCCTTGGCATTCCAACCCAAACGGTTTAATTTGCCAACAACCGCATTTTTAGACATACCCAATTTTTTACCCATTTCCGCAGTTGACAAGCCCTTGCCAACCAACGCTTTTAATTTTTTCAGCATATTGCTGTCCCAACCTGTAGCCATCTTAAAAAATCCCTTGTTTTTATATCTGATATAATTGTATCATAAAAACGAATCGAAAGGCAAGAGAGAAAACATGATTTATTATATATTTTTTTCATTTGTTTTGATTGGTGCAATTTTTTGTGCATATCGTATGGCAACCGCTGATTTTCGGCGCAGAATTATCCCAGACGTGTATTTATTCCCGTTTCTTTTTGCGGGATTGTTAACCACCACATTTTTTCCATGGCCGGTGACAATTTCAGATTCTGTTATCGGTGGTGCAATGGGATACTGTTTGGGATTGGTTGTTGGATTTATATTTGAAAAGATAAAACCAAACCAAAAATACCCACCAATCGGCATGGGCGACATAAAGTTGTTGGGGGCAGGTGGTATATGGTTTGGAACGCTGGGTTTATCAATTGCGATGATAATATCGTGCGTTTTGGCATACATTTGGAATTGGAAAAAGAAAGACAAATATATTCCGTTTGCACCGTTCTTTTTGATTGGTGGATTTTTGTCTTTGATTATAATTCAATTTTTGTTATAATTAATGAACAGGAAAGGATGAAAAAGGGATTTTTAAAATCTTTGTTATTGGCTGTGATGGGCGGTTTTTATGCACTTAGCGCGACCGCTGCTTCATCTTTGTTTTCTGATTATGGTCAAATTCAAAACGTGCAAAATTATTCCACAAATCCTTTTTGGACACCAAGTTCGCCATATAATCAACGTTTGCCGCAACCTGTTTATGTTCAGGGTGCTGACTTAAATGACGAAGATTGTTTCAAGGTTGTGCAATCATTGGTATCTGTTCAGTGTATGGCACGCGACAATTGCAAAAATACGACTTTGGCTGAAATCCGTCCAACAGTAATGGTTCAATTATCTAATTTGCCAGGCAATAATTATGTGTCAGCGTGTGCCGGATACATAGATTACGTATTTGAACAATATGTTACACAATATGGGAACAGCCTGCCGAATCGCGCGGTGACATTTCCAACCGGGACAACGGCAAATCCAAATCTGAATAATAACAATAACAGTATTGAAATAAAAAATCCGTATAAAAAGGTCACACCCAAATGGCAACAGGATATAAAAGAGCGAAGTGACGAATTACAAAGTTTACAACGACAAAATGGTGCGGGCAGTGAACATCTGTCCGCAAATGCGTTTCCTACAACATTCGAAGATTTGTCTTTCAGTGAACGCATTGCCGTAAAAACCGAAGGATATGAACCATATAAAGATGCAACCGCATATGTGGTTCCGGATTTCAAGCGCGTATCTGAATGGTGTGCCGACGGCAATCATGCCAGTTCACCAGAATGTGTCGCCTATAATGATTGTACGAAAACTTTGAAGGGCAAGGTTGATCACCTGGTTCGCGCCAAATATAATGCAGATCACAGTGTTTGCCAGGTTAATCAATGTGATGCAGGCTGGGTTCCAAATTCAAAAGCCAATGCATGTATTTTGAACGAAGGGACGCCTTGTACACTGGCTGGCGTTGAACATGTTGTAAGCGCATCCATAGATTCAGAAGGGAACTGTAAAATTAAAAAATGCGAAAGCGGATGGAAACCATCCACAGACAAAACAGAATGTGAAGTTGAAGTTGGATACGAATGCAACGCAGCGGCAAAACAAATGGATCCGCATGCAACAACAGGCGAAGTTGATGCGAATGGCGAATGTTTGATTACAGGATGTGAAAAAGATTGGTTTTTATCCGATGACAAAAAATCATGCAAAGAAATAAGTTTTCATATGGAATTGTCTTACGATGACAGTATAGATGGTTGGTGGGACTGGTATAAACAAAATATCGCTATTCTTGCTCCGAAATTTGAAAAAGGTTTTTGTTTTAGTCGTTGTGATGATGCAATTAAATCGGACGGTCTGAATTCAGTGTTACACACTGCTGGTGTTTTGCCTGAAAATAAAAAAGTTTGTGCACATGAAGGAAAGACTCCTGCTCCTATATACTACTTCGATAACCCTATCGAAAAAGTTAGTCTTCCTATGTCACAATCCGGTACAGTCTCGGCTGCGCTTAATCATTTATCCCAAAATGTTCTGTATGGATGTGATTTAGGTATCTTTAATATTTCTGTTGTAAAAAGGAAACTTAAAATCAAACTCTGTTATGATCATAATCAAGAATGTTTCTTTGAAACTAATCTTATAAAATAATGCTTTATGTTTTATAAAAGTGGCGTTGCAAACATGAGAAAAAAATGCATATAAAAAAATTATTATTATCGGTTTTATTATCATGTTTTGCGTTGCCTGTGTCGGCACAGAATTTAAGTAATTCTTCGGATTTCCGCACCACCGAAGAAATTCTCGCGATGGCACATGCTGAAAATACAACCAATTGTGCCGCCCAAATTTTTTCAAATGCTTTGATTCAACATGCCGACGAAATTGATGAAAGCGAACCTGAATCCAAAGTTCGCGCATGGGCCAAGGAAACCATGACCGGTGATGCCGATGTGTTAAAGGCATTGTTAAATTGTCCAGAAATAAAAACTATCGCTGATGATACGACAATAATCTTTTCACCTGTTGAATATAAATTTCCAGGTGGTCGAACACTTACTATCAATTACAGCACACAACCAAAAGTATTAAAACAAAAATTAATATTGGCAAACAAACGCAGTTTGCCCAACGGCAATGCGTCCCCGGATTTAACAGATATTTCGGATGGTTCAAAATATCTGAATACAGAACCGGCATGGTATGCAATTATGGTTGTGCAACACGATTCACTGCGTGATTTTGTTGGTGCGGGTAAAAATAATACTTTGTCCGTCGAATATATAAACGACCATATTGATTCAATATATCCACGCGGTTATTATTGCACCAGCAAATCTGCATGGGCAAATGACACTGATACAATTAACCAAGTTGTTCATGAAGTTGTAAAAGTAGACGACGATACAAATGATTATTATGTCGCAGGTGATGCAAATCTGGAATGGGTTATGTATGCCGAAATCGCCGCTGATGCTCTTTTAACCGTCGCAACTGCTGGCGGTGGAACTTTTGTAAGTGGCTATGTAAAAGGGTTACGTGCAACAAAAACTGGCATACGTTTGTTTCAAAATGTAAATAAATTAAAGCGTTTCGCTCGTGTTGAAAAGTACGTAAACACTTCAAGAAAAATCGAACTTCTTAAAGATTATGAAAAAGTTCTGAAAAACCTGGAAACCGCAAGAAAAACAGGTAAAGATGTTGCAAAATACGAAAAAGAAGCCGACGAAGTATTGACAGCAATAAGAAGAATAGACCCAAAAATAACTGAAAATGCATTAGAATTAACACAAGCACAAACAAAAGCTTTGGCCGACATAGACAAAAATATTGCAAGATACGAAAAACAAATCGCAGACTTACATGGTAAAAACCCTTCAAAAGCCAAAGAGTTAAGAACAAAAATTACCGATCAAAAATATGCTCGAAATAAAATCTTAAACCAAAAAGGGACCTCACCAGTATTAGATGCAGATAAAATACAGGAAGAAATAAAACAAGCAGAAAAAACAATAAAAGAACTTACCGATGTTTCTGACGATATCAAAAAACAAAAAACTATTTTGAAACAGGCACAAAAAGCGGCAAATTCAGAAGATATAAAAAAATATAACAAATCGCTAAAAGAACTAGAAGCTTTGGAAGACAATCAAAAAAGTATGATATCTATCAGTCGTATCAAGGACCCAGGAAAAAAAGCCAAAGCCATAGAACAATATGAACAAAATCAAAAACGTATCAAAGAATTGCAAAATTCTTTGGCAGAAATGGAAAAGGATCCATTGTTAAGTGATTATGCCAAGGCTAAACAAGAACTGGATGATTTACAAAGCATAGAAAAATACCAAGATTCGACAAAACAACTGGAAGAAATCTTGGTATACCATAAAAAATTAAACGCTTTTCGTCGTCCACAAACTGGTAATATTGTCACGCGTAATTTAAAAAAGATTATACCAACAATAAAAAGCATCCATGCAGCAAACAATGGCGCAAAAACCCTTGCCAAAGCCGGCAAGGTAGCACGTGCAGGTATGTCAACGCGTTCTGCAAAAATAGGGCAATATTTGACCGATGCAACATTAAAACACGGTGCAAGATTAGCGCAATTTGAAAGCAAACTTGGTAAACTTTATGGTTTTGTTACGGTTGCACAAATATTGGGTGATATGTATGACAAAACATCAACAACATCCAAAGAATTTTCAAACGGTATTGAATTTAAGCCACTTTGCTTGTTGTCTGCGGACGATTTGGAAGGTCAAGAAAATGTTGTAAATTATGGTATGTGGTTAATGTGGGTCGGTGATTCAACAGACATATCTAATGATGATGCCGCATATTTACAGGCCATGGATTTTGCATCTAAATTTTATTATCAATTGGATGAATTCCAAGACGAACATGGCGCAAATTGCAATGTTGATATTTATGTTGTTCGCCCGATAATACGCCTGGACGAAACAAATGTTGATGATCCTAGCGGCGAATTGTTCTATTTATTTATGAACGAAATTCCATGGTCTACCGCCGAACAATTCGGCGACCAGGTTCCAGATATAGAAGATTGGGAAAGAACACAATCATCACTTGAACAACAAGATCCAAACAACAAATATAAACCGCGCAAAGAAACATCGGATAATGATGAAGACGATGACGAAGATATAGACGAAAGTGATGATGAATAAAAACCCTGTTGTGTTTTTTTAAGAAAACATTTATAATATGTATGAAAGCAGGGGAAAGATATGAAAAAAATATTGTTTTCTTTGATTGCAATTTGTTCTGTCGTTGTTAACGCGTCTGCTTATCAGGTCTTGTCAACCAAGGAATTCGGCAAAGACGATGCAAAAAATCAAAATGTTATCGTCAAATGCACCACTAATACCGGCAAAACGTCAGAAGAAATATGTTCATTGCGCCGATATGTAAAATGCACCGGCAAAGATAAAAAATCCCTTTGCAATTCATGGCAACCATGGCGCGATTTACGTGATACAAATGCTACTTATTCCGATTGGAAGGCTGCCGCCAGTGCATGCTGTAAGAAAAAGGGTTTAAGATAAAAATACACCATCAATACAGATGGTTATTTTTTTTGATTATTTTTATTGACAAAACAATATTTTTGTATTATATTTTACCCAGAATTGAATAAAAGGATAAAAACATGGCTTGGGCTACATCGAAAAACAGATATTCTGCACAAATTAACGGCAAATCAATGCTTGTTGACTTGTTTGATTTGCCATATGCTGATTTTAACGCAGAAAACCCACTGATTGTACAGGGACCGGTTGTTCTGACTGAAAACAACAGAACCACAGATTTAACCAATGTCCGCATCATTGGGGGACTTGATATTTCCAAACAAAAGGTTCTTGTCATATTACCTAAACATGTTGACGGACCTTTTATATGTCGTTCTAATCCGCAAATGCGTAATTTAGAAACAAAAATCAAAACAAATGTTTTTGACGAAAACTTTGTTTTTCCAGATGGAATTACAGAAATTGACTGTTCTCATTCAGTATCTGATTTATCTGTATTCTTTAATATTCCAAGCACAGTAAAAAGAATCATCGTTGCTGATTCTTTGTTGGCAAACATCCCGGCTGATATTGAAAAATTTGCCAGTGCTAAAAAATTCCAAGAAAAGTTTCCTGCGCTGGAAATTGTTGGTGACAAAAAAGGAATAACATTGTCAGAAATCTTGGCAACCGGCCCAGTTGTGATTGAAGTAAAAGAAGAAGTATCTGAATTACCAGAATTACCGTTAAGCGAATCTGTTTCCGCACCACAGCCAGAAAAACCGTTAAAAACAGACGAATTCTGTGATGCAAAAGATATTTTCGATATAATGAAAGCCGATTTGAAAAAACAAAAAATCAAAATGCTGGATTCTACACTGGAACGTGAAATTCGCAGATTGATGGCTAAATTTGACCTCAAAGAACTTAAAAATCCAGAAACAAACAGAATTGTTATGTGTATTACCAAACAAGATGCATCTATGTTGCTGAAAACATTAAAACAAAAGATTGCACAAAAACAAGGCAAACAACCTGTTGCACAAACAACATCTGCAGATATTGTAAAACAACCTTTGTCCGAGCTTGTTGCGACGATACAAGAAACACGTGTCAAGACAGAAGATTTTGTTAATGTCAAAGATATTCTTAACGAGCCTCAAATTAAATCTTTGAAAGTGTCAAAAGATTTGTTAGCCAAAGAAATCCGCAAAAATATGGTGGCTTTCGGGGTGCAATTGCGTGTTGACCCAGAAACACAATCTGCAACATCTTGTATTTTGCGTTCATGTTTGCCAGAATTTATAGAAAAATTGGTATACGGCAGTCACAAACCAGTTAAAAAAACAACTGCGAAAAAGGCAGTCCAAAAAACAACAAAAAAAGTAGTAGAAACACCAAAACAGACAGAAATGCCCAAAACAAAAAAGAAAGCTGAAATTTTACAGATAAAAAAATATATTCCAAGGGCGCTTTGGAAAGACATCTGCAAGATGTGTGGCAAAGATCCAATTGTCATAAAATCTGTTTTGGATACTATAAATTCTGTGAATACAGATATAGCAGATACGGTCTCGTCAAACAATCTGCAAATTATAGACCCAAAAACAGGTATAAGAACAATTTCTTCTTATATGAAAAAAGAGTTTATTAACTGTGTCATTCAAAGCATTTCTGATTGTTGGTTCAGAGACAACAAACGCATCGTATGGTCTTATTTGCCAGAAGATCATGTTCTTGTTTGTACATGTGTTTATGCAGAACATACAAACACAAAAAGTAAAAACCATTACAAGAAAATTCGTATGTTGGCATCTGATTGCAAAAATGCAAAAGGCGAAGATATAACCTTGCACAAGATTTTGCACGAAAAATATTTCGATGTTGATGATTTGTCAGGATACACACAACAATTGACAACAGAATTACAAACTAACACAGAGCCAAAAGAAGAAGCGGTGAAAGATACGGTGCCAGCAAAAAGTCCTGTATCGGAATCTGCATCGGCAACACGTTCTCGTAAAAGAATCAAAACAGCGCATACTGAAGCAGTACTTGTTTGCAGTTCACATGGTCCTGTAAGAACAAAAAAAGAAAAAATTGTTGCGCCTGTTGATACACCAAAACAAGAAAAAACACCTGTTCAAACAGCTGTTGAACCACAACCACAAAAGGAACAAATTATGGCAATAGAAAGTCCGAAAGATTTATCTGATATTATCACAGCCCAGGCACAAATAGAAGCTGTTATAAATCTGATAAACAAAATTACAAATGAACGTATGATTACAATTCTGAACGAACCAAATTCGACAAAACAACTTGAAGGTTTGGCCTTGGTGCGTACAGCAATACAGAAAAAAGAAAAAATTCAAAAGTTTTTACCAGAACTGGCTGAAACTGAAAAGATTTTGTCTCAAATCATAGGAAAAGCGACAACAATCCAAAAATAAAAATAGGGCGCAAAACGCGCCCGTTTTTATTTTGGTGGATGTGGGCGGACTCGAACCGCCGACCCCTACGATGTGAACGTAGTGCTCTAACCAACTGAGCCACACATCCAAAACTTAAATAAAAATCCGCATCACGCGGACATCAAGTTTTTGGTGGGGATAGTGGGACTTGAACCCACACGATCGCAATGATCAAAGGATTTTAAGTCCTCAGCGTCTACCATTCCGCCATATCCCCAGGACTTTTGCTTTGAATTTCATGGTGGAGCTGATGAGATTCGAACTCACGACCTCTGCATTGCGAACGCAGCGCTCTACCAACTGAGCTACAACCCCATGAACTCTTTTTCATATGGTGGGCATAAGAAGACTCGAACTTCCAAGGTATCGCTACCACTAGTACCTGAAACTAGCGCGTCTACCAATTCCGCCATATGCCCGTTCAAAGCACGACAAATAATAACCTATATCATTAAGTTTTGCAACAAGAAAAATGAAAAAATTTTGTTAATTTTTTATACAAATTTGTGTGTTTTTACTTGCTCTGGATTTCATAAATTTGCTAAAATCAACCAAGAGATGAAGAAAATTCTGTATTTTACCTTGATTTGTGCGGTCTGCATATGCAATGCGGAATCTGCAACACGTGCCGGAAATACGGTATCTCGTGGCAAAAATACAAATGTCACAACAACAAACACCCAAACTGCACGATCAACAACATCCAGAAATGCTGTAAAAACGACTGTTTCTGCACGTGGCGCAAAAAATGTTTCCATTTTAACACCACGCGCTGCAACCACAAAAAATATTGCGACAAGAACACCGACATCACGTACAACAAAGACAAACACAAAAAGCGTAACATCACGCGCAGCCGCTACAACCCAGGTTGCCGCTACTGAAACCAGAACAGGCACAGAATACGAACAATGTAAAAGTGCTTTCTTTACATGTATGGATCAGTTTTGTCAATTAAAGAATGATAATTACAGAAGATGCTCTTGTAATGACAGGGTTTATGAATTTCAGGACATTGCCAAAACATATCAGAAAGCAAATGAAAAACTGACCGAATTTTCTGAGGATTTGGATGTTGTCGGTATGACACGCGAACAAGCATTGGCAATGAAAACAGCATCCGAAGGAGAAGATGCACTGACCGAAGACAAATCCGCATCAAAACAATTATTACAAGCTATAATGAATTCTATCAGCGGTGGCGATACAACTGTTGGTGGCAAATACAAAGACCTGAACAGCGTGACAATATCTTCCGATATGTCTAACGCATTTGGCATGGATGATTCCGGACAAATTATCGCATCGTATAATGGCGCAACATTGTACAAAGCCGTTTACCCAAAATGCAGAAACACAGTCCAGGAAGATTGTAACAAAGCATCCCTTCAACGCGCTGTTAATGCATATTTGATGGCGATAGAACAAGATTGCAATTCAGTTGAATCAGCATTAGCCGCACAACAGAAAAATCTTAAAGCATCAACGCACCAAAGCAGTGCCATGTTGGATTTGGCACGTGTCGAAAACCGCAGAAACCATAATTCTGATGATGTTGCAACATGTCTGGCTAATGTTGAAACTGCTGTAAAAAGCGAAGAAGTTTGCGGTGCAAATTACCATAAGTGTTTGGACACAGGTCAATTTATTGATGTAACAACAGGCGCCCCTTTGACCGGCGTGACAGATTTTTATAAACTTGAAACATTATTGACATTTAAAGCAGACGTCGATTTAAAAGATCAAAAATTATCAACAATTCAAAACAATCTTTCGTTTGTCCAATTTTTTGAAAACAAGACAAAGAAATTTGCCAAAGATGCCCTTGATAAATGCAGCGAAGATGCAGATTATGTTTGGCAACAATATTTGGATCGGGCGCTGTTAGATATATACTATGCACAAAAATCCAAGGTCAAAGAAATTAAACAAAGTTGTTTTGATTTGGTTGCAAAATGTTACGACAATCAAAGCACATCTATTGCTAATGCAATGGCTAATTTGACTGGGGATTCAAGCTTGTTATTAAAACCAACAGCAATTTCTTTGACAACCAAAATGTGCAATGATTATATTGAATCTTGCAATGGAATGTTTCCTGATAATATTATTCAAGAATATATCGCTTCCAAAGATAAAGCAGATTCTTTGAATTCTTGTCGCACAATTGCACAAAAATGTTTTGATACTTTTGGGGGTACAGGGTACAACAATTTTTATTCCCCACAAAGCGGTCTTTTTGCTTCAGGAGAAGCACTTGATTGGTTTTCGCTTTACAAAAAAGACGGTGATGGAAACCTCGTCCTTACAGAAAACCAAGAACCAGAACTGGTGTCACCTTGTGCGAAACAAATTGCAGAAATATCTGAATGTGGCAACAACGAAGAATTTACATTGGCAGATATATTCGGCGGTTTTGACAAATACACGACCGATAACTCAACAGTGTATTCAATCGCAAGCGCAACAGATAAAGAACGCTCAATTCGAACCAATGGTGTTGCGACAGAAGTTTATTATAAAATTTTAGACAACCTGTCAAATCACTGCAGTGGACTGGGCGGATATTTTGTAGAGTTTAAAAATGCCACAAAATATGGCTATAAAGCCAGTAATTTATGCCTTATAGATTCGACAAATTCTGGTAAATTCTATATAGACCCAGACATGAACGGCCCACAAACATTAGTATATTGGTATCATTTTCATAAAGAAGAAAATATGTGTCCTGCTAATTATGATTCAACAGTCGACACTCATTCTTGGGGTATGTGTTCTTGTTGGGAAAACGGGGGATATCGCAGCAAAAATGGGACAACCGCCACATGCAGACCTGTTATTCCTGCTGTTAATCAATCTGATTCATACGATCTGGAAGACGACGTTACATGCAAGGAATCTATTTTATGCGACACCAACACCGATAGTTCAGCAAGTCTTTGCCAACAACCTCGCTTCAGCATTGCCGCAAAATACTGGTGTCAGCAATCAGTTGTATCTTCATCTGGTCAATTATGTCCTACGATGTCTATGGTAACAATAGAGGCCAACAATGGCGAAAAGGTAACCAAATGTGCCTATCCAGATGGCAGCGCCATATCAGTGGTTGAAGAATTGGTACCAACACATAAAAGCAATCAATAATATTTTAAATACAAGCCAATATATCTTTGGCAATCACAGCAGATGGTTTTTTACCGGATTTGTTCCATTTCTTATCAGCAGCCTTTAATTCTTGAATCATTTGTTTGCGAACATTTGGCAATGTTAATTGTTGTAAACAATCGACAACAGCACAAGGATTCGCAGATTTACCCAATAATTCAGGATAAATTGTTTTATTCATCAAAATGTTTACCAAGGATGCCCATTTAACACGCAACAATATATGCGCCAATAATACAGTCAATGCATTCATCCTGTAAACAACTATCGTTGGAATATGCATTATTGCCAATTCTGCCGACACGGTACCGCTGGCCACAATTGCAATATAGGTATTTGCATATAATTGATAACGCTGATTAGACGGTATTAATCTTGGTTTAACCGGCCAATCTTTAATATGTTTTCGAACATAATCTTCAGTCGTTTCAACTGTTGGTATAACAAATTTATAATCACGATATCCTGACTTAACCAGCATATCTACCGTTTTTTTAAATACTGGCAACAGTTTTTTTACTTCACTTATACGACTGCCTGGAACAAGTGTAATTATTTTTTCTTTTGAATTATCAGATTTATACTCATCAAGACCATCTGAAATAGGGTGACCAACAGCAACTGTTTCTAATCCATATTTCGTAAAATATGGTATTTCAAAATCAAAAAACGAATATAATTTATCAAATATTTTTGCGTATTTTTTTGCGCGTCCTGGTCGCCACGCCCAAACCTGGGGGGCAACAACATGAAAATATTTTGTATGTTTCAAAACACCTGTTTTGCGCACACCGCTTACCACAGATTTTGCAAACCCAGGAGAATCTATTGTTAAAACAACATCTGGTTTTTCAGATATAATTGCATTTATTGTTTCTTTGATGCGGGTTGTTAATGTTTTTGCACGCGCCAAAACTTCTACAATTCCCATAACAGATAAATCGGCCATGGGAAAAATAGATTTTAATCCTTGGGCTGTCATATTTTGTCCGCCGATTCCGACGAAATTCACACCTGGCATTTCACGCATTATCTTGGCACCCAAGACATCACCAGAAACTTCGCCAGCTATTATAAAAATTTTTATCTTCTGCTTAATGGGTTTCATTTTTTGCAGTTCCAATACCGCGTTTTGAACGATTTTCAATAAAATCTATGGCATCCATAGCATATTTATTATTTTTAACTTCTTTGCGGATTTTATTAAGCCTGTCTGACACAGTTCCTTCATCACTGCCAAAAACCGCTGAATACACAGAATGAATTGCATGTAAATCTTCGTTTGAAAAGCCATGACGCATTAATCCAACACGATTGATTGTACGATATACAGCGCGCACACCATCATAAATCGCATAAGGCAATACATCATTTCCAACACCACTCATCCCGCCGATAAAGGCATTGCGTCCAATACGTGCAAATTGCAAAACCATAACACCACCAGACAAAATCGCGAAGTCTTCCACTTCCACATGACCCGCGACTTGAACCAAATTTGACATAACAACACTGTTCCCAATTTTGCAATCATGTCCAACGTGTGCATTAACCATAATCTGACAATCGTCACCAATTTCTGTTCCGTCCGATGCAGGTGTACCCGAATGGATTGTCACATATTCGCGAATTTTGCAACGTTTGCCGATACGTAATCCGGTCATAGCGGATTCGTCTTGCCATTTCAAATCCTGGCTCATAACACCCAAAACAGCAAATGGATAAACGATAGAATCATCACCAATTGATGTTTTTCCATCAATAACAACATTTGATACTAATTCAACACGATCACCTAAAACAACGTTTGATCCAATAATACAAAAAGGACCTATCTTGCAATCGTTTCCGATAACTGCACCAGGTTTAATAACCGCACTGGGATCAATAATACTAGCCATAATTTATATTCCTGTTATTTTTAAAGGTTAATTTCTGAATCAATTTTACATTAAAGCGTAAAAATATTGTATTCAATAAATATAACCAATTATAACAGGTCTGTAAAATCTTTGATTTTCGCATTTGATGAATTCTTTGCCAGATAAATCAGCCCCAAGCAACTGATAACAGGGCAGATTATTATTATTCCAAAACATATTAACATCCATGCCCAAGATTGCTTGAACAAAGATTCACTTTTTTGTTTAGAATGATAAATTGTCAAGGCTTCATCCATTCCTAACATCGTCAACAAACCAATAAACACCGGCACAGATTCCGTCAGCGCAAAAAGCACCAATGCCAAAGCCAATAAAATTCTGAACAACCATTTTAACTTTATATATGCGCTTTCATAAATCTTGGAACGCGCGTTCGTATATTTTAAGACCAACGCAGTTGTCCCTAAGAAACCAACCAATAAAACACCTAACAAATGAATCAGTGTTAAATTTCCCAGTTGCCCAAATCTAAAATATTCAGGCTGCATTAAAATTAAAATGGACATCGCAACAAAAATCAGTGTGGATGCGGTAACATCCGAAAAATTCTTGTAAAATCTGGAACCAACAATTACACCGCATATAATCGCGCTTAATTGCAATAAAATTCCAAACAAATCTGGTTTTGCCGAAAAAACACCCAATATCAATAATACAGCCAGTGTAATAAATCTTGATTTTTTATCTTTTAAAAATGTTAAATAATTCAATTCTTTTGCACACTTTACCAAATATATTATAGACACGAACAAAACAATTGCTATCAGCATAGGAAGCAATGATATACCGTCACGCATTACCGCATAGTTTCCACCAAATAACACCAACCAAACAACTAAAAACAGTACAGACCAAAAACCGATTTTAGAATCAATATTATTTTTCCAATTCAATCGAGCCAATATGTCTGTGCCATATATATATGTTGCATAAAATATTGGTATGCTTAAAAACCCAATCACAAAGAAATATGGACTGAAAAGTGCAGCATTATTGAACGAACTGATTGCGGTTGACACTATTGATAATTCATTAAACATTAACTTGCCTTTTTATTTTTATAGATTATGATATAGCCATGCCAGAAAAACAAGAAAAATTTACATTATTAAATGGTCGCGTCACAATGGCGCGCAGCATATATAATCCTACCAGTGATGCAGTCTGGTTGGCGGCTTTCGCACCGGCAAACTCAAAAACCGTCTTGGATGTTGGAATTGGAACAGGGGGTGTATCACTTTGTTTGTTGGCTCACAATCCAGAATTAAAAATTACCGGAATTGATATTTCTGATGAAATGTTAGAGATTTGCCACACAAACGCCGAACTAAACAACAGAAATATCAACATCTTTAACCAAGATATTTTTAAATGGTCAACCATGGATAGGTTTGATTTGGTTATAACCAATCCGCCTTATTTTTGGGGAACACCACCTAAACACAATGCCCAGGCTCACCATAATATAGATATATATTCTTGGGTAAAAAGGGCTACTGCGCGTGTCGATGCCAAGGGATGTTTTTGTATAATCGTTGATGCGCTTTGTGTTGATAAGGTTTTAAGTTGTCTTTATGTCAAAAAATTTGGTGACATACAAATTTTTCCTTTATTTGGCGCAAAAGAGACCGCAGAACGTGTTTTAATACGCGCACGTCAAGGTTCAAAAACGGGCTGCACAATTTATCATGGCACGTCCATGAATAATGATGCTGTTTTACGTGATGGCTTGACTATTGATACTTTATTTTCTACACTAGGAACATTATGATAAGTTTTATCGCAAGATATTTTTCATCCCTTTGGGAATTGATAACTGCGCCATTTAGGTTGCTTTGGCGCGGGATTGCAAGATTGTTTCCGCCACGCGATTGCACTGTTATGGACACAAGCGATGGCGAAGTTCACACATATCAACAAAGCAGTTTTTGGCGTTTTACTAAATTTTGTGCGATGGTGACTATGACCATATGGGCAGCATGGTCAACATATGTTTATGTATATCATCGTCCATTACTGCAAAAAAGAACACAACAATTAGAACAAAGCAGGAATCAACACAACCGTCAAATGTCTGATTTAAAGATTTACTTGAAAAAATACAACGATTTGACGCGCGAATTAAATATAACAGACGATAAAATATTAAAGGCAAACAAATTATCTGATACAGAAAAAGAAGCCCTGTTAAATACAAAATCTAAGATTACCGGTGAACTGGATTTCTTGCAAACACGAATTGCAGAAATGATGGGCGATGAAAACTATACACCTGAATTTGATAAAATGTCCGAATTTTCGGTTGAATTTGAATTGGTGCGTAATGAAAATGATATATTAAAACAAAAAAATCAGCAAATTATTGAATCTGTTAATGAAATATCTGATGCCGACCAACAAATTGTTGACGCTGTTTCTAAATTAACAAAAGACAATATTGATGAAATCCACAATAATTTAAAAAGAATAAATAACAGTGTTGCAAAACTTGGGTTAAATGAAAACAAACTGATAGAACAAGCAAACAATTATTCAAATCAATTTATAGGTTCTAAATTCGTGCCATTGAACATAAATAAAAATGCCGATGAAAAATACAAGAAAATCGCACAAGACATCGAAAAATGGCACGGTCTGGACAGATTAACCAAGATTTTACCGCTGGGTGCACCTGTGTCTAAAAAAACAATCACTTCGCCATTTGGCATAAGACAGGATCCGTTTACAAAGAACAAAAAGCAGCACAAGGGCATTGATTTCGCCGGAAAAATCGGAACTGAATTATATGCCGTTGCACCGGGGCGAGTGGTTTCTGCGGGTGAAAGATCTGGGTATGGGACAACCGTTGAAATTGACCACGGACTTGGGTTCACAACATTGTATGCGCACTTGTCAAAAATTATGGTTTCACGCGGCGACTGGATAAGGCCTGGAACGGTTGTCGGGCTTGGTGGGTCTTCCGGGCGTTCGACCGGACCACATTTACACTATGAAATAAGATACAAGGGCACACCGTTTAACCCAACTAATTTTGTAAAAGATTAAAGGAAGGACAAAATGTTAGCATTTACAAACGCAGATGAAAAAAAATCACCAACTATCGTTGGGGCTGGCTGCAATTTAAAGGGCAATATCAATACCGATCATACTGTCCAAATTCACGGTGTTGTTAACGGTAATATTGTTGCAGAAACTCTTATTATCGGACGCGGCGGCAAAGTTATTGGGGATGTGAGTGCAAATACTTTGTTTTTACATGGCACGCTTAATGGGAACGCGACTGTAAAAATTGCCAATGTTTTTTCAAATGCTCAAATGTCTGGAATATTGCGCTATAAAACATTGAACATAACCGGAAATACTGGATTGGAATGCAAATTGGAAAAAAGAAAGGACAAAAAAGATGAATAAATCAGATATTTCACATGTTTATATTGCCGGCGATCATCGTGGGGTGGGGCTGAAATTGTACCTTTATGAAATGTTGATGGCGGACGGATACACTGTCGTAAACCTTGGAACAGATGATTTAAATACGCCTGTTGATTTTCCAGATATCGCGAACAAGTTGGCCGAAGCTATGTTAGATGATCCACAATCACGTGGCATATTAATCTGTGGCACCGGGGCAGGTATGGAAATAGCCGCAAATCGTCATCGCCATATTCGCGCATCCCGCTGTGAAAGACCTGAACAGGCACGCGACGACCGTTTTCACGACGACATAAATGTTTTGGCGTTGGCCGCGGATGATATAGATATTGAACAAGCTTTCCTTTGTGCGCAAACATTTTTGGAAAGTCCGTTTGATAATTGTGAAAAACGCGTTCGCAGAATTCAAAAAATATCTTAAAAATTAAAACCGCCATTTTGGCGGTTTCATTATTTCTTTACAACGAAATTTACCAATTTCTTTGGAACAACGATTGTTTTGATTATCGTTGCGCCGTCAAGTTGTTTGGTCGCATTTTGTTTTGCAGCTTCAATCAAATCGCTTTCAGCGATATCAACCGGCACAACAAAATCTTTGACACGTTTTCCGTTCACCGAAACAACAATCGTCATTTCGTTTTCAACCAATTTAGACGCATCAAATGTCGGCCACGGTTCAAAGACCAACATATCTTTGTGTCCCAATTTTTCCCACATTTCTTCGGTTAAATGTGGTGCAAATGGATTCAACATTTGAATCAAAACTTCATAAGCCGCGTGTGGCATTTTGCCGCCTGGAAATTCGTTGATGAATTCCATCATCGCAGAAATTGCGGTATTGAAATGCATGGTTTCAATGCGTTCTGTCATATCTGCAATCAATTTATGAACCAATCTTTCCTGATGTGGTGTCAAATCATCGTTTGTAAGATTGTTTGCCATATTTTCAACACGCGCTAAGAATCTTTGTACGCCACGCAATGTATCTTCGGACCAATTAGCACTTTGTTCCCATGGTCCCAAATACAAAATCGCCATGCGGCACGCATCAGCACCTGTACGATTTACAACATCAGAAGACGGAACCGTATTTCCACGCGATTTAGACATTTTTGTGCCATCTGCCGCCATAATCAAACCGTTGCTGGTTCTTTTTTTATAAGGTTCAACACCTGGAACAAAACCTAAATCGTACAAAACTTTATACCAGAAACGCGAATAAAGCAGATGTCGTGTTGTATGTTCCATACCACCGTTATAGTGATCTACTGGCATCCAAGTATCCATTTGTTCGCGCGAACAAAATTCTTTATCATTCTTGGAATCCAGATAACGCAAGAAATACCATGATGATCCGGCCCATTGTGGCATAGTATCTGTTTCACGTTTTGCAGGTCCGCCACAGCAAGGACATGTTGTATTTACCCAATCAGTTGCACGCGCCAGCGGACTTTCACCGTCTTCGGTTGGCTTATAATCTGTCATATATGGTTGCAACACGGGCAGGGCATCTTCCGGTACAGGTTGCCACCCACATTTTTCACAATAAACCAATGGAATAGGTTCGCCCCAATACATCTGACGCGAAAACCCCCAATCCTTTAATTTATATTTTGTGGTGGCACGAACGAAACCCTTTTCGGTTCCATATTTAATCGCCGCAGCGATTGCTTCCTGTTTCCCCATACCGTTAAGGAATTCGGAATTGATGTGTTCACCATCCATTTCCCAGGCTTCATTTTCAACATCGCCGCCAGCCAGCACAGGGATTATTGGCAAACCAAATTTCTTTGCAAAAGCCCAATCGCGTCCATCATGTGCCGGCACAGCCATAATCGCACCGAATCCATAATCAGCCAACACATAATCAGATATAAATATTGGCGTTTCGGTATTATTAAATGGGTTTATTGCCTTTATTCCCTTTAATTCGACACCTGTCTTTTCTTTTGTGACATCGGTTCTTTCAATTTCAGATTTTGCACGCGCGGCAGCAATATATGCCTTGACTTCGTCAACGTTTGTTATTTTGCCTTCGTCTATCCATTTTTGAACTAATTTATGTTCTGGTGCCAATACGCAAAAAGTCACACCGAATATAGTATCAACGCGCGTTGTATAAACAGTCATCACATCATCATTTACACGAAAATCAACTTCGGCACCATGTGAACGACCAATCCAGTTTATTTGTTGTGTTTTGACTTGTTCAGGATAATCAACCAATGCCAAATCATCAATAAGGCGGTCTGCGTATTTAGTAATTGCCAAATTCCATTGCAATTTCATTTTCTTTTCGACAGGTCCATGACAACGTTCACATTTGCCATCTTCCAATTCTTCATTGGTCAGGTTGGTTTTGCAATTTGGGCACCAATTCATTGGCAATTCAGATTTATATGCCAGGCCTGCCTTGAAAAATTGAATAAACATCCATTGTGTCCATTTCACAAATTCAGGATCAGATGTCGCCAATTTCGATTCTGGATTAAAAGACAAACCCATTATTGAAATATCGTTTTCAAAAATCTTTATCAATTCTGCCACAGATTCACTGGGATGCTTCCCAATCTTGGTGGCATATTTTTCAGATGAAATCCCCATAGAATCATAGCCAATTGGATATAAAACATCAAAACCACGCATGCGTTTATAACGCGCCATAACGTCCATACCTGTATAAGGCAACATATGACCAACATGCAATCCCGAACCGGATGGGAAAGGGAATTCAATCAAATTATAATATTTTGGTTTCGAACCGTCGTTTTTCGGCACGAACGCACGCGCATCATGCCAACGTTTTTGCCATTTAGATTCGCGTTCAATTATATGTTTTACATCATCAGCCATTTTATCCACCATATCTGTATATTAATTTACCAGATAATTCTATATTTAACCTGGCGAAAATTCAAGCAAAAATAGACTTGATAAAACAGTCAATATTCTGGTAGAATAGGTGTGTCAGAAAGAGTTTTTCTGATGGGACTACAAACCCATTTCGATATGCGTCATAGCGGACGTAAAATGCCTCCAACACTGGTTGGAGGGTTGCGAATATATTGAATAAGCACGCAATTTCATATCGAATTGTTTTGTAGCCTCCAACCGCCTTTGATTTTCAAATGCGGTTTTTTGTTATCGAAAAAGGCAGGGGGTAATCATGCGAAAAATAATATTAACATTAACCGCAATATTTACGTGCGCAACTGTGCACGCCGAAACAGAAACAATTCATTGGTATGCAGAAAATGGGGCAGCCTATGCAACAACAACTTGCGAATCTGGCGGTGATATAATATTGCCCCAAACCCCATATAAATATGGTTATACATTTCAGGGTTGGAAACGAAGAACAAAACAACTTGAATATTTACAAAAGGATCCATCTTATCCGTATGCTCTTTATTTCAACACAGGCTTAACCGCTAACTATAACATGAAGTTTAGAGTTAAATTTAGCACTAGCACCGCAGACAAGATATTTGGCTCAATAAATAATAATCAAACATATTCGAGTTTTATATATTCAAACGCAATATATTTCCGGGCATCCGGAGACGTAATTATACCTTTTAGTCCAGATACCATTTATGACCTTGAAATGGGCCCAATGTACATAAAAAACTATGAAACAGACTCCGTTTTAACCGGAAGTAAAAAAAATATTGATATTAACGGACAAAGCACAATAGGAATAAATATAAACTCTACTACATATAAATTATATTTATTCCAAATATATGAAAATGATATAAAAATTCGTGATTTTGTTCCCGCCTTAGATTCATCAGGGAAAGCATGTATGTATGAACGAATTCAAGGGAAATTTTATTATCCAAATGGTTCTATTATCGCGGGTCCAATTATTGATGAGTAATAAAATGAAAAATATATTTACTATTTTTTTATATTATATTTTATATTACTCTTATGCTTTTGCATATCACACAGAAAACATAATAAACGGATGTAACAATATAATAAATCATGAATTAATCGCTGTATTTGAAATAAATCAATACACGTGTCCGGCGGGGGAATTTTTACCGGCTTATACTTTGGGGTGCAAAACATGCCCGGATGGTTATATATGTAGTGGCGGGACATATGATTTTAATAATGATATATTCCAGGGGGCAATTAAACAAAGTGGTTATATCAATAATAACCTGACAAACCTTTGTTCCACAAATGCACCATATGATTTCGTTGCGGTTATGACACCCAACGTTCACACTTGCAACACCGGTTATTATTTACCGGCGAATATGGATGAATGCACGATATGTCCCAAAAACAGTTATTGTGTTGGTGGAACATATACCTTTAATGAAACATTGACCCAGGGTATTGAACAATGTGAAAACGGATATTTTGCACCAACTGGTTCCGCGGTTTGTTATCCGCATATATTACATATCAACAATAACAATATATATTTAAAATCTACAAAACAAACAACACCTTCATTAAATATAAAGATAGATAATGATATATTTTATGCAAATATGACAACGATTCCGACAACCATAAATAATTCAACCGAACAATATTTGAAAATAAAACAAGGCGACACAATTTATTATGTGTGCGACGATACCATTTGTCCGCAATAATATTATGTATAGTTTGCATATAATTAAAAATCCATCAATTTATACCTGTTTCTAAATGCCGATATATTAAATTATGTCAAAAATGACCATTTTTAGCCAAAAAACGCCTTTTTGGGACATTTTTTGGCCACAAAAACCACAAAAAATCCAAGATTTCTGCGGTTTTTGATGAAATTTAGGTAAAAAACAGCATAAAAATTAATCAAAATCGAAAAATCAACAAATCGGTTTAGAGCGATGCGAACGTATAAATATATGATTAAATAAAATTTGGACGATGTAAAAGGGCGTATTTTATAAAAAATCGGCATTAAAATAATATTTTTCTAAAAAATCCATCAAAATTATTTTTACAGTAAAAACAAAAGATTAAAAATTTTTTGTAATAAAATAATTTAGGAAAAAATATTTTCTGAAAAAAATTATAAAAAATAATATGATTATACGATAAAAAAACCTGAATTTAATGATTTTATATTATGTATATGTTTAATAGCGGATGCGCAAGCATCCATATATTAAACTATACATAATATACATTATGCGCCTTTGTAATATTGTTATTTTCAGGTGTCCCCCGCGGTTTTCTGCGGTTTCAGCAAAGGCACGCCTTTATTACTATAATTTTTATAATAATTATCGGAATTTATTCCCTATATGGACAATATATTTATATTATTTTCTGTTTTTTATAAACAAATCATATTTTTCATGTTTTTATATTTGTTATTTTAAAATTTATGTCCATCGTCCCCTAATGCGCAGAAAACCGCCCTTTCCGGCGGTTTTCGTTTTTATACTAAATCAAGTCAATAATTGCTAATTATTTGATTTTAGCTGCTTTTTTAGCAACTTTTGCAACATTGCCAACCTTTGCTTTCAAAGATTTCAAACCCTTGGCCAATTCAGCTTCTTCGGCTGGACCAATCTTTTCTGCCTTTAATGCACTGCAGCAATATGGGCATTTTGTTGCCAATTTGCTGATTGATTGCTGACAATATGGGCATGAACGCGTTGTGACTGGGGCCTTGGCACGTGCAGAATTAGCAACCTTTACAATAATAAATACGGCAAACATTGTTATCAAGAAGCTGATTACCGTATTCAAGAATGTTCCCAAATTCAAAGTTGTTGCGCCGGCCGCAGTTGCTGCCTCCATTGTGGCATAATGAACGCCAGGTTCGCCGCCACCCAATACAAAAAACCATTGCGAAAAATCAATTCCGCCAACCAACATCCCAACCGGTGGCATAATAACATCTTTTACCAAGGAATTAACGACGCTGGTCATGACAGACCCGACGATAATACCAACAGCCATGTCGATTGCGCTGCCTTTGTTAATAAACGCTTTAAATTCATTTAAAAGTTTCATTTTGTTCTCCTTTGTTGTTATGTTTTTCGATTGCATTTAAGACCTTGTTAAGTGTCTTATGAATATTTTCATCGCGTGTTTCAACCATAATGTCAGCCATCGCATACGTATCATAACGTTCATTTATCAATTGAGCCAATATTTGACGTGAATCTGTATTTAATAATTGCGGACGGGTGTGACGAAAATTTGTCCTTTTTACAAGCAGTTCTAAATCGGCTTTCAACCAAATTGTTAACGCTTTTTCCAGAACGGTTTGCCGCACCGCAGGTGTTATAAAAGCGCCTTCGCCTGTGGAAATTACCTTTACCAAAGGCGGCGTTTCGATTATCCTTTCGATAACTTTTTGTTCAACACGTCTGAATTCTTGTTCACCATACATTGAAAAGATATCAACGACACTGCAACCGGCGGCTTTTTCAATTTCTTTGTCAGAATCAACAAATGGGATTCCCAGATTGCGCGCCAACGCACGTCCCACACTGGTTTTACCCGCCCCCATAAGACCAACCATTACAACTGGTTTGGTTAATTGTATTTGTTTTTTGTTTCTCATGCCTTTCATTTTATATAAAAACAAAAAATAAGACAATAAAAATTTCAAAATATAAAAAAGTATGATACAATATAGATATAAAATCTAAGAGAGAGAAAACCATGAAACAAAACTTTAATTTATTTGCATTGACGGGCGCCCTGCTTTTAGCGACAAATTCCGCAAGCGCGGTCAGCGTTTATGATAATAATATCACGGCATTAAATATAAATATGCTGACTGATACATTTATGTCATATACAAATTACGGCGAAAAGATGTCTGATTTGTTCAAACATCAGGTGGTATATGGTTCGATGGACAGACTGGACGAATATGGTGATGATGGTTCAACAATTGAACGCTCTTTTAATTCAGCTAAGCACGATAATTATATTTTTGATAATGTTTGGGGAAATGCCAACCATATAAATGCAGATATGCACTATGGCGATGGGGTTGCACGTCATGCAAGATTCAATTTGGCGACAGTCGGCGCAACAACGCGCGCAATTGATTTAAAATATGGTAATTTATCATTTGGCGGATTTGCGGCCTATATAAATTCCAAGATTCCAGATATGCGTTCAAATGGCGATGTTGTTGGAATCTTTACACACTATAAATACAAGAATTTTGGTGCGACAACACTGACAAATGTTGGATCTTTGAATAATAATGCCAGTGGCACAGATTACAATAATTCGTGGGTAAATTTGGCGACTGATGCCAGTGCGATATTTAAAATAGATGATACTTTCTTTGTAAAACCGGCGGTATATGTGGCATACACTTTTGTATCATCTGATGATTTATATTTGAACGGAAATACAATATCATCCAAAGACTATAATTTCTTTAATGTAGCGCCGGGTCTGGCATTTATCAAAGAAATTTCACCAAAATGGTATGGCGCATTATCTGCAAAATACATCGCACATTTTGGTGGCAAAAACGATATAGAAATCGGCAATGACAAAATTCAAGGACTTTACCTGGACAGCCATACCGATATAGGCATCGATGTAGAACATAATTTCAAACAATTTATATTTGGCGCGCGTGTTCATAAACAAATTGGTGATATGGACGGATGGTCAACAAATATAAATGTAAAATATGCGTTTTAGAAAAAACCGACCATTTGGTCGGTTTTTTTAAATCAATTCAAAAATATTTCAATCCATTGCCGCCAAGCGTTCCAATTGATCCGCGCTGATAAGTGCATCAATCATTTCGTCCAGACCTTCGCCACCTGCCAAAATATCGTCCAATTTATAAAGTGTTAATTTGATACGATGATCGGTCACGCGTTGTTCTGGGAAATTATAAGTTCTGATTTTTTCACTGCGGTCACCTGAGCCAACCATACTGCGACGCGAAGCGTTCGACGCGTTCATTTGTTCGTTGCGCTGTTTTTCGTACAAACGGGAACGCAAAACCGCCATAGCTGTCGCCTTGTTCTGTAATTGCGAACGTTCATTTTGGCATGTCACAACGATGCCTGTTGGAAAGTGCGTAATACGAATCGCAGAATCTGTTTTATTAACATGCTGGCCACCTGCCCCGGATGCGCGGAAAATATCAATTCGAATATCTTTGTCGTCGATGACTACGTCGATATCTTTTGCCTCTGGCATAACGGCGACGGATGCCGCAGATGTGTGGATTCGGCCGCCTGCCTCGGTTTCAGGAACACGTTGCACGCGGTGAATTCCAGATTCAAATTTCATACGCGCATACGCACCAACCCCATCGATTTTGAAAATAACTTCTTTGTATCCATGAAGCGATGTTGCATTTTCTTCGATAATTTCGATTTTCCAGCCTTTGCGCATTGCATAGGATTTATATTGATTAAACAAATCGCCTGCAAAAAGTGCAGATTCTTCCCCGCCAACACCGGCACGAATTTCCATGATAACACTGTTATCATCCGCGGCATCACGTGGCAACAATGCAATCTGTAAATCGCGTTCAATGTCCGGCAATTGATGATTTAATTCATCCAGTTGAGCCGCCGCGATTTCCTTTAATTCCGGGTCATTCAGCATTTCATTGGCATCTTTGATACCGCTTTGCGTTTGCAGGTATTTATCAATCAAAGGCAAAACTTCATTTAACTGCGAATATTCTTTGGACAATTTGGTCAATTCATCGCCAGATATTTCCCCAGAATTCATTTTGGATTCAATATCTTTGGCGCGCGATTTAATATCCAATAATTTCTGTTCGATAATCATATTATTTCACCTTTATAGTTTTTATTGCATCTGCCACAGATAAAGTTTCCTGATTTCCGTTTTCCATATTTTTCAAAGCAACCTGATTCTTTGACACTTCATCATCGCCGATAATAGCCGCAAATCGTGCACCAATTTTATCAGCGTATTCAATTTGGTTCTTGAACTTTTTATCGGTATCAAGATAAGGAATCGCCACAATCCCTGCATCACGCAATTGCGATACGATATTCATTGCATATGCAACATTGTTGTCACCCATAACTAAAACAGCAACATCTACAGGGTTTTCAAATCGTGACAAATCGATTTTCGCCATTTCCATCAATGCAACCAATAATCTTGATACACCAACAGATGCCCCAACCCCGACTATTTTAGTTTTAGAAAACTTTGATGCCAGATTTTCATAGCGACCGCCGCCACCAACGGCTGGCAATTCCGGGTAATTGACAGAAAAGAATTCGTAAACTATGCCTGTATAATAAGAATGTCCACGCATAATAGACACATCTATTTCTGCATTTTTGATTCCCATAGAATTAAGCAAATTTATAAATTCATCCATTTCAGATATAGAAGAATCCAAAGATTCTGTCTTGTTTAAAAACGAACGATACCCGTTTTGGAACACAGATTCTATTTCATTTGCCTTTTGGGCACCCACAACATCTGTAAGCGCATCCACAAAACCACTTATTTTGTCGCGTTTATCAATCAATACAAAGGCTTCGCGAGACTGGTCTTCGGACAACCCCAGATATTCAAACATTGCATTCCAGAATTTACGATTTCCAATTTTTATTATAACATTGCCAACAATATCAGATATTGATTCATACATTTTTGATAATGTTGCAACAATTTCAGCATCATAATTTGTTGACAACGACTGCAAACCTAAAATATCTATATCCATTTGCCAGAATTCACGATAACGCCCACGTTGCGGACGTTCGCCACGATAATTACGCGCAAATTGGTATGTATATAAAGGGAAAGTCAAATCATTCAGATGACCGGCGACATAACGCGACAGCCCAACCGTTCCATCATAACGAAGTCCCATTTTTGTATCGCCCTTTTGGAACAAAAACATTTGTGTTTCAATTTCGTCCCAATTATCTTTGTCTGTTAAAACCTCGGCACGTTCGATTGCTGGCAAATCTAAACGATTATAGCCACTGCGACGCAAAACATCCATCATACGTGATGTGCAATAATCAAAGCAACGTTGTTGCACGGGTAACAATTCAATAAATCCACTTAAAGGTTTTGTTGGTTTTAAATCCATTTTTTATCCTTTTATTATAAAAACCAAACGAGAATATACTGTTTATTTCAACAGCCATTATACCATAAAAAATATATAAATGCTAGAAACACACGGCGCGTGCCGCGTGATGTAATTGAAATGACAAAGATACAAATTTCGTAATCATTATAGGTTAATTATAGTATCTATTTTGCGGATTTGCAATAAAAAACCGCCGAAACGGCGGTTTTAAGTTATTATTTTGCCAGACCGACACTGAATTCATCACCCCAATCAGCAATCGTTTGACCGCCAACTGTGCAATGCAATGCATCGAATCCTTTTTCAACCTGTTTCTTTTTGATAACAACACCAGAAACAACACCACCGACAGTTCCAAGAACCACACCGGCACTTAAATCAGATGCCAAACGCATTGTGTTAAATTTTCCTTCGGCTGTTTTCCAGCCACTTGCCTTGCTGGCTGCGTTGGCTGTAAATGCCTCCAATGTCTTTTTTGCATTTTCAAATTCAGTTGAATTTGGTACATCAGGAACCGAACCACCACCAATATTTGCACCATTATAACCACGATGAGAAGCACAAAAATCCAATATCTTTTTATTCAAGGTCATATCGGTTTTTAATTTGTCTGCAAATTCGGTGTTATCTGTATTCCACATCTTGGCATACAAAGATTTTGAACCATCCAAAACCCGACTGTTCACACATTGGCTTATTTCAGAATCTGTTAAACCATATCTGTCCTGAACGTTTTTCAAGGAATCTTGGGTATAGTTAACGGTTATTGGATAACCATATTCGGATAAACCAGTCACTTCTGTGCCATCTTGACATTTTACACGGAAAGTATATGTGCAATCTTTGCTGACCGTTTGTTGTTTTCCGACACAATGACATTCACGATATGCACCATTTTTACGTTCTGATGCCGATAAATTATAACCATTGATAGTTATAGAAGATGGAATATCGACAATATTTGGAACGCATTCTTGTCCATCGCCACATCCGCATGTATTTTTGGCACACATTTTTTCCATATAATCAATTGAATGACATGTGCCCATTGAATTTCCATTTTTATCCAACCACAGATAATGATTTGGTTCACACTTAACCGCGGAACATGTCATTTGTGTTTGACCACCGGTGGTTGCACTTAAATTTCTGCAACGCCCCAATGTTGCATGTGATGGCAATGCATAACATCTGTCTTTTTCTTTTCGACCGGCACAAGGTTCACCCAATTGTGCGACACGATCGTTTTGATTACATAATTCCGGATGATTTGGGTCACATTCTTGATGAACCGATGATTTTTGTGTTGCAACACATTTATTGTTTTTTTCATCCCAAGAAAAACCCTGGCGACAACCACGGCAAATCAGGTTTTTGTCTAAATCTACCGAGTGATCGCTGCTAGAAGATACAGGAAGCGTAAATGCAACACCTGTTTCTTGTTTATTTATAAAAACGTATTCATTATAGGATATTGTACCAAAACGACCTAAATCCTGCCAACCATTTGGTTTAGTGTGATTATCACAGACTTTTATATAAGTAAAAAAATTGTCGTTCCTCCAGTCACCATCAACCCATTTTCCATTTTGGCATATTTTTGTTTCGGGGACAAATACATCGCTTTTTGATTGTTGTGGGCAAAGTACGACACGACCTTCGCGTGCAGCGGTACATTCCGTTTCGCAATATTTTTCACCGGCGGCGGCATAGTCCACAAATCCCAGACACATTAATAAAGAACATAATGCGATTTTTTTCATGATTTTATCCTTCCTTAACATTTATTCTGATATTTATTTTATCATAAACACAAATCTATTAAAAGCGTTTTTTGTTAAAAATATCGATGTAAACTTTGACCGTTTTTGGACAGCCACCGTTTAGCCCTTTCCACACCAAATCCATAAAGTTGTGTCACATTTGCCCAAAATTGTGGCGAATGATCCATATATTTTCGGTGTGACAATTCGTGCATCACGACATATCGCATAACTTCATACGGCGCAAATGCAAGTCGCCACGAAAAAGAAAGATGTCCATTTGATGCACACGACCCCCATCGTGATGAAGTATCGCGCAATGTTATATGTGTTGGCCAATATTCGCGCGATGTTGTTTTTATTATTTGTTTGATTTCTGATAATAATTCAGCCTTGATAAAATCACGAACGCGCCGTTCAAACATATCCGCACCGCCCCCAATGCAAAGCGTTGTTTTATCACCGTCAATATACATATTGCCACGCATATTTTCATCGTGAATTATTCGCACATCGCGCCCCAGAATTGATATTATTATGCCTGGTTTTATTTTTTCTTTCTTTGGTGCGGCATCCAAAATTTTTTCAACCCATTTGCGTTTGGATTCCAAAAAATTCATTACAAATTTGGTCGAAGTCGTCCATGGTTTTGAAATATGAATTTCCATATTCGGCGAAGTCTTTGGACGTAATGTCACATTACGCGCACCACGTCGGTTTTCAATTATAACCGGCACACTTTCACCATTTGATAAAACAAAGATATTTTCGGACGGCATTTATTTAATATAGTCTTTGATTTCACTGATTATCTTGTCGGCATTAAATCCGTATTCATTGTAAAGTGTATCTGAATCGCCGGATGCACCAAATTTATCAATTCCAATTACGCAATCCGCAATTTCAAACCATGGTGATGGTTCGGCGGCTTCGATTGCGATAACACATCCACGCAAGATTGAAGATTTATATTTTGCGGTCTGATTTTTAAAATCACGCACATTAAGCACGGATACAACCTGGATATTTTTAAACCGCGATGCGATTTCAACAGCCAATGGAACCTCTGACCCCGTTGCAACAATTGTCGTTTTTGCGCGACCCGATTTTGCAGGATAAATTACATAGGCACCGCGTGATAAATCTGCATCAGATGGCGATGGTATTTGTCTGAATTTTTGGCGCGATAATATTATTGCACTTGGTGTGTCGGCGCTGTTTATCGCGGCATTCCATGCATATGCAACTTCATCAATATTACACGGACGATAAACATTTAAATTCGGTATCAAACGAAGTGATGGCAATTGTTCAATTGGCTGATGCGTTGGGCCATCTTCGCCAACCGCAATGGAATCATGCGAAAAAACATATATTGATGGTAAATGTGACAACGCAGCAAGACGAATCGCCGGGCGCATATAATCACTGAACACCAAAAATGTTGAACAGACCGCACGCAATCCACCAATAACCAAACCGTTCACTATCGACGCCATACCCTGTTCACGCACACCATAATTTATATAATTTCCATTAAAATTATTCGCAATTATATCAACAGAACGCGAAGTTTTTACATATGTGTTATTTGCCAAATCTGCTGAACCTGTGATTAAATCTGCACCCGCCCCCATCAATAAATCCAAGTATATTCCAGATAATTCACGCGTGGAAATACGTTCCGGTATTTTCGGAATTTTTATGCGCTTTAATGCGTTTGTTGCACGTATACTGTTGGCGATTGGACGCATGCCAACAACACCCCATAAACGCATCCCTTCTTCGTTTGCATTTTGCGCAATTAACGACAACATTTCGGTATCTGATAATGCAAAGCCGTGTGCACTGCTTTTGTTTTCAAGGCTGCATCCGCGACCCAAAACATTTTTGCATTGTATGAATACAGGATGGTTAGATTTTTCCGCCCTTTCCAATGCGTGTTCGATTGCATTTATATCATTGCCACGCACAGACATTACATTAAATCCCATCGAACGCATACGCGCCGTCACATCAATATCTGTTTGGGCGGTACCATCAATGGTTAATTTATTATCATCCCATAACACAATTAAATTGTTTAAATTAAGACGACCCACAAACGAAAGCGATTCGAAAGATACACCCTCCATCAAATCACCGTCTGAAACCAAGCAATATGTTCGCGCACGGATACCCTGAATTTTTTGTGCCAATGCCATACCAACCGCATTGCCAATCCCCGCCCCCAGCGGTCCCGTTGTTGCATCAACACCATCCATTCCATATTCTGGATGTCCAGGCAATCCGCCAAATTTACGAAATGTATTCAAATCACCGATTTTATATCCCGCCAATTTCAATACCGAATATAACATCGCCGAACCATGCCCAGACGACAGCACAAAACGGTCAATTCCACGGCGCAAATGATTTGCATAAATACACGTGATTATTTCAGACGCGTCCAAGATAATACCGACATGTCCACTGTGCGCGGACAAGACCGCACCCAATGCGTTTGCGCGCACTGAATTTGACATTTGTTGTAATTGTTTGGCATTGAACTTCATTTTATGATATTATATCACAAAAAGGATATAAATAAAATGCTAAAAATTTGGACAGATGGCAGTTGTTTAGGCAATCCAGGGCCTGGTGGTTGGGGATTTATTGCTACGGACGGAACACATATTGCAGAACGTTGTGGCGGTGAAAAAAATACAACAAACAACAAAATGGAATTAACCGCGGTTATTCGTGCATTGATGGCTGCAAAAAAGCATGATGAAATTGAAATCCATACAGACAGCCAATATGTTAAAAACGGCATGCAAACATGGATAAAAAATTGGAAGAAAAATAATTGGCGAACATCTGATAAAAAACCAGTGAAAAATGTTGAATTATGGCAACAGTTGGACGAATTGGCAGAAAGCAAAAAAATTCATTGGGTTTGGGTCAAAGGACACGCCGGCGAAGAATTTAATGAACGCGTTGATGATTTGGCACGCACAGCCGCCGAAAGTTATAAATAAAAACCGCCCGTTTGGGCGGTTTTTAACCTTTGAATCCTGTTGCAACTATAAACATTTCAACACTGTCTTTGCGCGAAGATGGTGGTTTTATATAGTTAACATTTGTAAAATGTTCTTTGATTTGTTTAACTAAATCATTAGTTGTACCACCGGTAAAAGACTTCGCAACAAATGTCCCGCCCGTTTTCAATGCACGCAACGCAAAATCCAGCGCATATTCAAGCAATACCATTTGACGCAAATGATCTGTCTTTTTATGACCAACCGTATTTGGTGCCATATCAGACATAACGATATCAACCGTTCCTTGTCCGAATTCGTCATGTGGCAGATTTAGTTTTTCTTCAAGCCATTGCAATGCCTCATCACTGGTAAAATCACCCTGATAAGTTTCAACACCGTTGATTGGCTTGATTTCCAGTAAATCCATCGCAAATATTTTAGATTTTGGAAATTCACGCGCAACATATTGCGACCAAGACCCAGGCGCAGCACCCAAATCAACAACGACCTGACCATTTTTAAAGAAATGATATTTTTCATTCATTTCTATGATTTTATATGCAGCACGCGCACGATAACCATCTTTGTGTGCACGTTCAACATAAGGGTCATGTGCCTGTCGTTGAAGCCAAGCAACCGAAGATTTATGTTGTGCAATTTTCTTGTTCAGGATTTTCATTTATACTTATTTTGCACCTGGTTTTGTTCCTGGGAATCCGCCTGGTTGTTGTTGCATACGTTGCATAACCGCTTCCATTCCGCCCATACGTTGAATCATTGCCATTTGACGTTTCATATTCAAATATTGTTTGATAATGTGTTCAACTTCGCGAACTGTGCATCCCGCTGTTTCCGCAATACGTGCCTTGGCATTAGCAAAAACTTTTTCTGGGTCTGCGCGTTCTGCATCTGTCATGGCTTCCAATATTTTAATTTGCGCATCGACACTGCCGTCTTTGATTTTTTCTTTCATTGCGGCAACTGCGCCTGACATACCCGGAACCATTTTAAGCAGACCGCTGAAATTGCTCATCTTTTTGATTTGTTTTAATTGTGCCAACATATCGTTCATATCAAATTGACCAGACATCATACGTTCTGCGGTTTCTTTCATCCCAGAAGGCATTTTTGCGGCTTCTTTTTCCAAATCGATATTTTCTTTGGCTTCTTCTACTTTTTTCTTTTTTCCAAATCCGAACATTTGTCTTCTCCTGTTTTTGTTTGTTAGTTTATTTTATCTTATTTGCTTTTTTTAGGTTTGTCCAGGTACTTTTTAAGATATTTCCCCGTCAAAGATTCAGGAACTTTTACAATATCTTCTGGGGTTCCAGTTGCAACAACGCGACCACCACCATTACCACCATTTGGTCCCAAATCAATAACCCAATCTGCTGTTTTTATAACTTCCAAATTGTGTTCAATAACGATAACTGTATTGCCCTGGTCTACCAATTCATGAAGAACAGAAAGCAAAGATTTAATATCTTCGAAATGAAGCCCCGTTGTAGGCTCGTCCAAAATGTATATTGTTTGACCGGTACTGCGCGCCGCCAATTCTTTTGATAATTTTATACGTTGGGCTTCACCCCCGGATAAATCCAGTGAACTTTGTCCCAACTTAATATAATCAAGTCCAACACGTTTTAACAATTCCAATTTTCGTGCAATTTGTGGGACATTTATAAAGAATCTGTATGCTTCTTCGACCGTCATATTCAATACATCGGCAATCGATTTACCCTTGTATTTAACAGCCAAAGTTTCATCGTTATACCGTTGACCGTGGCATTTATCACATTCTACATAAATATCAGCCAGGAAATTCATTTCTATTTTGATTTGACCGTCACCCTGACATGCTTCGCATCGGCCACCCTTGACATTAAAAGAGAATCTGCCGGCGTCATAACCACGTGTTTTGGCTTCTGGTAAATTCGCAAAGAAATCACGAATATTATTGAACACACCAACATAGGTTGCCGGATTACTGCGCGGGCTGCGTCCAATTGGTGATTGGTCAATATCAACAACTTTGTCTATATTTTCCATACCGCGAATTATATCGTGTTTACCTGTTTCCATTTTGGAATTATAAAGCGCACGCATAATCGCTGGATAAAGTGTATTCAACAATAATGTAGATTTACCAGAACCAGAAACCCCAGTTAACGCAATAAATTTACCAAGAGGAAAATCAACCGTTATATTTTTCAGATTGTTTTCACACGCACCTTCGATTCTGATAACCTTGCCATTGCCGGCACGGCGTTTCTTTGGGACTTCGATTTTGCGTTTGCCAGACAAATATTGTCCTGTCAAAGAATCTGGGTTTTTAATAACCTGGGCTGGGGTTCCTTGGGCAATTACGTTTCCACCATTTATACCCGCACCACGACCAATATCAACCAAATAATCAGCCGCCCGCATCATATCTTCGTCATGTTCAACAACGATAACCGTATTATCTTTGTCGCGCAACATTTTCAGTGTATCTATCAATTTATCGTTATCGCTTTGATGCAAACCAATTGATGGTTCATCCAACACATATAAAACACCCGATAAACCACTGCCAATTTGGGATGCCAATCTTATACGTTGAGCTTCGCCACCAGATAGAGTTCCTGCCATACGTGACATTGTCAAATACCCCAAACCAACATTTTGCAAGAAGTACAAACGCGATGTGATTTCACGCAATACCATTGATGCAATTTCATTTTCTTTCTTGGTCAAATGATTTGGTAAATCCGTAAACCAGCGCAACGAATCATCAATCGCCATTTCACAAACATCCATAATGTCGCATCCGTTGATTTTTATACACAATGCCTGGATATTAAGGCGTTTACCATGACAAACAGGACATGGTTTTTCAGATTGATATTTTGATAATTCTGTTCTGGCTGCTTCGCTGTCTGATTCACGCAAACGACGTTCCAGATTTGGAATCACGCCTTCGTATGGTTTTTCATAAATATAACCATTCCAATTAATTTTTATCGCATCATCTCCGGTACCGTATAAAATAATTTCTTTGTCTTTGTCAGACAATGTATGCCATGGTTTTGATAATGGTATTTTATATTTTTTGTGCAACGCATCCATGATATGTTCATATTGGCTTAACATGCCGCCACGCGACCAAGGCGCAATCGCACCACCCAATATAGATTTAGATGGATCTGGCACCACCAAATCTGGTGATATATTTAATTGCACACCCAAACCATCACACGCACTGCACGCACCCATTGGCGCATTAAACGAAAATAATCTTGGTTCAATTTTAGGAACAGTAAAACCACTTACCGGGCATGCATATTCTTGTGAATAAAGAGAATCTTCATTTGTATCCAAACGGTGAACAATTACAGCCCCTGGGACCAAACGAAGCGATGCTTCAAAAGACGAATAAAGACGCGATTTAAATTCATCCAGTTCATCACCTGTCAATTCTGTATCTGGCATCGCAACACGGTCAATTATAACCATTATGTTATGCTTTTTATTTTTATCCAATGGTGGAACAGATGACAAATCATAAAGCGTGCCATCAACAATTGCGCGTTGATAGCCCTGTTTTATCAAAAATGCGATTTCTTTTTTATATTCGCCTTTGCGATCACGAACCATTGGTGCCATTATATAAAATTTAACACCGTATGGTATTTTAAGTGTCCATTCAACCATTTCTGCAATAGTTTGTGATTTAATTGGCAGCCCGGTCACAGGCGAATATGGAACACCAATACGCGCCCAAAGAAGACGCAAATAATCATAAATTTCTGTCACCGTTCCAACGGTAGAACGCGGATTACGCGATGTTGTTTTTTGTTCTATGGAAATCGCAGGCGATAATCCTTCTATTAAATCAACATCTGGTTTTTTCTGCATGTCCAAAAACTGACGCGCATACGAAGACAAAGATTCAACATATCTTCTTTGACCTTCGGCATAAATTGTATTGAAAGCCAATGATGATTTACCAGACCCAGATACGCCAGTCAACACCACCAATTTATTTTTTGGCAGGTCTAAATCGATATTTTTAAGATTATTTTCGCGTGCGCCGCGAATTTTTATCGTTCCGGTCATAGTGAATATATAGTTATTAAAATCAAATTATCAATGTTTGACGAAAATAAAATTAATCAGCAAACCCGACAGATTTAAGTGCATCTGGTGCCATAGAAATTCCAGATTTCTTGGTATTTGCCGCACCTAATTTCTTTATCAATTGTCCGTCAACCCAAACATCAACCGCACCAACATTACCAAATGTAGCTTTCAGATTATTTTTGTTTGGCATATAATAGACATCACCCGGTATTAAAACGCGTGAAAATTCGGTATTGCCACGCACATCTTCTATTTTTACCCAAGATTCTTTTTCAGCCTGTAATACTACACGTGCTTCTTTTGCATTCTTGGTTTCAAATTTTTCATGAACCGGATATCTGAAATCTGGTTCTTTTACCACGACCACTGCCGCAGTATTATTATTTACAGTTTCTGTAGCATTTGTTTCTGGTTTACCCGAAAACAACAACAACGAAACCACTATTACAAATAACAATGCTGCCGCGCCAGAAGCAAACCAAACCCAATTTTTCTTTACGTATTCAACGGATATTTTTGTATATTTCAATAATGTCTCTTTGTCAAATTTGATTGTTTTCTTTGGCAAATCAATTTTAACTTCTTCTTCGTCTTTTTCTTCCTTGACAATGCCCAATTCTTTTTTCAATTTTGAAATAACTTCATCTGCATCCAAACCCAGTTCCACCGCATAACTGCGTGCAAAACCAAGAATATAAACATCTTCGGGAATGACACGATAATTGCCTTCTTCCAATGCAGTCAAAAATTCTTCGCGGATGCAAAGCAATTTTGCAATAGTAGAAATTTCACGTTTTCTGCGTCCTGTGGTGCGTGCATTTTTCAACATTTCACCCGCAGTCATTTCCATCATTGGTGCAATTATTTCTTGTTGTTCATTCATGATTTTACCCCTTGATACCGATATGTTATGATAGAAATTGTCAGATGTCAATTAACAGCCCAAAATTCTTTTATAATTTTTTTCAATTCGTTTGCATCTGTTATTTGATTAACACTTATTCTGAATTGCGCGGAATTCGGCATACCCGATGAATACCAGGCTGCATGTTTGCGAAACATAGGCACCCCAGACCTTTCACCGTAATATTCCAAAATCAATTCCAGATGTTGCAATGCAATCAAACCAACGTTTTCAGGCTTTTGACAAGTACCACAAATTTCACCAACAACCCATGGTTGCCCTAGCAATGCACGCCCTATCATTGCACCGTCGTAACCCAAATTTTGAACACGTTTAATATCAGACAAAGTTTTTAAATCGCCATTTGCAATAATTGGTATTGGTAAAACAGGTTTTGGCGGCAATATTGAATTTCCAGCATAGCCTTGCGCCCGCGTACGCCCATGAAGCGCAGCAAAACTAGCCCCAGAAAGTGCGGCAACACGTACCAAATCTTGCCAGTCTTTGTGCGCATCATCCCAACCCAAACGCGTTTTTATTGATACCGGTATCTTTACAGATTTAACACATTCTTCGATTATACGACCGGCCAAAGCATGATCGCGCATCAAAAATGCGCCAGCGCCCGCACGCGTAGCAACCTTTGGCACTGGACACCCCATATTTATATCAATCCATTTTGCACCGGCATCTTGTAAAATCTTGGCTGCTTCGCCCATCAGGTGTGGATCTGCACCGAATATTTGTGCACCGATATTGCCTTCGTCCCGGTAATCATCAAAATTACGGATACAATTTTTATGCCCATCAACCAACGAATGACAAGATATCATTTCAGTTACCATTGATACATCCGGGGAAAACATACGCAAAATCTTACGAAATGGCTTATCTGTTATTCCAGCAAGTGGCGCAGTAAAAATTTGATTATTACTAAACATTTGTGATATAATAGACGACATGAAGGAAAAAATCAAAAATTTCTTTGAATTTGTAAAAAGCGCATGGATTGCCGGCCCACGCGGTAAAATCGGCATTGTTTTAATGCTGTTGTCGCTGTTTTTCTTTGCTCGTTTGTTTTACGGAACACAAAATGTACAAGGATTTATTGTAAACGCATGGCATTTAAATAAAGAACGCGCCGAATTGGAAATTGCGCAAAAACAATTACAACAAATTCAGCATCATATTTATTTATTGCAACACCCAAATTCTTCGTCTGATTATATCGAAGAATTGGGATTACAAACATTAAATCTGGGCGATAAAGATTCAAAGGAATTAAAATATTAATTTAAATAAATTATCATCCCATTTAAATAAAAAGCAAACATTAACCATAAAATATATGGAACAATCAACCAAAATGCAGTCTTGCTGATACGGGCAAAAGAACGTGCCATAAATATTGCAGTCACTATCAATGCAGTCAGAATAATAAGTGCGACCTCTGGTAATTCTGCACCGAAAAACGCAAAGGACCAAAGTGCATTAAAAACTATATTTATCGCAAATAAAATATAAGCGTTTGCTTTGCTGTATCTGTGATTCGGATTTTCTTTGTTCATAATCAAAAACAAAGCCAAACCAACCAAGAAATATAATATCGTCCACGCAACCGGAAATACCCAACCTGCTGGGGTTAAAATCGAAATATTAAGCGAATTATACCATATATTTTCACCGCCCATCATTGGCGCCACAAACAGCCCTAAAATTCCAGGCAAAAACGATAAAAACATCGCAAACAAAAATTTTAAAAATGTCATTTTAATTCTCCTTTTTTATAATGAAAATTATAGTCATATTATAAAAAAAGACTATTTGAAAGAATTCTTAGGAAAATATGAAAATTTATGATATAATAAGATTTAAGTTGAAAGAATCGTGGCATGCGGTTTTTCACTTGTCTAAATAAAAAACCGTCTTTTGACGGTTTTTTTAATGTTTAACACCATATTTACCACGATTTATAGGACGATACGAAAGCGCTTCGGCTAAATCTGACATGGTTATATTATCATCACCACGCAAATCAGCAATCGTACGCGCAATGCGTTTGATACGATTATATCCGCGCGCTGACATTCCCATTTTTTCAGCGGCAGTATTTAAGAAGATAGTTAATTCATCGCTTAAAACAACATACTTGTCCAAATCGGCACCATCCAAAAGCGCATTAACATAGCCCTGACGTGCAATCTGGCGATTGCGTGCTGCAACAACACGTTCACGAATTTGTGCGCTGGATTCGGTTGGGATATTATCATCTTTCTTCATTTCCCATGGATTAACCGCATCAACATCAACATGCAAATCGATTCGGTCCAACAATGGCCCAGATATTTTGTTCTGATAGGCTTCGGCACAACGTGGCGCACGCGAACAAGAAAGAGCAGCATTCCCCAAATGCCCACAAGGACACGGATTCATTGCCGCAATCAATTGAAAATGTGCTGGATATGTGGCATTGCGTTTTGCGCGCGATATGACTATTTTTCCAGATTCCATCGGTTGACGTAATATTTCTAATGTGGCACGACTGAATTCTGGCAATTCATCCAGAAACAGAACGCCATTATGCGACAAGGATATTTCACCAGGCTTTGCATCAGCGCCACCGCCGGCAAGCGCAACCGCACTGGCAGTATGATGAACGGCACGAAATGGTCGATTCGATATTAACGATTGGTTGTCCAATTTGCCAGCAATTGAATAAATTATGGATGTTTCTAGTATTTCATTTGGCGTCATTTCTGGCATAATAGTTGGCAAACGCGATGCCAACATGGTTTTACCAGACCCCGGCGGTCCAATCATTAACATTGCGTGTCCACCAGCCGCCGCAATTTCCAGCGCACGTTTGGCGGCTTCTTGTCCATGAACTTCGGACAAATCACCAACTTTATTTTCTTCATTTATCGGATTTATCATTGATGGCAATGGCAATATTTGCACGCCCTTGAAATGATTGATTAAATCCAGAACATGATTTGGTGCCAAAATATTGTTATGCCCTGCCCAACGTGCCTCGCTGCCTTGAATACCGGGACAAATTATTCCCAGATTATTATTGTTTGCCCAAACACTGGCCGCCAGAACACCGCTGGTTCTGACAATTGCGCCATCCAAACCGATTTCGCCGATTATAACATATTTTGAAATTTCATCTTCTGGTAAAACACCCATGGCGCACAAAATTCCGCATAATATAGGCAAATCAAAATGCGAACCACTTTTTTCAATATCAGCCGGTGCCAAATTAACAGTCAATCTTTTTGCAGGTAAAGACAAATTCAAAGCCGCCAACGCATTGCGAATTCTTTCCGCAGATTCTTTGACCGCACGATCTGCCAAACCGATTATGTTAAATTCTGGTTTTGCAAATCCAGCCGACAATTGAATTTGGACATCTATCTTTGTGATATCCATCCCATCAAAAATAATTGAATTTAAATTTATCATGTCCACATATTAAAACTTGCACGGATTCATTTCAAGGTATAAAATAACCACATCAAAAAAAGGATTTATATATGCCATTAAAGAATCATAATGCCGCACGCGAATGGTTTGACACTATATTTTATGGTGGTCTGATTGCGATTATTTTTCGCAGTTTATTATTGGAACCATTTAATATTCCATCTGGTTCAATGATACCATCGCTGCATGTTGGGGATCATATTTTTGTTCAAAAATGGGCGTATGGATATTCACGTTATTCGTTTCCTTTTGGTTCTTGGAATTTATGGGATGGTCGCTTTTGGGCACGTCACGAACCAAAGGTTGGTGATATAATTGTTTTCCGCAAACCAGATGCCAATGTTGAATATGTAAAAAGACTGATTGGGGAACCAGGCGACACAATTCAAATGAAATCTGGTCGCTTATACATAAATGGTAAAATGGTTGAACGCAAAAATCCACGTCCTTATGTAATTGCGAATTTACCAAAATCTATGCGTGGGGTTGGATATTATCATGAAAATATGTCGATTAAGGGCAACAAGATATGGGTTGATAATCAGCCTGCACCATTTAATTATACAATTGAATATAAATCTGATCGTGTTTGCCAAATGTCACCTTATGAATGCGGGGTGTTTAATGCAACCGAATATACAGAAGTTTTACCAAACGGTGTTGAACACAGCATTATTGAAATGACAGATAATGCGCCATTGGATAATACCGAAGTATTCAAAGTTCCTGAAAAACATCTGTTCTTTATGGGCGATAATCGTGATAACAGTGCGGATTCACGCACCAGTGCGGTTTCATATGTTTCACGCGACAATGTTCTGGGGCGTGTTTGGTTTATATGGTATTCACATAATTATTATGCGCCAATGCTGGCAATCTGGAATTGGGGCAATAAAATTCGTTGGGAACGAATTGGAATGAGGAAAAGACAATAATGAAATTAGATTACGATTTTAAAAACAGTGAATTGTTGAATCTTGCTCTTACCCAAAGTGGTATTGATGCAAAACACAACAATGAAAGATTGGAATTTATCGGGGATAGAGTCTTAGGATTATCTGTTGCAGCAATGCTTTATGAAATGTATCCAGACGAACCAGAAGGAAACCTGGCGCGCCGTCACGCATTCTTGGTATCCACAGATACACTGGCACGTGTTGCCGCACAAATTGGATTGGAAGAACATCTGCGTCATGGGCATATGACCGGTGGAAAAATCAATCATATTCTGGCCAACGCGATGGAGGCGATTTTAGGTGCAATATTCCTTGAATCAGGATTTCAGGTTGCACAGAAAATAATCACTGATATTTGGCATGATTTAGCGGCGGCTGAAATCGTCGCCCCAAAGGATGCAAAAACAGCCCTGCAAGAATATGTTCAAAAAAATGGTCATGGTGATTTGCCGGTTTACGAATACAACGAACCAACCGGCGCATCACATAATCCTGAATTCACAGTGACAGTGACGGCATTGGGCAAATCTGCAACCGGGATTGGCGCATCAAAGAAATTAGCTAGCTTGGATGCAGCAGAAAAATTATTAAAAAACCTTGCAATTTAAAGGCACGGTTACTACAATCAAAAAAAACAAAAGGAAAAGACATGTTTTCAATTTTATTAGTTTTGTTAATTATCGTCGCAGTTTTAATGACTGGATTGATTTTGTTACAAAAATCCGAAGGTTCTGGAATGTCAGGATCATCGGCGGCATCTATGTTTGGTGGCGTGCTGACTGGTTCAGCGGCTGGAAATTTCCTGACAAGAACAACCGCGATTTTGGCGACAATATTCTTTTTGTTGTGCGCCCTGCTTTCTTTGGTTGTTGCAAAAACAGATGTTGCAGGTTCACATCAATCTGAATTGCGCAACGAATTGACCGCCGAAGAAGCAGCCCAACCATTACAATCAACACCGATTTCAAACGAATCCGAACCGGTTAATATTGATAAAAAATAAATTTACAATGAAATAAGAAACCGCCCAAACAGGCGGTTTTTAAATTATTATTTCTTTTTAGATTTTTTGGCTGGTGCTTTTTTAGCGGATGCCTTTGGTAATTTTTTGTATTCGCCATATAACAATGCAACGCATACATAAACAACCAATGCAGAAATGGCTGTTAATACGCCAGCAATCAAATCGCCTTCGGCAAAATACAAGAATAATATTAAACCAAATACCAAAATCACAGTATATGCAATATTGGCAGCCAATACTTTACCCAATTTTTCAAAGAAAGTCATATTTTCCCCCTTTTGTTCATTTTAAATTATAACACAAAAAACTGATGATGTAATAAAAAAAGTGTCGCGATTTCGACGACACTTTTTAAGCAACAAAAATCAATTCAAATTATAAAATGATTTGTCCGTTAATTTTTGCACCTTCTGGAATTGGACCAAATGAAGATTCGCGATTAACATAGACATTACCATTTACTTTAAATTTTCCACAGAAATTAACTTTGTTGACATTACGAATGAACAAATGGCCGTTAATTTTGGCATCGCATGGAATTGTGTATTTATTCATATTTTGAATATACAAATTACCATTAACTTTTACACCATTTGATAAAACCGGACTGGATGGATGTCTTTCAACAATAACATCGCCAGCCAACGTTTGTTCTGTCAATTCATTTGATGGGGTTGACAATTCGCGAATAATTTCTGGCTTTTTAACACCAACTGTTCTGATTTTTGGTGTGATATTTGTTTGTTTGTCCATTTTAACTGGCAAAGTTGTTGGATATTTACGCGCAACAACACGACGATTGTCCACAGATTGTGCTTTTTGTGTCATAACAACATTTGATTTATTTACGTTTGATACCTTGTCACATTTGTTGCAACGAACCACATCTGTAATAAGAGATAAAAACAAAACAATTATCGCAACCAACAAAGTCAAATTTATCATACCAACAATGTCGATGCTTTTTAACCAATTCCAAATTGCACGACAAATACGGCACAACAGGCGCCACAACCACTTAATTGCGCGAACCGGATAAGATAAAATCTTTTTAAACCAATTCTTGATAGTTTGTTTGCGAGCCTTGCGAGAGGCGTTTTTCATTTTTACAGATTTTTTATTATTCATGTTAAATCCTTTGGTTTGATTTAACGAAATTATAGACAATATTTTTTATTTGTCAAGCCATTTATCAAAAAATATTAACACGCTACTTTTCTTTAAAAGTTGACAAACATAAAATACAGTGTATATTTATAACAACAAAACCCGCAAGGACAAATAATATGATATTTAATAAAGTTATGGAAAATCTTATAAACGCACTTAACCCAAATCCCGTTAGACTGGTTGTGCGGTACACTATCTGTAATGTCAACATTGATTTAACAAAAAAGAATCCAGAAGGCATAACATCAAACACTTTTCACACTCTTATGACGCCTGAATTTACACCAAAAACAAACCAACATGAAAACGGTATGAAAATAACAACCTTGATAGACAAGAAAACCAGCAAACCTGTTCGTGCATATGTAGCAAAATTTGAAAACAAGGATCCACAGGCAGAAGAATACGGCATTATGGTGGAAGATGCACACGGCGAACTTAAACACCTTGATAAACACTATAAAATTGTTGGGACGACTTACTTTTATATAAACACAGAAAAACAAATGGTGATGCCTAAATTTGAAAAAGTGTTTATAAACGGCGAACTGTATGAAAAATCTTCTTCTTATATGCACGCACCCGGCAATAAAGATTTTGCAGGCATCGGAACAAGATTGCATCAGATAAGAATTGAAAGAATGTTGCAAAGCAAAATGGGAAATTCTTTCATTATCGCCGAAGGCAATTCTTTCCCTTTCCATTATTCAATGGGATACAGATTGACAGATTCAACAAGAGATATTGAAGAAAGCATTCTTGTTTTACGAGAATTTTCTGGTATGAATAAAAAATCTTTCAAACAAAACCTTGAATTTTTATTCGCCGAAAAACAGTCTGGCAAATATGTTATTAATTGGTCGGCAACACTGGAACATTTCTTGTGTGATTATTATAAAAACGGCGGTAAACCACTTGATTTTTTATCACCAAATATGTTTTTGAACCAAACATCCCTTAGACAATGGATTGCAATGATTCAAAAACAACCAATATTGTATTAAACAAAAAAAACGGCAAAAGCCGGTTTAATTTCTGGCGCGCCCAGCAGGACTGGCTCGGCATAAAATGCCTGCGCCGCATTCGTTAGCGCTTAAACATCACACAGTTCGTTTTCGCTTACTCATTGTCGAAAGGTTCTCGTCCTGTGGCTTGCAACAAAAATAAAACCGGCAAAAGCCGGTTTAATTTCTGGCGCGCCCAGCAGGACTCGAACCTGCAACCCACAGATTAGAAATCTGTTGCTCTATCCAATTGAGCCATGGGCGCAACGAAAGGATTCTAACTTATTTTATATTTACTTTCAAGAAAACTTTTTTGCCGCGTTGGACCATTATGGATTCGTGTGGTTCGACGATATAGTCCTTGTCAGTAATCTTTTCGCCATCTATTTGAATTCCACCCTGTTCCACCATACGGCGCGCTTCGGATTTAGAATCAAACAGTTTTACAGCCGTCAAGAAATCAAGTATTCCCATTGGTGACGACATTTCAAGTTCAAAACTTGGCGCGTTTTCTGAATTTCCACCACCGAATAATGCCGTCGCGGCTTCTTCAGCTTGTTTTGCAGCTTCTGTTCCGTGTGCGATTTCAGTAGCCGCAAATGCCAGACGCTTTTTAACTTCGTTTAATTCTGCACCCTGCTTTTTTACCAATTCTGCAATTTCTTCCAATGGTATTTCAGTGAATATCTTTAATAATTTTTCCACCAAATCATCCGGCGTGTTGCGGAAATATTGATAATATTCATAAGCACTTGTTTTATCTTCATTAACCCAAACAGCATTACCCGCAGATTTTCCAATTTTATTTCCATTTGAATCTGTTAAAAGCGCAGTAGATAAAACATATACTTCTTTGCCACATTTTTTACGAACCAATTCTACGCCCATTATCGCATTACCCCACTGATCCGCGCCGCAAAGCTGTAATACACAATTATATTTCCGGTAAAGTGTCAAGAAATCAACCGCTTGGAATGTCATATAATTAAATTCAAGAAAAGACATCCCATTTTCAAGGCGTTTTTTCACGCTTTCCATCGACAACATACGCGGAATTGTAAAATCAAGCCCATATTGTGCCAAGAAATCAAGGTGGCTGTATCCACGCATCCAATCGTAATTATCAACAATTATCGCATCAGACGCACCATCGCCAAAATGTAAAAATTTAGAATAAGATTTTTTCAGACCTGCAATATTTTTTGCCAATGTTTCTTCGGTCATCATCGGGCGACTTGTATCACGACCACTTGGGTCACCAATGCGACCCGTCGCCCCGCCAACTAACATAATTGGTTTATGTCCGTACTTTTGCAACCAGCGCATCATCATAATAGGAACCAAATGCCCCACATGTAAAGAATCTGCTGTCGGATCAGAGCCCAGATAGACTGCAATTTTATCATGATTTAACAATTCATGAACAGCATCCATATCGGAACTTTGATTGATGAAACCACGTTGTTGTAATTCTTCAAATAAAGTATTTGGCATTTCTAAATTCCTTGTTTTATCAAGGCTATTATAACACAATATTTATGTAAAAAGTATTATTTTTGTCTTTTTCTGCAATAAGCTTCTATTTTTGATTCAAGACTTTTTTATCTTGCCAAACCAGCATTTTGCCATCCTAATTGTATTCTGGCGACTAAAATTCTTTGTTTATTGCACAAAGCTCTCTTTTTGCCCATATTATAAAAAGAAAACAAACTAAGTGCTTTTTTTGTACCGTCAGCCGCTGTATAAAGCGCTGCATGCTGTGGTCCAATTATTTTTCCATAACTCATAAAATATCCTTTTCATTTAAAAAACCGCGCTTTTTTTTCAAAGCGCGGTCATTTTTCCCTTGCTTTGATCTTAGTTTAACATTTTTGCCACTTCATCGGCCAAATTGTCTTCGCGTTTTTGGATTCCTTCGCCTAAGACATAGTATGCATATCCGGCTAATTTTCCACCGTGTTCTGCGATTACATCTTTTACTTTCTTAGAAGGGTCCATAACGAAAGGTTGTTCTTCCAATACAGATTCTGCATACCATTTTTGGATACGACCATCAACCATCTTTTCAACGATGTTTTCAGGTTTGCCCGCCGTGGCACCAGATTCAATGAACACTTTCTTTTCACGTGCAACTGCATTTGGATCAACATCTGCGATTGTCATGAATTCAGGTTTATTCGCAGCAATGTGCATAGCGATTTTATTACCAATTTCATCGATACGTGCATCGTCACCGTTAATCGCAACAACTACACCGATTTGCCCCATACCTGGAACCAAAGCATTATGAACATATGTATAAATATGATCACCGTTTACTTTGGCAATACGGCGCAAGCTCATATTTTCACCGATAGTAGAAATAGTTGCAGCAATGTCGTCTTTGACAGCATTCATTGTTGCTTCGAAATCACCTTGTAATTCGGCAGCTTTTTGTGCGACGTTTGCTACCAACGCTTGGAATTTGTCGTTTTTAGCAACAAAATCTGTTTCTGCGTTCAATTCAACAACGCAACCCATATTGTCGCATTTAACAACCGTGACCAAACCAGATGCAGCAACACGGCCAGCCTTTGAAGCAGCCTTTACGATACCTTTTTGACGCAACCAATCAGATGCGGCTTCAATATCACCATTGTTTTCAATCAATGCTTTTTTGCAATCCATCATACCTGCGGAAGTTTTTTCACGCAATTCTTGGATCAATTTTGCTGTTACTTCTGCCATTTGTTATTCCTTTCTTTATATATTATTATTTTGCTTCTGCTTTGTCTGCCAATTTGCTGCGACGAACTTCGCGAGCTTCAGAAGTTTTAGATTTTTGTTTTGCTTCTTTGACTTTCAAATCGTGTTCGTATTCTTCAGCAGCCGCTTCTGCATTGTCAGATGCTTCTTTTTTACCAGCAGCGCCACCCAATCTTTTTTCAATACCAGACAAGATTGCGTCAACGAACAAGTCACAATACAATTGTGTTGCGCGTGATGCGTCATCGTTTCCTGGAACTGGGTAATCAACCAATTCTGGGTTAGCATTTGTATCGCAAATAGCAATTGTTGGGATATCCAAATTTCTTGCTTCATGAACAGCATTCAATTCACGTGGCACATCAATAACAATCATTGCCTGTGGAACACCGTGCATTTCCAAGATACCACCAAAAATTTCGCGCAATTTAGCAACTTCTTTGGTCATAACACCGACTTCTTTCTTGGTCAATCCCAATTTGTCAGCATTAGCAATATCGTTTTCCATTTTCTTTAAACGACGAATGCTTTGAGAAACTGTTGTCCAGTTAGTCAACATACCACCCAACCAGCGATTGTTAACATAGAATTGTCCGCAACGTTCGGCAGCATCTTTAACAATATCTTTTGCCTGGTGCTTTGTAGCAACAAACAAGATTTTTCCGCCAGCCGCTGCAATAGCTTCCAAAGCAACCAAAGAGCGATGCAACAATGGTGCAGTTTTATTCAAATTGATAATATGAATTTTATCTTTTACGCCATAAACATATGGTGTCATTAAAGGGTTCCAACGACGTGTATGGTGTCCAAAATGAACGCCTGCTTCCATCAGTTGTTTCATAGTAAATGTTGGCAATGCCATGATTTTATCCTTTGTTTTCTGTTGTTATCCTCGGTCAATGGGTGTAAAAAACCAAACATTGTTGGACAGAAATTATACCCGTTGCCTGTGTTCTTCGCGCAAGCGCGTGTCGCAATAATAAAATAAATCGTGCGGAAAATCAAGTATTTTTTGAAAAATTTATCTGGTGCGTTCCAAAACATAAATACCGTTTTTAAAATATTCAAATTTGTTGTTATTAATAATTGTTTTATTTAAAATCCAATTGTTATGATTTTTGATTATTTTTGCCATATAAACATCGAAAATCTGGTCGTTTCCTTCAGCAAAAAATTGAGTTACTATTCGCCCCCCAGGCCTTACGCGTTCCATTAACGATAAAACAACGTGTTCATAATAAAAAGATCTTGTATAATCAAAAATATTCGATAAATGTATAAAATCATAAGATTTCGTTAATTTTTCCCCTATCTTACAAATGTTTGTCAGTATAAAATTATAAGGAAGTTTTATACGTTTGCGCAATTCATTATATTCAAATTGTGTTGGTAAAACCGCATGATTCAAGGATATTGACCTGCGATAAAATATTGGATAATCGCTAAGTGCATTGATATAGTCATATTCTGTTTTAGGCAATTTATATAAAATATTGTCCATATTTTTAATTCTTGTCAGTGGCACAGAAATATCATACAAATCTTTTATAAAACTAGTATATTCTGAATGATTCATAATATTTAATGCGGCAATTTTAATATCCATTATACACTTTGCATTATAACTGATATCGAATGTATCCACGTTTTTTGCGCCATACAAAGAACAGAACAAAGGATGATCACCAGATGCAGCCACAACCAAGGCATTTTCACAATTTTTCGGAACAAAATTCATTGATGCACGCAAATCTTCATTGGTAATTATGTACGCACTGGAATACGTACCAAAAATAGGGTCACGTGATTCTTTTTTTGCTAATTCATAATCCGGAATAAAATCCATTATGTTCATCCTGTTACAGCAATATTATTAGCACTAAAAATATTATTGTCAATATATTTAATAAAAAAACAATCTGTTCATTCAAGAAATTTAAGGGTTTTTAACTTTACTTTAAAAACCATTTATGATATTTTTCCCAAACATGAGAGAGAAAAATTCATACAGTTTAACCAAAGACGAATCCATACTTATTGGATTTGACGCTTGTCACACGATTGCGAAGTTATTTCTAGGGACTTTTGTTGTTTCTTTTCTTATGCACAACTCAATTAACGAAATAGTATCTGTTTCTATTTATAAATTGTTTTACTATATTGCTATAACACTAACATATATTTTGTGTGCGAATTGGTGCAAAAATGGCAATAAAAATGTGCTTTTCGGGTTCAATATTGTAACGCGTTTTGTTCTGATGGCCCTTATTGCCATCTTGGGGGTCAAAGCGATAGATTACGTGGTTATACTTGGAATTCTTTACGGTATTTTTGGCGGATTTTACTTTTTACCAATTAATTCCATGATTATTGAAAAAATAAGCGGCGAACGTATGCAATATTTTATTTCAATAAAATCAGCCATATCAAATACATTTAAAATTGTATTTCCTGTTATTCTTGGGATACTTATAACAATACAATCACTACAAAATGTTGCATGGGTTATAATGGGTATATCCGTCGCAGAATTTATAATGCTGCTTTTATTATCTCCGAATATGCACAGAAAAAAACAACCTGTAGATTTAATTGGTTTTTGGAACCACGCTTTGCAACATATTATCTTGCGCAAACTGTTTCTTGCAGAAATCTTGCGCGGTTTAGCAACAGTTTTAGAAACAGTTGTGACAATGTATATTGTTTATGTTTTTCATACGGATATGAATTTAGGCATATGGACGACAATATTTGCAATATGTACTATCGTTGCTTCTTGGGCGTTTGGAAGATTTTGTTCTAAGCGCGATTACAAATGGGTAATTGGCTTGTGTTCCTTGATGTTATTGTTTGCAGCGGTATTATTGTTTACAAATGTCACACAATTTAGCACTCTTGTCTATGCTTTTGCATCCACTATATGCATTGAAATTATGGCTCAAATATGTAACACAAATGTTTTTAATATAGCACACAAAAGATACATTAACTGTGGCTACAGTACAGAATATCTGGTAATACGCGAAATATTATTATTTGTAGGTCGCTGGACAGCATTTATCTCTTTGGCATATTTAGGTGTTTCAAATATGAATAATTTGTTAGGTTATTACATAATCGTGGCAGTCATTGCACAAATAATCGGCAGTGTCCTGATTTCCAGTTTGACCAAAAAAATATAAACCCCGAATATTAATCTTCAGATTTTTTATACATCAAATCAAAGTTATGTATATAACTGAACGAGACACCAATTGATGTATTTGCACCGTAATCAAAGGCCTGACGCGAATGGGCGCGACGATATTTTACATATGGCCCCATTGTTAAATCACCCCAAACATTTGTATCAAGACGTGCAACAGCCAGGAAATCATAAGTTAAATCTTCGCCAACATATTGAGAATAAGACAAATATTTTCTGTAATATCCATCAGACGAGAATTTAACCCCTTCCCTTATTTGATAATCTATACGCCAACCCGCTTCAGCCGCAGATTTGCTAACCTTGGCATCGGCATATGTAAAATCATATTCATATACACCAACGACATATAAACTTTTAATAATATCATGGTCGAACAATGCAAAACCAGCATTTGGACGAATTACATTACGGCGTGGATCACCTTGAAATTCTGTTTCATATTGACCGCGAACAATTGGTCCCAGTTTAAAAGAATCAAAATCCCAACATGCATAAGCTAAATCAGAAGACAACAATATTTTATCCGCACTTTCATCAACTGTTTTTTCGCCATTATTGTTTGTAATACTTTGTTTACCATATTCCATAAACAATGAATTGTCCCATTTGAATCTATCAAAACCATATTCAAGCGCAACATCAAAAACACCCTTGATATTTTCCTGATTGCTGGCCTTTAACGCAGCAACCGAAGAATCTTGATATTCATTGGCATTTTTCATATCAGTCTTGGTCCAATCTAATCCTATACGACGAACATTTAAATTAAACTTGGTTTCATTCGGTGAATCATCAGCCACCGCAACCATTGGCAAAACAAGAGCCAAAACCGCAAACAGTTTTTTCATTGTTATTTCCCTTTATTTAAATTTGTTATTTCCAAACATGCAAGACACCCTCGTTATCAGAATAATTCCAGCCTGCCTCACGAATTGCAGCAGTAAATTTTGTCCGATACGACAATGGCATCTTTGCGACAATTTGTTTTCCGTCAATATTTTGTGTTTCGATTTCTATATTATCATTACGTGCAATACGTTTTAATTCCGCCCAATCTGCAATTCCATTTGGAACAACCATAACAACAGCAAACCGTTCGTCGCTTTCCATCATTGGCACCCAATTTTGAACACTATTAGAATTCAACCATTTTTTTACGGCATCATTATCAATATTCATTGTGATATTTGCAGAATAACTGGTTGCAGACATTTGTTCATTAGAAACACTGGTCGAAGCAATCAAATTCATTAAATCATCGTTTGATGAATTCTGAATTAATTCATTTAGTGATTCTTTGTTTGAATACTGCGATAAAACATCAGATAATATTTGACGCCGCGCAGAATTTAACGCATTTATCTTTGCATTTGCCGCCGTATCACTGGTCTGATTAACAGAAACATTACCAGACAGCCCCAACCCAAACGAGCCTGATACACCACACACCAACGATACAAATAAAACAAGCAAATTCCTAGACAAAGACATCGTCATAAAATCCTTAGAATTTAATTGTCACACCGGCACGAATACCCATTGCTGAATATATGGAATCAATTTCGCCCTTGTTTTCCATTTTCCATCCACCAGATTTATAAGATTCCAAGCTTGCTTGTTCTGTTTTATAATAATTTAAAGATAAAGCCTGTTCATCAGTCAAAGAGGACAAAGAATTGTAATAATCCACTATGGCAGTCACATCATCCAAAGTGGCTTGATAATAAGACGGGTTTAAATATGTCGTAGCATCCGCACCACTGACCTTGTAATAATCATAAGTCAACCCCAATGAAAACATAACTGTTCTGGAAATCGCTGTTGACCACATCGCGTTCAAACCCAAATGATAGGCATCACCAAATCCACCCTTGTCTTCAACACTGGTTGGATGCGCCCAATCAATACGATATTGTTGATCGCCCTTGGAATCATACATTGGCAAACCAAATTCAACACCCGCATTAACAAAATTAGAATCGTTTATTGCATATTCCATATCCAATGCAACATATGGTCCCTGCCACAATGTTTCATATTTATGCGATGTTCCATTCTGATGATAATAATACGTATCACCAACATCAACGGTAGCAAACGCCGTACCAGATGGAGCTGAATCTACAATTACATCTGTCAAAGAACCGTCTTCTGCTTCCAATCTTCCTGTGACAGAAGTGCCAAGTGATTTTCCACTGGCATCATAGAATTGGAACAAAATGAACGGATCACATTGCGTTTCACCATTATTAGAAATACAATTTATGTACGGATGAGAAGAATTTCCCATAAATACATCCATTGTCAAACCACTGTTATCTTTCGTATATAATTCATGTTTAAAATAACGATACCCGACCGAAGGCGTCACCTTTACACGTCCCCACGTAAAGAAATCCGTCAGTCCAAATGCCGCATTAAAACCAAACTGCGAACCATCTTTACTGGTTCCGACACTCATCGCATAGCCAGACACACGACCTTCGTCATAATCTTGATAACCATAGCCACCTTTCGAAATATCATCATCAATCATAGATGTTTCACCAAACTGGACACCATAACGTGCCCCCACTTTGATTTGCATAGGAGTTGAAGAACCAAAATAATAAATTCCTTCGCCTTCTATGACATTCCAGGCCAAACCATCATAACGCAATTCAGATTTAGCACTGTTCATTTCAAAATCCCAATTTGCAAATTCATGCGACAAATATGCATTTAATTTGAACCCTTGCTTTTCATTATTTGCACTTTTTTGTTGTTTAGCAGAGGATTTTTTCGTAACACGCGTTGTAGTATTTCGTACCATCATAGATTGATTTTGGCCATATGCACGCCCCGCGCCATAACTGTTATAATACCCGCCAGAATTTGTTCCATAGCGTTGCGGATTTTGGTACAAATTACCGTTGTAATAAGTTCCAGCCGCCCCTGCAATAACAGGCATCATAGCCATAACAGAAACACCTAACAAAGTGCGTGTAAATCTTCTCATTTTTATATTCCTCTTATTTTTATCTTTTGTATTATAACACAAAAAGGTTGAAAAAAAAATAGTTTTATAATATTGTTTACGAAAAAGCGGCCATGGCGAAATTGGTAGACGCGCAGCACTAAGGATGCTGTGGAGAAATCCTTGGGGGTTCGATTCCCCCTGGCCGCACCAAAAATAATCGGTTTTACCGATTTTTTTTAATGCACAAAAAAGACTTATTTTTTACCAAAAAATTTTATTTTTCGCTTGCCCAGAAAATCATAAATTTGCTAACATCAACCTAAGGAATGAAAAGGATTATACTGTTTTTTGCCGTATGCCTTGGTTTGTCTGTGTCCCAGACGACATTTGCTGACGATGCTGATGCGGTTCGTGCTGCATCAAAACGCGGCACAACAACAGCTGTTTCTTCAACCATGTCCGCTGGCCGTTCTGTTGCATCTGGCACAAAAAGACCTGACAATTCACAAAACACATCCAAAAACGCCAGAACTGCTGTAAAGCCACAACAACGTGTTATTTCCAGATCCACAACAACGCAACAAAACGTTAAACAACGCGAAGCAAATACCAACAAGGCAGCGCCCATAGCACAACAAAAGCGCATTTCTACTGCATCGCGTACAGCATCGTCACGTACGGTAAATTCACGTTCAACAGAATCAAGCATGTCAGCATCCGCGCGTTCTGCCGCCCCTGCAAAAAGCGCCAAGCGAAATGCACGCGCTGCCGAATTGAACAGTGAAAAAATAACTAATATAAAATCTTTGAATTATTCAAAATGCAAAACCGTATATTATGAATGTATGGATGAATTCTGTGCGAACAAAGATACTAATTTGCGCAGATGTGCCTGTTCATCAAGAATACATGAATTTGATGACATCAAAAAGCAGTTGGCAGACGCAGAAGATAAAATGTTGGATTTTAACCAACGTTTATTGACTGTCAGCTTGGATAAAGAAGATGCCGCTGCAATAAATGTTGCAAGCGAAGGCGAATTAGCTTTTGAAAAAAAAGATACAACAGAATCAGAAAAACTTTTACAAAAAATTACCAAAACTCTTAATAATTCTGGGGATTCAAAAATAAATAATGATTTGTCTTCGATATCTTTGTCTTTGGATATGGATACCGCATGGGACAGTATTGATTCAATGGGGGGTATTGCAACATCTGCTAAAAGCGGTCTGGATTTATATAATGCTGCACGCCCAATATGTATCGAAATGGCACGCGAAGTATGCAATGATGATGAATTAGATATAGCACAAGATGGTTATAAATTAACGATACAACAGGATTGTAATACGGTCGCAAAATCATACGACACATTATACAACAGTGCGATGGAAAAAATTCACGAAAGCGGCGCATTGTTAGATATGTCCAGATTGAACATTTATCAACAACGCAACAGCGATGATACATTGACCTGTAAAAAGAAAATATTGGAACAATTATCCGACACAACTGTGTGCGGCGAAAATTTATACAAATGTTTAGATACAACCGGTCAATATATTGATCCATCAACCGGTGCAGCATTTTTATCAACAGATTTATATAATTTAACAAATTTATTGCAAGAACCATCCGTGGACGAACAATGGTCAAAAATTGATGCTAATGAAAAATTTGTTAATTTCCTTAATTCAAAGAAAAAGTTTTTGGAACCAGCAATTGAACAATGCCAAGATATGTCTGATATGATATGGAAAGAATTCTTGAATGATGCATTGGCACAAATTAAATTAGCACAAAATAATAAATTGGAAGAAATCAGACGCAGCTGTACAACATTGGTTGCTGAATGCAAAACAGATGCATTACAAAGTTTAGCTGATTTTGATGCACGTGCTCTTTCATCATTCAGTGTAAGTGCTGACAAAACAGCAAATGCAATGTGCGCAGAAATCCAAGCGTCTTGTGTAAGTTTAATGAACACCGACAGAATTTCTACAGATTGGCAAGAAGGTATTACCGGTATTGCGGCAGAAGAATCTTATAATAATTTGATTGAAACTTGTACAAATGTTGGGCGCGACTGTATTGTTCAACAATGTAATGGTTCATCTGGAAATTTTGCATTATGTCAGCAGATATCAGATGCAAATCGCCACAAAATCTTGACCCGCGAAGCATGCTGGGACAAGGTTTTGGAATGCGTCAAGAACGCAGACAACTTGGAAAATATGACTGTCACGGATTTGTATCCAACAACTTCTTCTGATGGATATTGGTCAGTTGGAACATCATCAAACGATATATGCAACAACGAAACCGACAGTGTCAACAAAACAGCTTGTTATATCGCAAAACAAATCTGGGGTGACTGTGAATATTCGCCAGATAAATATGTTATAACCACGCTTGATCTGATTGATGATAAATACAAAAAATCAAACAAGGTAAAAATTCCTGACACAGGTTCTTCATTATTGTCTTGGTTTGCTACAAACAACAGCACTATCAACCGTGCCGACAGTTGCAATTCTAAAAATGGATGTGCAATTGATTTCGAATTTGACGAAAGTACAAACACTTGTATTCAAATATATAATGGCAATAATACAACTGATGGCTGTTTACCAAGCATTACACGACAAATCATCAACGTCACAAGTAATTTAACCAACTATTGTGCATCAGCAGTCACTGATCAATTTGGTAATTGCTGCACAGAAGGCGCAAAAAGCAATGGTATTTGCGTACCAAACACAAACTACAAAGCCACAAGATTAAATACTTTTGAATGCCAGGAGGTACCATCATCTGATACAAGCGATTCTACAAATAATACAAACAATTCTGCAGACAACACCGAGGCAGATTCCGCCTATGTTTGTCCATCTGGTGTCGACAGCGACAAATTATATTTATATTGTATATCTAAACAGAACGGTGGTATAAAATATTCATATGATAACAACATATATACGTGTGCAGAAGGCGCAACAAATGATAACACGGGAACATGGGTGTTTGTCAGTGTAAATGGCGAATATTTTCCACCGACACCAGCGACACCAAATAACACTCAATCGTTTACACCTTTTATGTATTATTATTCAGATCAAGACAGTCGTTCTGAAATATGTGCTTACCAATATACATCATCATGGGGTTGGGTTGGATATAATAATAACAGTGGATCTCAATGGGACGAAAACAATGGCACATCTTGCAATATCGGTCAACCGACAATAGAAAATAATCTGTTTATTACCTATGAAAATATATCATCTATATCTGATACATGTTCACAATAAAATCTAGTCTAAATTAATTGATTTTATCACGGATTGAATTTGCTTTAACTGGTCAGCATTAAATTTACCCAACACCCAATCAACTGGCGGTATCGGACTTTCAAAATCACGCGGATGTCCAATTCCGATTCGGATTCTGCGATATTCATTTCCGACATTCGCATCAATAGATTTTATTCCGTTATGACCGGCACTGCCCCCACCTGTTTTTTCACGAAATGTTCCGACTTTTAAATCCATATCATCATGAATTACAATTAAGTTTTCTAATGGGATTTTATAAAACTTCATCAATGCAGCAACCGCATCACCACTGTTATTCATAAAAGTTTGCGGTTTTACGAAAATCACATCATGTTCATCGATTTGTGCGCGCGTTGTTAATGCGTTCTTTTCTTTTTTCCAAACCGAATCAGATGGTGCAATCGCATCGATTGCCATAAATCCGACATTATGACGCGTCAATTTATATTCATCACCTGGATTACCCAATCCAACAATTAAAACAGGTTTATTTTCTTGCATGTTGTGCCCTTTGTTTTATACTATAATATCATATAAAGGAGAAAAATATGAAAATAAATTCACTATCTTTAATTTCTGTTGTATCTGTGTTAACTTGTGCATCTGCAAACGCTGGTGTAATGGCTGATTTTTATGTTGGCGGTATGGTTGGTGTTGGCGGACAAACTTTGTTGGCGGATCATCACAACGAAACAGACGCATCACAAATGTTCGGCGCAATCGCAGGTATGGATTTGCCAATATTCCGTGTCGAAGCAGAATATGATTATTTCAATTCTTCCGATATGAATACTAATGCAGCGATGGTTAATTTGTATGCAAAGATACCTTCGACTGTTATTTTACCTTATATTGGTGGTGGTATCGGTATGGTATTTGGTGGCGACCAAACAATTGAAAACACTAAATACAGCATCGATTCAACATCTGCATACCAAGCCATGTTGGGCGCAACAATCGATATTTTGGCAATACCTTTGAAATTCGATGTCGAAGGTCGTATTTTATATGCCCCAGATATTTATAAAATCGACAACGCGACACCAGATATGTTGCAATATGGTGTTCGCGCTAAGGCACGCTTTATATTCTAACGGATAATAAATGCTGACATTAATTGACGGAAATTCGTTGGTCTTTCGCGCATACTATGGTGTGCATGCCAATCTGACACGTTCAGATGGCATGCCGGTTGGCGCCGTCTATGGATTTTTCAATATGGTTTTACCAATATTGGCAAATGCAAAAACCAATGATTCTGTGGTGTGTGTATTTGACGCATCGCGCATCAGTTTCCGTCAAGATATTTATTCACAATACAAGGCTAATCGTTCCGAAACACCAGCGGATTTAATTACACAAAGCGAATTAATTCGAATCGGATTACATGCAATGGGTGTACCAGTGTTGTGTATCCCGGGGGTTGAGGCTGATGATGTTATTGCAACATTGGCTACACAAAATTGCGACATTGTTGATGCAACCCGTATAATCACCAGTGACAAAGATTTAATGCAATTGGTATCGCCTTGTGTTTTTCTTTATGATGGGATGAAGGAAAAAGAAATTCGCGAAGAACAAGTTCTTGAAAAATTTTCTGTAAAACCGTCCCAGGTTATTGATGTGCAATCTTTGATGGGTGATTCGTCTGACAATGTTCCGGGCGTTCCTGGAATTGGCCCAAAAAAAGCGGCCGAATTGATAAACGAATTTGGTTCACTGGATAATTTATATGCCAATATTGATTCTGTTAAAAACGAAAGAATTCGCAATCTTTTACAAGACAATCGCGAAATGGCATACATTTCAAAACAATTGGTGACATTAAAACGCGATGTTGATTTAGACGGATTAAAAATTACACCATTTTGTTTTGATAAAAACGGCGCACTTGATTTCATCACCAAACGCGTTGAAAGCAAAAGTTTATTTGCAAAAATTGAAAAACTTTTCCCGGGCAACACACAAACATGTACACCACAAATATTAGAATATGAAAAATCAGTATGCCCTGTTGATATTCTTCCTGAAATAAAAGAAACAACACAAACATTGGGCGAATTTGATATTCTGACAATTTCATCAGAATCTGAATTGGATGCATTTCTGGCAAATGTGAAAGATTTTATTGCTTTTGATACCGAAACGACTGGATTAAATCAAATTACAGATAAAGTCGTTGGAATATCATTGGCATACGATGACAAACATGGTGCCTATATCCCGATTCGCCATATTACAAAATCTATGGATTTATTCGGGACCGATACAGTTGCACCGAATCAGTTATCTGTCGAAACTGTATATAAAAAACTTTGGCCTGTATTTACCAACCCAAATATTGTAAAAGTTGCGCATAACATAAAATATGACTTACATATTTTGGGAAATGAAGGGTGGAATATAACACAAATCAATCCGATTGATGATACGATGTTATTATCTTATGCGCTTTATGGTTCATTGCATGGGCATGGTCTGGATGAATTGGCGCAAAAATACCTGAACCACACAGACATAAAATTTAATGATTTATTTGATGCAAAAACAAAAGATTCTGATAAACATTTTGAAACTTTATCTATTGATGTGGCTACAAAATATTCCGGCGAAGATTCTGTTGTTTGTGCCGCGCTTTATAAACTATTTAGACCGCAATTAAATGCCAATGAAAAATTACGTGAATTATATGAAAGTTGTGATTTACCTCTTTGCCCTATTTTGTGTTTAATGGAAAAATATGGTGTTGCGGTCAATCGTGAAAGATTAAATCAATTATCAAGCGTATTCCATACACAACTTGAAAAATTGGAATCTGAAATTTATGAATTGGTGGGGCATGAATTTAACGTGGGCAGTCCAAAACAATTAGCAGTTGTTTTATTTGATGAATTGCATTTGCCGTCTGGTAAAAAACAATCAACCGATGCATCAACACTTAATGATTTGATTGATGAACATCCAATTATTGAAAAGGTATTAAATTGGCGTTCAATATCTAAATTGGCGGGCACATATGCAGATGCCCTGCCTCATGAAATTGCAAGTGATGGACGAATCCACACAACATTTTTACAAACCAGTACGAATACAGGACGCTTGTCCAGCCGCAATCCAAATCTTCAAAACATTCCAATTAAAACTGAATTGGGTGAAGAAATAAGAAAATGTTTTGTTGCGGCACCTGGCAAAACTTTAATTTCGGTTGATTATTCGCAAATCCAATTAAGATTATTGGCGGATGTCGCAAATGTTGAAATGTTCAAAGAAACTTTCAATCGGGGATTAGACATTCATGAACAGACCGCACGAAAAATATTTAATATTCCGCAAAACGCACCGGTACCCAAAGATTTAAGACGCGCCGCAAAAACAATAAACTTTTCAATTATATATGGAATATCTGCATTTGGGTTGGCAAACCAATTAAACATAAGCCGCGAAGAAGCCAAGAATATTATCAATTCTTATATGGCTGGGCTGCCTGAAATCGAAAAGTATATTGATTATGTTTCTGATTTTGTGATGGAAAACCATTGTGTTTATACACCATGGCATCGTCGTATTGAAATTCCAGAAGCTGCGAATCCACGTATGCGCGGTTATGCAATTCGTGCCGCAATCAACGCACCAATTCAGGGATTCGAAGCAGACATTGTTCGTCGCGCAATGGTAAATGTATATAATAAAATCATCAAACCAAACACAGATAAAATCAAAATGATTCTTCAGGTTCATGATGAAATGATATTTGAATGTGATGAACAATATGCCGAATATTTTGCAAATCTGATAAAAACAGAAATGGAAAATGTGACAAAATTATCAGTGCCACTTATTGCAGAATCTATCATTTCACCAATTTGGGATAAGTAATAATGAACACCAGAACAAATATCAAATTAATACCGGATTCACAAACCATAAAAAACATATGCGATGTGCTGGATAAAAATAATATTCCATGTCAAGAATTTCGTAATGATCCACATTGTACGATTATTTATAGCCCTGACATCATAGATACTAATAAAATCGTTTTTCCGAAAATAAAACTACCTATTATCGGAAGCAAAGCGCATTTTGAATTTTTTGATACCAATGATGATGGAATTGTTTTGGTTATTGAATTTGAAAGTGACATTGCCGTAAATTTATTTAGATATCTGAAACAAAAATATAAATTCACAACAAAATACGAAGAATACAGACCGCATATAACAATTCAAAAAAATATGTTTAAAAAAACAGATTTGCCAGATATAGATTTTAATTTATATTTTGATAAACTAATAAAAGAAATTATATAAAAAAACATCCGCATTTGCGGATGTTTTTATTTTGGAATCAACACTGAATTATTTCAATGCTTCAATGATTCTTGCATATGGAATTGCACCAGGGAATGCTTGGTCACCAATGATTAAATATGGTGTTCCGCTGATTTCAAAACGTTGTGCCAAATCACGAACGTTTTGTAATTCTTTACGAACTACATCGCCTTCCATATCTGCTTCTAATTGTTTTGTATCCAAACCAGCTTCTTTTGCCAATTTCATAACATTAGCATGTATTGTTTCTGGCAATTTAGCTTGGTTTTTCATATCTTCTTGTGTGAAGTATTCTTTATCCATCAACAATTTATCCAAAGCAGCTGCCTTTGCATTGTCTTGGATTTTTGCAGCGATAACCGCTTTTGCTGGGGCATCAGATAATGCACCATGGATAGAGAAGTTTTTCAACACTACGCGAACATCATCACGTTCGGCCAATACACGTGCCAATTCGCCATGAACACGACGGCAATATGGGCAAGAATAATCAGACCACAAGAAAATTGTATGTTTTGCATCGACGTTACCAGCAATTGGTGCATCGCCAATCATGTCGTTCATATGATGTTTAACATATTTACGAACTTCTTTGTTTTTAACTTTTTCTTGTTGAGCCTGCATATTTTGAACCATTTCTTGCAAGATTGCAGGATTTGTATGGACCAAATATGTTGGTGTCCACAAACGGCATACACAGCCAGCAATTAAAATAATTGCGATAACATTGATACCTTTGTGCATGATGATTTCCAAGTTGCCAGCTTTCTTGTTGCCAGATTTGATGTATTTACCACCAAACATATACAACGCAATCGCCAAAACCAGGATTAAAAGTGTCCAAATCATAGTTTTCTCCTTTGTTATTGAACAATAAAATCTTAGAAAAAAAAACATATCTGCGCAAGCAAAAAACACGCAACTTAAAATATTTTTCGCGCTGCTGGAATATCGACACCCTGGGTATTACAAATGGATGATAAAAATTGTTTTGTAATATTCAAATTAACCGGCAATTTATACAATTTATCAACATACGGTGCACCACAATCCGCGCATACCGCCCGCCCTGTTTTTGGCGACAAATATACCAGATTATCAATTCGCCCACATCCAGAACATTTCGTTAAATCCAGCGCATACCCCAAATCTGCCAATAAATTCATTTCCCAATCCAGATATAAATCATACGGTGCATCTGATTTTGGCAAATTGTTTAACAAATCCATCGTCTTTAAATATAAATGTTCATAGGATTCGCGTTCCGGTATCAATGTATAAATCAACCCAAACGCAGCATTCATCAATTTCAACAAATCAGAATTTAACATCAATGGCGCAGATAAATTTTTTTCACTTTCAAAATGGAACACGCCCAATTGAGAATCAAGACGCGCATTCCATGAAACAGGCCCATATTGTCCAATCAATGGCTTGTTCTTTTTTGCAACAACCGCGCCACGCAACATTCCAACCAACACGCCATTGTGTTGTGTAAATATATGTGCAACGCAATCGCGTTCTGAAAAAGCGCGCATATTTATCAAAATACCATTGGTTTCAATTTGCATGATTTTATTATACATTAAAAATCGCCCGATGGGCGATTCTTATTTTGCAATAAATTTTTCATAATTTCTTTCGTTAACCTTTACAGGATATTCGGTCTTTAAGAATTGAGTATAATCATCCGCAACAAAATGTGCAGACATTTTTTCCAATTCTTTACGAATTGATTCTTTTTTTGCTTTGTCAGATGCAGGCATTGTATTTTTACCAACACTTACGATATAGAAAGCATCCCCATCTTCAGCAATTGCATTTGTACCTTCGCTGCCTGCAAACACAGCATTTAATACAACCAACGGTGCGCCTTCTGTTCTGGAGACTGTTGTTTCTTTAAGATTTTTCACAGTTTCGCCCTTGTTCAAAGCAATCAATTTTTCGTTAGCTTTTAAATATGCCTGTTTGCGTTGTTCCGCTTTTTTCCAACCCGAAATCAATGATTTTTTCACATCAGCAAATTCGGCGTTATGTTCCGCAACAACATCATCAACACGCAAAATTACAAAGCCGTCTTTTAATTCAATCAATTCGCTTTCAGTTCCAGATTCCATAGCGAACAATTTAGCAATTAAATCATCGCTTAAAACCTTGTCTGATACTTTTTCACCGCGAGCCAACTTTGCAATTTTCACATATTTTGCCTTGTGTTTATCAGCCGCAGTTTTCATTGAATCCCCAGAAATTATCATATCTTCTATTTGTTGTGTCTTTTTGAAACCAGCATCATACAAATCAGGCTTGCTGTTATCAGATGCAACAAAGACATAAGACACACCGCGTGTTTCTGGTACAACAACAGGGTTCGATGCATAATAAGTCTTTAACTGTTCATCATTTGGTTCGCCAACCTTGTAATCAGCAAATTTAACAGTTGAATATTTAACACCACGTTTTGCATAACGTGCATTATATGCCGCATCAACTGCAAATTGAGGAACCTTTAATTGAACATTTGTTGCACCCAATGTCATATTACGCAAAATATCAGCACGCAAAACATTCGCAAAATCACGTTCTGTCAAACCATTGTTTTGCAAAACAGCATCAAACATCCATGGCACAAATTGACCGTTTACTTGGAATTGAGGATAATTCTTAATTTCTTCGGCGATTCGTTTATCAGATACAACAAAACGCAAATCTTTTGCACGGTTAAATGCCAATTGATTTGTTGTCAATTTTGCCATCACAGAATTTGTTAATTGTTCCGCTTTTTTAGGATCGGTATATGCCGCACGTTGTTCATCTTTGGACATAGATGCCAATTGATTTGATCTTTCATTATTAAATTGTTGTAATGAAATATCAGCATTTCCAACATGAATCAACGTTGTATCGCGCGATGCACCGCCAAAAATCCATTCAGCAGCACCCCAACCAACAAAGCTGAAAATCAAAATAAACATTAAAAATTTAGCCAACGGTTTGTCAGCAGCATTACGTAAATATTCTAGCATTTTTCCACCTTTTGCGATAACATAGCAAAAAAGATGATAAAAAATCAATAAAAAAGGAATAAAAATGAAAATTATTGTCGGCAACTGGAAAATGAACGGTGATAACGAAGACAAAGAAATTTTGCTTAAAGCATTAAAGAATCTTCGCACAAAAAACGAAGTTGTTGTATGCCTGCCCTTTACATTAATTTACGGCAATAATCACGGTATCACTATCGGTGCCCAAGATATCAGTGAACATGACAATGGCGCATACACCGGTGACATATCTGGTCAGATGTTAAAAGATGCCGATGTGAAATATGTAATCGTGGGTCACAGCGAAAGACGGCTTTATCACAACGAAACGAACACCATCGTAAAGACCAAAGCAATGGCAGCCATCAAAAACGGAATTGTCCCCATTATTTGTATTGGTGAAACATCGGAAGAAAAAAATACTGGTCGTACAAACAGTGTCGTAAAAAAAATGTTATTAGAAAGTATCCCTGGTCAAGGCGAATATATTGTTGCATATGAACCACGTTGGGCAATTGGAAGCGGAAAAACACCAACAGAAGATGAAATAAAGGCTGTCTTTGAAACAATACACAAAGCATTGCATAATATTGGTCGTGATGATGTTGCCCTGCTTTACGGCGGCAGCGTTAATGGCAAAAACGCAAAACAAATTATGAATATTCCACATGTTGATGGGGTATTAGTTGGCGGTGCATCCTTGAAAAGCGATACATTTTTACCTATAATAAAATCAATCGATTAAATATATAATGTAAAAAAAGAAGTTGAAGATATGGAAAAACAAGATAAAAAAGAAGTAGAAATCGAAACAGTATCTGTGGATGACAATAAAAAGTCAGAAATATCCGCCGATAAACAAACCGAGATTATTGAACAATTAAATGCAAAAATTGCTGAATTAAATGATAAATATTTGCGTGTTGCCGCAGAATTGGAAAACACACGCCGTCGCGCATCATTGGATATAGAATCTGTATCACGCAATCGCGTGATGTCTGTTACTGAAAAAATATTACCGGTTATGGATGCAGTTCAGGCAGCGCTTAAACACAACCCTGATGACGAAGGCATAAAAACAATGGAACGTGCGATGGCAAATGCTTTCGCCCAGATTGGAATTACAAAAATCGAAAGTGTTGGTGAAATATTAAATCCACAATTTCATAATGCAATTCAAATGGTTGAAAAACCAGATGAAAAGACCGCAACAAATACCATAATTGAAGAAATGCAGCCAGGATATATGTTTGGTGATACAGTGCTTCGAACAGCAATGGTAATTGTTTCAAAATAAAAACCGCCCTTTTGGGCGGTTTTTATTTTTGTCTTAAACCTTGCAGCCAACCATATTTTTTCTTTGCAATTTTTTCGTATTGTTTTTTTGCAATTCTTTGATTGTTCACTATCTTTTTTGCCAAACCGTTTTCAACCAAAGTATATTCTGGATGTTCATTAAAATAATTACGGGTTTTATAAATTATATTTGCGCTTCGTTTAAGCAAATCTGGATTAATAACTCTGTTTCTTATATTTGGTTTATCCGCACAAGAATAAAAAACCGTGATATCTGGGATTTGCACATCAAACGCTTCGCGGAAAGTTTGATACAAACATAAACGCCCTACATTTGGCAAAACCATTTCAATACGGACATAAGGATTATTTTGTGACGAAGAAAAATCCATTATGGACACATAGGCGTTTCTGTAGCCAGCTTCAAATAAATCCAACAAAACATCTAATTTTGTATCGTATATATTCAAATGTGTTAACCTTTTAACCAAAAAGTTAACACATTTGTAATTTTTGTCAAGCAGCATTTAATCTATGCTTGCGTCTGTCATTGGACGCACCTTGATTGTATCCAGCGGATGTTTTTGATATTCAACAGATGAAAAATCTATGTTATTCAAATCGAATTTACGAATAATCGGATTATACATTGTCGTATAATACAATTTGTTATTAGTCATATCTGTCACAGACGTCCATTGTGTTGCCGTTGGGATATTTGGTATTTTGGTTTTATCGTTAAACTGGACACCGATTGGTATTGTCATAGATTCCAATATCGTAAATGCCTGGGCCACGGTTTGTTCCGCAGTATCCAATATTGGCGCACTGGTTTGGAAAAATGCGGCACGCACAAAACGCGATGGCGGTGTAAAATCACCTGGCAATCCCAAAAGCCCACTGCCATTGCCAATTGACGATAAAGAAATGTTACCGAATTCACGCGTACCAATTGTCCCAGGTTGCAAATTTATATAATCATTCAAATTTGTTATATGCCATGGAAAGCCCGGCGAATTGGTCAATACACCCAGTCTGTTTTCATAAACCATTGGGATACCGTCAACATATTCAATAACTATCTGACGACCGTATTTATCCGCAACACGCCAATGCAGGTTTTCGGCACGTGCATCTGTGGCAACAACATTGATATCACTTAATGCACCAATAACATCATCAACTGTTTCAAAATTTCCCAATATCCATGCAACAAATTCTGTGTCGGAAATTGTTTGGTCTTTTTCTTTTATGTTATATTTTGGGTATGAACCATATTTTGGAAAATAAAACAACCCCGCAGACAGCCCTGCTTCGTTTAAGCCTTCGATAACATAATCTTCGGATGCAAGACCGACATATCCATAAAATGCAGTATATTTCATACCGGTTCTGGTTCCATCTGGCAACATGGATTGTTTTTCAAAGCCTTCGGGGATAATTAAGTAGTCGCTTGGGCTTTCGCCACTTGACCATTCAACAGTTCGCGCAACAATGTTTGATCCATCTTTGGATGTCAAAGAAATTCCAGTACAGGAATCAGCACGGGTGTGGATGCCAACAATCGCCAACATCATCACAAAAATAAAATTTAATTTTTTCGTTTTCATGCTTTTATTTTTTCATACAAAAAGCACAAAAACCACAGGAACCTATTCCATCAAAAAAACCGCCAATTTTGGCGGTTTTTTATTGTTTTTGATTTTGTCTAAGTTCCATAGCCTGTTGCAATAATTTTGCCTTTTCTTCTTTTTTCCCAGGTGTGTACAAGGAAATATATTTATCATGTATATTTTGCATATTTTTAACCATTAAATCATTATCCGTGCAAAACATATAATTTGCACGCAGTACTTCTTGGCCATCATGGTCAATTATATGCGAAAAATGTTTTTCCATTGTTATACCGTGCTTTGCAAATAAATCTTTGGCTATATCTATATCTGATTCAATTTGAGGAATATAGTAAGCATATACAGATGTAATTAATATCCGACGTTTAACGATGACAGGCATACATTCCCTGCACATAACAGCCAACAAAGCGACATCGTTTGCAGGTATTCTTTTTACGTACGAATATAACTTCGGCTTTTCCAAACGCGTTTTTACCTTTTCTTTTAAATTTTTCAAAAAAGACATAATAAACCCCTTGCTATAACTATTAGCCCGATTATAGACAAAAACAAAACAATGTCAAGAGGTTATATACCAAGTCTATGATGGACTTTGAACATCAATATTGATTCATTACCAAACGCATTCGTGTTGCCTGGATTTACACGATATATAAATCCAACACCGGCATCGGTGAATTCGCCAAGTGATTGTTTATATGAACCAGAAAATCTTAATTCGCGTTTTTCAACAGACAAATCAATGTATTCAATATGTGCATCGTTAATAACGACATCAAATCCACCATTGTTTTCAACAACAGACATATCTGCGTAATCATATCCCATCTTTCCATCAACAACAGCCAAAGGCATTGCAGCCGTAAAATTAAATCCGTATAAATCTGTTCCCAGCGCAAATGCATTTGATTTAATATCTGACAAGGCAGAAATTATACCATCACCAATATTTGCTTGTGTATTTGCATATGTGGCACGTGCAAACAAATTCATTTTTTCAAATGGCTTGTAATTTGCGACAACATCGACATATTGAGTATCTGCACCATTAAGCGCCAAGAAACCATCACTGATTGACCCCAGCACAGTATTATTTTCATGCATATTACCAATTGACATATTCAAACTAAATTTTTCGCCATTATAACCTGCATCCATTGCGCCACCGGTTGCAAGTCCCAGGCGTGCAGGTTCAAATTGTGAAGATACCACAGGATCGTTTTCCAATAAATTTTCATCATTCATAAGACCAGAAAACGCATGTGCACCAAATGCGAATTTGCCATATTTATATTTTGCGCCACTGGTGATGGCGTTTGAAACCAACGATAAAACACCATTTGCGCGACCATCAAATCTGGATTCGCCGTCTGTTAAGTGATGTTGATATTCTGCGTTTAAATCATAATGTTCGTTATTAAAGGATATTTTTAAATTATCCAATCCATTAAAATTATCATTATATGCACGTGGTGACATTGCCATATCAAAAGACATATTTCCAACCGTCTTGGAATGTTTATTTGTAGAATCAACCGCAAATTCACCCAAAACATCGCCCATATAAAACCCATGTCTGTAATCACTGTTCAAAGAAAATTCAGCATTCCAAACACGCGGCAAAGATATAGAACTATCCGCGCTTTCCAAAATATCATAGAAAGAAGTTTTTACCGTTCCGCGACCGTTCAAAACAGTTGATGCACGCGACGAAGACGATGATGAAGAAGTTGTAGATATCTTGCTCCAAAATGCTTTATTACCAGAATAAACAATTGAATCAGTATCAGATGAATAAAAATAAACATTTGTAGTTGGGCGCGTTGCACGTTCAAGGTTTATCATACCATATCCAAATGCAGTCTTGAAACTTTGCAAATATTGATCATCCGAAGAATCAAGATTAGATGGCATAATGTACATACCTTGCAAGTATTCAATTAAATCCGCATCACTGCTCCATTTTGAATAACCTGTTGAACTGTTTGGATTCACGCCAAGATATGGACCGTCCGCCGTCAAAGCCAAAAGCAAGAATATCTGTTTTGGTGTCATATAATTGAACGCACTTTTAACCAGAGCAACCGAACCAGCCATCGCCGCCGTTGCGTCCATATCTGTTGTTCCTGGCGCAGCAAAACACCACGGATTCATTTCGCCACCGTTTCCTGTTCCGGTCAAACCACACATACGCGATGAATAAATTGTACTTGAATCATCTTCATCAGTCCACACAGACAATTGTAATTTTCCAGCACCCTCGGCAGTATACCCATCAATTGTTGTATCTGTTGTGCCATCCGTTGGTTTAACTGCAACAACAGTCGCAAACAAGTTTTCCAAATTCGGATATACAACAGGTGCAAAGTTTTCAAATGTTGCATTCTGTGGGCTTAAAGATTTTCCATCACCAATACCATACAATGTACGCCCAGCAGGATTTATCAAGATTTGTTGTTGATAATTGCCTAAACCGGTGAAAGCCAACCCTGCATCCGCACCTGGGGTATTGACCGTTGTATCATCAGAAGTATCAAGGTTATAATAATTGTTTATCAAATTCTTATAGACAGTCACTTTCAGGGCGTCTGTTGATGCATTATCATACAAGACCTTTGCATCATTAATCATTGCGTAATCCAAAGCCGTTGATGCAGATGGCAAAGACAAATTCGCAATAACATTTGCAACATAATTACCTGAATCCTTCAAAGTTAACGCTTTGTAAATTGCAGAATAATTTTTATAATCTGAAACAGTCAATTCTTGTTCCAAAGTCAGCGATGATTCATCACCAACAGAATATTTTTGATTTATATCCGTACCAACACCAACATATAAATTATCATCAACCAAATACCCATTATAAACATTGTCAGAAGAATCAGTGGCAACAAAAGAATCACCAGAAACAGAAGTCACTGTGATGGTTGTCCCGTCTGCCAAAGTAAATGTATCATCAACAGCCAATTCATCGCCAGCCATATTATACGCACCGGTCACACTGGATGATGTTGTATCAGTCCAAGCTGCCCCAGTACCTGCTTTATAAACGGTTAATTGACCGTTAGGAATAAACCCATAAAAATCACCAGTTGCACGACCACCATATTCCCAACCAGCAATTATTTTCGCCAATTTGGTATCTGCATCTGTTGCGAAACCAAACACTGTTCCAGCACCAGTTAAATCAAACGCGGCATTTTCGGTCGCATCCGCAACCGTTGCGCCAGATAAATTATAATATTTATGCGCTGTATTTGTTGCAGCTATCGTTGCATTACGACATGCTTCGGACGTTGAATCACTTGCACATGCGGTCTGAACAGATGTTATCTGCGAAGAATCAATCCATGGAATTAAACCATCAACTGCGCTGCCCGTTGCATTAACACCAGATGCAGTTATCATTGCAACATTCACAGGTTTTCCACCACCAGGTATATCACCTTGTGGATAATAACCAAAGTCCGATAAATCAAATGAGGATAAATCACTGCTGATTCTTATCGTTTCCATACCCAAATATCCACGGATAAATGCATCATATGCGTGTGACACCATCAAATAATTGAAAGTATTCTGGGTTGATGTATCGGACATATAATCAAAATCCTGCATTTCTTCCCATGTTGTGAAATCAGTTGGGCAAGAAGAACCTGTACATGCCGGCCCATACGGCAGATTTTGCGAGAATAATTTTGTATAAGACGTTGTATCACTGCTGCTGCCACCGCCACTGCCAGAATGAGAACCACTGGATGACGAAGATGAATTATTATTCTTTGCATCAAATGCATCGGTTAAAAGTGCAACACCACCAATCACAGCCGCAACACCAACCGCAGAAAGCGCAATTATATGCGACGAAGAAAGTCCACTAAAAAATCCGTATTCTTCACCACGCGTGGCAACTTTTGTTTTTTGTTTGTATTTTTTGATTTGTCTTTCACAATTTGAGGCATCGGCGCCATACATCTGCAATACCTGAATTGCGCGTGTATCATTGTTCATAATCGCCGTGCAGACCAAGGACAATCCAGTTGAATCAGTATAATTTATATCTGCGCCACGATTGATTAACATTTGGACAGTTTGTGTGTCGCCACGTCTTGCCGCAGACAACAAACGTGACGCATTTTGAAAGTCACCATTGCCAGCCGCCATTGACATGCATGGTATCAAAAACGCCAAAACGCCGAAAAATCTAATAAATTTCATGAATTCATTCTCTCGCTTAAAAAAACTTTATCACAAAAAACGGCATCGTGTCCAGAATTTTTACTTATATATTATATGGTATTTTTTCTTTGATTTAATTTGTGATTTTTGATATAGTTTTTTGGAAGAGAGACAATGAAAATTCGCGAATTAGTTTTTTTTAATGTTTTCTTGATGGTTCCAGCCCTGTCGTATGGGGCATGTTCTGTGGCCAATTTGACACGATGTCTGGATTCTGTTTGCGCAATAAATATTGGCGCAAATCCGGCGGCACGTTGTCAATATTGTGGGTCTGCATCTGCGGGCGAACCGACAAAATCAACGGCAATGAAAACTGTTTCCGCCGGGACATCTGCGAAATACACAATTTCAGACAAGGAATTAAAAAAGGCACCAACTGATCCAGGTGAAAGATATGTTTGGGGAACCGAACAATGCCTTAAAAAAGTCAGCGGATGTACCCCTGATGATGTCGAAGAAAATTACGATAAATTAATTGAACAATCTTGTACGGCGGCCGGAATATCAAACGAAATGGCGAATTTAGCAAAAAAAGCTAATGAAAAAAAATCACAAAATTCATGTTCAACAGAAATCACAACATGCCTTGTTGATACGAAACGTTGTAATGCAGATTACAGCAATTGCGAATCGGATGCGAATTTTGATAAATACTTTGCAGAATGCGGTGTGTTATCCACGGGCTGCGAAGATTTCTTGGCTGCGATAAAAACTGATTTGACATCTGCGCGCGACACATCAATTGCGAATGCCGACAAATTACTGGAAAACATTATTGCATCATACAAAAGTGCACGCGAACAAAAATTGGCAAGCGCACAAACGGCGTGCAAAAACAGCAAGGCTAAAAACGATTGTATTGAACGTGTTTGCACATCAAATATGCGCAATAAATGTGCGGTTGGTTTTGATTATGAAAAAACAGTCGCTGAACAATTGTGCAAATTTTATGATATAGCATGCGAAAGGTTGAAATAAAAATGATAAAGAATAAAAATATTTTTGTCGCAACTGTATCCATGGTAATGGCAATGTGTTTGGTGTGTGTTGAAAATGCAAATGCGGAGGCGCGTGTTGCGGTTCGTGGAACGCCTGCATCGGCGCGCAAATCCGTTGCGGCGGCGGCATCAAATATCGTCACTACAATAACAGAAAACGAAGAATCAGAATCCATTGCCAAAGAATTTGTCATTGTAAACAAATCATCTGAATTTGAAATGGCAGTGTCCAATGTTCTTGATTCTGCATTGGAAGATAATTCGTTCGCAGAACAAATTCGCAAACAACGCGCGGCATTAAATGCGGCAGACGCAACGGCATCTGTGAACAAAGCGCAACAGGATGCGATTAAAAATAATTCCAACACTTGCGATTATGATTTGCGCGTATGTATGGCGGAAAAATGTGGTGATGATTTTACAAAATGCGCATTGGATGGCGATACAGCATTTGGCGATAAATTAAATGCGTGCAAGGCAAAAACGACATGCAGTGCATCTGAATTCAATGCGTTTGTTCCTGAAATCAAGGCTGATCGTGATATGAACGTCAGATTGGCTTCGTATAATGATATAATAAGTTGCGGTAACCAATACAATGCATGCATCGTGAACGAATGTGGAACAACATATAATAAATGTCTGGGCAAAACACAGGCAGATGCCGCAATTCAAAAATGTGCAACAATAGCCAAAGAATGTACCGAGGCGGATTCTGGATTAACAAATCGTTTTGGCACAGCAATTGCAAAATTACGCGAAAGCGCTGAAAAGGATGTTAAAACAGACGAAGAACACATGTATAAATTGCGTGACACAATGCGGTCAGCCTGTGAAAAATTGGGTGCAATGTTTGACGAACGCACATTTGATTGTATTTATACAATTAATTTCTTTGCAGGCGAAAATCAACAAACACCAACCGCATCACGCAAACGTTATGCCGGTGATTCATTTATATGTATGCAGGAATGGTTTGGTATAAACGCAACAACATTCAAAGAAAACGCGTATCGTGAAACACGTTCACAAACGGCGGCATCATCTGCGATGTTGGGTTCTGGTGTTGGAACGGCGGTTGGTTTAATAACATCCGGCGCAATCAATCGTGCATTGGATACCCAAAAGGCAAAGAAAGAATTAAAAGACGAATGCAAATCCCAAGATATGGTTATGAAAAACGGCAAATGTGTTGAAAAAACAGAAGAAGAAAAAGATAAAGAAGAAAAAGATTGTCGTGGTGGACAATATAAAGCCAGTGCATGTTATTGTGGTAATGTAATAATGCTTAAAAACGATAAATGCGCCAATGACCACATAGTTGGCAGAACATGCATAGCGGAAATAAAAAACTCAACAGTTGCAAAATATAACGACAATGGCATATGTGTTCCTACTGCCTGCGTTGTTGGTTATGAACCTGTAAAAATGGGGTCTGGCTATTATTGCGGTGTAGACACTAAAAAGACTAAATAAAAAATGAAACAACAAATAAAAATCTTTACTGCCCTATTCTTAGCATTAACCACAATGCCAGTGTTGGCACAAGAACCTTGTTATGAAGGCGAACTTGTAAACGGAAAATGCAAGTGCGACCACACAACATCACATCCCACACTTGAACTATATTCAAAGGGTGCCACACATTATGTAAAATATAATGATAAATACGATCAATGTGATGAACGAATTTATTTGGATGCACCCTGTATACACAAAGGACATTCGGACAAACCAAAAGATTATCAGTTAGAAAACGCCCCTGAAAAAGGCTATTGTATCGTAATTGGGAAAGAATATAAAAGAGTACGCGTCAGAGAACTTGTTTCAGAATTCAACGCAAAATATAACAAAGGAAACGGAAGCGTCAAAGCTGGGGAAAAAATTCTTATTGTAAAAAAAACCAAAGAGATAACCAATCCAACGGAACTCGTGGATGAATTCACGTCGGTAGGCAAATATACAAGCAAACAAGGTCAACCAAGTGTCAGAGGTATTCTTTATGAATATAACAAACTTTGCAAAAAGAACGGTGATGGATTTGAATTGGTAAGAGCAAACGAAACAAACGCTGTGTATTATGTTTGTCAGGGAACAAAAAATACAGAAGATCCAAAACCAGCACAAGCACAAAATTCAAAGAAAGAGACAAAAACTGGCGATATTACAACAGACAATCCAAACGCAGATACAAGTAAAACATCCGTTGCAAAGACCGAAGAAACAACTGCTGTAGATAAAAAAGCAGCAGAAATTCAAAAGGCTAAAGATAAAATAAATGAAGCAATCGCAAAAGGCGTTGTCGTAGGTAGCACAATTAATGTCGGAAAATATACTGTAGAACCTGAAGTGTACCCTTTAATAGAAAAGTGGGAAAAAGAATGTAAAAAATCTGCTAAACCAGAAGGTGCAAAAAAATTAGAAATTGGATCAGGCGCAAACCAAGGCATCTATGGAAGAAAATGTTTGATAGAATCTTGTGACAAGGGTTATGTTTTATCCCATGATAAAACTAAATGCGATAAAGATTCTGGAAATGCAGATTCTGGGAACAATGGCAGCAAGGGTTCTGGTAATGGCGCCGATGGTTCTGATTATGGTGTTGAATTAAAAAGGGTTGACAATCCAAACGCAGAACCTATTCACGTTGCTTTTAGTGGTTCTGAAAACAAGACAGAAAAAAACACATTACATTCGCTTGCAAACACATACAACGAAATAGTTTATAATTATTATCAAATTGGTCTTCCTATTGGAACTGACAAAGCTGTTTTTAAATGGAATGACAAGGGTACTACCAGGAACTTTAAAAATAGCCCTGTTTTCCAAAAGTTAAGAGACAACTACACATATTTGTGCAACAAACATATTAAAAATGACCCTTCGGAAAATGGTATCACGGGAATGAGATTTTCATTACAAGGAACAAAAGGTATCTGTGATATCGATACTTGTAATGCAGATACCCACAAAGACAACCCTGTTAAAGGAGAATGTGTTCCAAAACAAAAAACAAATACACCTGTTGATGATGAAATCACTCCAAAACAACCAAGTCAAAAAGAAATAAACCAAACTGTCAACAAATTCAAAGAACAAGTGCGTTTTGGAAAGACTATACAATATCCTGCGACTCATGCGGATAATGGAGCTGTTAAAACCGCTATCAAAGACTGGAAAGACAAATGTAAAAAAGCCGTTCAAACTGCCCATGGCAGCACATCTGTTGAAGATGATTATATCGAAGCAGATTATGATTCGACAACAAATTCTCTGAAATGTCGTATTAAAAAATGTGCCGATCAAAACGCACATTTAACCAATGATGGCAAATCTTGTGTTCAAGAAGAAAACAAATCAAATGAAGATAAATCACAACAATCACGCAGTGCATCACCTGCCCCTGCTGCTGACGCACAGCCTGAATCAAAAACACCAACAGTTTCTGTGGAAACAGAAATTATAAACGCACAAAAATCTGATACAGATGCTTGTGCTTATGAAGGTGGCACTTGGACAGGAACAACTTGTGAATGTGAAGATCCAACCACAGAAGAATGGGATCCTGTAAACAAAATTTGTATTGCAAAACAAAATGATCCTGACATTTCTGTAGAAACCGAAACTTTAGAAACAGAAAAAAACACCCAACCAGAAGGATCATGGATGGCACAACCAAGTTCAAGTGAAGAACCAAAACCAGAAAGACAACAACAAATAGGACAAACTTTGCGTGAAAACACATCTGTTGAAGCTAAAAAACAAAATGCTTGTGAAAAACTTGGCGGAAAGTGGGCGAATAATGGTAAAGTATCAACTTGTGTATGTCCAAACCAAGCCAACGGCGAATTCTGGGACAGCGAAAAATTGACATGCGTTGTTGAAGATGAAGAAACGGAAATACCTATGCAGGTTCAAGATATAGAAGATGTAAAGACAAGACCTGAAACGTTGCCTTTGCCAAAACCAGAAGAACCAGTTTTTGCACCTGTTTCTGAACCAGAAGTCACATGTGAAGATTTAGAGGTATATGTAAAAGACACCACAGAAGTTGTGAGAAATGCAGAAAACGAAATAACGGAAGTTATATATCATACAGAGGTTACATACAATAATGGCATGGAAAACTGTTCTAACCTTAAAGACACAGTCTCTGAAAAATGTCCAACAGGAACAAAATCTGAAATAGAATTCAAAACAGGAGCGAATAACAAAACCGATATAGTATTAAAATGTACAAAACCAGAAACAAATAAAAACCAGATAAAACAAGAATGTGATAAACACAAAGGAACAATGGCAAACAACAAATGTGTATGCCCTGCTGATAACAACAGAGAAATTAATTTATCCGAATCCGATGATATATGTGAAGAAAAAAATGATGCAGATGAAAAATTCTTGGCAGAAGTTGAAAAAATAACACAAGAATTTAATAATAAAGTGAATAAAACAAAAGATAAACTGTGTAAAGAACAAGTTGCGGCAGATGCCGACAAACAATAACAAGGCGCACAATGATTATGAAACGTGGATTTTTACTGGCGATTTTATTATGTTGGCCTTTTGTGTCAATGGCTGATGATGCCCAAACTGAGCCTTTTCAGGCAGAGATTAATGAATATCTAGCTAATTATGGCAAAATAAATAAACAAGGCGTATCACCAAATGCAGCAAACAAAGCACAAGGAACAGTGGATGCCGCCATTAGAGCAGCAAAACAACAGCCACAATGTGATGATCCGACACAAACTGATACTGCGGCGGCAAAACCCAACAAAGATGGTCGCAGCGAAGAAGAAAAACAACAGGCATTAGCAGATGCAACCAAGAAATATGAAGATGCCAAGGCAACCGAACAATCGTTGGCCAATCGTACTTTGACGGCGGGGGCAATTGCAACAACCGGTATTGGTGGTATGGAATTGGCAATGGGGCTGTCCGAACAAAAGGCAGATAAAGATGCGGCAAATTCTATGGCGGCATATATCGCAACCATGCGTTGCACATATGGCGATGGTAAACAGGTCAAGGCCGGACCTGATGAAATTGAATTGCCAGGTGGAAATAGCCAGGAATTGATGAACCTGCGCGCTGAATATTTCGCATTGGCACAGGATTTAAAGGAACGCAAAACCGCATTGGGTATGCAACCAGGCATTGAAAGCGAAGAAATTTTGGACAAGGCCGCAACCGGACTTTATGACGATGAAAATGTCGGTATAGATTCTGGTGCATATGCATCGTTATATCGCGCACAAATGTTGGGGTCTGATGCAGATCAAGAAAAGATTGATGCAGAACAAAAGGCATCCAAAAACCGTGTTATCGCCGGGGCTGTTGTTGGTGGCGTTGGTGTTGTTGGCAGTATGGTCGGCAATTCCCTGATTAACGGGAAGTTAGGGGAATTAATAAAGAACGGCAAAAATTGCGATGCAATGAAAGAATTTGTTAAACAAGAAGAAAATGCATTAAAAAGTCTTAAAGACTGTTTAAAAAATGCCGGTGTGAAAGATACAAATAAATTAACACTGGATTCTATGAATCCGCTTTACCCAAGTTTGCTTTCCGTTAACGCCGTTAATTGCAAAACAGATTTAACCACCGCAAAGGATAAAAACATAACAGATTTGTTTAATGTGTCTGGCAAAACAAATGAAGAAATCGTAAAACATATGATAGACAAGTTAGGCGCCGTCGCAACTGGTAAATTGTTGGGTGTTACAATATCTGAAACAGTACAAAATCATGAAATAACCGCCGCAACCAAAAAGATAGAAGAAAAAGCAACTGTACGATATCAACAGTTTGAAGATGCCCAGAAAAAAGATGAAGAATCTGGATGTAAATTGGGTGTCAAAACAGGAAAAATATCGGATACCATAAAAGAAATCCTAAGCAGTCAAATTCAATTACCATCTATGCAGTAATAAAAAAAACACCCACGATTGTGGGTGTTTTTTTGAAATGATATTAAAGAAATTATTCTGCAACTTCTTCTGATTTTTCTTCAGATGCTGCTGCTTCTTTAACTTCTTCTTTTGCTGGTTCGGCTTCTTCTTCAACTTTCTTTGTTCCGAAAGTCAATGTTTTACCTGCAACCAATGCATCGATTTCGTCTTGTGTTTGTGCAACATAAACCTTTACATCAACGATAACGTCTGGATGTAATGCGATTTTTGTATCAAATGCACCCACAGATTTAATTGGGGAACCCAACATAACCTGGGATTTCAATGCGCGTGCGATATCACGTGAAGATACAGAACCATATAATTGACCTGTATCACCAGCCTGACGAATCATGTGTAATTTAGCATTTTTAACTGCAGATACTTTTGATTCAGCATCTTTCTTTGCTTTTTCGTGTCTTGCAACCAATTCAGCCTTTTTCGCTTCGAACAAAGCAAGGTTTTCTTTTGTGCAACGCATCGCTTTGTTATTTGGCAAAAGGTAATTACGTGCATAACCTGTTTTAACTTCGACTGTGTCGCCGATGTTGCCCAATTTCCGATGTTGCCCAATTTTGTAATTTTTTCAGTCAAGATTACTTTCATTTTATCTGTCCTTTATTTAATAAAGTTAGAGATTTTAAATCAAATTATATGTTGGGATTGGAAGCGTTTGACGGTTCGAAATGTACATTTTGTTACACGAGAAACGGCAAACGCAACAAGCCCCCACAGAATTTGATTTTAGCCCAAGTTATTTCTAACAAATGGCATTAATCCCAAATGACGTGCACGTTTGATGGCTGTAGCCAATGCACGTTGATCTTTTTGTGAAACACCAGAAATACGAGATGGAACAATTTTTCCACGTTCTGTGATGTAATGTGACAATAATTTCACATCTTTGTAATCAATCACTTTGCCCTTTAATGGGTTGGATTTTTTACGATAAATTGCTGCACGTACTGCCATTATGCCACCTCTTCTTCTGTAGATTTCTTCATCATGATGGATGGTGTTTTTGCCAATTCTTCAACGCGAACGTTAAGGAAACGGAATGATGTATGCCAAATTTTTCAAACCCCAAAATTCAGTGGATTTAACATCCCCACCCAATTCTTTGATTATTTCTGTAAATTTAGCCGCTTTTTCTTTTACCTGCGGTTCGGTCAAGTCCTGACGAAAGACCAGGACGCTTTCATAATAAGCCATTTTATTTCCTTTGGTTTATACAGCCGACAAGCCCATCTTGCCAGCAGGAACATCCCCCATTATGAAGATTTTTTGTAAAAAATCAAGTCTTTTTATAAATATAACTAAATCCCTGTTGACACGCGTGCCGGATTTTTACTAAGATTTTATTAACGAGAGATAATAATACATGAAACGATTTCATCGTAATCTTAACATCATGTCGATATTTACGGCGGTTTTGCTGGGGTTTTTGCTCGTTTTTTGGAAGACTTTTTTGAATATCGCGATAACTAATATTTGGTTAAATGGCGTTATTATCGGAACGACTGTTTTCGGTATTGGTCTGTGTTTTGTGAATATCTTCAATCTGATTCCTGAATATAAATGGCTGCATGCGTATTTTGATGGACATGCAGATTATGGTTTTTCACCAAAATTGTTACGCCCGGTATCAATGGCACTGCATAACAAACACGTCCATATCACAACGAATACTATGTCTGAATTGTTGGATTTGGTTGCTAATCGTATCGAAGACAAACGCGACAATGTCCGCTATATCACGAATACATTGATATTCTTGGGATTGTTGGGGACATTTTGGGGATTGATTATAACTGTGGGCGGGTTTGCAGAATTATTGATGGGGATTGATTTTGAAGATCCAATGGTATTACAGACAATGCAGATTGGTATGGCGGGACCTTTGTCCGGGATGGCAACCGCGTTTACCAGTTCTCTGCTTGGTCTGGGTGGCAGTTTATCTGTGGGATTTTTGGGATTGCAATTACAATTTGCACAAAACACTATTTATCAAGAATTAACTGATTTTATGTCACAATATGTCCTGACAAATCCATCTGCGAATACACAGTTTGCACAAATCGCATCATCTGCCCCGGTCAGCAGTGATACATTTAATAAACTGGCGGCGATACATGATGCGTTTGTTGATGCAGACTTTGTCGTTCATGATTTAATCAGAATTGATGGAAAACATCCGGCATTGGTTGCGATTGGTACGGACGAAAAACTGTTTATTGCGACACTGGTTAATGATGCCGAAATTTTACAGAATGTTATGAAGCGCGTTGAATTATGTTTTGCCGACACATTGGAAGGCGTGAATATTGATACACGCATTGTTTGTCTGTCAAATAAAAATTCTGATCTGGGCAATCATGTTATGCGATTTGCATCCGTTGATGCATTGCGTAAATATCTGAGTACACATAAAAATATACGTCCAACAACACGCAAGGACCGTGAAACTTTCGATGCGTATGCCAAATACATTGGAACCGCTGTAGATTACCTGTTTAAATCAAACAAATAAAAAATAAAGAGAGAGGGAGAAAAAAATGTTAAATACTCGTTTTCAAGAAAGAACTAACGCATGGCCAGGATTCGTAGATTTGTTTTCGAATTTGGTTATTATATTGATATTCTTGCTGATTGTGTTTGTATTCTTGTGGACAACAACCAGTGTGTTCAATAAAAACACAGGGGCAAAGAAAGTTGCTGAACTGGAACAAGCAACACAGGCCCAGGCCGAACAAATTGAACAAATGACCGCCGATAAACAGGAAGCAGAACAGTTATTGCTGGCTGCACGTGATGCATTGGAAAATCAGGAAGGTCAAATCACAAACCAAATGAATTTGGCCAATGCTTACGAAGAACAAATCACAAACTTGACTGTTCAACAAGAACAACTGGCGAAACAAATTGCCGAATTAACCGAAAAGTTAAAAAATGCAAATGCAGAACAGGAAGCAATTGCTGAAAAAGGCGAAGAAGACAGACAATATATTCTGGATCAGGCAAATGCGGAAATTGACGAATTAAACAAACGCATTGCCGCATTGGAAAACCAACTGGTTCAATCTGAAGAATTGGCGCGTCAAAAAGAAATTGAATATACAGAAATGTCTAACCGTTTGAACATGGCATTGGCTGAAAAAGTTGCGGAATTAAATTCATTATCACAATATCAATCTGAATTCTATAAACAGGTCAAAAACGCATTGGGCGAACGCACAACAATCAAACAAGATGGCGACAGATTTATTGTATCTTCTGATATTTTGTTTGGCAGTGGTTCTTATGCTCTTTCCGCAAAAGGCAAGGCACAAATAAAATTACTGGCGAATATCATCAAAGATTTTGAAAACAAAATCCCATCCGACATCGATTGGATTATTCGTGTTGATGGACATACCGATAATAAACCAGTGCTGGCTGGCACACATGGATATTCAAACAATATGCAATTATCATTATTGCGTTCAACCGCAGTTGTAAACGAATTAGTTAAAAACGGTGTTTCAAAACGCAGATTGGTTCCATCTGGATTCGGTGAAATGCATCCGACAGAACTTGGTCGCGACAAGGCATCCTTGCAAAAAAATCGTCGTATTGAATTACAATTAACAAATAAATAAAAAAACGCCCAAACGGGCGTTTTTTTATCGCTGAATCTGTTTCAAATTAAATTGTTGGATTAATTGCCCTGCTTCGTCAAAATGGCGACCTATATTTTTTACTTCGTGTGCATCGTCACTTATTATTGTTGCGACATTATGTTGCGCCATCATTTTTAAAATTCGATTTGACGGATACGGTTCATAAAGATAACTTCTGTAAAACGAAGTGTTTATTTCAATCGCGCTATTCGTTTTCGCCGCACCAATCACCGCATTATTTTCAAATTCAGCCCATTTGCCGTCCATACCCAATCCAACCTTTTTTGGTAAATCCAAATGCGCCATCCAAGTAAATAATCCTGATTCAGCGGCATTTTTTACATTTTCCCAATATATTTGTAATAATTTATCCTGGGTTTGTGCGTCTGCATTTTTCCAGTCGTGTGTATTGGTCAGTGTTCCGCCATATTTGATAAAATGCGCCGATCCGATTATATAATCAGGCTTTAAAATCTGAATTGCATTTTCAAAACCGTTTAACCATTTTATGTCGCTGAAAAAATCAACCTCCATCCCGCGCAGAATTTTCATATCTGGATTTTGTTCATGCAGTGCATCCAATTCATGATAATGCGGAATAAAACGCGCCATCACTTCATCAAAAGACGAAGAATAAATATTGCTGTATCCGCCTTTGACAGAATAAGGATACATTTTTGTGTTTTTGATAATTGGGTTCACAATAAAATGATTTGATATTCCAACGGTCTTAAATCCCAAATCACGCGCACGATTAACCATGGCTTGAACAGAATCACGCCCATCAAAACCGATTGTGTGCGTATGAAGTGTATAATCTTGCAACATGTGCAGATGTTATACCCTGAAATTATAAAATTCAATAAATTAAAAATAATATAAAATATATTTGCAATTTAAAAAAATAAGTATATAATAGGACTTGTTTTCGGGGTGTAGCTCAGTCTGGTAGAGTACTTGGGTAGAGTACTTGGTTTGGGACCAAGGTGTCGAAGGTTCGAATCCTTTCGCCCCGACCAGAAAATTTAAACCGACCTTTATGGCCGGTTTTAATTTTCTCTAAAAGGGGCGAAAGGATGCGCCAGAGCGCCAGGCACATTCATGTGCCACACGGAAACGAAGTTTACGTGAATAATTGGCGCGCATGGCGTATACGAAGACGAACAATTAGAAAAATCATAAAAACGGGGTTTTTTTAATACGAGTTTTTATAGATTTTTATTATTGTTCATCAAGGCACGACTCGCCCCGACCACGAAATTCAAACCGCTAGTTAAGAGCGGTTTTTCTTTTGTATTCCAATATCTTCGCTGAGTTCGAGAATTCAGTTTTTAGGAAGTGCTATTTTTGACCCGTTTTCGAACTTTTTTATCTTTTTGTCTTGTTTTTTAGTGCCTTATGTTTTTGCACTATTGTGCCAATCCAGTAACTGGACGCACCGAAATAACCCCATGCCATTTCGAACAAGCATAAATATAATCTGTCGGATAATAAATTATTTGTAACAACATAATCTTCAAACAAAAAAACGCAAATTTCAGCCATTTTTTACTATTTTTTAGAAATAGTTATTAAATAAACTATTAAATCCAGATAGTAATCAATGCATTTTATGCCAGGATGCTCGGATTGTACCGCAGAGCAAAAATACATCAACAAAACATGTATAAATGCATCAAATTCACGCCAAGAACACAATTAAAATCTATAACTGATTCCGCCTTTGAAATTCATATAATTGGCGTTATCCATAAAATATTGTGTGTTGCCATACATGTGGAAATTACCAACTGCATAATCTATACCCATATTTAACGCAGCACGATATTTGTAATCGTTGTTATACAAATCAAATGTACCGTCCATTCCACGCATACCCAATTTGATATTGTATGTATCACCGTATTCACGATAACCCATAATACCAGATGTTAATTTCAAACGACCGCCGTTCTGGAATGTCTTTTCGTATTTGCTGTATAACCCAAGTCCAGTTTCAACCGATACCATTGTGTCATTTGGTATTATCAGACTGAATTCGCGTTCATCTTCGTGGCCAGATTGTTTATACATTATCGCATTAAATGCCATATCTGGTGCCAATGTCCAATTACCAAATATTATTGGATAACGCAAATCATTCATTAAACCAACGATTTGTTTTTCTATATAACCTTCATAGTTGTGATTGTTGAAGCCACGTCTGTTATATTGACCATGTGTAAATCCAGCCTGACTTGTAATAACCAATTCTATATCGTCATTGGTATATGTTGCCGGCATATAGAACATCCACATCTGATTTTGACGACTGAATCCATCGCCATCATTGGTGTAAATATTAGCCATCGCCATACCATACCCCAATTTCCAATTATCAGATAATCTGGAACTGCTTATACCATATTGTCCAGAACCGCTGTTGTGATTATCACTGAACGAGAAATAACCCATAGAATCAGATATATCAAAATTATCGCGGTCTGAATTTTCAAACAGTTTGTTATTCATAGACAAACTGATTTCGCGCAGTGCGGATAAATCTTCGTGTGCAAATTGTGTGAATGAATCAAGCCCGGATAATCCCATTAATGCGCCATTAAATGCAGACATATTATCCAATGATTTTAATGCTGCAAATAAATCCCCGCCATTGCTGTTTTCATAATTGTGTTTCAAGAATGCGGCCAATGATGCGTTATCTGTCAAAGAATTAAAATCTTTCATTTGCATAACAACATCATTACCAACCAAAGACGCATCAAACATCGCAGAATCAGAGATAAGGTTTAACGCCGATGTATCACCTGCATCAATCATATTTTCCGCAATATACGTTGTTTGATTACCATTTGTCACAACATCAGAATCAATATGCAAATCACCAGACATTTCATTATCAACAACAAACGAAGAACCAGATTTCGCAACAACCTTTCCGTTCATGGAAGTTAAATTCATTTTTGGAGCAGACATCAAACCAGAATTTACAAATGTAGCGCCATTCACAAGATAAATAAATCTATCATTGTTGCCACATGCATTACCAGTACACGAAGTTCCATTCACACTAATTGTTCCAGTATTTCTTACGATTGTTGATGGACCATATGCTGCTATACCATACGAATCAAAATTGTCACTATTTGTAATTGTAATTGTTCCAACATTATTGACAATTGAATCATGTGCTGATATCCCTGTTGCATGTCCTCCATTTTCAATAGTGATAGTACCGTTATTTGTAATTACTGCATCGCTACCCCATATACCTTCTGCATGAGATACATTTTCAATAGTGATAGTATCGTTATTTGTAATTACTGCATCGCTACCACATATACCTTCTGCATGAGATACATTTTCAATAGTGATAGTATCGTTATTTGTAATTACTGCATTTATACCATATATACCTTCTGCATAATATGCATTTTCAATAAAAATAGCACCATTATTTGTAATATATGAATCTCTAAAATTATAGTCATATCCAACTATTCCTTTTGAGTGTGATGATGATGAACCAACTATATTTTTAAGAATAATTGTTCCGTTATTAACAGCTGTCATGTCGTCTGAATTTGTATATGAAGATATCGCCATCCCAGCAATAAGAGTTCCACCGGTATTCTCAACACTAATTATACCATCATTGGTAAGAGTTGCATCATATGCAAACATGCCAACAGCACGACGCATATTAGTACCACCATTTGAGATTTTTATTTCCCCTGTATCAGCATTAATTGCAGAAGCACCGTAATAAACACTTATACCATAAGCATCTGCATTAATAGAATAAGATAAACTTGTATTATCTATATAAATTTTACCGTTGTTTAATGCAACTATATTTGAACCTGATGTCCTCATTCCATATGGGTTATAGGTGTTTTTTATGTTAATTATTCCAGAATCTTCATTAGTTATGTTATTGTATCCATTATAAACGCCGTTATACATGCCGTATACCGCTGCTGTACTTGTTGACTCAACATTATCAATGATAATTTCTGAATCGTTTACACATGCATTACCTATCTGTATTCCAACAGAGCAATCCAATTTCAAATACGCTTGACCATTTTGTTCAATATAATTTTCACTATCAAATGTACATTGTACCAATGTATTATCACCAGATTGACATGTGCTTGTTATATTATATCCAAATGAACACGATGATACATATCCTTCACAAGTTACAGGTGTATCACATAAATCACCTGTCCATCCCCCAAAACAAGAACACATACTAGTATTTTGTATTCCATGTACACAGTTTAATTTTGAATATGCTTGACCATTTTGTTCAATATAATTTTCACTATCTAAAATACAACCGTTGTTATATGTCCAATTTTGATATCCTGTATCACAAACACATTGTGTCCCATCAAAATATGCGTTTGCACCGCAATTCAATGTATTATTATTTTGAGTATTATCAATTGTTCCAGAACTGCCACCGGAACCACCACCACCGCCACCCATACCTGCAACGGCTACACCACCGACAACACCTGCACCAATTCCAGCCCATGCCCATTTACCAAGTCCCAAAAAAGACCATGGTTTATTTACGGATGCAACTTTGGTCATAAAATGTTCATATTGTTCGGTTGGTATTTTCTTTACACATTTGTGTTCTGTGTTTGCACCAGCATTTTTCAATAAATTATATGCATCTATATTTCCGTCTTTGATAGCGGAACATAATGCAGTATCACCATTTTTATTTACAACATCAATGTTTTTTATATTCTGCAATTCCGTTACATTTTTTGTTTGTGCCAATAAATACACATCTTCTGTATTGGTTGCAGAATATGCAAAATTCATATTAAATATTGCAAATAAAACGAAAGCATATTTTTTCATATTATTTTTCCTTTACCCATACGGTTTTACCTTCATCGTTATATGAAACACAATATTCGTCATCTGATAATCTGTTTCGAACATGAACATCTGTTTGAGCACTATTAGATTCTGGGTAGGAACTTGATTTGATATATTTGGCCAATATTGTGCAACCAACTGCATAAACCAAGAAAAACATAAAAATAAAATCAAATAAATTATTACAACCGCAAAAACACAAATATGAATGTAATTCATATCCGAATAGTATCAAAAAAGCACCAGAAATTAACAAACTTACCAAAGTATTTGCTTTAGATGGAGATATTGGGTACATGTCTAATAGTTTTAATTTATCAAAAGGCTTCCAAAAATGAACCCTGGATATATTTCCAAGACGATATTCTTCTTCAATAAAATCAATATGATGTTCCCAGTTTTCATAAATTAACTTTGAACCACGATTTACCCAATACCATATAAAAGATATAGAAGTTCCCAGTCCTGTTAGTAATAAAAACATCCACTGCGGAAATGTTGTCGTTTTTATTGGTATTTGTTTTATATATCCCCCAGGTTGAATAATAAATTGATATATCACTGGGTCTGATTGTTTCATTGTATAATATGCAACAAACAGAGCACCCAAAAACAAAATAAAATACTTTGAACGTTCCCATGAAGCTTTTATTTCAAAATCACGATAATGTGTTGCACGGTCCAATAATCTTTCTGAAAAAGGTTTTTCGCCTTTTTCTTCTTTTGGATTACCAATAACATCTTTGTAATTTATTGTATCTAATTTTTTTACCATGTTTTATGTTTTTTATTTGCAACTACATTTATATAATATACAAACCAACGTTAAATGCAAACTATTTTTTCCTAATTCGAATTTTTATTTCGATGAAATTTAAAACGATAAAAACCTTAGACGTTCTATTAAAAGGGATTAAATTTTATCAACCAAAGGAATTAAAAATGTCAGTTATCGGGTATATTAGGGTAAGTTCTGCAAAACAAACATGCGAACACCAACACTATGAAATCGAACAATTTGCAAATCAAAATAATATAACAGTGGATAGATGGGTTGAAGAAACAATATCTTCACGTAAAGCGTTAAATAAAAGACAATTGGGGCAATTATTGGATGAATTGCAATCCGGTGATATTTTGATTGCTGCTGAAATATCTAGACTCGGACGTTCTTTACTTGAAGTTATGCGGATTCTAGAAAACTGTTTAAACAAAAATTGCCAAGTTTGGACTTTAAAGGAACATTACAGATTGGGCAACGATATTCAAAGCAAAGTTATGGCATTTGCTTTTGGACTTTCGGCAGAGATAGAAAGAAATTTAATATCACAACGCACCAAGGCATCACTGGAAAGCGTTCGTGCATCCGGCAAACGACTGGGCCGACCATTTTCGGCACAATCAAAGAAATTAAAATTATCCAGGAATACTAAAAAAGTCAAAGAATTATTGGATATGGGTTTAACCAAATATCGAATTGCAAAAATCATGGGGGTTAAACAAACGACCGTATCCAGATTTATAAATCGTATGGGCTGGTAAAAAACACTGTGCTTTTACAAAAAAACACGTTATATTCAAATTTGTCAAGCAAGTGTCAAGCATTTGGATACATTTATGTGCCACACGGAAACGAAGTTTACGTGAATAATTGTTCATCGAGGCACGACTCGCCCCGACCAGAGAGTTCAAACCGCTCATTAAGAGCGGTTTTTCTTTTGTTTTCCATTACATGCGTCAAGTTCGAGAGTAATATTCTTAGAAAACGACCAAATTTTTGCTTTTTCGAACTTTTTATGGTACAATATCATCATAAAAAAAGGAGTTTATAATGTCTTTAGAAACAATGACTAATTTGGCTGCAAAGATAACAAACTTTGAACACGAAGCTAACTTTGTAAGAATAGATTTTCAAGCCGGGACAGATTTAAATGAAATCGCAGAAGATTTACAGGCTTTGGGAATAAAAGACATCGTTAACAAATACACAAATGGTATTGTTAAATCAGAAATAAGACCTGTGTTCATATTAAATTACCAATATTCACCACAAAAAAAACTTATTGATAATTTAGAAACAAAATTTATTCGTATGTCCGCTTTGCAGAAATTGTGGCATCATGGCGGTCTGTCTTTAGACAAAGACGAACAAGCATATTTTGATAAACTGGTCGCATGCGCCGCAGCTGCAAAAGTTAAAGGAAACACAAAATAATTTTGTCTTTTATTTTTTAAAAACCGCCATTAAAGGCGGTTTTATTTTTCACTTTATTTAAAATTATTTTTTTACTAGAATCAGCGATGGAGAGATTAACGCAAAGGAAAAGGATTATGAATTTTATCAAAACCAAAATCGAAGGCGTTTATATAATCGAACCAACTATTTTCAAGGATGAACGTGGATATTTCTTTGAAAGCTATAACGAACATGAATTTTTTGCAAATGGCATAACCGCCCGCTTTGTCCAGGATAATCAATCCAAATCTTCATACGGTGTTATCCGTGGATTGCATATGCAATTGCCTCCTTTTAGTCAGGCTAAATTGGTTCGTGTTTTAAAAGGTAAAGTTTTGGATGTCGCGGTTGATATTCGCCCAGACTCAAAAACTTTCGGAAAACATGTTGCGATTGAATTGTCAGACGAAAATCAAAGGCAATTATTTATTCCGCGTAATTTCTTACATGGATTTTCGGTCTTAAGCGATGAAGCAATTTTTGCATATAAATGCGACAATTTATATCACAAACCTGCTGAATTCGGAATCAGATATGATGACCCAACAATCAATGTTAACTGGCAAATTCCAAAAGATAAAATCATAACATCTGAAAAAGACAGAATGGCGAATACTTTATCTGATTTATTGCAAAGATTAAGATAAAATATGCTTGTGTAAATCGGCAAAAAAAATTACAATTCAAATATGAGGAAAATATTTTTCATTTTTACAGTTGTGTTTTTTGCCTGTGCAAATTCTTTTGCAGTGAACACTGTGCCACAACGTTTCACAACTGTCACTTCACATGATGATGTTTATCCATATGTGTTGAATAACACAAAAACAAATACCAAAAGTGTTTCATCATCAAAGGCAACAACTGCTGCACGTCGGGCGGTTGTATCACGTCCACAGCGCGCACGTGCCACAACAAACACGACCACACCAAAGGCAACCACCACACGCCGCGTCGTTCAAAGAACAAATAATAAAGCACGTGCGGCAACAAACAATTCCAACAATGTGCGATATAATACAAATGTAAGCGCACGCGCGACAACGCCAGTACGCACTGCAAACGCTGCACGCGCCACAGTCACAACGACTTCATCTTATAATACAACTGAAAAAATTTCTTCACAACGTTGCATGTCCGATTACAAAGAATGTATGGAAAATTACTGTAAACGCGAAGACACAGCATATAATCGTTGCTATTGCAGTGCAAAATTGTCACAAATCGATTCAAAATATCAAAACAAAATTGATGAACTTATCCAAAAGATTATTAAATTACAATACGGAACATCTGCAACCAGTGATGAAATCAAAGAATACTGGGATAAAACTGTTGGTGTTTATACTGGTGATAATCCATGGGTTAACATAGATAATGCACTTAATATTGAATGGGCAGATACTCAAAGTCGTGTTCGTGGACAAAACGCATTTAATACCGGACATCAATATTGTGTTCAACATTTACGTGGTTGCTATTATATGGCTTCGAATTTGCGCGATGCATATAAATCTGAGATTGCACGCGATTGTGAAACTTATGAAAAAAGTCTGCAAAAAATACAAGATGCAGCCGAAAGTGTAATAGAGAGCTATCAATGATAAAATTCCTTGGCGTTGAATATAGCCGCGGTGCTACGGCAAAGTTAATGGATAATGTTGGACCTGCACTGGCCCCACATGCCGTTCAAAAAATGTTTCCAATGGCAGATTGGAAAATTATTACACCGCCCGTTGTGGACAATACCGATCGTTTTGGCGATACATTTAATATGCACAAATTGATATATCCAAATACACCAAATGAAAAACATATTTTTATTGGTGGTGACCACAGTGTTAATTTTTCGCATTTTTCTGCAATCGCAGACCAATACCCAGACGAAGATATTTGTTTAGTATATTTTGATGCACATCTGGATATTCATACACCAGAATCTTCCAAAGCCGAAGCATCTGGTGCGCCACACGGAACAAATGTCAGACACCTTTTGGGCGAAGGTGATGCGCGTTGGTTATCATTGCCAATAAAAAAACCTGTATTGAAAAAAGAAAATTTATTTTATTTTGGATCACGTTCATTTGAACCATCCGAAATACAATATGTCAAAGATAATAATATATTTTATCGCGCACCTTCCCAATTACAAAATGAATCTGATTGGAAAGCTGCATTCAAAGAAGTTCACAACAGAATTGGTAACAGAAAATTTGTTGTTTCTTTCGATTTTGACGGAATTGATGAAAAATATTTCAAAGATGTCTGGGTTCCAGAACCAAATGGATTATCACTTGATTTTGCGCGCGCCTTTGTTGCGGAATTTAGCGATGCAATAAATTTTGAATTTGTTGAATGGGCTGTTTCTGGTGACAAACAAAGCGAAAATGTTGTTCGTGAATTGATTGGCATTGTTGCAAAAACTTTTGACTAGTTTTTTTCACACTTTAAATTGTGTTTATAAATATTGCGTGCCAAATCATCACTGATGTTTTCCCAATCGTGTGCATGCCCATAAATTATTTCACAATCACAAATTGCCCTATTCCTTGATTGAGTATTTATCGCGCAAGATGCGACGAATATCAGCCACACCAGTTTTATATACTGTTTCATTTAATATCCTTTCTTTTGTTTGATTTTGTTTTGTTAAATCTATTTGTTCTTGGAAATTTTGTATTGTGCATTTCGAGTTTCCTACATTTATTCCATAAAAATAAAAAACGGCGCAAACCGCGCCAACTATAATAACCATATATAATTTATTCATATCATCACCTTTTAAAAAAATCCGCCATATTGGCGGACTTTTTATTGATTCATCGAATTAAAGAAATCATCGTTTGTTTTGGTCAATCGTAATTTATCCAACAAAAATTCCATTGCTTCCAATGTTCCCATTGGGTTTATTATACGACGCAAAACATACATTTTTGATAATGTATCTTTGGATACCAATAAATCTTCTTTGCGGGTTCCGGATTTAGTAATATCAATCGCAGGATACACACGCTTGTCAGACAATTTTCTGTCTAAGATGATTTCACTGTTACCTGTTCCTTTGAATTCTTCGAAAACAACTTCATCCATCTTTGAACCTGTATCAATCAAAGCGGTTGCGATAATAGTCAACGAACCACCGCCTTCGATATTACGGGCGGCACCAAAGAAACGTTTTGGACGTTGCAACGCATACGCATCAACACCACCGGTTAAAACCTTGCCACTGGATGGGACAACCGTATTATACGCACGTCCCAAACGTGTAATAGAATCCAACAAGATAACAACATCTTGACCTGCTTCGACCAAACGCTTGGCTTTTTCAATTACCATTTCTGCGACCTGAATATGACGTGTTGCTGGTTCATCGAATGTTGATGAAATAACTTCGCCACGAACACTGCGTTGCATATCCGTAACTTCTTCTGGACGTTCATCAATCAAAAGAACTATCAATTTAACATCTGGATAATTAGTTGCAATTGAATGTGCAATATTTTGCAACATGACTGTTTTACCAGTTCTTGGTGGTGCAACAATCAGTGAACGTTGCCCTTTACCCGTTGGTGAAATCAAATCAATAACACGTGCGGATAAATTGCGACCTTTGTCTGTATCATCTGGCACTTCCATTTGCAATTTTTCATCTGGATAAAGCGGTGTCATATCATCAAAAGAAATACGATGGCGCAATTTTTCCGGATCATCCCCATTTACACGTTCAATTGTTTCCAATGCGAAATAACGTTCAGATTCATTTTGTGGTGCCTGAATTTGACCTTCGACATAGTCACCTGTTTTAAGACCATATTTTTTAATCAAATTTGGCGATACATACAAATCATCAGGTCCCGCCAAATAATTACTTTCCGGGGCACGCAAGAAACCAAAACCATCTGGCATACGTTCCAAAACGCCATCACCAATAAGAACGATTGATTTATCGGCGGCATAAACACGCATAACCGCGAAACGCAATTGTTGAACATTTAATTGGGAAGGATTTTCAATCCCCATATCTTCAGCCATCTTCAACAATTGTTGAGGAGACTTTGTCTTTAATTCATTTACATGCATAAAAAAACCTTTTTGTGGAAATCGCAAACGAAGAACTTCGCTGCTTTTGATAAGTTTATTATAGGGGAAAAAGAGGTAAAAGTCAAGGGGCTAAAACACCGCCCCAACCGAATCGCCAGATTATTTAGGCAGCCTTTTCAAACATATTACGAGCATTAAATTGTTCCATCAAATTCACTGTTCGTCTGGAATCAATCTTTGCCACAGCTTTCTTGAAACCCGCAGTTTTTGCGTTTTCCGCTGCTTTTTTAAAAGAGTCTTGCTTCGCCATTTTTATACCTTTTGCGCTTTTCTCTCTATCAATTACGGACATAATACACTAAACAAATTTTTTTGTCAAGCGTATTTTTGTCAATATTCTTTATTCATCTACTTCTTTTTTAATTTTCATTGCAACACACCTTGTTATTTGCATTCAACACAATCTTCATCTGTTTCAGAATACTCTTCAACAACGATTGGTGCCACTTGTGGTGCAGGTTCTGTATAATGAACTTCTTTTACAACACGAACACGACGATTTTCCGCATTTGGTGTATTGTTTGGTGTTTGAACTTTCAAATCTTCTTCACCGGCGGACACGGCAATAATCTGTGCAGACGGAATACCGTATTCAATCAACATTTTTTGAACAGCTTCTGCCCTGCGACCACCAAGTGCATAGTTATAAGAACTGGAACCGGCTGTATCAGTATGCCCAACAACCGAAACTTTCACATTTTTGTTAGCCTGGGTTGTAGCAGCTAATTTTCTGATTACATCTTCGTATTCTGGTTTAATTCTGGCCTTGTCAAAATCAAAGTGGATTTCGAACACTTCTTCCATAACATGTTGTTTTGGTTCAAGCGGAATCTGTTGAACTTTGATAACAGTCTTGTCCCCATTACCCATTTCATCCAAACGAGCATTTATCGCCGCCAATTCGGCACGCATAGCCATCATCATATCAACGAATTCATCCCTTGATACATAATTATCATCCAAACCATTGGCATTTATTACATCGTCACCCGCAGTTGCGTTTTCTTCGCCACCATAAATATTTTGATTAAATATCATTGATGGTTGTTGTGTCACAGGCACAGGTTGAATCAAATTTCCAGGAATGTTTACATTATTAACAATAACAACCCCTTCGCGTGAACGTGACGTTCCAGACATTGCGTTCAAACGACGTGTTTCTGGATAATATTTTTCTTCTGCAACCTGCGGAGTCAGATTTTCAGATTTAACATGTGTTGGGGCAATAACTTTGCCATTTGCACAATCTGTTAATGTTTGCAAACTTGATTCAAAACGCGCCTTGCATTCTTGTGCAGTGGCATTCTGTCCACTGGCCGCAGCAGAAATCCAACAATCAAATTTTGCCTGTGCTTCGGCGGCAAGTTGTGGTTGCAATTGCGTGGCATCATCCCTTAATTCATCCATTAACTTATTATATGCAGTATATATTTCAAATCTTTCGCTTTCGTTTCTAATCTGCCAATTATCCAAAGATTCTGGGAAAGGTGTTTCACCAGAAAATGCCCCGATGGCCTTTTGTGCAAACAGTTCGGCAATATCTGGATAACCACTGGTTCTGGCATTATAAATTGCATAAGATCTGTAATTCATTGCCAATTGATTTAAAAAGGAATCTTGATGCGGTGCATCATTAACATTTAAATTTTCAACATATTCAACCGCAGGCATATCATATTCCGCATTTTGTGCGTCATTTCTGGTCCCGGCACATCCTGTCAATGCGATACAAGCAACCAAAGATAATGTTGATACATAATACTTATTTTTCATTTGTAATTCCTTTCCCTTGATTAATATCAGATTAATTATACCTTTTTTTCAAAATTGAGTAAAGAGAAAAAGCACACTTTCGTGTGCTTTTTTAATTTTTTATCTTTTATTTATCGAACATCTGAGTTGCCATTGAACCAAGTGACGGCAACATAGATTTTATATCCCCACTGCCACCCATTGACGACACTGCTTCCAAGACTGATGCAGTTCCAGCAGCACCTGTTGATTGACCTACACTGCTAAGTGTTTGGGTTAAAAAACCACCATATAATTCACGCTTTGCCGCAGCAATCTTTGCCGGCGCACAACGTGTTGCTTTTTCTTTTAACGCAGCAACTTTTTTTATTTCGGATTTTGTATAATCAGCATCCGTGAACGGAAGCTTTCCAAAGATGTCATATATATTGGATACATTTTTACAATTTTTACTGCTGCCATCTTCACAGATTTTTGCAGAAGTGGCTTTTGGAAAATTTTCCCAAATAGTATCCTTGTCAGACGATTCTGATGTAAAGGCTTCGTAACAACTTTCATCATCATCTGCCAAATCCATAAATGCCTGATAACTTGTACATTGATTACCCAAACCACTTGCCGCAGATGCAGCGGTTGTTTCGCCCAATTTTGCCCATTCTTTAACCAAATCATTAACCGTATTTAGCTCATCATAGGTTGGCGCACAATCCGCGCTTAATTGTTGTTGTTGCGCGTTTAATGATTTTACGCTACTTACCAAACCAATAACCGTTGGTAAAAGACTGGTTGCAGATTCCATAGCTTCTGTTTTCTTGGTTGCAACTGGTGCTGCTTTTTTAATGTTAACAGCCGCCTGAGACACAGAAGTCAAGGCACACATTGTGATAACAAAGATAGATAACAGCTTTTTCATCTCTCTCTTTGGCTTATATTATATCACAAAAAAAAGATTATATAAATATAAAAATTGCATTTTTATTTATAAATCGCTACACTGGTGACATGCAAAATAATCAACGCAATTTTATAATCATATCGAAACACAAACGCCTTACCCGTCTTTGGCAGTTTTTCTTTACCGGATGGGGTTTGGTTATGGTTGCCGTTTTGGTTGCTGCATCATTATTAACAAAGCAAATTTTGTGGACACCGATAACGGCTATAAATATGCGCGATGTTGTAACGAATCAATTTAAAATGACGAATGCGTCTTTTGTAGGCACAGATAAAGATGGCAACCCTTTTAAAATAAATGCAGAATCTGGTCGCAAAAAATACGATAAACCTGATATAATTTTTCTGGAAAAACCATCTGGAGTGATTACCAGAATGCAAAATAACAAAAAAGTGACAGATCGTGTTTCTGCAAAACGCGGCCAATTTAATGTAAAGAACAAAGAATTAACCCTGTATAAAAATGTTCGTGTTAATTCCAGCAACGGTGATAAAATATTAACAGATGAAATGGTGATACAATTATGATAAAACAATCAGTATTACGTGTTGAACACTTGTCAAAAAATTATGGGAAACGTGTTGTTTTGCGCGACATATCTTTAATCGCAAACCAAGGCGAATCGGTTGGATTGTTGGGTCCAAATGGTGCTGGAAAAACAACCGCATTTTATTGTATCACTGGACAATTAGCAGCGACAAGCGGACAAATATTTTTAAATTCTCAAGATATCACACATTTGCCTTTTTATCAACGTTCACGTTTGCACATTGGCTATCTGCCCCAGGAAAACAGCGTGTTTCGTGGTCTTTCTGTCGAAGATAATATTATGGCAATTCTTGAAATAGTTGAACCGAATCGCGCCAAACGCGAAGAAAAATTAAACGCACTTTTGGATGAATTTTCAATTGCGTTTTTACGTAAAAGCCCTGCGACAGCTTTATCGGGCGGCGAACGTCGTCGTGTTGAAATTGCACGTGCATTGGCAAACGATCCTAAATTTATTTTGTTGGACGAACCATTTGCAGGAATTGACCCAATCGCAGTGAACGAAATTCGTGAATTAGTATCACAATTGAAACATCGTGGATTGGGTGTTATTATTACAGACCATAATGTTCGTGAAACATTGGGCATTACCGACCGCAGTTATGTATTGCACGATGGAAAAATTTTGAAACACGGAACAACCGACGAAATCGTCAAAGACGAAATGGTTAAAAAAGTTTATCTGGGCGAAAATTTCACTATGTAGTATGGAAAAAGGAAGAAAAAATGTTCACAATTGAAAAGGTTTTTGCGCGTCAAATTATGGATTCCCGTGGCAATCCAACAGTTGAATGTGATGTCTGGTTAAATGGTGGCGCGTTTGGTCGTGCATCTGTTCCATCTGGCGCATCTACCGGTTCTTTCGAGGCATTAGAATTAAGAGACGCCGGCAAATCTTATATGGGGAAATCAGTATTAACAGCCGTCAAAAATGTAAATGAAATTATTGCACCAGTAATTATTGGTATGGATGCATTAAAACAATCAGAAATTGATAATAAAATGTTAGAATTGGACGGCACACCAAACAAAGAAAAACTGGGTGCAAATGCAATCTTGTCTGTATCGCTGGCAATCGCACATGCTGCGGCAAATGCGCAAAAAATTCCACTTTATAAACATATTGCGAATATTTTCGGAAATGAAAATCCAGATACCCTGCCCCGACCAATGATGAATATTATAAATGGCGGTGCACATGCAGATAATGGTCTGGATGCCCAGGAATTTATGATTATTCCAAATGGTGCAAAAAATGAAGTCGATGCGATTCGTATGGGGTCTGAAGTTTTTCATCATTTGAAATCCATTTTGAAAAAATCACATCATTCAACAAATGTTGGTGACGAAGGTGGATTTGCACCAAACTTTAATACATGTGTCGAAGCACTTGATACAATTATTGCAGCAATACGCGATGCGGGCTATGAACCAGGTCGCGAAATATCAATTGGTTTGGATGTTGCATCTTCTGAATTTTATAAAGATGGAATTTATCATTTCGAAGGCGCAACAAAAACATCAGATGAAATGATTGAATTCTACAAGGAATTGATTTCAAAATATCCTGTGATTTCTATCGAAGATGGTCTGGCCGAAGAAGATTGGGAATCTTGGAAAAAAATGACAGATGAAATTGGTGGAAAATGTCAATTAGTTGGTGATGATTTATTTGTCACAAATCCGATTCGGTTAAAGAAAGGTATTGAAAACGGTGCTGCAAATGCAATTTTAATCAAAGTGAATCAAATTGGTTCTTTGACTGAAACATTGACTGCGATTAAAATGGCAAAGGATGCAAATTACGGTGTAATTATTTCACATCGCAGTGGCGAAACCGAAGATACCACAATTGCAGATTTAGCGGTTGCAACAAACGCGGGCCAAATAAAAACAGGTTCCATGTCACGCACAGACCGCATGGCAAAATACAACCAATTAATCCGTATCGAAGAAGAATTAGGAAACAATGCAAAATATGGAATTTAAATGTTATCGGTAAATGACATTTTGTTAATTATAAAATATGTGATTGTTGTTGCAATATTTGCAATTATTGTTTTGACGCCCGCATATCTGGCGGCGGCAAACGATAAATCCAAATACGACCGCATGCGCGCACGTATGGGGTCATGGATGTTCGGTTGGTCTTTTATCGGTTGGATATTCGCATTGTTTATCGGTGCAAAAAAATAAAAACACCCGTTTTGGGTGTTTTTTATTTTGAATTTTTATTAATCTTTTTATCATCTATATCTGATCTAATAATTTGCTTTGGATTTAATTTCAAAGATTCAATTGTTGCATCAACTTTGGCTTTTTGTTCCATAAACAATTTTTTGTTATTTGCATCCAAATTATCAATCGCAGGTAATTTCACAGTTAACGGATTTACATGAACGCCATTTTTGATAACTTCGTAATGTAAATGTGGTCCGGTTGAAAGACCTGTTGACCCGGCATAACCGATAATCTGTCCCTGGCGAACAACGGTTCCAACATTGACACCTTTGGCAAATTTAGACAAATGTGCATACAAAGTTTCAAATGTGCCATTGTGACGTATTTTTACAAAATTACCATGGCCGCGGTTAAAACTTTTTGCGATTACACGACCTGCCCCGGCGGCTGGAATTGGTGTTCCGGTTGGCGCACGGAAATCAACACCCTTGTGCGCACGTGTAAATCCAAGTACCGGATGTTTGCGCCCTTTGGAAAAACTGGATGTGACCTTGGCATTATTGATTGGGGTGCGCTTCAACGACTTAATCGCACCATTGCCCTTTTCATCATAATACCCAGATTTACCATCAGGTTTTACATAGCGATACATTTGAACGTTTCCACGCAACGCATCAAACGACACTGCCAAAACATGTCCATTATCAACCTTTTTATCAGATGCAAAATTTTCTTCGTACAAAACATAGAATTTTTGTCCTGCACGAATATCACGTTCAAAATCCATTTCAAAAGCAAGCAAATCATAAACATCTAATATAATTCCTTCGGGAATGCCGGCATCCATGGCGGAAAGGTAAAAACTGCTGCCACTGGCGATTTCGCCCTCTTTATAAGAAACGCGCGTATCACGTTCAATTTCTATTTTCTGACATTGCCATGTATCGGGTGTTCCACAATCAATTTCAATTCTGTTCCATGGACCATTTTCGATAACTATTTTTGAAATTGGTGCGTTTTCATTGCTGCGAACAAAATCAATTCTGTCACGTCCAGCGCGCAATGTTGTAAAGTCTGCATCTTTCTTTAAATTCTTTGAAATTATGTCAATATCACGCATTGAAAACCCATTTTCGCCCAGGATTTTCGAGAGTGTATCACCAGATTTCACCGCAACAACAGTGTGTGTTTCACTTGAAAACACCGCATCACGTGCAGGCTTGTAAAAACAAATAACGCCAGCCGCCAAAACAACCATAAATAATGCGATATATAAAATAATACGCGACAATGTTTCAATTTTCATATTGCCGATTTTTTTACAAGATTTTACCAACCCGGTAGTCATCTTTTTAATAATAATTTTTGCTTTTTTCATAAGCGCCATTATAATAAAAATATGAATATAAATCAAGCGTTCACAATTTTACAGAAATCAAGCGATGCTCATATCGCCAGAATTATCACGCAAAAACACCCAAAGATTTCTTTTTTACGTGCCTTGTATTACGCACATTTATTAAAACATGGTATGCCAGTTGCAAAAATAATTCATTCAAAATGGTTTTATGGAATTGAATTTTATACGAATAAATATACACTGGATCCGCGCCCAGATACCGAAACATTGGTTGAATCCGTGATAAAAGATTGTGATACAAACCTTCCACGTTATATTTTGGATATGGGAACCGGAACCGGTTGCATAATATGTGCACTGTGTAAAAACATACCAAACGTATCGGGCGTTGCGATTGATAAATCACGCGGCGCATTGCGTGTTGCACGAAAAAATATCAAGAAATTAAAATTGCCAATTGAATTAAAACATTCTGATTTTGCAAAATTTAAATCAAATGTAAAATTTGATATTATTGTTTCAAATCCACCATATATAAAATATGGTGATTCCCGTGTAAATAAAGGCGCGACATTTGATCCAAAAATCGCACTTTACGCAAAAAGCGACGGATTGTTGGCTTATGAACAGATTGCAAAAAATGCGAAAAAACTGTTAAAAGAAAATGGGAAAATATATCTGGAAATTGGTGCAGGACAAATGATTCATGTGAAAAAAATTTTTGCAAAAAATAATTGGAAATTTGAACGTGCTGATAAAGATTTGTCAGGTATAAATCGCGTTTTGGTTTTTTCTATTTAAAATACGGATTATGTTTTTTCAGCCATCCAATTGTGGTATCCATACCATGCCCATGAACAACATATGTTTCATCATCTAAATCCATTTCATATAAATTATGAATAGATTCATATATCTGATTTTCATCGCCGCCAGGAAATGTCGTATTTCCATAACTTTCTTGGAATAAAGTATCGCCAACCATTAAAATTTTATACTTTGGAAAATAAAACATCAGACCGCCAGGTGTATGTCCAGGACTTTCCATTATTTCCATTTTTATACCAGGCAATATTTCAACAGAACCAGCAGATATATTTATTGGCTTTTTATAATTATCATGAATATGCGGTATGCCGAACATATCCAATAATTCATTTCCCCAACCAATTAAATAATTATCATTTGCATTTAAAAACCAATCTACATTAAACGCCCGCGCAAGTGCCGGTGCCGCAGATATATGGTCTGGATGTCCATGTGTTGCATATATACCACGCAATCTTAATCCGCGATCAAGCAACACTTTTTCCCAATCTTTTGCTTTACCCCAAGGGTCAAAAATAACAGCATCCATTCCGACACTTACCAGCAACGAATCTGTATTTCGTGGTGGCATTTGCAATATTTCAAATTTTACTTCATTATTTTTTTGCATTTGATTTTTTGGCTGTTGCTTTCTTTTTAGCAACCGCTTTTTTACCCAAAACAATTTCACGAATTTCTTCGCCAGACAATGTTTCTTTATCCAACAAGGCCTTTGCTATTTTTTCAACAGTGGATTTGTTTTTAGACACTAAATTCTTGGCATCTTTATATGCGTTATCTAACCAAGAACGAATTTCGGCATCAACTGCTTCGGCTGTTTTTTCAGATGCATTTTCCAGCGCAATTTTCTGACCAAATGTGTTGGCCTGGTTAACAGCAACCATACCTATTTTTTCAGACAAACCCGCCATTGTAATAGATCTGCGTGCCAAACGTGTTGCCATTTCAATATCGGATGCCGCACCGGTCGTAATTTTGTTTTTACCAAAGAATACTTCTTCGGATGCACGACCAGCCAAATCAATCGCCAAATTCGCACGAACTTCTTCGATTGTCATTGATACTTTGTCATCAACTGGCAAATGTTGCACCATACCCAATGCCATGCCACGTGGGATAATTGTCGCCTTATGTATAGGGTCTGTGATGTCACTGTAATGGACACTTACAAACGCATGACCAGCTTCGTGATACGCGGTTAATTTAATATCTTCTGGGCGGATTTTACGGTTCTTTTTTGGTCCCATCAAAATTTTATCGCGCGCCTCTTCTATATCGCTTTTTTCAACAACCTTGTGGTCAGAACGCACCGCATGCAACGCGGCTTCGTTCAACAGGTTTTCCAAATCTGCCCCTGAAAATCCGGTTGTTCCACGTGCAACATCCATCAAAGAAAGATTGTCTGCGATTTTAAATTTTTTTGCATGTAATTCCAAAATATCACGACGTCCTTCCAAGTTTGGTAAATCAATATTGATTTGTCTGTCAAAACGTCCCGGACGCAACAAAGCCTTGTCCAGCATATCTGGACGATTTGTCGCAGCAATTACAATTACACCTGTATCATTTGCAAAACCATCCATTTCAATCAGCAACTGATTCAAAGTTTGTTCACGGTCATTATCATTAAGTGAATGTTTACTGCGGCTTTGACCAATTGCATCAATTTCATCAATAAATAAAATACATGGTGCATTACGTTTTGCCAATTCAAAAATTTCTTTGATTTTTGCAACGCCCAAACCAACGATGATACCCGAAAAATCACTGCCAGATGTAGCAAAGAACGGAACGTTCGCTTCGCCTGCAACGGCGCGCGCCAATAATGTTTTACCAGTTCCAGGTTCACCAGATAACAAAATACCACGTGGAATACGCGCACCAAGTGCCTTAAATTTTTCTTTGTTTTTCAAGAATTCTACAACTTCCATCAATTCTTGTTTTTCGGTATCTATACCGGCAACATCTTTAAATGTGGTCTTGGTTTTCCCGGTTGTAATTTTAGTTGGATTTTGACCAATCAAACTGCGTGTGATACCGCCACCATTACTGCCACCGCGCATTAAACGCAGCAACCAGATTAAGAAAAGAGCACTGACTAAAATTGGCAACCATTTCGCAACACCATCCCACATTGAATCACTGTTATTAATAGAAACTGTCGCACCATTTTTGGAAATCTTTTCCAATAATTCAGGATTATAAGTTATCGTTGCACGATATGGCGTCCCATCTTTCATCGTTCCAGTTGCGACATCATCTTTGTGAATTTCCATTGTTTTAATATCATTTGCACGACGCAACACATCAGAAAAAGACAATTCAATCGGTGCCTTTATTTCGGTGCCATTATTGATTTGTGTATTTTGCACACCAACGAAAATCACGCGCGCAATCAATGCGATAAACAAAACAACAAATGCGATTAAATAAAATTTTGAACCGTCTTTCTTTTTAAACATATTATTTATATTATTTTTCATATTATTTTCGTTTTTCATGTCGTTTCCTAAAACTTGTTCTTTTTCCTTCGGGAACAATCAAGATTCGGCCATTTAATCTGCGAATTGTGCAATGTCCCAGTGTAAATTTAGTGTCACCTTGTAGTCTAGATAGTGCATTTTGCAAAGAATTCAAGCGCACTGGATAAACATCCCCACCTATTCTTTGAATCAAAGTTCCCAAAAACTTTAATCTAATTTCTTCGGCTTCGTCAAACAAAAAAGATTCCGCAAACAATGCACCCCACGAACGAATTACCATTTCAACGCGTGCATCAATATATTTGTCCATCCATTCACGTGTTCGCGACAGATTGTGAATTGCCAATAAAAGTCGCGCGTCACTGATTCCTAGATCATCATTTAAAAGATGTCTGTTTTTGCGAATTTTTACACGCGTATAATGATCATCGCTGTTCATAGAATCTGTGAAATATTTGATATTGTTATCATCACAATATTTTTTAATTTCATCGCGCGATACATTTAACAAAGGACGCAAGATTTTTATACCATATCGAACCGATTCTGGCAACATTGCAGCCAAACCATAAAGACCACTGCCCCGCGAAAGATTCATCAAAAACGTTTCAATTTGATCATCACTTTGATGTGCAGTCAAAAGGTATTCAATCCCATTTTCATAACAAAAATCTGTCATCATTTTATAGCGTGCTTCACGCGCAGCAGCTTCCAATCCTTTTTTTGGTTTTTCGTCCATCCAATAAAAAATATGACATGGGATGTTTAATTGTTTACACGTATCTTTAACATATTCTGTTTCTGTATCTGCCTCTGGTCGCAATTTATGATTAACGTGCAAGCAAACGATATCTGCGCCAACTTCGTGCATCCAATAAAGCAAACACACAGAATCAACACCACCGCTGACCGCGATGGCCATTTTAGAGTTTTTGTATTTATCAATAAAATCCATAAACTTTTGATTCATAACAGACTTATTTTATGGTATAATTTCAAAAAATAAAGGAAAAAGAAAAAATGAACGGAAAAATAAAATCTGTAGCTGTTTATTGTGGTCATCAATTTGGAAACAACCCGGAATATGCACGCGATGCACGCCGTATCGGCGAATTATTGGCACGCAACAAAATAACCCTTGTTTTTGGTGGTGGAAACGTTGGATTGATGGGTACGGTTGCCAGTGCGGCATTGGAAAACGGCGGAAATGTTATTGGTATTTCAACAACACATGTTGTGTCCTTGCAAGAACCTGCACACGCAGAAATTGATGTTAAGGTTGTTGATGGATTATCCGCACGCAAAGAAGAAATGTATGAATTATCTGATGCGTTTGTAATTTTACCTGGTGGTATTGGAACATTGGACGAAATGACTGATATTATGACTAAACAACAGGTTGGCGAATCCTGCAAACCTATTTATATGATGAATACTGCAAAATATTGGGAAATATTCGGTCATGTTATGACACACATGCAAAATTCAGGATTTATGCCAAACGCAGATGCCTATAATTTACATGTTGTTAACACACCCGAAGATTTAATTAAACGCTTAATCAACGGTGACGACCTTATCACGTCCTGTTAGTCCGCGCAAAATCTTGATTCTTGATTTTGGAACATTTAAATATTCGGACAACAATTCGATAACAGCGGAATTTGCGTGTCCATTTTCAGGTGCAACGGTTGTATAAACGCGCAAAACACCATCACTTTCAACAACTTTATTTTGTTTAGAATGTGGTGTGACACGTATATTAAAATTCTTCGACAAATCTTTCATCGCTCATAATATGTATGTGGAAATGCATAACCGATTGACCTGCCCCGCGACCAGTATTGGCGACAGTTCTGAAATTATCGCGCAGTCCTAGTTTTTCAACGGTATTACGAACACCACGCCAAAAAGCCACCTGTAATTCAACCGGGGCATTTTGTGTAAAATCAAAAATATCAGTATATTCCCCACGTGGTATTACCAGAACATGAACCTTTGCCCTTGGCGCAACATCATAAAAAGCCAAAACATTATCGTCACTGTAAACCGTTTTGTTTGGGATTTCCCCGCGCAAAATTTTTGCAAACACATTATCTTTGTTATACATATCAATTTCCTTTTTGTCTTTGTATTTGTCTTAATAAAGGCATATAAGTTTTTTGATAAGAGCCTATTTTCAGGGTATCTTGTTCAACAGATGTTTTAACAACCGTCCTGTCTTGTTTATGTTCAAATTGTGTTTTGTCCTGTTGCAATCTTATATTAGAGCGTTTTAATTCGTTCCCAGCAAGAGCAATCAAAATAACCAAAAGCAATGATGTTAAACAACCGTTTAATACCTTAAGGCCATCATTTGATTGTGGTTGATTTATATTTTGTAAATTGTTTGCCATTTTTTTATTCCTTTAAAGAATAATACACTTAAAACAAACTTAAAATCAAGGCTTGAAATACGATTTTTTTGCACTATATTTCACGCATAGCAAAGGAGTGTTTATATGTTTAAACCATTGCATAACTATGTTTTATTACAAAGAATTGAAGAAGAAAATAAAACCGCTGGTGGAATTATTATCCCAGATAATGCGAAAGAAAAACCTTCACGTGGACGCGTAGTCGCGGTCGGTGACGGCATTTATGATGACGGTCAAAAGATACCTATGTCTGTAAAAAAAGACGATGTTGTATTATTTGCAAAATGGGCATCCAGCGCAAATGAAGTTAAAATTGACGGAATTGATTATGTTTTAATCAAAGAATCCGATATACTTGGAATTTTATAAAAAGGAATTAAATCATGGCAAAAGATATTGTATTTAATACCGATAAACTGGCAGCTGGTGTCGATAAATTGGCAAATGCTGTCAAAATCACTATGGGTCCAAAGGGACGCACAGTCGTAATTGAACGCGCATACGGTGCACCAATCGCAACAAAAGACGGTGTGACGGTTGCCAAAGAAGTATCATTAAAAGATAATTCCGAAAATATCGGTGCAAAAATGATTCAAGAAGTTGCAAAACGCGCCGGGGACAGTGCTGGTGACGGAACAACAACTGCAACTGTTCTTGCACAAAATATTTTCAAAGAGGGTCGTCGTGTTATCGCGGCTGGCATGAATCCAATGGATGTAAAACGCGGTATTGATATCGCTGTTGACGCGGTTGTAAAAGACATTGAAAAACATGCACGTCCTGTCAAAGATTCATCCGAAATCGCCCAGGTTGCAACAATTTCTGCAAACAGTGATGCCGACATCGGACAAAAAATTGCGGACGCTATGGAACGCGTTGGAAAAGAAGGTGTTATCACTGTTCAAGAAGCAAAGGGGTTGGATACAGAAATCGATGTGGTCGAAGGTATGCAATTTGATCAAGGCTTTATGTCACCCTATTTCGTCACAAACAGCGAAAAAATGTTGGCAGAATTGGAAAATGCAGCAATTTTGGTTTCTGAAAAGAAAATCACAGGATTGCAGGCATTGCTTCCTATATTGGAACCAATCGCACAATCTGGTCGTCCATTATTAATTATTGCCGAAGATGTTGAATCCGAAGCATTGGCAACATTGGTTTTGAACCGTCTGCGTGGCGGATTGAAAGTTTGCGCGGTAAAGGCACCTGGATTTGGTGATCGCCGCAAAGAAATGTTGAAAGATATTGCGATTGTGACTGGTGCAACTGTTATATCTGATGATATGGGTATGACATTTGAAAATATCAATCAATCTGTCCTTGGTGGTGCAAAACGCGTGGTCGTTTCCAAAGATAAAACATTATTGGTAAACGGCGATGGCGACAGCGATGCAATCAAGGCACGTGCTGATGAAATCCGCAAAGCTCTTAAAGACACAACCAGTGAATATGACCGCGAAAAACTGGCAGAACGTTTAGCTAAATTGGTTGGCGGTGTCGCAGTTATTCATGTCGGCGGCATGACCGAAGTAGAGGTTAAAGAAAAGAAAGACCGCGTAGATGACGCATTGGCGGCCACACGTGCAGCCGTTGCCGAAGGCATTGTTGCCGGTGGTGGTGTAGCATTGGTTCGCGCAGTTGAATCTTTGAAAGATCTGACCGGTACAAATCAAGACCAAAATGTCGGTATTGATATCGTCCGTCGTGCAATCATTTCACCATGTATGCAAATCGCAGAAAACGCAGGTGTGTCTGGTGAAATTGTTGTTGGCAAGATTATGGAAAACCGTGACTATAATTTTGGATATAACGCACAAACTGGTGAATATGTTGACATGATGAAATCTGGAATTATTGACCCAGCAAAAGTTGTTAAAACAGCAATCACAGCGGCGGCTTCAACCGCTGGTGTATTATTAACAACCGGCGCAGTAATGTCTGAAATCCCAGAAGAAAAAACATCGACATCATCACCACAGATGCCAGGAATGATGTAAGAAAAAAAACACCGCCAAATTGGCGGTGTTTTTTTATTTTACTTTTTCAAATGCTTTTAATAATTGATTTTTATAAAAGTCAACCATGCCGTGTTTATGTTCATTGGTCCAGATTTTGATTTCTTTATCTGGCATACGAATACCGACCGCATCAATTTCACGATCAGCCGTGACATAAACAAATACCGGTTGATTTACACATTGTCTGACCGCTTGTTTATCATAAGGTGCCATCATTTTTGCACGCATACCACCCAACATATTTTTAAACACAGGGACAACACCAACTATATTGTGTGGTAATTTTTTTAACATATAACGATTATCAGGACTTTCGTATCCACGACCTTCATAAAAACTTATTGCACCATTTAATGATATAACTGACATGCTTGGCACAATTAAATTAGCAGTACGTTCGCTTTGTTCCAATAGTCTTTTCCCGATACCTAAACCATTATATTGTGGATCTACATATAAATTACGCAAATACATTTCGGACCGATTTTCCAAGAATCCATTGGCAAAACCAACCATTGCTTTTTCATCGTATGCAACAAAAGCAAAATTATATCTTTCATGTGTCCAATCATACATATGACTGGCAAAGATACGATTTCTGTCATCATCACCTGTACGATAACCATATTTAACCGTATCACACAACATTTCTAAACGCGTAAAATCAGACCAAATCTTCGGATTTGCCATTTGGTCAAAAATTGGGACTATTTTAATATCTTTTGTTTCTTGTTTCGTTTGCATATCTGCACCCCCACTACTGTAAATATAGTATAAAAAATTATTTTGTCAATACATATGTAAAAATTTGCAAATTATCGCTTTTATTGATAAAATTAGTAATTATGACTAAGTTATTTAGGAAAATTTGGAAGAAATTTTGGCAACCCATATTGCGTAATGACATTATTCAGTGGGTCTTGGTGACATTTTTGGCGGGATTAACATGGTTTATATACCTGACATCGCGCCATAAGTTCACAAACACAAAATCCTTAAAAAATTATCGTAAAAAGCCAGTGGTATTCGTATTCTTTCATGGACGCTGCGCAATGTTATCACCTGTGGTTGCAAGTGCGCGCATAAAATCATATTGCGTTGCATCACGTCACGAAGACGGTCGAATGATGGCACGTCTGCAAAGGCTTTTTGGATTGCGCGCAATTTACGGTTCAACATCAGACGGTGCCGTTGCAGTTTTACGCGAAGGCGTTCGTGTTATGCGCAAAACAAATATGTCAATGTGTGTTCCTGTTGATGGACCATCTGGCCCTTCCCTGCATATCCAGGATGGCGCGCTTTATTTCGCACGCATGACAGGCGCACCGATTGTCACATGCTGTTTTTCGTGTTCTAAACCAATTTATATGGACAGGTGGGATAAATTTATGATTCCACGTTTATTTGGAACAATATCATGTCGCATTGGGGAACCTATTTATATAGACCCAAAATTACGTGGTGCAGAATTTGAAAAAAAGCGCATTGAAATTGAACAATCGATGCAAAAACAATTACATGAAATGGATGCAGAATTTAATTTACCGGAAATTCAAAGCGGTCTTAACGCGACAGATTACAAAAAGCACGCACGCAAAAAATAATAGTAAACGCCCTGTTTTTATGGTATAATTCCATGCAATGGAAATTATTATGACCACAAAAAGAGATTTATTTCTAAACGCAATCAATAATTTATTAAAAAGAAAGCAAGAGAATACCGGGCCTGTTGTTGAAAAAACTTTGAAAGAACGGGTGCGTGATAAATTACGCGAATTGGGTATTGACCGGGATACACAATACAAATTTGGTGGCACAACAGGATTGCAACGCATTTTTAACCCATCATTTGATATAAAATTCCAAGAACCAGAAAAACCTTTTAACGAAGAAGAACAATCTGATTATATTTCCAATCCTGATAATTGGCTTTTGGTTCATGCAACAAATTATATGCCGAAAAACAATCGTATGCAAACGACCGCAATGGCACGGAATTGGTCTGCGCCACGGGCAACGGTTCATTTTACATTAAACCATGTTGTACAGGCTCATATTGGCGGCAATTGGGATGACAGACCGATTATTATATTAACCCCTTATCATGACACAGTTCAAGAAAATGGGAAACCTGTTGGTTTTTCTGCGGTGGACACATATTTTTCACCAGATGCAGACAGTGGCTTAAAATTACCAAAATCTGCAAGAATTGTTCATCCAGGTTCTGTTCCAGATGGACATTTGTTTCAAATTAAAAACAATGAAACGATTTATAAATCTGACAATTACACAGATGATGAAATCAATGAAATCTTGACATTAATGACCCCACAAGACAGAAAAATTTATGATGATATGTTATCTGGGAATCTGCAACAACATCAAATAACATCTTTGTTAGAACACGATTATTCTGGAAAAATGAAAGCGGCATATGAATCAGCAAAAGATAAACAATCTTTTTTGTCTGGCCTAATGGCAGAAACAAGATATCAAATGTTAACACATTTTGTTCGTCAAATGGCAACGCATATGACGATTGAACGTATGGGATTCCGGGAAATTACACAAACATTTGATGCCGGCAAAGTTCTTGAGCGTGCTGCTGATACGGCATATAATACAGGTATCAAGCGAGCGACCGCTTCCAACAAAGGTCACAGTAATTCTATTTATGCCCGTATGGAAGATATTTATGCATGGTTTAGTATTCTTGATGAAGATATTCAACACGCAACAACGCCCCAAGAATTACAAGATATCATAGATTCGCGTACCCGTTCATTTTATGGCAAAAGAATATTTCTTTTATTTGCGAAACCAATAATTGAAAGACACCCAATATCAGAAGACCAAATATATGCAATATTTGAAGAAGACTTTGCAGATTATTACAAAAGATATTATGAACAAGATTTTGGCGAATACGAAGGCATCCAAAATTTTGATAAAAATCTTGATATAACTTTGAAGCGTTATTGTAAATACCAGGCCAAAGAAATGATGAAAACAATTGAACATTTAAGTCCGGAAATAAAAAAACTGATAACCGATAATTATTTGGCCAACAACAATTTACAAAATATTTCAAAAACCAGATAAAAAACGGTCGCGATTGCGACCGTTTTCTCTTCCGTAATATTCAGATTAGAAGTTTGCTCTGAATTTCAACATACCTGTTTGTGATGTATAGTCTTTGCGGACATCAATGTCATAGTTCAAAGACATGTCCAGATTTCCATACTTTACACCCAAACCGATACCAAATTCACCGCCGAAACGATTCAAACGTTCATTATCCATCACGTATGAATTGATTCCTGGCATTGTGACTGTTGCGACATTTTTGTCAGACAACAAATCATATTTGGCCGCGGCATGCAATTGTGGCATAAATGTTGTATATTTGTTTGCAACGATATTAAATGTATATCTTGCACCCAAGATACCAGTCATATAATCTGAATCATCCAAATGGGTTTTCACACCATATGAATTTGTATAATCATCTGCAGATACATGGATATAACGCAATCCAAGTTCAGGTGTTATACCATTATCGAAATCATATCCAGTTGCGATATTACCACCAAATGAATCCACATTATAATCTGCGAATATTGGCATATTGTCCAAAATTGTTCCTTTTTCGGAATAATCAGACCAAGTATAATTTGCAACCGCATTCAAATACCAATTGGACGGCTTATATTGTCCGTACATGAAGAAAGTATTTGAATCGATTTCTGTATCACGTGCGGTTCCACCAATATTAGAGTGAGCGAACGAATAACCTGCACCGATTGTCCAAACTTTGTTAAGTGTACCATCTAAACCAGCTGCGATTCCACGTGTATAACCACTGAACGCATCTGCATGTTTAGATTTGTTATATAAACCTTGGACCCACATACCGCCAGATGTTAATTTAACATCACCACCGGCACGACCTGCAGTTGGCATAACCATACGGGACGAAGCCAAATTCACAACTGTATTTTGAACAGATGTTGATACAGATTGCACAACAGATTCTTTTTCAGGATGAACAGCCCGTGTTGCATGTTCAACAGATTCTGTATCGCCAGCCGCTAATTTTTCCTGCAATGCAACCGATAATTCTTTCAATTTATCAGAAGACGAATCTGTCAAATTAGAAACAAACGATCCTGATTCTTCTGTCAAATTATTATCTTCTGCAACTTGTGCTGCTGTCTTACGGGTTGCGGTCACATCGCCACCATTCCAAGTCAAATTATAGATTGGACTGGATGTTGTTAAACCACTTTCGTCCCATGCAATGTTTGCAAAAGATTTATCGCCGAACACTTTATATGTCCCGGCCTGTGCCATTGTTAATTTCAAAGTACCATTTCCAGTAAATGTACCGGCTGTGATTTGTGCATCACCTTCACGCAATGTCGCCAACATATCACCATTTAATGCGATTGTATTAACATCAACATTATTTGTACCGATGTTCATTGTTGCGCCAGAATTAACGGTCAATACGCTGGCAGCATCCACACCCTTAACATTGTTATTAAATGTGTTTGTGCCAGATGTCAAAGTCATTGCACCGATATTCAAATCGCCACCATTAAATGTAGCATCAGCGATTGTTGCATTTTCGACAACGATTCCACGTGTTGTGTCTGCAATATTCACAGTACCTTCGTTGATATTAAGATTGTTCAAAGCGGTATAGTATTTACCTGTTGTGCGTTCTGCCTGCGTCTCTTCGTCAATAATTGTTTCATTAGTATCTGTAATTTTTGTTGCATTCCACACAGCACCATTTGACAAAGACAAATTAAAATTATTAACTTCTAAATATCTATCTTCCGGTCTGGTTCCATACAGATAATCTACAACTGTATTTCCAGTCCAATATGATTGCGCATTTGCTAAATTAACATTAACATAAGCATCTATCACAGAACCAGAATTACCGGACGAGCCAGGATTAGAATAAAAATTAAAGTTAACATCACCATTTAATTTAACTGTGTTTTCTCTGGATTCATTAACATTAACAGTTGCATATCCACGTGCCAAAATAGCATTTTTAGCATTGACTGTTAAATTACCATCCAAATCAATCCAACCATTACTCATCGCTTCAATACCAGTTTCTGTGGCGGTCAAATTAATATTTTTTGCCCTTATGTCTACAAAACTTGTATCAGCCTTTGCTTTTGTTACATCAGCGGTACCAAAACCAGCATGAATAGCAGAATCTTCAGCGGTTACATTGACATCGCCCGTCGTTTCTATCGTTATTTGACCTTTTTTATAATTAGCTAAAATTCCATCATAGCCTGCCACTGTCAAATTATCTGCGATAACATGTATTGTTCCAGAATCACTTGCTTGCAAGGCATCGACCCCGCCAGAGAAAGCAACTGTTTTTCCTCTAACAGAAACATCTGCACCCTCTTCACTAAGCATTCCATGACCATTTGAAGAAGCGATATTAATATCATCACCGACAATATTAAGTGTGGCACTTGTTTCGCCCAATGTTGGCCATGCTGTAACACCATAAGAATAACCTTCTATATTTATAGATTTTCCATAAATATTTGCTTCTGTATCTTCCCAAAGTGTGAATGCACGAGCATCATAGCCAGTGTGTCTGATATCAATAGAGTCTACCGGATGTTCAGCCGTACCTATATTAAGAACAGAATTTTCACCATCGGCGCGAACTAAATATCTACTTGGATTATACTGATCTTCTTCGCTTGCTGTACTTTCACCTGTTATTACAATGTTATTTGCCATCATTGTTAATTCTGCGTCAGCATTTACACGCACCAAAGAACCATCAATATTGATTGTATCTGCATTTAATGTTGTAATACCATCAGAACTAATGTTTTCTGCATTGGTATACCAACGTGTTGCCCCAGACAAAGACGATGGATCTTGTTTTACGAATGTCATCGAACCGCCATTGACTTCTATGTTAGTTGCATTTACCGTCGCACCATCAATTACAGCATCTGTATCTGTAAATTTAAGGAGCCCAGCTTCTTTACTTGAATCACGTTGTGCAAATAATAAAACACCACCTGTTGTATCATATGCATTATCATAATTACCCGGAGTATTAATTTTTGCAGCCAATTTTCCATATACAGTTGCCTGATCATCACCCCATTCAATACCTGCCCATTCTGCCAAATCTATATCTGTTTCAATATCACCATTACCATCATTCCATTGATAATTATATTTTGGGGTATCGGCATCTGTTAATTCCCGCAATGTCAATGTCACAGGTCCAACATATGCATCGCCACCCAGCACTTCAAAAGAGCGTCCTTCTAATCTATAATCAGGAAAATCATTTCTGTATTTACCGTCTTGCCCATGCGCACTCATACGGCGACCACCGAACGCCATATTATCAATCGGTTGTCCCGCAGGAATAACCACATCACCAAAGACCCACGCAACACCACTTGTATTCGGAGCCCCCGCTAATGCTGGCATCGCGACCAAACCCAAAGCAATTGCGTTGCACAAAATACCATGACGTAAAACAGCGCGATATGCCGCGGTTAATTCTTTTAATACTGTTTTTGATTGTTTCATGAGAGCTCTCCTTTTTCTTTCATACATAAAGCCTAGAACATTAAAAAATTTTAAGCAAGTTTTTTATATATGAATAAAATCATATTATGAAAATTATTTATTTGAAAAATAAAATATATTATATATAATTGCTGGGACAATATTGGGGCATAGTTTAATGGTAGAACATCGGACTCTGACTCCGCTAGTGTTGGTTCGAATCCAGCTGCCCCAACCAGAATAAAAATCAAATATCCAAGGGGCAGATGGATCCGCCAGAGCGCAGCGCATGGCGTATACGAAAATACACAATTAGAAAAATTTTCAAAAATTGAAGTTCACGAAATTTTTGTGATTTTTATTATTGTGTATTGAGGACACAGCTGCCCCAACCAAAAATTAAACCCGTCAAATAGACGGGTTTCATTTTTGTTTTTTGGGTAATGAGATGAGAACCAAAGGTTCGACAACAAGTAGATTTTGCAAACGCAGTATAGCAAAATCGTTACGGTTGACCCGCAGGCATAGCCGAGGGAATCAGCTGCCCCAACCAGAATAAAAATCAAAACACCCTTGTGTATCCAAGGGGCAGATGGATCCGCCAGAGCGCAGCGCATGGCGTATACGAAAATACACAATTAGAAAAATTTTCAAAAATTGAAGTTCACGAAATTTTTTTGATTTTATTTATTGTGTATTGAGGACACAGCTGCCCCAACCATAGTTAACAAAATGTCCTTCAGAGCGGTTTTTATTTTGGTTTCTAACATTTACACCGAGTTCGAAAGTTGAGTTTTAGAAAATATCAAAAAATTGTCATTTTCGAACAAAATGCTTGACAAACAAAAAAAACGTACAATAATATTCATAATCAAAACCAAAAAAGGAAACAAAATGACCTTATTAAATAGCAAAACGACAAAAATGCACGAAAGGTTCTTTCGTCGTTTGGAAAACGACTTGGCTTTACAAGCAAACAACAAACAGTATGCAGATTATAAAAAATTTGTTGAATTGTTACAAAAATTAGGCGAAGAAAAACTTATTGCTTCTGTGGCCTGTTATAAAAGTGAATCTTTTCATAACGGAGAGTATTTTTATTATATTAAAAAATCTTCGGTTGGACCTATCGTGATATCTTGTAGAGAATTCCTTCCTGAAGAAAAAAGCACTTCATATGTACAGGTGAAAATTCCTAAATTAAAATACTATAATTTGATATTTGATCTTGGGTTATATGGCGAACGTCTTTTTTGCATAAGTAAAGATTTTATTGAAAATAAATTAACGAAGCAGGATTCCACATTGACACCAGATAAAATATTATCAAAATACTCTCGTTTTATGAGAGAGAGATAATAAGTGTATTAACAAATATTACGAAACATCGTCATTTTTGACGATGTTTTTTTAATATAAATTAGTTAGGTTTAATTTATATATCACTTTTCCAATTTCGATCAAATCGGCTCGCGAATTGCACAGACAGCACAACCAATTTTTCCCTGATTTTTGAAACTATTTGAACAAATTCAAATTACCAAAGTTTGTATGTTCGGCGTTGGGAATTATTTTTATATCTTTTTCATTTGCCCATGTTTTTGCTAATTCATATGGAACCACAGAATCTTTTCCGCCGACAAAATGCAACTGATTTACATTTGGTAATTGTTCAAGATTTACAGATTCTGTTAATGGCGCATCACCAAAATATGTTGTCCATTTTTCATGATTCAAAACACCCGCAATTGTTATCCATTTTTCAATATTTAATTCAGGATGTTGTTCAATAATCAATCCAGAAACCAATGCCCCACCCGAATATCCAATCAAAGTTATTTTTTTATTCTTTGCGATTTGTTTTATAGCCCTGCTTTGCGCATCTATGATTCTTTGTGAAAATCGTCCCGTGGTCCAATCGTTTTCAGAACACGCGTCCGACATAATAAATTGACAGGGACGTGCAACATAAACAACATTATCAAAATTATCATGCGTTGCCAAATCACGCATAAAAGTTCCATGCGGGGTCGGATTGGATGTTGGCTGGCCATAGGCATTAAACGCATATCCGTCACCTTCGATATAAATATGGATATGGTTGTTTGTTGGATTTTCTATCTTTTGCCATGTTGCGATTTCATAATTATCTGTCTTGATTGGCACATAAACAAAATCATTTGGCGCCATCCAATTTTTCCCAGCACACGCATATAAAACCAACACAAGAAATATTAGAATTTTTTTCATGCCATTATTTTTGCATTTAAAAAGAAATTCGTCAAAACAAAAAAACGGGGCAACGCCCCGCTTTTTATTTTTCGGATAATTCAGAATCTATCTCTGCGATTCGACTTTTATTTTGTTGAATCTTGTCTAATAAATCTTTTACCTTAGATTCTGTGTCACTGTCAGCAATTTTTGATTCAAGATCTGCAACCTGTTGTGCAAGCCCTGGACGTTTATCTTGCTGTTTCTGCAATTCTTGCAATTTATTCACAGCCAAACTATCTTGCTTGTCACGCAATCTTTTGGCTTCTTGAGTCAAGGTATCAATAGATGTATCTAATTCCGACAATTCAGAACGTTTTGCTTTTAACTTATCAGAATCAGCCTTTGCAGCATCTTGTAATTTCTTGATTTGGGATTCATAATTCTTTATCTGTTTTTCCAAATCAGATTTTTCTTTTTCTAATGCTTTGGTTTCTTTCTTTGCATCACGTTTATCTTGACGCGCCTGTTGTTTTGCCTTGATTTCTGCACAATCCATATTACCAGTCAAAATCAAATCGTCACACCAACAAGAACCTGCTTTTAATGTTCCGTGTTTCGCAGCACAATCGTCCTCTTGTTTCTTTTGGCGTTCCAATTTACTGTTAAGGCGTTCTTCTTTGCGTTGCAACTTTGCCATATCTTTTTGAGCGTCTTTGACATTTTGTGCGTGTTCTATCGCAGCATTAACGTCACTGATGTCATAATCGCTTTCTGCATCAATATAATCTTGAGTCAGGCTTTGCTGTGCTTTTAAAGCATCCAATTTCGCTTGGGTTTTTTCAGAACGTGTTTTCGCTTCAGCTATTTGACTTTCGGCATTATCAGCAATACTTTCATTAGCAGCCCTTAAAGCTTCTTCGCGGGTCATTTCAGGAGTATTTACTGCAGCAGGAATTATGCCGTCTGCACTTACGGTCGCAACCTGAAAACCAGTATTTCCAGAATTCAAAGTCGCCAATTGTTCCTGTTCAGGTTGAATAACAGGTTGTTGTTGCGCATCTTGTGCTGTCGCAGCATTTGCATCCACAGCCGCCGCATTTTCATTAGATGTGGCAACATTATTACCAGATGCAACAAATGTTCCATTACATACAGCATTCGCATCTATCATAATTTTAGTTGTATCAACAGCCGGTTTAGTTGTACATTTCAAAGCAGAACTTATCACATTGCCTTTCTTTGTACATATTAAATTACCAGTACCATCAACACAATATTGATTATAGAAAGATATCAACATAATTGGATTTGGCGCAAAAATATCACCAACAACTTCAGCATCTTGTTCTTGTGATTGTTGTTCTTGTGATTGTTGTTCTTGTGATTGTTGTTCTTGTGATTGTTGTTCTTGTGATTGTTGTTCTTGTGATTGTTGTTCTTGTGATTGTTGCTCTTGTGATTGTTTGTCATCAGGAGTTTCTGTTTCTTTAACATCAGATTTTAACACAAACTTTCCATCTTGGCCGATAATCCATGGATCATCACCTTTTAAGCAATAACCATCTGATTGACCATAACGATTTTTTTGTATGGAACGCGCTAAATATGCCCCATGCATACATGATGTTGCTGCACATTTTTTTACACCATTTACATAAATATAATGACCAGCATTGGCCAATTTCATATTATTCAAATCTTCTGGTGTACACAATGTCGGAACCGGGCGCATTTTTCCAGCCAGCATGTTGTGTTCAAAAACGACATCTTCTATCATTTTTTTACACATTTCTGGACCTTGAAAACCCTGCATACAACAAGAACCGAATTGTTTAACTGTGATATTTGTGTCAAACTTCCCATCCTTTGATACATATTTCAGCAAACATTTTTTTATAGATTCATAACCAACTGTATTTTTTGCATCCGCGCCAGACGCCACCGCCGTTGCAAACGATGAAACCACCTTGCGAACAGCCTTTGGATTTAATTGCGAATTCAAGGCATCGGCAAAAACACCATTTATCGCCATACATCCACACAATGCAAATATGCTATATTTTTTCATTATTCCAGCGCCCCCTCGCAGACATCGGCTACCATAACTACTTTCTTTATCGCCGCTATTTGTGTTGCATTAAATATTGTCGCGACAGCAGATGCGCCTGTTGATGCGCCCGCCATCACATTTGCTGTTGTATTTAAATCTTTTTCTTTCTTGGCATCACCTGCGCGTGTAGCTTCTGTATTCGCCACCGCGCTGGTTATTGTTCCAACAACCCCAGTTCCAAGGCCAATACCAGACGATACTGCCGCACCAGTTGCACGTTTATTAATCGGTTTTAAATCAACATATTCATAGTCACGACATGCATTTATTATTCTGTCTGCAATTATCATTTCTGAATCAGTCGCAGTTCCTTCCATTTTTGCCGCCAATTTAGCATTTGATAATTCTTTGGTCGCAGATATACATTTATTTATATTTAATTCCAAATCTTCACTTACTTTATTGGTAGCCGCCAACGCAGTTCCAACAATGTTTGTTGCCGTTGACGCAGCCAAAGTTCCAGTTCTGATATTACCCAATGTTTTCGATTTTTGTTCCAATTCGGATATTTTGTCAGCATTTGGATTCAATGTTAATAATTCGGTATAATCCGCATCTGTTAATTGTATTTCATTAGAATCACGTTCTTGTGAAGCGGGGGATTTATCCAAAGCCAACAATAAATCTATTTCTTTGTCGACATTTACCTTTGCAATACCAGTTCCAAGTGCAACACCACCAGAAACAGTTCCAACGGCAGTCACCGCAGTATTTATACCGGCTTTTACTTTCATATCATTCATAGAATCCGAAATACCAGAACATGCGGTTCTTGCATTTAAAATCGCTGTATTCAAATCAACTGCCCACACAGAAAATGTTGGCATCAACCCCAAACACAGCGTGGTTAAACATATTTTTCGCATTTCCCCCTCTTTCCTTTATTTTATTTACACGACAATTCTATCATAAAACAGCAGAATAAAAAAGCTTTTTTTTATGATATCTTATTATCTTTAGTCAACAAATATGGAAAAGAATTTTTTTTGTGATATAATCGCCACGTCTGTAAAAAACAAAAAAAGGAAACATTATGAAAATAAAACCATTTGCGGGGGTTCGCCCACCAAAAGAAATTGCCAGCGAAGTTGCTTCGCGTCCATATGATGTTCTGAATTCTGTGGAAGCAAAAGCCGAGGCCGGTGAAAAATCTCTTTTACACATTATTAAACCAGAAATTGATTTTGACCCAATCGCCGATGAACACGAACAGAAAACTTATGATAAAGCAGTTGAAAATTTCAAATTGTGGCAAGAACGTGGTTGGTTGAAACAAGACACCAAAGAAATGTATTACATATATGCACAAACCATGGATGGCCGCACACAATATGGTCTGGTTGCCGCAGCAAATGTTGATGATTATATGACTGGCAAAATTAAAAAACACGAATTAACACGCAAAGAAAAAGAAGACGATCGCATGATTCACGTTCGTATTCAAAATGCGAATTTGGAACCTGTGTTTTTTGCATATCCTGATGTTGATGAAATGAACAAATTAGTGTCTGATTGGATTGCAAATCACGAACCAGAATATGACTTTGTTGCACCAGATGGTTTTGGACATACTTTCTGGAAAATTGACGATGATAATGTTAACGCACACATCACAGAAATATTCGCAAATGTTCCGGCATTCTATGTTGCAGACGGACATCACCGCACTGCTGCGGCTGCACGTGTTGGAATTGAAAAGCGCGAACAAAATCCAAATCACACAGGAAATGAAGAATACAATTATTTCTTGGCGGTAATATTCCCAGAATCACAATTGCACGTTATTGACTATAACCGCGTTGTCAAAGATTTGAACGGATTAAGCGAATCTGAATTTTTGGCAAAATTAAGTGAATCTTTTGACGTAGTCGAAATGGGTTCGGAAATATATCATCCAAATAAATTGCATAACTTTGCAATGTACCTGGGCGGAAAATGGTATTCGTTAACCGCAAAACCAGGCACATATAATGACAACGACCCAATTGGTGTATTGGATGTGACCGTATTATCCAATTTGGTATTTGATAAAATATTGAATTTGGGCGATTTGCGCACATCAAAACGAATTGACTTCGTTGGTGGAATTCGCGGACTGGGTGAATTGCAAAAACGCGTTGATTCTGGTGAAATGGCGGTTGCATTTGCACTGTATCCGGTCACAATGCGTCAAATAATTGATATTGCAGATACAGGCAACATTATGCCACCAAAGACAACTTGGTTTGAACCAAAGTTGCGCAGTGGTTTGGTAATTCATAAATTATCATAAAAAAACCGCCCAATCGGGCGGTTTTTTTTAAATTTATTTTTTATTAAAATGGAATATCGTCTGCGATATCTTCGATATTAACTTCTTCGCGTGGTGCAGATGCAGGTGCTGATTCAGATGAACCATCCATTGCTTTTGCACCAGACAAGATTACCATTGTGCCAGAATATGGATTCAAGACAACTTCTGTTGTAAATGTATCAACACCCTGTTGGTTTTGCCATTTGCGTGTACGCAAAGAACCTTCCAAATATAATTTTGTGCCCTTTTGCAACATGCGTTCTGCAACATCTACAAGTGACGGATTAAATATAACAACACGATGCCATTCTGTTTGTTCTTTCTGTTCACCGGTTTGGCGGTCACGCCATCTGTCCGATGTGGCCAGCGAAAAACTTACCACCTTTTGTCCAGATTGCATAGTGCGAACCTGAGGTTCTTGACCGATATTACCAACCAATATTACTTTATTTATACTTCCTGCCATGATTACTTCCTTTGTTAGTCTATGAATAAATGATTGCGGAAAAATTTGATAAATACAAGAAAAAAACACGGCGCATAAAATCTGCGCCGCAACTAGTTATTCTTCATCCGATTCGTCTGTATCAATTTCATCATCTTCATCAACCGCATTTAAATCTATTTCTTTTGGTACACCCAAAATATCTTCAATTTTATCAGACGCAGCCTCTAAATCCATTTTATGTAAAACGGCAAATTCTTGTGCCATACGTTCCAATGCACGCAAATATAATTGACGCGCAGAAAAAGTCATAGTGTCAGTTGCGCTTCTGCGTTGCAGATCACGAACAACCTCGGCCAATTTCATTGGATCGCCAGAATTTATGTTGTCTTCGTATTGTGCCGCGCGACGCGCCCAAATCATACGTTTTGCGCCGGCTTTACCCTTTGCGGCAGCAATTGCTTCGTCCATTTTCTTGGCGCTGCTTAATGGACGCAGACCAGAAATTTCAGCCCTTTCCAACGGAACACGCAAAGTCATATGATTTCTTTCGAAATCTATAACCAGCATTTTTATCTTTTGATCGCCGATTGTTTGTTCTTCTACACGCAATAATTTACCAACACCCTGGGTTGGATAAACGACGTATTGTCCAGATTTAAATTCTAATTTTTTTGTCGGCATTTTTGACACACCTTTGCGTTTGCCATTCACTCTGATAGTGGTATTATAACACAAAATTGTGAAAAAACAATTGTTTGCACTAAAAAATTATTGTCCCAGTCCCGCTGGTGAAAAACGCCCGATATTATTAAACATTTCTTCTAAAGCGTTCAATTCAATTGCCGCTGGGATTTCTGTTTCGCCTTCTGCCAATTTGATATCTTTCAAATCGTCATCGTGCAAAACCTGGGTTTTCAAGACACGACCATTTTTTACCCACGCCAAAAGAACAGTTTTGTTGTCGTATGTCTGTGGTAAAGGCCCGCGCATATTTTCATCAGCGCTGTAATAAACCCATACTTCATCTCCATAGATTGTGCGTGTTTGCGGGTCGCCAATTTCATCTTGTAATTGTGCGGTTGTTTTTATGTTTGCCACACGCGTTTCCAAATCATCTGGAAAAACATAGCCACGATGTTTCGTCTGAAATGTGCACGCCGATAATACCAACATTAAAATAATAAATAATTTTTTCATCTTAGCCTTCCCCATTGTCTTTGTTCTTTTGAACAGTGAAATTTGCAATATGCTGTTTCAGTTCTGTTTTATATAAATTATTTGCCTTGGCTTCTTCGACCAATTTATCAAAATGCGGATTGATTGAACGTGCCGCTGCGAATCGTGTTTCTGATTTCATAAATTCTTCCAACGGGAATGGTGTATCAACACGTGAATCCAAGGTTAATGGATTTTGACCGCTTTCAATGACAGATGGATTAAATCTGTAAAGTGGCCATGCACCAGTATTTACCAAATTGATTTGGTGTTCAACACCATTTTGCAATGCAAACCCATGTGCAATACATGGCGCATATGCCAAAATAATTGATGGTCCGTTGAAAGCTTCTGCTTCACGGAAAGCACGCACAGCCTGTGCCTGATTTGCACCTAATGCAATTTGCGCAACATATGCGCCCGACATCATCGCAATCAATCCCAAATCTTTTTTTGCATGTTCTTTGCCACCAATCGCGAACTTCATAGATGCACCAAACGGTGTGGATTTAGATTGCTGACCACCGGTATTTGAATAACCTTCGGTATCCAAAACCAAAATATTTACATTTTCGCCACTGTGTAAAATATGATCGACACCGCCGTATCCAATATCGTAAGCCCAACCATCACCTCCAACAATCCATACAGATTTATCAACAATGGCATCCAATAAACTTTCCGCATATCGTGCACGCGGATTATCAATTGACGATAATTGAACACGCAAATTATTTTGCAATTCACGTTGATTTTCTGTTCCGGTTGCTGCCATCATTTGTTCTACATTTTCCAATCCTAGTTCAAAAAGGACAGAACGCAAAGCAGACTTTCTTTGATTTAACGCAATACGCATTCCCAAACCATATTCGGCGTTATCTTCAAATAATGAATTAGACCATGCTGGGCCACGACCATTCGCATCACAAGTCCATGGCGTTGTTGGTAAATTTCCACCATAAATCGAAGAACAACCTGTGGCATTTGCAATAACCATTTTATCACCAAACAATTGTGACATTAAACGAACATAAGGTGTTTCGCCACACCCAGCGCATGCACCAGGAAATTCAAAATAATGTGGCAATAATTCAACATGTTTTGGAATATTCAGATTTAATTTTTGTTTATCAAAATCTGGAATATTTAACGCTGCATCAAATGTTTTCTGATTTTTGATTCCGTCACTCATTGGTATCAAAGACAAAGCCCCAACCGGACAATTCTTCATACACAAACCGCATCCTGTACAATCAGATGGCGAAATATTCAGCGTATAAAATAACCCACCACCTAATTCAGGTGTTTTCATTGGAACCACTGTGATACCTGCATTGCGTGCGGCTTCCATTTCGTTTTGTCCCATAACTTTGATACGGATTGCACCATGTGGGCAAAGCATTGAACATTTTCCGCACTGAATACATTTATCTAAATCACACTCTGCAACACGTGTTGCCAATGCACGTTTTTCATATTTGGATGTCCCAACAGGATATTGACCGCCGCCAAAAATTCCATCAACTTTGAAACGAGACACCGGAATATCATCGCCACGACCCGCAGCCATTTCACCCAAAGTTCCTGCGATTTCAGACGGCGCGTCTTTTGTCATTGCCGGTATAAAATCAGGTGCCAATTCAGAAACGCTGGATGGTAAATTATATTTTTTCAAATAAGATTCCGCCGCATCCACCGCCGCCCAGTTTGCATGAACGACGTCCATCCCTTTCTTTTTATAAGTTTTTTCTATAGCAATCTTTGCCGCATCTTTTGCAGTATCCGGACTGATAACCTTGGTCAAATTAAAGAAATTCAACATTATAAATGTGTTTATTCTGTTCCCCAGTCCTAATTCGTTTGCCGCCGCGTTTGCATCCAAGAAATATACATTTGCACGCATACGAATCAAATGTTCCTGGGATTCACGTGGCAGATTTGCAAATGCTTCATCTGGCGACATAGATGTGTTAATCATAACCGTCCCACCCGCACGCAAAGATGCAAACACATTAAACCTTTGCGCAATCATAAAATTCGAAATACAAATAAAATCCGCACTGTCCACCAAATATTCACTTTTAATTGGATTTGGTGAAAAACGAATATGCGATTGTGTTATACCACCAGATTTTTTTGAATCATAAACAGCATAAGATTGTGGATACAATTCAGAATTTTCACCAACAATTTTCACAATATTTTTAACCGCACCAACGGTTCCATCGCTGCCGATACCATATAAAATTGCGGTTTGAACATCCGGATTTTCAATTGTAAATGTTTTATCTGTGGTTAATGATAAATGTGTTAAATCATCATCAATTCCAACGGTGAAATTATGGTGTAAACTGCCCTGCATCATATATTCAACAATTGCTTTGACATCACGTGGTTTAAATTCTTTTGAACCCAAACCATAGCGTCCACCGAATACTTTGATTTTTGAATCAACGATACTGCGCACGTTCTGATAAAGCGGTTCACCGATTGATCCGGCTTCTTTTGTTCTGTCTAATACTGCAATTTGTTCAACGGTTTTTGGCAAAGACTTCAAAAACGCATCGACAGGGAATGGATTAAACAAATGAACACGAACAAGACCAACACCACGCGGTAAATAATCAAGCGTTTCTTCAATTGTTTCACACGAAGACCCCATCGATACAATTACATATTTGGCGTTTTTATCCCCCACATAATCAACCAATCCATATTGACGACCGGTCAAGCGTGCAAATTTATCCATTTCGTTTTGAACAATTTCTGGCAATGCATCATAAAGCGGATTAGAAGCTTCGCGTCCCTGAAAATAAACATCTGGATTTTGTGCGGTCCCACGAATCGTTGGATGGTCTGGTGACATACCGCGTTTACGATTTGCCATCACAATATCATCAGGCAACATTTCGCATAAAACATCATCATCAATTCTTTCCAGCGCAGATTCTTCGTGACTGGTTCGGAATCCATCAAAGAAATGCAAAAAAGGAACACGACTTTTTAAAGTTGCCGCATGTGCAATCGCCGCCATATCGTGTGCAGATTGAACATTGTGCGATGACAGCAATGCAAAGCCTGTATTACGCACAGCCATAACATCACCATGATCACCGAATATAGACAATGCATGTGTCGCCAATGCACGCGCCGCAACATGCATAACAAATGGGGTTTGTTCGCCAGCAATTTTATACATATTCGGAATCATCAAAAGCAAACCCTGGGATGCAGTAAATGTTGTAGCCAGCGCACCCATTTGCAATGCGCCATGCAGCGCACCTGCGGCACCTGCTTCGGATTGCATTTCAATTATTTCAGGCACAACGCCCCAAATATTTTTCTTGTGCTGAAATGCCCATTCATCAGACAATTCACCCATAGTGCTGCTGGGGGTAATAGGATAAATTGCCGCACAATCAACACAACGATATGCTACATCAGCCGCCGCCCAATTTCCATCAACTATTAATTTTGTCATCTTTTCCCCGCCAGTTTATTTTTTTGAATCAGATTTTTTTTCGTCTGATTTTTTCTCGTCAGATTTTTCGTCTGATACTTCTTCAACTTTTTCCAGATTCTTTTTTCCGACCTTTGACAAAGCGCGCACCATATCCATTGCACGTTGCAATTGGTAATCACGCGCATCTTTTTCTTCATCAGACAAACTTAGATAATCTTCGTCATCGTCATCATCTGATTTACTTGATTTTTTAGGATCTTTTTTCTTGGACGATTTATCTTTTTTATCTGACGCATCGTTTTTCAAGGAATTGTTAAATGTAGCCTCGGTAAACAACGCCTCTTTTTTTTCGATTGTTTCAATCTTACTCTGCAAAACTTCTATATCTGGCGTAATACCTTCGTTTTGAATTGAACGACCACTTGGCGTGTAATAACGCGCAATAGTTATATGTATCGCCGAACCATCACCCAAAGGTTTTTGTTGTTGCACAGATCCTTTGCCGAAACTTTGCGAACCCATAACAATCGCACGACCATTATCTTGCAATGCGCCCGCAACAATTTCAGATGCCGATGCTGAACCATGATTTATCAAAACAACAATTGGTTTTCCGTTTATTAAATCCCCGGATTTCGCAAACATACGTTCAATATCTGATTTTTCCTTGCCGCGCGTTGATACAATTTCACCACTATCCAAAAAGGCATCCGCCATATCCACCGCAGCAGTTAAATAGCCACCAGGATTATTACGCAAATCAAGAACATATCCGGCAACATTTTTCTTTTCTAAATCTTTGATTGCATCTTTTAATTCTTTTGTTGTTGTCGCACCAAAATCAGAAACACGCAAATAACCTATCTTTGGCAATTTTTCATCATCCATCGCCGCGGCATCTGATTTTTCACTGAACTTGATAGATTTGACTTTGATAATGGCACGTTTAAGTGTCATCACTTTCGGTTCATTTCCATCATGAACAACGGTTAATTTTACAGTTGTGCCAGGTTTACCTTTCATCTTTTTTACGGCTTGATTCAAATTCATATCAAAAACCTGTTCACCATCAATATGCGTAATATAATCACCAGCCTCTATTCCTGCCTTGGCCGCAGGGGTATCATCAATCGGTGAAATTACACGGATGGCGCCCTTGTCACTGGTTATCTGAATTCCCAGACCACCAAATTCACCGTGTGATTTATCATTAAATTCTTTGAAATCGTCCGCAGATAAATACGAAGAATGTGGATCCAACGCCGCCAACATTCCATTCATCGCACCTTCCAGCATTTTGCGTTCATCGGCTTCTTCGACAAATTTGTCGCGCGCAGTTTCAAAAACCAAGGCTAATTTTTTTAATTCATCGTATATTTGTTCATCAGTCAAATGAACAACGGGTTCTTCCTTTTTTTCTTTCTTTGGTGCCGCATCACAGACAAATGGGGTTATCAATGCCAAAACCAACAATAATTTTTTCATCTGAATATCCTTTCCTTTTTGGGAAATCATAATAAAAAAAGGAATCCAGCGCAACACGATTTTTAACTGTTTTTTCTTCCACAAAAGATTGACAAACTTGTTTTTTGTGCTATTTTATATAAAAACAAGGTGCACATCCATGACCAAAAATAAAAAACATCGTTCTTTAAGAAAACATCCGGAAACATCCCCGGGGCTTATTGCGCGCATTGAACAAAACAAATCTTTGATATCAAAAATGCTATCAGGTTCTTGTACTAGACGTTTGAATAATTTTGATTGGTTACGCCAAGAAATATCTTTTTCAGAACCTAAAACATTGTTTTTTATGCCAACAAAAGAACAAAAACCTTATTTTGACCACAGCTGTACACGTGGTCTGGGATTGGCATATGATTATATTCTTGAACAAACAACAAAAAAGGCGGAATTAACATTCCAAGAAGTATGCAATATTCATTATTTAATATGCAATGAACACAACATCAAAATAAACGACACTTTTATTCGTCCCGGTGTAATAAGAAAAACAAATATACCTATGGAAATAGAAAACGCATTGGAAAATATCATTTATGAATCCAAATGCACCAACAAACACCCTGTTATTCGTGCATTTGATGCACATTATAAAATGATAGTTTTACAACCTTTCGATGATTACAACAAACGTACCGCCAGAATGGTTATGAATTGGTTGTTATTGGAACAAGGATACAGACCAATTGCTTTTACCAGAAAAACAGACAAAGAATTATACCCATCTTCTCTTATGGATATGGCCAAAGGCGACACAAAAAAATATTATAAATATATGATGGGCGCGATGTATTCTTCACAAAATAAAATAATACAGCAATTACAAACATCAAAAATTCGTTAAAAATAAAAAATGCCATTTTGGCATTTTTTATTTTGTTAATTGTTTTTCAATATATCGTATTCTTGCTATTAAATCTTTCATAAACTCAATCTTTTCAATATTATTCTGTTTTGTTTTTTCAGATTGTGGATTCAGTCTTAAATCATCCCCTGCTTTTGTGAAACGTTTTAATAAAACAGTTATCTTACGATACTTCATAATGTTTTGTAATTCTGGGCTGTTTGGACTATAGATAAGATATTTGTCTTCATCATGTAATTTGAAATATTCTTCATATATTGGTTCACAAATATCTAAATCAACAGCCAATGGTGAAAAAATGTCACGAAAGATAAAGTTGTAGTCTGATTCGGCAAAATCAATCAAATACAACCTGCTTGCTTCTGCATCATACAAAACATTCCCCGAATTCAAATCACAATGCGACCATGCTTTTCTTGTTACGTATTCAAAATCATGAACGCGCTCTATTACTTTTGATACATATTTCACACTGCCCAAATCAAACCATTTTGGCATTTTATTGCCGATAATATTCTGCAATTTTTGCATTTTTAATTCGTTGGACATTCTGTGCACAGTTTCTTCTTTGACAGTTTTTAATTCATTCATATCAACCAAAAAATGCGCAAGGCTTGTTACAATTTCATAACGTTGACGACCAGTTAAACTTTTATATAAATCCGAAGTCAAAGGTACACCTGGTGCACGTTCTTCCAACAATTGATATTCATCATCCTTGATGTGCAACATATAAGGAATACTATATACAGGGTTATTGACCGCGTTAATTTCATCAATAACATCTTTGGTTCGATGTTGTTTTGCCAACCATTTATCTTTTTCGACCTGTGAAAATTCCGGTAACGGACGTTTCATAACAAGCCCATCGCCAAAATCGGCGATATATGTTTCACGTCCATGAGGAGCCTGTATTTCTGTTTTCATACTATATATTATAGACATATTTTTTGTTTTGTCAACAGATTTTACAAAAAAATCCAACATTTACATTTTTTCTTCATTTTGGTAAAATATGCGTGATGTATAAATCAAGATTTCTTTTTTACGGTTCTTTTTTGTGCGGTATTGCCCTGCCCGCATTTGGTGCAAATAATGAATTAGCAAAAATACAAAACCAGATAAAAGAAACAGAAATTCAAAACAAAAAAATTGAACAGCAATTAAAAACATCATCTAAAGATGTCGAACAAACAAAAAAACAGTTGGTCAAGGCTGCTGATAAAGTTAGCAATTTGGAAGAACAACGTGGCGCCTTGTCAAAACGCATCGCCGAATTGGATAAACAGCGCGATAAAATAAATGCTGAATTGGCACACAGTTATGACGGCATAACAGATGCCACATCCAGTATATTATTTATTGCATCTAATCCAAATTTTGATGTTTCTACAATGCATGATTATGTTTTGACTTCGGTTATATTGGCTGCGGCATCTGATAAATTTGACGAACAAATAATGGATGCCACACAAAAATTAAAAGAACTGGATCAAATTCATGACAAACGCATTATTGAAAAAGAAAAACTGGATCGCAGTGCAAAAAAATACACATCTGAAAAAAAAGAATTGGATAAATTATTAAAAACACGCAGTGCACAAAATGAAAAATTAAAAAATCAACAAATTGCATTGCAAGATAAACTTAAACAATTATCGGCGCGTGCTAAAAATATTTCTGAATTGTCCGCCGGGGTTGGCTCTTCAAAAATGTCGGATGATGCCAAATTTTCTAAACGAAAGTTAAATGTTCCTGTTCGTGGAAAATTGGTCGTCAGATATGGTGAAAAAACTGCATTGGGTTTAAAATCTGACGGATGGCGCATACGCACGCGCGGTGATGCATTGGTTATGGCCCCCGCAGATGGTGTTATAAAATTTGCAGATTCTTTCCGCGGCTTTGGCAAGGTTGTAATTATGTCACATAAAAATGGGTATAATACAGTTATGACAAATATGGGTTCTATTGATGCAATGGTTGGCCAGGAAGTTTTGGCTGGCGAACCAATAGGTCGCATGAGTGAAAACAGAAATGAAATGTATTTGGAAGTTCGCCGTGGCGATAAATCTGTTGATCCGGCACGTTTATTTAATGAACCGTAAATTAAAATTCAAAACGCAAACCAACCATCAAATTGGTGTATAACATATTATCTGCACTGAACCATTCACGATGTTGTGTTCCATCTGAATTTGTTAATTCCCATTTAATTGTTGGGACATACATAAGACGTGCACTAAAATCCAAGAAAGTATATTCGCTTATCCCGTACGAAACACCCAACGCGCCGATTACAGCAATGTTATTTGAAGTTGGATATTTAGATTTATCGGTCGGCGGTTCAAATTGCAAGACATCATTTTCAATCGTCCCGTAATTTTGTAAATCTGAATCCAAAGTCAAATCACCATATATATCTGCTAATTTTAATGTGGTACGCGAACTGGCATAACCAAGTCCAAATCCAACGTATGGAATCAAGGTATTTAATTGCTTTTGATTGCCTTCAAAAAAATCATAATAAGCCATTACAGAAATAATGTCTGTTGAAATCGTTGCTGTCGCACCAGTACTTGAAACATGCGCAACCGCATCACCAATAACGCCACCAGATAATTGCATTTCACCTTCAAACAATGGTACCTGGTTATAATTAGTTTCGGAAATATAATCATATCCGGCCTCTAGACGCCACTGGGAATAATTAGGCACAGTAAACCCAACACTGGCACCGGCTGTAAATATTGTTTTCGAAAATTTTTCCTTTACTGGTAATGTTCCAATATTACCGGTACCTGCGTATACAAAATCGGGCAAAGTCTCTGCACCACCAGCTAAATCGTATCTTAAATCTGATATAACCTGACCTGTTGTTGTGCTGACCCAATATTCTGCATCTAAAGAACCAACATCATTTTTCATCTTTGCACTGGCAAAAGATACACCGCCGCGCAAACCAACAACAAATCGGGAACCATCATCGCTGTAATAACTGTCATTTATGTAATAACCGTTTGATTGCCAATTCGCAAATGATGGAATTGTGCACAACATAACAGCAATTGAAAACAAAGATTTTATCAGTTTCATTATGGAATAAATTATACCACAAAAAACACATAAAAAAAAGAACAAAGCAATAAAAAAAATGCCCAAATGGGCATTTTATTTTACAATTGAATCAACATCAACTTCGGTATAGTTAGTACCCTTGTCAACGCTGCCATAGACAGTCACAATATCGTCGACACGAACGGTGTTTCCATTCCAATCTGCTTCGTCTATTTCCAACATAATTGTTCCAGACGCATCTTCAAAAACAAAAATATTGTTGCCCATATTTTTTGTAATACGACCACGCATTACAACCGGTGTATCATCTGGTAAAGATACAACCTCAGTCACAGACCAAACAGCAGGTTGATTATTCATATTGTTGTTCATATTTTTGGCACTTGCTGTAAAAGATGAACAAATTGGTAAAAACGCAATCAATGCCAACACAGATATTTTTTTCATGATTTTTTCTCCATTTGTTATTTTGTTTTCCATGCCTTAATTATAACAAATGGACAGATAAAAATATCTAGGAACGATTACCAATAAAAAACCACCCATTTGGGTGGTTTAATTTACATTTTGATATCTTCACAATACGGGTCTGCCGTCTTAGTCTCACAAGATTGGTTTCTGCTGTTATGGAACCAAGATGTTGACCCCGTTGTTTTACAAGATTGTGTGGTTAATGTTGTGCAAACATGACAATTTCTTGATTCACGATCAAATGTTGCCGTCACATCTTTCATAACACCACCTAAACCAGATGCTGATGAACCGCCCAGATAACCACTGTTTTTAAATTTACCAGCCATTGTGTTATTTGATGTGCCAGACCCACCCTTTAATAATGTCGCCGTATTCAAACCAGCCCCCACTTCGTATGATATAGAGAACGGCGTTGTCAAAGGTGTCTGTTCAACAATTTCATTTCCCGAACTGCGTGATGTTCTGGAATCTGCAATTTTTTGACACATATATTGTGCAACGTCTGCGGATGCATTTTTGGTTGCATCAGCAATCGCATCATTAACTTTTTTATTATAATTGTCTTGTGCTTTACGTAAAGCGGCCATACCAATCATAACACGATATTGATTCAATAAATTAGGGAAACGCGCAACCGTTGCGTTATTTTCTGAACCCTTGCCGTTTATTTGTGATAAATCACGCCCATTGATACAATAAGATATTTGTTGATCTGATTCCAAGAAAGATACAGTCCTGTTAATTGTACCGGCAATATTATTCAATTCTTCTTCGATAGATGTGATTATTGCTTCGGCATTTGGAACATTTACATTTTTAGCTTTTACCGATTTGATATAATCAGCGACCCCGATTTCACCAGGTGCCAAAACGCGTCCACCATCTGTTACAGAACCTGTGGCATCACCCATTTTAATTGAACCGAAAGATATCATACCGGTCACACGATATGTCGTTCCGTCTTTTTGTGATTTAACGGAACTGGTCCCGATAAATTCATCGGCGGCAAACGAATTACAATCAGTTGTCGAACCACATAATTCTGTCATTTTTTGTTCAGCCAGATTTTGACAATTTTCCAAAGCCTTGTTATCTATGTTCAAATATAATCCCATCAACATAGAATCCAAATCTGACATTTTGAAATCTGGGTTTGCTTGTTTACATACAACCAATTTATCAATTGGACAGATATCGTGTATATAATTGAAATCCATACCAATACAATTTGAAAAATCTTTGCCACATCTGTCTTCGGATGTAAAACATTCTTTTACTTCCGCGGTACATGCATCAACGCGCATTGCCGCCAATTTACTTACCACATAATCCCAAATTTGTGGTTCCATTCTTTCGCATGGTTCAATTTGAATCTTGCAGAATGAACGTGCCATACTTGGACGTGCAAGGCACGCATCCATTGTGTCAACGCCCTTACCTGCTATATCATCTTTACATGCCTTTTGGATACAATTCGAAATATCAGACAAACAAGATTGACGTTTTTGTGATTCTACATTTTGTTCTGCCAATCGTATTGTTGGTGCTGCTTCACGCAAGAAATCGTTCCAGACATAGTCACGAACCGCGACACAACTGTCTAAAACTTTTTCACAGATAAAACGTTTTGATTCTAATATTTCCATTGTGGATGCTGTAATATCATATATGTTAACTGTACTAACTTTTGTTCCAGCAACACTGGTTGCCTCATTGTTTTGCATATTCTCGGATGCTATTGTAAATACACAATTACTCCAATCAGAACCGCAAGCATCTGCACTTTGCATACAATGTTTATATTCAACCATACATGTTCCACGATCATATTTATTAGATTCTTCGAAACTTTCCTTTAATGCACCACGAACCGCAGCTCTTGCTTTTGCTAACATAGAATCTGCTTCCTGTTTCTTTTGTGCAATAGAATTTGCCAACCCCTTGCAATCAGAAATGATTTGACGCGAATACATTTGCGTCAAAAGCGTCATATCTTTGTTGCAAGAATCTGGCATTTGTTCACGGCATAATTGATGTGCAGATGTGTATAATTCCCTGCCGACTTTGTCAGACAAATCAATATCTGCCCATTCGTCATCATATTCTTCATCATCTTCCATATCGTATATAGAAGACCATGTAATTGTATCTTTCTTCTTTTCACCAGCCTTTACAATAGAACCATCATCGTTATAAATACGTTCACCACCATTGAATATGATGTCTGCATTTGCACCAGCTTGAATTCTTTCAACTTCTTCGGTACCTATACGTTCTGCTTCTGCTAAAGTTTTTTTGATTGATTCCAGCTGTTCATCGTATTTTGCGGCATCATCACTGCACATACATGTTCCGCCGTTTTCATTATCTGCGATACAGAATTGATCCATACAACCAAAATATTTATTATAACATTCTTCGTCATAAATTCCTGTCGCTTCGACTTTGGCACGAACCTTGGTTCCAACTTGAATCGCAGATTGTTTTTTTGACGAACTTTTTTTTGTCGCAGCGAAAGAATCTGTCGCACCAACAAAAGCCGCAAACAATCCAAAAACCAACCCAAAATGCAATACTTTTTTCATTTTATTTTCTCCAAAGTTTTACATATTTATATCTTCGCAAGATTCGATTTCTTGACAGAATTCTTTTTTACCACCAGATGCCGCACCTAATGCACCGGCACCAACCGCACCTATAATACCACCAATTGCGGTTCCCCATCCGGCATTTATCATTGTTCCAGTCGATGCGCCAGCCGACAAACCACCAGCCGCAGCTTTCAATGCCGCAGATGCTTTTGATTCGCCACCTTCTTCGCACACCTGTTGCAATCTGCAAACATGACAATTACGAAGTTGTGGTTCAAACGAAACACTTTTTATATAACTGTAATTCGTTTTAGAATCATCTGGTTTTTCAGGTTTATAAGTTTTCAAACAAATTTGTTCTGCTTCTTTTAATTCTTTTTTACGTGCCAATTCTGCAATTTTAGAATCAAGTTCGCGTAAATTACGATTTTCTGCTGCCATTTTCGCCAATAATTTTGCAGTATTAAATACACTTACCCCCAATGTGTTTTTACCCTTTACTTTCTTTGACGCGTCAACACTTTGAGAATCCGAACAAGCAGCCACAGTTTTATCTTGTTCAAATTGTTTAAAGAATTCTTCGACCGATGCATCAGAATTTGCAACAACCGTTTTACGTAAATCTGCCAAACCTTCTTCGGTATCAGGCAAATTGATTAAAGATTCAACAGTTGTATCAATTGGTAAACACGCCATATCTGTACCACAAACCTTGCCCAGTTGTTCACCAAAATAATTCACACAGCCCTGCATCATTTGATAATCCATTTGCAAGATTGCAGCCTGAACAATCACATCAAATTGTGTTGCAGTCTTACAAGAAGGGAACATACTCTGTGGACAAAGCGCCGCGATTTCATACGGTTTTTTACCAACACATTCTGGTTTCGTAAAATCAACACCACACTTATCTTGCAGACATTTATCAACATCATTTTCACAGAACTTTGTTTGCAAATATCCCAACTTATCGTTTACAACAGCCTGGAAGCCTGGTATCTTTGCGTCACATTCTGTAATAATTGGACATACACCAGCAGCGACATTTACATCTGTTAAACATTCCGCATTTGTTGATGTTGAACACCCTTCTTCCAAACAAAGTTGCACCTTTGCCAAACATGTTGCACGTTCATATTTATCCGCATATTTTGCTGCTTCTGCCAAAACACTTTTAGATTCTGCCGCCCAATCTTTAACAACATAATCACGAACCGCCATACATTGATCCAACACGTTTTCACAGGCATTTGAACGACGTTGTAATAATTTTTCATCTAAACAGTTTTCAAAATTAGAACCACAACCACCCTTGTCTGCGATACATGAACGATATGCCAACAAACATTCACCACGGTTATATTTATTTGTCGTGTCTAACATTTCAAGACGTGCCTTGCGAACCGCAGATTCTGCGATACGTTTATTGGATTCCGCATTTGCTTTCTGGTCTGCCAGATATGCATCATAATTTTTACAATCTTGGGTTATCATGCGCGTATAAAGCATGGATTCCATTTCGGCCTTACTGCCACAAGCATCTAATTCAGCCTGACAATACTTAACAGCCATTTGGTACAAATCATCACCCATCGTCACATCTTCGCCAACTTCTTCTTCTTCATCTTCTTCTCCGGCGCCCAACCATGCCATGAAATTCGCAGTTGAAACCTTGGTACTGGTGTTATCAGCAAAAACTAAACGCGCCTTGGCACCCAGTTGTTCACGTTCAACACCCTCGGTATACAATTTGTCTGCTTCTGCCTGGATATCAAGAACAGCCTGAATTTTGCTTTTTGCACGTTCTATATTATCAGAACACGCACAACGTTCACCCTGGCTTTCGTCCAACAAACAAAAATTATCCATACATTCACGATACGCATCACGACAATCACTCGCAGGACTTTCGGTCGCATATCCTGAAATAGATGGTAATTTTTTAGAACCATCTTTTTCATTTGATTGCAGTATTTTCTCTGCAGACTCACGTACAGCTTTTACTTCCGCGGCCCCGACAGATATGCGCGAAGCAGCCTGAGATCCACGCACTATACCAACACGCATCTCTGAATCCCCACGTGAAGCCCCATACACGACAGATGGCAAAACCAACAAAATTGGTAAAAATCTCAATATTTTCATGTGCACATTCCTACATTTTTATGTTATTTTATCAAAAAATATTAAACCTTGCAAGCATATAAAAAAGTCTTGCTTTTTAATTTTATGGTTAATATTATTATATGGTCAAAAACCAAGGATTAAATTTATGGCAAAAGATGATGTAATTGTTTTTTCAGGTACAGTCGAAGAAAGGTTACCAAACACTATGTTCCGTGTTCGTCTTGAAAATGGACATGTGATATTGGCAACCGTGTGCGGCAAAATGCGCAAGGCTCGCATTTGGGTTAATGTTGGTGAAAAGGTACATGTTGAAATGACACCTTATGATTTAGACAAAGGTCGTATAACATTTGTTGAACGAACACATGCAACCGCAGATGGTGCACCAAATCATCAATAAAGAAACAAATCCACTTTTGTGGATTTTTTTTATTTCAAAATTTTGTAAAATACCCTTGCTTAAAATATCTTATTTTTGTTATTATTATTTAAAAGTACAGGATGAGAAAGGTTTTTGTTGTTTTGCTTGGTCTGTTTTTATGCGTTGACGGGGTCAATGCTGCTTTGCGTACCCAGAATACTGCAACACCAACAACATCACGCCTATCGTCATCAACACGACAAAAAACAGATACCAATACAAGCCGTTCTATAACATCGCGTAACGCATCTGCAGATGTCACCACCAGAAAGACAACCGCACGTACACCAAATACAAAGATTGTCACCGGGCGAAGTGCGACACAAAATCACCAAGCTGTTCGTTCTGCGGTTGCAACACAAGCTTCAAGATTGGCGCGCGCTGCCGCTACTGTAAAAACAAGAACTTTCGGATCAAATTATAATTCTTGTCGCGATGCATATTTTACATGTATGGATCAATTTTGCGCTACGCAAAACGAAACGTACCGTCGATGTGTTTGTTCTTCAAAATTAAAAGATATACAAAACAAAGAAAGGCTTTTATCACAAACCGCAGAAAGTTTACAAGACTTTCAAGATTTAAATATCGACATGATATCAAAAACATCCAAAGAAGTAAAAGCGATGTTATCCGCTACAGATGGTGAATCTGCGATCAAAAAGGATACGTCTGAAAGCGCAAATACATTGAAAAATATTTCTGGTGTGCTTAGTAATACAAAATCTCAATCGCTATCGACCAAGGGAAATGTAGACATTGCTGGTGATATAAAATCTATTTGGTCAACAACAAATTTGATTGGCGGTGCAGACATTGCAAATCTTACCGGCGAAGCTTTATTCAATGCGGTACATGCCCAATGTTCAGAACTTGTCACAGAAACTTGTGCATCATCTGATTTGAAAATGGTTGCATCTGCATACGGCATGTACGTTGAAAATGATTGCTCTTTACTTGAAAATAATCTGCAAACAAAAACCACCAATGCAAATGCATCAATACGATCAACACGTCATAAAATGCAAGATGCGCGTCTCGAAAATTATAATGCACACAATTCGTCCAGCATAAATGATTGTATTGCAAATGTTCGTAAAGATATAACGGCAGATTCAGCCTGTGGAAATGGATATATTCACTGTTTAGATTTTTCTGGTAAATATTTGAATATATCAACTGGACAACCAATATATTCGCCTGAATTTTATCAGATTGAAAACCAATTATCGTTATCAGGTGATGTTTTAAAAAACAGCCAAAACACATCATTTATAAGTATGCTTAACAAAAAACGTAATTTTGCATCAAAAAGTCTGGATTTATGTCGTGATGATGCCGAAGATGTATGGGACGAATTCTTACGACAAGCAATTGTCGAAATATACCAAGGACAACAAGCACGAGTAAAAACAGTCAAAGATGAATGTTTGAAAGTTGTTAACGAATGTTATCTGAAACAATCAGACCAATTAAAAAATTTTTCAGATACAGATACAAAAATTAACTTGGGACAAACATTGGAATTATCCGAAGAAATGTGTGCTGATAAATTAAATACTTGCAGTAATTTATATGGTGGTGGCGAAGAAGGTCTTACAACATTAGTTGCTGCAATGACAGGCATCACAGATGCGACAATCGAACAATCGTGTTATGATTTATTAACAACATTTGTAGAAAGCAGATGTGCTATCCAGACTGGTGATTCAGCACATTCTTATCCTTATGGTTGTCGCAAATATGCTCCAGGGGAATCGCGATATGCACGTGTTGAAATATGCAATGAAACATCATATAACCCTTTTTCCCAAAACGATATTTTGATTACAACCACTGCACAAACATCTACGTATTCACATGCAGCATATCAAGATTATTGTTCCATAGGATATACAAAAATATATAAGGAATGTAAACCTGGATATTATTTGTATAAGTTTGATGAAACAGATGAAGACAACACAGGAGTTTATTTTGCAACAACTGGTGCAACGGAATGCAAACAATGTCCAAAAACTTATACTTGTTATGGCGGCAAACTAGCCCCCGTGCAATCATCTTCTGATATATATATGACATGTGGGACGTCTTACATTGGTTCTTTGTATCAACAACTTGTAAGATATGCGCTTCAGAATTGTCGTCGACCGTCAAAGACAAGTTATACAGTATCAGAATCTTTGTTATCTGATATTGATAAAGTTATGCAAAAGGTTCGCACACAACTGGTTTTGTCTTTATCACAAGAATGTTCTGACCAATCTGGGACATGGGTTGATATTCCATGGACAGATAAAAACAGTGATGGTATTCATGATTCTACTGGTGATTATTTATTGAACAGCTTTTACATTAAAACAGGTTCCAGTGCATTATGGGGATATTGTAAACCATAAAAAAAAACGATAAATATTTTATCGTTTTTTTTATTGTGTATTAAGCGACTTTTTTAGTTTCTGCGTAAATTTCCATTGGTTCTTTTTTACCGTTTACTACATCTGCATCTATTACGATTTCTTGTAAATCTTTTTTATCAGGTGCATCAAACATGGGCTTTAATAAAATCTTTTCCAATATTGAACGCAAACCACGTGCACCAGTTTTTCTTTCTATTGCCATTTTAGCAATAGCAGTCAAACCATCTTTGGTGATATTTAACTTTATTCCATCCATTTCCAACATTGCCGCATATTGTTTAACAATTGCATTCTTTGGTTCTGTTAAAATCTTTACCAATGCTTTTTCATCCAAAGGTTGCAAAGTTGTGATGATTGGTAAACGACCAATCAGTTCTGGAATAATGCCAAAGCGAACTAAATCACTTGATTGAACGTCAATTAAATAATCTTTTTCTTCACGTTCTTTTTTATCAGAAACATTTGCACCAAAACCAATTCCAGCACGACCTGCAGAACGCGCAGCAATGATTTTGTTCAAACCATCAAATGCACCACCACATATAAATAAAATCTTGCTGGTATCTAATTGAACGGTCGCTTCGCCAGGATGTTTGCGCCCCGCCCCACCAGCTGGAACATTTGCAACGGTTCCTTCAATTAATTTTAACAAAGCCTGTTGAACACCTTCGCCAGACACATCGCGTGTCAATGAAGGGTTTTCAGATTTGCGCGAAATTTTATCTATTTCATCGATATAAATAATTCCGCGTTGTGCGCGCTCAACATCAAAATTAGCATTTTGCAACAAACGTGTTAACACAGATTCAACGTCATCACCAACATAACCGGCTTCGGTTAAAGTTGTCGCATCGGCAATCGCAAATGGCACATCTAATACACGTGCCAAAGTTTGTGCAAACAAAGTTTTACCAGTACCAGTCGAACCAATCATCAAAATATTGGATTTCTGTATTTCTACATTGGAAGCAACCGCGGCACTGTTACGTTTATAATGATTATATACCGCCACAGCCAATGTTCTTTTTGCATTGTCTTGACCAATAACATATTCATTCAAGAATTTATAAATTTCAGATGGTGTTGGCAACGATGAAGATTCGTGTTTAATTTGTGATTTTTTATCATCTGCCATAATATCATTACACAGATTGATACATTCATCACAAATGCAGACATCTTTGCCACTGACCAATTTTTTCACTTCATACACAGATTTTCCACAGAAACTGCAAAACTGTTGCGCTTTTTCGGGTGTATTTGTTGTTTTATCGTCGTTCATTTTTATAAACCTTGAATTAAAAACAAATTATTTTCTGATTAAAATGTCATCAATCAAACCAAATTTCTTGGCTGTTTCTGCATCCATATAATTATCGCGTTCCATCGCATCAAAAAGTTCTTTTTCTTTGCGACCCGTGAATCCAGCCATTTGTTTAATTAATCTTTCTTTGGTACGTTTAAAATTCGCAACATGAATTTCCATATCTGTAACCTGACCTTGGGTTCCAGCAAGTGGTTGATGAATCATTATTTCTGTATTTGGTAAAACAAAACGTTTACCCTTGGCACCCGCAGCCAACAATACAGACCCCATTGACGCAACCAATCCCATACCAATTGTCGAAACATTTGGTTTAATATATTGCATTGTATCCATAATTGCCCATCCGGCATTAACTTCACCACCCGGTGTATTCAAATATAACGAAATATCAGCATTTGGATTTTCAGATTCCAAAAACAATAACTGTGCAACAACCGTATTCGCCATAGCCATATCGATTGGTCCAGAAATCATAACAATTCTGTCGCGCAAAAGACGCGAATAAATATCAAAAGAACGTTCACCTTTTGGAGATTCTTCTATAACAATAGGTACTAACGACATAATAAAATCCTCTTTTTTACGCTTAATTATATCATACAATCAGCCGATTCGCTAATTTTATAGTAAATAAATAAGGATTTTTTTCGGGATTTCAAGATTACAAATATTCTTTTTCTTTGATATCTGTTGGGACATAATCCAACGCTATATCACACTTATTTTTAATATGTTTCAAATAATCTTTTGCCTGATTTAAATTATTTATTGCCAAATCCAATTCCTTTTTTACATCGTCTGGAACATTTGTTATTTTTTCAATAATATCTTTTGCTATACCAACAACATCGTTTGTTTCTGTTATTGTTTCAGAAATACTTAACTGTTCTGTTGTGAAAATGCCCGATTTAATATATTTCATATTTTATCCTTTCATTTTTCCAACGCAACAATACCTGGTAATTCTTTACCTTCAATAAATTCCAAAAATGCTCCGCCACCGGTTGAAACGTATGTCATATCATTAAATACGCCGCATGCATTTAATGTTGCGACTGTATCGCCGCCACCAACGACAGTTTCTATTTTTCCCATTTTTGTAAAATGTGCCAAATCGCGTGCCAATTCAAACGATGCACGTCCCCAAGGTTCACCCCATTCCGCCAAACCAAATGTCCCGTTCCAAATTACAGTTTTTACATCTTGTAATAACTCTTTGTTTCGTGCAATTGTTTTTTCACCGTCATCCATTATTACATCATCATCATGAATATCATTTGCATCACGATTTATTCTTTCAGTATTTTTATCAAAGACTTTTCCGACACCTTTATCCAAAGGCAAAAATACTTCACAATTATTTTGTTTTGCAAAATTGATTATATCCAGCGCAACATCTGACATAGATTCTTCATATAACGAATCGCCAACAGGCAATCCCAGCGCAAAATTAAAAGTTGTTCCCATTGCGCCACCAATAACAATTTTATCAGCAATCGAAACCAATTTTTTCAATACGCCTATCTTTGTGGAAACTTTGCCGCCACCAACAAAAGCAACCAATGGGTGTGTTGGACGTTCCATAACTTTCGAAATATTTTCAATTTCTTTTATCAATAAATCGCCTGCAAAAGACTGCAAATATTTTGTTACACCGACAATACTGGCGGCGCTGCGATGTGATACAGCAAACGCATCGTTTACATATACATCAAAACCTTCTGATAATTTTTTTGCAAACGAATCATCGTTTTCTTCTTCACCGATATAGAAACGCACGTTTTCCAAAAGCACAACATCACCATCGTGCATATCTGATAAAAAATCTTTATTCAAACAATCTTCCACAAATGGGATATTCATATATTCTGCAATTGGGCGCAAAGACAAATCAGATTCTGATTTACCTTTTGGTCGTCCCATATGCGAACAAATCACGACACGCGCACCACTATTTGTTAAATACTTTATCGTCGGTATTGATGCGTCTATGCGAAAAGTATCTGTTATTTTTCCATCGATAACTTTAACATTAAAATCTGTACGCAATAAAACATATTTTGATTTAACATTTATGTCACGAACATTTTGAATCGGCATTTTTTTCAATCCTTTCTTTTACCGGACGATAAGTCTTTCTATAATGTTCATTTATACCATATTTATCGATTGCTTGCAAATGTTGTTGTGTTGGATAGCCAGCATTTTTATCCCAATCATATTGTGGATATTTTTTTGCTAAATCTTTCATGATTCTGTCACGCGTGACCTTTGCAATAACGGATGCAGCCGAAATTGATAAAGATTTTGCATCGCCTTTGACAACTGGTTCACCAATTAAATCATTTGGCATTTTATTTCCATCAATTAAACAATAATCCGGCACAATGCCCAGCGCACATATTGCGCGCTTCATCGCAGCAAGGGATGCTTGTAAAATATTCATATCATCAATTTCGGCTGCACTGCATTGACCGATACCCCAGATTATGTCTGGATTATTTGTTATCCAATCGTATGCGATATCACGTTGTTTTTCAGACATCTGTTTTGAATCACTGATAAAAGGCATATCATCAAAATCATATTTTTTAAAAACAACAGCCCCTGCAACAACAGGTCCACATAATGGACCACGACCAGCCTCGTCTGCACCGACAATAATTTTTTTGCCGATATTTTTTTCAATTGAAAAATCAGGAATACTTTTCATTATTTATAACGACAAATTTTTTGTGTCTCTGTTTTGCACATATTCGTCTTCGCTGTTGTAATATGGCCATGAACCACCGGACAGTTCTTTTAATGCCGTCAACGGCTGATTAAGGCGCGCACGATAAAGCCACAAATTAGACATAACACGCTTTATATAATTGCGTGTTTCATATGCAGGAAAACTTTCTATATATAACAACGGGTCAGATGTAGAAAAACTTTTTTCAAATTTAACCAGATTCCCCATACCTGCATTATACGCGACCAGCATTTTTATAATATTATTTTGAATCAGTTGATGTTGTAATAAATCGACAATATATTGTTGCCCCAGGAACATATTATGTTCAGGATTATTTATATCGATTTCAGACATTTTTATATCATTTTTACGCGCAACCTTTTTGGCCGTACTTGGCATAATTTGCATAACGCCATTTGCACCTGCATTTGATTTTGCATTTGTTTTAAAACCACTTTCTTGTTTTGTGATTGCTAACAAAAGCGCCCTGTCAATAGACCATCCACCCAAAGGTTCCCAATTAGGCAATGGATATTGTGCCGAATAAATAATATCATCATTAATTTCTGATACACCACGATCACGCATAACACCAGATACCAAAATAGAAACCTGGGGCAATCCATAAAGTGATGATACGGCATTAACAGCGTGCAATAATTTATCCGAAGATTTTGCCGTCACCAGATATTTTAAATATTGTTCTGCCCTGTCCTTGCGTCCGACTTGTAATAAAGCCAATGCCTTTTTACCATATTTATTTTCACGCAAAGTGACAATATCTTCATCAGAACATTCTTGATCAAAAAATTCATATTCTGGCGTATCACCTAACATAGTCGATGCCAATGCACCATAAAAAGACATTGGATATGCCGCAGCAATCTTCCAATATTTTTTTGCGTCACTACGATTGCCATTTATATCAGCGGCACGACCAGCCCAAAATGCAGCCTCGGTCTTGCGGGCATTGTTGATTTGTGTTAAATCCAAAATGCGTCCAAAATATTTCTGTGATTCATTATATTTTTGTTCTTTGAAATAAAGTAATCCCATCGTCCAAAGTCCATATTCTGAATTTGCATCAGATGAAACAAAACCCCATTTTTTCGCCAATTCATATTCGCCGTTCGTATAATATAAAAACGCTAAACGACCCGCCAATCGTCCATAATCCGCATCAGAAATTTTTGCCTTGAAAGATTTATCTTCTAATATATTACGTGCGTTTTTTGAAGACCCCGAACGAATTGCGCGTTTAAATTTATCAATCGTTTTAGTTGTTGAATTACTATATTGTTTCACAGTCCAATTTTCAGATTGCGCTGTTTCAATATAATCTTTGCCGGTAATGATGTGTGGTGCCAAAGGTTTACGAACAGTTGCCTGTTTTATATTTGCGATTTTATATAATCTTTCTGCGCCAGGCATATCATAATATTTATCCATCCACGATTTCAATTCTGCGCCACGTGTATGATAAGTTTTCGAAGTATATCTTTGATATAAAACTTCGTTCATCAAAGATTTGTCTGTTAATTTTGCTTCGACTTTTTTTGCTGTTTCTATTTTTTCTTTGTCTTGCAATAAAAATATTTGTGCATAACGTGCGGCATCATCATCCGTTAATACATCCACAGATTCAATCGCCGATGCAGGCACCAGAAAAAATATAGCCAACAAAAAGGTTAATATCTTTTTCATATCTCAGAACAAAGAAGTCTTTGGTAATTCGCAAACGATTGCATCTTCGTCTGCCTCTGGAATTTGACTTATGATTTTTTTAAAATCTGAAACCTTGGAAAATTTACGATATACCGACACAAATCTTATAAATGCGATTGGATCCAAGTTTAATAAAGAATCAGATACCATTTGTCCAACCATCGCACTGGTCACCATATCGTCTTCGCTTTCGGTTTCAAGACGACGTTGAATTGATGCAACCAAACGTTCAATCTGTTCGTCCTTAACATCACGATTACGGCAAGCCAATTTAATGCTGCGATATAATTTATCACGATCAAAAGGTTCTGTTTTTCCACTGTTTTTACGAACAATCAAATCGCGCATTTGAATACGTTCAACCGTAGTAAATTTAGCACCGCATTGATTGCAAACACGACGACGGCGAATAATCGCGTCTTCGATATCTGGGCGCGAATCCGCCACACGACTGTCAGTAGAATTACAATATGGACATCTCATAATCTTTAAGATTAGAAAAAATTCATTGATAAGTAAAGCATAAAAAAATTGCTTTTTTATAAAAATCAAGTGTTTTTTTTCAAAACCGATTCGATGGAGGCTTTTTTATAACCCTAAAATATGATAAAATATCTATAAACAAACGGGACACAAAGCCCAGGGGAACGAGAGAAAATGCAAAAATACCTTAACAAAATTTTGTGCGGTGATTGTATAGATATAATGCGCAAGATTCCTGATGCATCCGTTGATGCAATTTTTGCAGATTCACCGTATAATTTACAACTGGGGGAAAAAACGCTTTATCGTCCCGAAGATCAAACGGCTGCACGTGCAGTTCGTGACAGTTGGGATACATTTGAATCTAACGAAAAATATGATGAATTTACACGCGATTGGATGCGTGAATGTAAAAGAATTTTAAAACCAACCGGTGCAATGTGGGTTGTTGGTTCATATCACAACATATTCCGCGTGGGTTCTATTTTGCAAGATATGGGATTTTGGATTTTAAATGATATTGTTTGGGTAAAGACAAATCCTATGCCTAATTTTCGTGGGACACGATTTACAAACGCACATGAAACATTGATATGGGCAACACCGACAAAAACAGGTAAATATACTTTCAATTATGAAACGATGAAAAAATTGAACGGCGGAAAACAGATGCGTTCTGATTGGGATATAAATATATGCTTGGGCGAAGAACGTGTAAAGGATGCAAACGGAAAAAGTTTGCACAATACACAAAAGCCGATGGATTTATTGCGCCGCGTGATTTTATCATCCACAAAACCAGGTGATATTATCTTGGATCCTTTTGTGGGTTCCGGAACAACTGCGGCGGCTGCAAAAGAATTAGGCCGTCAATTTATCGGTATTGATCGCGAAGAAACATATGTCAATGCGGCGCGTGAACGTGTTGAGAAAATTACACCAATCGATTTGTCAGATATTGAAGTATCCGCGCCAAAACGCGATGCAATCAAGGTTAATTTCCGCGAATTGATTGATAGTGGCTTATTATATGTCGGCCAAACGTTGGTTGGACCACGTGGCGACCGCGTTATGATTACACACGATGGCCAATTGATGCATACATTATATGGCAAGGCATCCATACATGTTATGGCGGCACGCATACAACACAGTGTCAGTTTTAATGGTTGGGATTATTGGTCAGCACAAAAGAAAGATGGCACATTGGTTCCAATTGATGAATTGCGTAAATATGTTCGCGATATAAAACAAGGTATGAAGAAGGCCGCATAAAAACAGTTTCAATTCTTCTTGTTTGTTAAACAAAAAAACACCGACAATGTCGGTGTTCTTTTTAATTTGTTATATTGTTTCTTATTGTATACCGTTTGATGTCATAACTGAATCATTTACGATACAAACATTTCCAGAAACTTTACATGCAGATGGTACCAATGTATATTTACCATTTGTGTCTTTCAGGTTAATTTGAACCTTTGGACAATCTGTCAATTTGTTATTGAATTGGCTGCATGCTTGTTCCCAATCTGCCTTTGTAGAAACTGCAGATGTTGGCGATACTGTATCTGGCAAATGCAGATTCCATTTCACATAGAAATCTTTCAAGGAATCGATAGTGTGCGCCTTGCCCAATGCAACAGAATTCAGACCATCACCAACTTTACATGTAATGTTGCTGCGTTCTACAAATGCTGTGATTGCTGTTGCAACACCACCGGCGGCGGCACCAGTTGCCAAACCAATCGCTGCACCCTTGCCGATTTCTTTGCCTTTGCTTAACTTTTCATTTTCTTTGATTTGTTTTGCAACTTTCAAGGCGTTTTTATCAACAACGCTTTCTATACCAGCCAGGAAATTGTCTAATTCTACCAATTCTTTCTTGCTGTATTCATAAGAGACACAGTCTTTGTTTGTTTTGCACAAAGGATCTTGGTCTTGTAACGAAAATAACATTAACAACGGTTTAAATGAACAATTGTTTTTATATTCTATGTATTGTTGATATAAATCATAGCTCTGGTTGTTTTTCATATTTTCAGCTGTAATGATGTTACCACTGGCATCTTTACAAGAATATTCACCTTCGACACAAACATTGCCAACCACACGCGAAATCATTTCTGGTGATACCCTGTCCTGACATGCCTTATGCGCCGCTCTGTATAATTCAGCCTTGGCAAACAAATTATGTATGTCTTTACATTGCTTTACGCTTATATTATATGAATCGATTGTATCATAACTTTTACATTCAACATTTTGTTTTTCTTCGTTAGCCTTCACATTTTCACAAAGATATCCCTGTAACGAATACTCTTTGCCCCTGATGGCTGAACCCAATATTTGACGATACCGTTTGCCCTGATCATCACCAGCCGTACAAGGATCTTCATAAGAAGAATCTAATAATTCTTCGGCAGCAGCAGCTTTCTTTTTATAAGCACCTGCCCCGGCGGCTGCACCAATTGCAGTACCCAACACAGCACCACCTGGAACCGCGATAACAGCAGCGGTCTTTGTATCATTCAACAATGAATCGAAATCAAACAATTCTTTGCTGCATGTAAATGTTGAACCTGCTTTTTCCCAAACTTCTGCCGGGTTATCATTACCAACGGCACCGAACAACCAACTGTTTGTAATCAATTTATCTTTGTTATATGCCGCAACACGAATCAAACATTCAGCCTTTGCCGCATCCCAACGTGCATAATGGCCACGATTTCCATCGTATCCAACAGTATTAACCGCGACACCTTGTGGATTATCTTTGGAAAGAATTCCACCGTTAGCTTCGTTATATGCACCGACCTTGTTGTTATATTCAGTATTTACAACATTTGTATCAGACACCGCAGAGAACGATGAACCATATGTATTGCGATCCAATAACAAGCATGTATTTTCAGCCTGATTTGGTGTCAAACCTGTTTTACGTAAAACAAAGTTATAATATTCTGGTTGAACAATTCTGGAATTGAAATCAAGCCACACATCGTTGCTTTCAGCATAAACATTACGGCAGTTTACACGAACGTCGGAAATACATTTATCAACCGAAGCCTGACATAATTTCATGCCACCCATAATTGAATTACGCACATCTTCGTTGAACAAATCGTTCAAACCACCTTGAAGTGCGCCGGTATTAACGCATTGCAAGACGTCATTCATACACATGGAAATAGTATATGTTGAATTTTTCACGCCACCATCTGGACATTCAGATATTGGTTTTGGGTCCGGGGTTGGTGGTGTCGGAGGTGTTGGCATAACTTCGTGATTATATGTAGCCTCGACCGGTTGGCTTATTGTTTGAACCGCCGGATTTCCGATAGTGTTCAAAGATACAACCGGCATTGTTGGCATACGTGCACTTGATGCAGAATCAACCGCCGGCATCATACTGACACGACCGTTTTGTGCAGCATTTGCGCCACAACACGTTGCCAAAACAGCAACACTGACCATTGATTTCCCAAATAAATTCAACATTTTCATAGTATTTCCCCCAAATTCTTATGAACATATTATATCATACAGAGACCCCTAAAAAAAGTTTTTTTTAAAAAATATGCAAAATAATATTTGTTTTAAAAATATTGACAAATTGTTTATATTGTCTATAATAGTAATATGAAAAAGATTATTGAATTTATTAAATCAAACATAATTATTGCCAAATGGACATTCTGGTATTTTTTTGTATTGTGGTTAATATTGCGATTTGTATTTAAATTCGATATGTTCAACGCACATTATTGGTGGAAATTTTTTCATTCTACATTGCATGGTTTTGGCGGCTTTGTGTTTGGGTTGTTGATATATACTGCAATTCCAATATACATTGCGACAACCGCAACAATTTATCGCAAAAAAGAATTGGTAATTGCGATACCTTTTGTTGATAAAATCGTTGAATTCATATCAAAATATTTACCAAAGAAAAAAGAAGTGGAAAAACCAACCGAACCAATCGTTGAAGAAAAATCAGAAGAACCACTTCAACCTGAATATCCGTCTGATATGCCGCCCGAATTGCGTGTTCCATATATGCGCGCAAAAAATAATATGTCGTTAATGGGGGTTGTTTCTGTATATAACAAACAAAACACAAAACCAACCACAGAAAAAAATGATAAATCTGAAAACACCGATATAGAAAACACATTTAATATACCGACAGATTTTGATATATCGGAATCTTTGGATGAAAGCGATTCAGAAAACATAAAAATTCCAACATTCACAGACATAAATTTTGATGACGAACCCGAAGAAAAACCATTGGAAAACAACACCACAAAATATTTTGCATCAAAAAACATAGAATTCGAAACATATAAAGAATTTGTGGCAACTGAAAAATATGTTATATACGAACATAACGATGGTGATTTCTGGGTAATGGATAATAACACATGGTTTGCAGCTGGCAAACAAATTGATTCACCAATAAACGATTTAATTGACCTGGGCAAACAAAATGGTTTGATACCGGTCCTTTATCTGCAATCACAAAACATCATGGACATCGAAGACACCATTAACAAATTTGAAAACATGGGTGTTCGTGTAATCAAATCATTGGATGAATTAGATTAATTAAAATTGAACATCGGTGCAACGTTCATCGACAAAATCGTCGGTTTCCCATTTTTTGCATGTTCTGTCGGTAAACAAGGACCATTTTGTTTGTTCACAATAACGTTTTGAAATACATTTTTTACAAACCATTGTTTTATCATCGAAATCGGTTGTAATTTTTTCCATATAATTCCATTCTCTAAAGAAATTTTCACCATGTGTTTCTGCTTGCTTTTTTTGTTGCGAATCAATAAATGCAGCATTTTGTCTTTCTGCTTCCGCTGCTTGTGCAGCAGTGGCGGCCGCCCCCGCAACCCCAGCCACAGCAGCAGCCCCAGCTGTGGCAGCAACGATAACACTGCCTACCCCTGTAAGCGTTGGAACTGTTGCGGTTAACGTCATTACGCCTAACGAAGTTGTAACAGTAGTTGTAAGAGTAGTAGTTGTAGAAAAAGCAGCAATACCAGCAATAGCACCTGTTGCTGCACCGGCCGTAAATACTGTTGCCACAACTATTGCCGCAACAACTATTATTCCAATAACAATCTTTGCCCATAATGATTGACCAACGGGGGCTTTAGAAAAAACAGCTATAGAAGCAATATTAACACATGCTGCCCTAGCAGCAATTCTTTTAGCATCTTCACCATTAAGTTTAAGATTTTCATGTAATCTGACATTTATAGCGGCCATATCGGTTTGCATTTGTTCCGCCAATTTATCGTATTTACGATAATAATTATCTTTGGCCTGTTGCAGGGCGGCATTGGCTATGTTCTTACGTATTGTGTTTGATAATTTTGGAAAACGGACTTTGTTATCTTTGAACATATCTGTGACACCCTGAACCTGACGTCCGGTTATACAATATTGAACAAAGTTATCGCTTTCTACCTGTTTAATAACACGATTGATATCGTTTTGTAATTGATTTAATTCGTCACGAACTAATTCTTTGTCACGGTCGGTAATATCAATGTCTTTTTCATTATCCAATGCGGCGACATATGCATCGACATCAATCATACCGTCATCTGTAATTTCAACACTTTCCCATTTAATAACACCAGTTATAACACCGGCAAATGGCGCAACATAACCCAATTCTTCCGATGTGGCATTTTTATTACGTCCCAATTCATAATCTGAAATACTTTCAATGTCCGGACGACAATCAAACCATTTGAATCCCTTGGTTGAATCTGGGGAATCTGTCGAATATTGACATACACGATATTCCAAAGATTGTGCACCGATTTTTGTTCCCAATGCATATGCCGCACAACTTTCTGTATCACCGCAAACCTTTGACATCGCGTTATCCACAGCCGTTTCACACGTTGCCAACATTTCATTATCAATATTCAATATTGTGCCTTCGATAATCTGGGCGACTTCGTCATAAATATCATCACCCTGCACCCGTTCTTTGCCATAAACCTTTTGACATCCGGGTAATTTATCATACGGACACATACGCATAATTATATTTGTATCCAATCCGATACATTGTGAATAATCAGAACCACATCTGTCACCGCTTTGCATACATTCTTTGATTTCTTTGGTACAAGAATCAACACGCATCGCAGATAATTTTGCCAATATACTTGGCCACAAAGTCGAACTTTCTGGATTATCGTATGTCCCACCGGTTGCGGCCAAACACGGTTCCAATTCAACACGACAGAAAGATTTTACCATTTCCGGACGACTTAAACACGCATCATAAGAATCATTTCCGTCAATTGTATCTTTACACGCGTTCACAAAACAATCCGAAATATTATTCAAACAAGATGTGCGAATATTTGATTCTGATTTTGATTCTGCCAATTTAATTTGTGGTGCAGCGTTTTTAAGGAACGCATCCCAAACATCATCTTTAACTTTTTTACAATTATTCAATACAGAATCGCAGATTATTTTTTTAGATTCCAACATCTCCATTGTTGATTTTGCAATTATAATAGAAGAGTTTTCCCCCTGTATCGCGACAGTATTTTTGACACCGCCATAAATACTTTCTTTACCGACAGTCGAAACACAACCCGTGAAATCACTTCCACATTCTGCGGTTGTTTGCATACATTTTGTGAATTCTAATGTGCATTGACCCAAATCATATTTATTATCATTTTGATATTTATCAAGCGCCGCATCACGCACATTTTTTTCCGCCGCTGCCAACGTTGCACGACCTTCACGTCCACGTTGTTTTAATGCGTTTTCAAATGCAGCACAATCAGATTTAACCTTTTGCGCATACATATTTTTAATCAGTGTTAATTGCGATTTACATTCTGGGATTTTTTCAGCACATATTTGATGCATTTCACTGCGTAATTTATCACCGATTGAATCACTTGCTGTTTCCAAATCTTCATCGTCTTCGTCATCATCATTGAATCCAGATTTATCAAATGCTTCATTTACCATATCACCGGCACTGATTCTGTCCAGTGTATCATTAGATAAATCGACAGTCTTTTTAAAATCTTTTTCAATTTGTTTTAATTGTGCATTTAAATCTTTGATTTGATTACTGCATTGACAACGACCACCACTGTCATTATCAATAATACAACCGGCATCCATACATGCATCATATTTTTCCTGACAAGGTGAAGATTGTGTTGCTTTCGATTCTTCTATTTTTGTTCCCATACTTACAACACTTTGTTTCGCAACAGTAGAACGCGCAGAAAACGCTGGATAAACATTACCCATCAAAACAATCGCGATAAAGATTTTCAAAAACAATTTCATTTTTAATATTTTATCTCTTCACAGGTTTCTTCTTCTTCATCCCATTCTTTACAGTAATCTCTTTTTGTTATAAAGCATTCTTGGGTTCGCACACATTTTGTGCAAATCATTTTATCCATACTGAAAGTTGTAGTGACTTGACGTTTGAAATTATATGTAGATTCTGTGGAATAACCGACAAACTTATCATCTTTGCCACCTGAACGGACAATTTCATTTTTGGCGCCACGACCACTGACCTTGTCAGAAAATGCAGCGCGTTCACCCAATGCCATACATTTTTGACGGGCGCTGTCTTGAACATCAAGATGGAAATTAGCATCATCAATTTCTGCATAACGCGCGCGAAGTTGTGCATTTGCATCAATTGCTTTCTGAATCAATTCATCATATTTGTTATTGTAATATTTTTGTGCGGCAAGTAATGCACCATTAACAATTGCGACACGTGCACTTTGTGTAATATTTGGAAAGGTTGCATTATTTTCTTTGCCAATATATTGTTGTAAACCACCATCGCCAGTAAGACCTGCGACCTGACGACCAGTCATACAAAATTGTACACGCGGATCCGTCTCTACGGTGGCAATAGTGCTTTTTATCATATTTGTTATTGCTCCGACTTCTGTTTTAACTTTGTCTTTGGTTTTATCATCCATATAAACGATGTCTTTCACTTTTTCTATATATTCATCCCCAGAAATAACACCGGAATAATCTGGCAACGGGGTTATTTGATTCCATAATATGTCGCCCAATATCAGACCTGTATAAATATGTCTGTCATTTTTAGTTTTTGATAAATCGGCATTACGAATTGTTTTACCCAATTCTTTATCCATAATTTCTTTGATATCTGTTTTGCAATTCGCATACATATTATTTGCATCATTAACTTCACAGAACTTTAATTCCAAACTTCTTGATCCAACCTTGTCACCGACTATTAAATCATTACAATTTTCGGCATTACCACATGTTTTTATCATCGCTTCTTTGACTGCGTTCTCGCACGCATCTGCCAAACCAGAATGAATCTGTAACATTATGCCGTTCGCAACATTTGCCAATGTTTCACGTACTGTTTCTTTTTTACCGTCATATTCATGATAACATGCTGTTAATTTATCATCAGGACAAAGTTCAGCAATATCATTTTCATCCAATCCAATACATTTTGAATAATCTTCGCCGCATCTTTCATCGTCTTGGATACAGGCTTTGAATTCATCGGTACATGCGGTGACACGCATTGAATCAAGTTGTGCGATAATACCATTCCACAAACGTGATTCCTTTGGTTTTTCATACGAACCACCAGTCGCATTTAAACAAGGTTCCAATTCGATTTTACAAAAAGATTTGTAATTTTCCGGACGTGACAAACACATATCATAAGAACCATCTTCTTGATTTACATCAAAATGTTCATGACAAGATTTCACATAACAATCAGAAACTGTTTTTATACAATTTGTGCGCAATTCATCTTCGGCATTTAATTCCGCAGTTTTTACAATTGGCGCAATATCTTTCAAAAATGCATCCCAAACATCATCTTTGACCGCGACACAATTATTCAATACGGATTCACATAAAACCTTTTTGGAAAGCAAATTATCCATTGTTGATGCAGATATTTGTGTATCCAGCAAATCCCCGGCAAGCGAAACTGTTTTTGCTTCGCCCTTTACGTTTTCAGTTGCAGACAAAGTGACACATCCGGCGAAATCAGTTTTACACCCCGCAGTTGTTTGCATACATTGTTTGAATTCGCGCATACATTGCGCAAGTCCATATTTATTCGAACTTTCAAATTCATCTAATGCGGCATTACGCAATGCATTTTGCGCATCAGATAATTTTGCGGTTGTATTGCTGCTTTCTTTTTTAACAACTGTTTCAAATGCGGCACAATCAGATTTTATTTTTTGCACGTACAACATTTTTAACATATCGCCATTTTCTTTACATTTAGCAGGCGTTTGTTCAAAACACATTTCATCAGCGGCAACATATAATTCATCACCATGCTTGTTTGAAATATCATCGTTATCTACATATTCTGCAGATTCAACTTCTTCTTCATCGTCATCATCATTATTTTTTGCGAACATTGCATTCCAATCATCACGTGACAAAGAAGACTTTGACTTTTCTGTTTTTTCCACAGTTTTTTTCTTTGCAGATTCAGTAATAGAATTAATATCAGATTCAACACCTGCGATTTTTACAAAATCGGCGCCATATTTAGAAATGTTTTCAATATCTTCTTGCTTTTTTAATATCGCATCATATTGATTTGATAATTCGTTATGTCTATTACTGCATTGGCAACGCCCACCAGATACATTATCAACCATACAGAAAGCATCCATACATCCAAAATAAGAATCTGTGCATTCCGTATCCATAAAAGAACTGACGGTTGCTTCATTAACTTTTGTCCCGCCAACAACATCTTGTTTAGCAACGGCAGAACGCGCCGCAAATGCGTTCATTTGCAATAAAACACATACGCAAAAAGATAATGTGAATAATCTGCGCATAAAAACTCTCTCTCACTAACTTAATATATTATATCATAAACAGAAAAATATTAAAAACAGTTTTTAGAAAAAAACAAAAAAAATACCGCCCATCCGGGCGGTGTTTATATAATTAGTTTTCACTGGTAGCAGCAGCAGTACCGGTATCACCAATATTACCTGCATCTGAATACTCAGGTATCTTGGCAGACGGCATTTTGATTGTATCTGTTGATTGCACCTCCGCGGTCCTGTTCCAACCCCAACAATACAATTTTGATCCGGCATCTCTGTTGCATGTATAATGTTTATTGGTCAAGGTACATTCATTGGTCTGTGGATTGTATGCATAGTCAGTCCAATATAACCCATTCCAAGCTTGCTTGTAATTTCTGCCTGAACCTTCTTCAAAGAAATGGTTGTCAGTTGGCCCACAGAAACCATCCCACTGGAAACACCCACAAATTTTACCTTGTTTTGCATCACCTGTTGCACTGGCCTTATAATCACTGCAACGTCCAGAAGCATTATGACGTTCAGATATTTCAGTTGCAACATCAGGATATGGCAATTTGAAATCTACTAGGTCTTTATCACAATTACATGCATTTCCATTTGTTGCCATATTTTTCGCCAAAGCTTTTAATGCACATTCGTTTGCATTAACTTTGTCTAATCTTGCTTCTTCTTCTACAGACTTTGCCAATTGAGCAATTCTGGTAGAAATCTTGTCGGTTGCAGCATCCAATTGTGGTTGCATATTTTTTTCTGCCTGGTAATACTGATCTTTCGTCAAAGATAATGTCTTGTACACCAAGATATCTATATAATTATCAAGCAAGTTTGTATAAATTGTATCTTGGGCTTCACCATTATTATTTATCTTGGTACGTGATTTTACAGTCTTGCCGTTTGCATCTGTTGTATCGGTTACACTGCTAAAGCCAGTAACATTTTTACCATTCATACATTCGCTGACGGTCTTGTTACTTTTCATAACATCAATCTTTCTTTGCAGCACATTATTTAAACCAGATAATACTGATCTAACTTTTGAACTATCTCCTTTTGATGTATAATCACCGCCAGGAACTCCTGTATAATCAAGTTCACCAGTGTCCTTGTTATATTCAAAATTACGAGGATTTAAACGCCCACGTATTCTTGGCATAACCTTGCCAGCAAGAATATCCGCGTCATTAAAATCTGTTAAAGAGTCTTTACAACTAGCGTCATCGTCACCTGAACATAATTTTACTTTAAACAAAGAAGCAAAATCTATGGCATCTATTTGCAATGAATCACATGTTTCTTCATCGCCACAAACAGAAATCATTGCCTGTTTTGCAGCATTTTCACACGCGGTATATAATTCATCATTGATTTGTAATGCATAACCCTGTGCAATTTCGGAAATATATTTATAAACTGCATCTGGATCTTTTGCATTCTTTTCTTTACATGCGGTTAATGTATCCGTTGGAACCAAGTCTGCAATAGAGCCTGGATTCAAACCAACACAGTGTGCGAAATCGGAACCACAAATCTTTTCAATTTGTGTTTTCAATTCTTTGGTACATGCGTCAACACGCAATGCCGCCAACATAGATTTCACACCGGTCCACAAAGACGAACCATCTAAATCAGCTTCTTTTGTAACATTTGCCTTGCCACCTGTGGCAACAATGCATGCTTCTACCTGAATCTTACAGTTTTGATAAACCATAAATGGATCAGACAAACACATATCGTAATTTGCCGCATCCGAATTTGGATCCCATGATGCCGCACAAGAATTCTTGAAACATTCTGCTGTTGTTTTAATACAGTTTTGACGTTTGTTATCTTCGGCAACCAATTCAGCAGCATGTATTTCTGTTGCGGCGCCTTCGATATATCTGTCCCAAACCTGGGCGCGATAGTTTTCACAGTGAACCAAAACTTCATCATCACAGATTGTCTTTTTCGCCAACAATTGTGTCATTGTCGAACCAGCCAACACAATGTCAACAACACCCTTGATTGTTCTTGATTTTGCATTACCGGCACCACCCTTCATGTTTTCTTCGGCAGCCAACAACATACATTTAGAATAATCAGAACCACATTCGTTCTTCATACATTTTGAATATTCTTGAACACATCCACCAAGATTGTATTTATTTTTATCTTCATAACTTTCAAGCGCCGCCGATCTTAAAGCATTTTGTGCAGTACGCAATTTTTCAGAACTGGCAACCTTGTCTTGCTTTAATTTATTTTCAAATGCCGCACAATCAGATCTGATTTTTTGTGCATACATGCTTTGTAATATTTTTGTGTGATCTTTACATGCATCTGGCATATTTGATTTCAAACACATTGTGGCAGAATAAGTATATAATTCATTACCCTTTTTTGCCAATGCATCGTTTATCACGGAAGTGTCCACGGTTGCACCAAGGGGTTCAAAAACATCATCGTCGTCATCTTCTGCGAACACATTTGATTTCCATGCAGATAAATCAAGTTGATATGATTTCTTGCTGGCTTTTATATTCGTTCCAATACTTGTATCAGTTGCTTTTCCGGTGGCTTTATCGCCGGCCGCTTTTGCCGCAGCAATAACAGCATCTGCTTTTTCGCCCATCTTTATACGTTCAACACCTTCGGTTGCCAATATATAACTTTCTTCATCAATTTTGGCGATTTCTTCCATAACCGTTTGTAATTCAGCATTTCTGTCACTGCATTGACAACGCGCACCATTTACATTATCAACCATACAGAACGAATCCATACATCCAAAGAACCAATTTTGACATTCTTGCGAAACCGCGGTATTTGTTGTTGCCTCTGTCACTTTTGTGCTGTTAGATATAACCTTTTGAGTTTTTCCTGCACGCGCAGCCATTGGCGAAGCAGCAGCAGGCGTTGTCGTTTTTACACCAATATTAGCAACAGTCTGTTTTTTACCAGCGCGTGCCGCAGTATTACCACTGACCGCTGCACTTGGTTGTGCCGCTGCAGCTGTCGGCGAAGCCTTGACCGTCTGACGTGCACCTGCACGTGCCGCAACTGGCGCAGCAGCAGACGCATTATTCGCCGCCGGCGCAGATGTTCGACCACCACGCGTATTTGCCGCAAACGCGCCAAAATCCGCCATACACAATGATAAAGCAAATACAAAAAACAACGATTTATGCATAAAATCTCCTTTCACTTTTGTATAATTTTATCATAAATGCAAAAATCGCGCAATAATAAAAAATAAAAAAATCGCCCAAACGGACGATTTTTTAATTCAGGTTTACAAAAATTATTTACCTGTGGCGCGACGTTTAACAGCGACCGCTTTTTTAGCACCAGTTGCCTTTGGGGCAGCGGCTTTCTTTTCAGATGCAGCTGTTTTTGTTGCTTTTGGTGCCTTGGCTGCTTTTACTTCTGTTGCTTCTTTTGCGACAGGTTCTGCTTTTGGTGCAGCAACTGTTTTTGGCGCAACTTTCTTGGCATTTTCATCGCGATCAACCAATTCGATAATCGCCATAGGTGCAGCATCACCATAACGGAAGCCAGCTTTCAAAACGCGTGTATAACCACCAGGACGTTTTGCATAACGTGGTCCCAATACGCTGAATAATTTTTTAACTGCCTTTTCAGAATTGTTTCCCAATTCAGATGCAGTCAAACGACGATTAGCAACGCTGTCAACTTTTGCGCGGGTAATCAATTTTTCGACCACGCTGCGCAAATCTTTTGCTTTTGGTAATGTTGTTTTAATTTGTTCTTTTTCAATCAAATTTTTTGCCAAGCCAATAAACAAGGCTTTGCGAGCATTAGTGTCGCGATTGAAAGTACGACCTGCTTTCATATGTCTCATTGATTACTCCTTTTGTTTCTGCCCTGCTTTACAGGGATTTTCGAGACACCACAACCAAAAATTTCTTTCTGAGATGTGGATTTTTGAACCCAACTCCTTGCGATAAGTAAGAAATTAAATTATGTAAGACGATTGGAAGTGGTTGACATTTTGAAGTGTAGTAGACCTACATGAAAAATGGCAACCACAACAAGCGCCCACAGAATATAATTTATTTATATGGGTCTTCGTATTTTTTAGCCAATTCAGCAATATTTTCAGGTGGCCATCCTGGTACTTCCATACCTAATGACAATCCCATTGCTTCCAATTGGACCTTGATTTCGTTCAAAGATTTACGGCCGAAGTTTGGTGTTTTCAACATATCATTTTCGGTCTTTTGAACCAATTCACCCAACCAGTTGATTTTGTCGTTCTTCAAGCAATTTGTTGCACGAACAGACAATTCAAGTTCATCAACATGTTTCAACAATTTAGAATCAAATGGCAAAACATCTTTTGCTTTTTCATCATCAGATGCAGAATTGATTTGTGTTGGATCTTCGAAATTGATAAAGACTGTCAATTGGTCTGTCAAAATACGCGCAGCATATGCAATTGCGTCTTCTGGGGTGACAGAACCATTTGTTTTAACTGTCAATTCCAATTTATCATAATCTGTTGATTGACCAACACGAGTTTGAGAAACATTGGATGCCACATTCAAGATAGGCGAATAAATAGAATCCACAGGAATTGTTCCCAATGGCAAATCGGTTGCATTGATATTTGCTGGAACATAACCACGACCAGATGCCAATGTAATTTCCATATCTAATGATGCGCCGTTATCCAGTGTGCAGATTTCTGCATCTTTGTTCATAACTTCAACATTAGAATTTGTTTCAATCATTGCAGCGGTAACAACAGCTGGACCTTTGACTTTCAATGTTGCTTTGTGTTGACCTTCGGTAAGTGCTTTGAAATAAACACCCTTTAAATTCAAAAGGATATCTGTGACATCTTCGCGAACGCCGGCAATGCTGCTGAATTCATGTTGAACACCATCAATTTTAACATAGATTGGCGCACAACCCTGCAAAGATGACAACAATACACGACGCAATGCGGTACCAAGTGTCAAACCGAAACCTTTTTCCAAAGGTTCTGCGATTAAAGTTGCGATATTAGGATTTTTTTCATCGACTTTGATATTCAATTTTTTTGGCTTGATCAAAGTCATCCAGTTTTTTTCAATCATTTTTTTACTCCATCAGGCTTAGTTTATTATTTTCACCAGATTTACACGATTTTCCAACCGTGCTCGCGAATTTTATAGCAAAAAAAACGTAAAGTCAATGATTATTATTAATGTTTATATGGTCTGTTTTTTTTAACTTCTATTGCAGAACTATTCAAACTTAATCCCTTTAACATTGGAAATGTATATTTGTTTTTGATGCCAATTTGTAACACAAATGGCGCCAGCACACATTGTTCAACATCTTCGGCCCCTATGTCACCTTCTTTATCGGTTTTGGTAATATAACCAACAGGGCAACTATAACACGTATCCAAACCGCCCGGCGAATAAGTGTTTTTTGGACAAAACCCCGCATCATCACACTTAATGACCGTTCCTTCAGTTATTTTGCAATATTTGCCCTTAGGACACAATTCGCACTTATACGAACTATCATCACTGCCGGTTATACAACTACCTTTTGCACACTCTTTACAATATCCACCTATATTATATTGCCCAGATGGACATTCTTTACACCAATCTTTTGATAAAGAACCGCCGTCTTTAACTTCAATTGATGTTCCACTGGTGTTAATTGTTTGATTCCCACTACTAACATAGTTATTTTTATCTGCGCTATAAACATATTTAACATAGGTTCCTGCGCCACAGCTGCTATATTTACCGTTATAGTTACTTGCATTGGTATCCGTGCTTAATTTTAATTGCAATGCACATGTCTCTGTACCTGTTTTTCCAGTTTGTGTGATATATTTATATAGATCGAAATTAACACCATCAGATGGACACTGCGAACATAATCTAGTCTCTTCATCAACATAGGTCCCAGCCGAACAAGATATGCATTTTGTATGGGCAGTATTTGTTGCTTTTCCATTTGCACATGATGTACACGCTGTTGCACCGTCTTTCTCTGATATCTTCCCAGAGGGACACATCTCACATTTGGCATGATCACCCGAACCAGTTTTATAGTGTCCAGCAGATGCAGATAAATTGTCAGAATTTATTTCACCATAATTATTTGCATTAATTGCAGATTTAACAAGATAACCTTTGCAACCTGTGACTGATTTTTTAACCTGACAATAATCCCACGATGTTCCACCTTCGCTTCCATCTTTTGAAATTTCTTCCCAGCCATCTGGCACATCAGGACAAGGCAAACAACCAGCCCCTGATACAACGTAACCATTTTTAGCGACCAATTGTTCCAGCACCGTTGGATTACTCCATTCTGTGTTTGTAGAACTTGTCAAATTTCTTTTTATTGTACCTGATAAACAATTTGTTGGTGTTTTTGTTTGATAACACGCAGTAATCGAAGTACTTTTTTCGGAATCTGTCGTCGTTTCCGACCATCCATCATCTTTCGATTGCTTACATTTGGTACATGTGGTTTCGCCACCAATACTGTAATAACCTTTCCCGCATGCAACGCATGATGTACCATCACCATCACCACTTACCTTGTAACCTGCTTTTGCCTTTATTGTTTCGGCCCCCGTCGCTGACATCCATGTTGTTTCTGTATTTGCGCTTTTTGTCAATGTACCATCAGAACAGTTTTTCAAAGCCAAAAGACCGGCTTTTAAATATTCTTTGCATTGCCCCAAACTGGTTAATCCAGTTGTTGAATCATAAATATATCCTGACGTTAAACGTGGACAAGAAGAACATTTACTGTTACCAGGTTTTGACGCATATGTTCCTGCTGGACATTTTGTACACGAACTGGCCCCGGCAGCAGAATATGTTCCCGCAGGACATTTTGTACACGAACTGGCACCGGCAGCAGAATATTGACCCGCAGGACATTTTGCACACGAACTGGCCCCCCTAGACGCAAATGTTCCAGCCGGACACACCGTTTGTCCACCAGTCGAACCATAATTAATCTTTACATTTCCAGGACAATAATACCCTGCAGGACATGAAACCGGGGCGCTGTTTGCAGTTGAAACATATTTACCAGCCGTTGTGGTTAAATAACAATTGGATGCAGATGTTGATTCTGATTCGGAATTTGGATAGCTTGCAGGACACGCATATGCACCATGTGTTCCGTTATCTAAAGTGTATGCCCCAAATTTAACTGTTTGTTTTTCTGTATTACAACTGTACAAATATCCGTGTCCTTGGTAATCTTTTGTTCCTATGCAATAGCAACCAGCCGTACACCCATGACACCAACTTAGATAAGCGTATTGTCCTGCAGGGCAACTAACAGCAAAAACAGTATTTATATCACACATAAACACTGTAAACATGCAAACATTCAACAAAAATATTGATTTTAAAAACTTCATAATGCTAAAAATAGTATTCTTTCCATCCATGCTTAAAATCATAGCAAATTGTATTTTTATATGTAAAGTGATTTTTTAATAAAAAAACCGCCCAAACGGGCGGTTAATTGTAAATATGCAAATTAGACACGACGGACTTTCTTTGGACGGCACCCGTTGTGTGGAATACGTGTCGTATCTGTGATGGATTGAACAACCAATCCTGCATTCGCTAAACCACGAACAGCAGATTCACGACCTTGACCAATACCGCGCATCAAAACATCTACTGTTTTCATACCCATTTCGGCAACTTTTTTGCCAACTGCATCTGCAACAACTGTTGCGGCATATGGTGTAGATTTTTTTGCACCCTTGAAATTATTAGCCCCTGCTGTTGCCCATGTTAACACGGCACCAGTTTGGTCTGTGATTGTTATACGTGTATTATTATTTGTTGCAACCACATGTGCAATACCATGTGATACTTTTTTTACAACTTTCTTTTTTGATTTTGTAACTGCCATTTGTGTTTTTCCTTTATTAGATGTCTTCAATTAACTATCGTGTTAATCTCTACCCAATTAAACTTATTTACCCTTGGTCGCTGAACCTGCAACAACAACGCGTTTTCCTTTGCGGGTACGTGCGTTTGTTTGTGTGCGTTGACCACGAACTGGTAAACGGTTACGATGACGAATTCCGCGATATGTTTTTAAATCTTGCAAACGTTTACCGTCTTTCAATTTCAATGCAGAACAAATCTGTGCAGATTTAGCCGGCCCAATACCATGAATGTATTGCAACGCAATTTCAATGCGTTTTTCGGACGGAATGTTAACACCTACTATACGTGCCATCTTTTATTATCCTTTTTTGTTTAATTTATTCGAATGTTTCCATTCGGACCCTGAATATTCAAAATCCACACGTTTTTTGAATATCCCCTGATTTTTACATCAACCAAATTATAATGCGTTGATATAAAAACCAAATCTTGTTTAGCCGCGAAAGCGACCTTTCTTTTGTGTTTTGTTTACAACACCTGTGTATTGTTTTTCAACTAAATACGATTTTATTTGATTCATTGTATCCAATACCACACCAGCCATGATTAACACACTGGTTCCGCCAATCATTAACGGCATACCACCACGTGTATTCAAAATGATTGGCAATACGCAAACCACTATCAAATACACAACACCAATCGCAGTTGTACGGGACACAACATCATCCAAATAATGCATTGTTTGTTCACCTGGACGAACACCTGGGATGTATCCACCCATGTTCTTTAAATTATTACTGGTTTCTTCACTGTTGAATACAACGGCTGTTTGGAAATACGCAAAGAACGCAATCAACACCGTATATAACAACATGTATGACCATGTTCCGTATGTAAAGAATCCAAGTATATTTTGAACAACCAGGTTTTCACTTTGCACAAATCGTTGTATAAACGCAGGCAACATCATAATAGATGCAGCAAACACAGGTCCCATAACACCAGACATATTAACCTTTATCGGTAAATATGAAACATTTGTGTTCATTACGCCATTTGCCATTGCCTGGCGTGGATAAAGAATTTGAATACGACGTTGTGCCTGTTCCATAAATGCAATCAATGCAACAATTGCAACAACAAAGCCCAAAACCAATGCAATCTTCGCGGGGGACATTTGACCAACCCCAATCAAAGAAAACAATTTTGCAATTCCATTTGGAACATCTGCAACGATACCGGCAAAAATCAATAATGATGCACCCTGGCCTACGCCGCGCGATGTCATTTGTTCGGCCAACCACATAACAAATACGGTTCCACCAACCAAGGCAACTATCGCAGATAATTCAAAAGATAAACCTGGATTTGCAACCGCTGCAACACCGTTAACAGCCGACATAGATTCAAGACCACGAACAACCGCCCATCCTTGAACAACGGCTAACACAACCGCCAAATAACGTGTGTATTGGTTGATTTTTACACGACCAGATTCCCCTTCTTTACGTAAATCATTCAAAGACTTACTGGTCGCAGTCAGCAATTGAATAACGATTGATGCCGAAATGTAAGGGAAAATATTCAAAGCCAACACTGACATACGGGACAACGAACCACCCGAAAACATATCAAACATTCCCATGATACCATTGTCGCCATTAAACAAATGCAAAACAGCACTGGCGTTAACACCTGGTAATGGAATGAAAGAACCGATACGATAAACAATCAACGCACCCAGTGTGAACAAGATACGTTTTTGTAAATCTGTCAGATTGCCAAAAATATTTTTCAAGAATTTCATCGGTTTCAAACTTTATGTTTTGACGCATCCGGAAAAACCGAATGCGTAGATATTTAATTATTTGGATGAGATTTTTCCACCTGCTTTAACAATTGCTGCTTCTGCGGCTTTTGACCATTTTGCTGCAACAATATTAACAGCAGATTTGATTTCGCCTTTTGCCAAAACTTTCAAACCATCCATTTTACGATTCAAAATTTTTGCATCAAACAAAGAATCTAATGTGATTTCTTTTTTGGCATCAATTTTGCCAGATGCAATGAATTTTTCAATATCGCCTAAATTAATGGTTGCATATTCTTTGTGGAAAGGATTGTTGAAACCAAATTTTGGGAAACGACGCAAAATTGGCATTTGTCCACCTTGGAAAGTGGCTTGCGTGCACCAAAATTATCCATCAATGCATTTAATTTCATTTCTTTTTCCTTTTTGTCCTATGACTATGATATAGTCCTTGTCGCACATAATTCAAGATTACGTACTCGGTTAATTTATTATTTTGCTTCGGTTGCTTCTTCTAATTTTTTACCGTCCCTTCCTGCAATGATTTCCGCAACTGTTTTGCCACGACGTGCAGCAACAGTTTTAGGAGAATTCATTTTTTCAAAAGCCAAGAAAGCAGCACGAATCATATTGTTTGGGTTATTAGAACCTTGTGATTTCACAACAACGTCTTGGACACCCAAACATTCAAATACTGCACGCAAAGCACCACCAGCAATGATACCAGTACCAGGAACAGCACTGCGAACTATCAATTTGCTTGCGCCATATTTTGCAGCGCTGTCATGATGCAATGTACGGCCTTCTTTCAAAGGAACACGTATCATTCTTGCTTTTGCTGCTTTTGTTGCTTTTTGAACAGCTGCTTGAACTTCCAAAGCTTTACCTTTCACTGTTTTAGAAACGCGGTTGATAGAAACTAATTTATCTACCAAATTATCTGACTGTAATTTTTTTTCATCAAAACGTGCCATTGTTTTACGCTCCATCTAATTAAATTTTCATTCCGTTTGCGCGCATTGCATCGCCCAAAGCTTTTACACGACCATGATATAAATAACGACCACGATCAAAGTAATAATTATCTTTGATACCAGCTTTGGCCATACGTTCCGCAAAAATTTTGCCTAACATTTCAGCCCCAGCGATATTCCAACCTTTGCCTTTGAAATCTTTTTCTTTTGAAGATGCAGCACAAATTGTGTGACCTTTGACATCATCAATAGCTTGGATTTCAATATGACGATCTGAACGGAACACTGACAAACGGATTTTGCCAGGATTCTTTCTTTTCAACGCACCGCGATTTGCCAATGTACGTCTTTCTTCAGAAGATAAATGTCTTAACATTTTATTTTTCCTTATTTTACTATCCCCGTAACAGCGGGAATTTATTTATTATTTCTTTTTACCTTCTTTGCGACGGATATATTCGTCTTTATAGAAGATACCTTTACCTTTATATGGGTCTGCTTTGCGGATTTTGTGAATCTTATCAGCAAATTGTCCCAACAAATTCTTGTCGATACCAGAAATTGTGAATTCTGTTGGTGTTTCACCCATTGTCACAGTCAAGCCAGCTGGGATTTCCATAACAACATCATGAGAAAAACCAACAACCAATGTAAAGATGTTTCCTTTTACAGATGCTTTATAACCAACACCTTTCATGTACATAGGTTTTGAAAAACCTTCTGATACGCCTTGAACTGCGGCTTTGATATTGCGTGTCATTGTGCCCCACATTGCACGAGATGCTTTATCTTCTGCATCTTTTGGTGTGACAACAACATGACCGTCTTCAACTTTGATATCAACCAAATAGGCATTTTTAGTATCCAAAGATACATGTAATTCGCCTTTTGGTCCTTTCACAACTACAGCGTTATCTGTTAATTCAACCGATACGCCATTTTTAATTTCTACTGGATATTTTCCTGCACGAGACATAACGATTTCCTTTTGATTAGATAACTTTGCATAAAACTTCGCCGCCGACATTCATCAAACGAGCTTTGTGATCTGTCATAACGCCATTTGGTGTAGATACGATTGCGATACCCAAACCGTTCAAAACGCGTGGCATTTTTGCACAAGACGAATATACACGACGTCCTGGTTTTGAAACTGTTGTGATTTCTTGGATTGCACCATTACCGTTAACGTATTTTAATTCAATAACCAAATTAGTACGTTTTTCATCAATTTTTTCTTGACGAAAATCTGTTATGAAACCTTCGTCTTTTAATACAGCCAAAACAGCTGCACGTAATTTACTGTTTGGAACAGAGACTGTTTCTTTACCAGCATTTTGACCATTACGGATGCGGGTAACCATATCTCCGATTGGATGTGATGTTGACATTTTTTACTCCTTGTTTTGCAAGATTTTATTCTTGCGCTTGGGCTGCATTGTCCACAGCTTGCTTTTAATTTATTTTACCAGCTGGATTTACGAACACCTGGCAATTTACCTTCGGACGCCATTGTGCGAACCTGTTGACGGCACAAACCGAACAAACGAGAGAACCCACGTGCACGACCAGTGATAGAACAACGATTATGCAAACGTGTTGGATTTTCGCGTTTTTTTGCATATTGCGCGACCAATTTTTCACGTTTATGTTGTTTGTTTATTAACGCTAATTTCGCCATTTCTTTTTCCTTATAATTATTTCAAAACCAATGGCAAGCCGATTTTTGTCAGCAATGCACGGGCTTCATCATCTGTTTTTGCTGTTGTGACAATAACGATATCCATACCACGGATAGCATCAATTTTATCAACAGAAATTTCTGGGAATATCAAATGTTCTTTGATACCGAATGCATAGTTTCCACGACCATCAAATTTAGATTTTGACAATCCACGGAAATCTTTCACACGTGGCAAAGCCACTGTAATCAATTTATCCAAGAAATCATACATTCTTTTGCCACGCAAAGTCACTTTTGTTCCGATCGCTTGACCTTCGCGCAAACGATATGTAGCAATTGATTTCTTTGCATGTGTGATGATTGATTTTTGTGCAGCAATTGCTGTCAAATCAGCAGCAGCACTGTCTAATTTCTTTTTATCAGATACAGCTTCGCCAACACCCATATTCAAAACGATTTTGGTAAGTTTCGGAACTGCAAATTTATTTGTATACCCGAATTCTTTGACCAATTCAGGAACAACATTTTTTTCATAAATTTCACGCAATCTGCTTTGCATTGTTTGTACCTTTTCGTTATCGATTCCGTAACAGCGGAATCATTTGGTTTATATTTGTGTTCCAGATTTCTTTGAAACGCGAACTTTTTTGTCACCTTCCATTTTGTATCCAGCACGTGTTGCTTTTTTTGTTTTTGGATCAATCAATGCAACATTAGATACATGAATTGGTGCTTCGCGATCAACAATGTGACCTGGTTGTTCTTGTGTTGGTTTGATGTGCCATTTATGACGGTTCACACCTTCGACAACAACACGGGATTCTGTTGGACGTACTTGTAATACTTTACCTTTGACGCCTTTGTATTTTCCCGAAATAACTACGACTTCGTCGCCTTTCTTAATTTTCATTTCTTCGCCTTTTAGTTAGTAAAGTATTATATTACTTCTGGTGCCAAAGACACAATCTTTTGAACATCGTATTTACGACGAACTTCACGTGCAATTGGGCCAAAGATACGTGTTCCAATTGGTTCAAAATTGTTTTTGTTAATCAAAACAACCGCGTTATCATCAAAACGGATGATAGATCCGTCTGGACGTTTAACAGGGAATTTTGTTCTAACGATTATTGCACGTTGAACGGTTCCTTTTTGAACTTTTCCACGTGGAATCGCATCTTTAATAGCGACAACGATTTTGTCGCCAACTGTTGCATAACGACGATGAGAACCGCCCAAAACCTTGATACACATAGCTTTACGTGCACCAGAGTTATCTGCAACTGTCATAACTGTTTCATTTTGTATCATAACTTTTTCCTTAATCCTGCAAATGGGGCAATCCCCCACTGCTTTGTTACCGGGTTTCGACTGTCTTGACAAGACCTCAAAAAACCCACCAATTTATTAGTCAACATTAACAGTTGTGTCTTTGCTGACCCCAACACGGCCCTTTACAACCCAAGATTTTGTCTTGGATATAGGACGATGTTCTTCAATAGCAACGATTTCACCAACTTTGTATTCGTTGTTTTCATCGTGTGCCTTGTATTTTTTATTCTGCTTTACGAACTTACCATACAATGGATGACGGAAACGGCGTTCTACTTCGACAACGACAGTTTTATCATTTGCTGTACTTGTTACGGTTCCTTGCAGTATACGTCTTGGCATAACTTTAGTCCTTATTGTTTGTTTTCCGGCTTCTGATTTTACACTAAAAAAACCAAAAGTCAAAGACGGCGAGTTTTACGCAAAACATGTGTTTTTGGCAATTGACCCGCAGCCAGTTGAAAGCGTTGATTCATTTGTTCTTTTTTCAAATCAACCAATTTGCTCTGCAAAGCTTCCTTTGTCAAAGCATCTTTTTCGGCTGTTTTTGCTGTCTTAGCTGTTTTCTTTTCTGCCATATCTTCTAACCTTTTGCACTTGTGTTTAGTTTACTTTGCGGTCTACGATTTTTGTTCTAACTGGCAATTTTGCAGCAGCCAATGCAAATGCTTCATATGCGACTTCTGGTTTAACACCGTCTAATTCGAACATGATGCGGCCTGGTTTAACGCGGCAAATCCAGTATTCAACTGCACCTTTACCTTTACCCATACGAACACCACCTGGTTTTGCAGTCACTGGAACGTCCGGAAATATACGAATCCATAATTTACCCTGACGTCTCATATGACGGGTGATAGCACGACGAGCGGCTTCTATCTGACGTGCCGTAACACGTTCAGGAGACATTGCTTTCAGACCAAACGACCCAAATGCCAATTCACTTCCACCTTTGGTAGCCCCGTGAATACGACCTTTGTGCTGTTTGCGAAATTTTGTTTTATTTGGCATTAACATGATTAAAACCCTTTGAATTTTAATTATTATTTGCTTTTCTTTTCGCTGCTGCCGGCATATTCAGTCGGACGCGCCATTTCGGACGCCAGCTTTTCTTTATTCACAACATCACCAGTGTAAATCCAAACTTTAACGCCGATAACACCGTATGTTGTTTTGGCTTGAATTGACGCATAGTCAATATCTGCACGTAATGTATGAAGTGGGATACGACCTTCGCGAATTTGTTCGCTGCGCGCAATTTCTGCACCATTCAAACGACCAGAACACATTACTTTGATACCCTGGGCACCTGCTTTTTGAGCATTTTGAACTGCTTTTTTCATTGCACGTTTGAACGAAACACGACCTTCAATTTGTTGTGCGATATTTTGAGCAACCAATTGTGCATTCAAATCTGGACGACGAACTTCATAGATGTTAACAACAACTTGATCGTTCTTGACCAATTTTTTGATATCGTTACGCAAAGCTTCGATATCTGCACCGTTTTTACCAATAATCATACCTGGACGCGATGTGTGGATAGTGACAACTACCTTTTTAGCAAAACGTTCAATAACGACTTTGGCCAATCCTGCTTTCTTTAATTTCTTTTCAACGAATTTACGAATTTTAACATCTTCTGCCAACAATGCTGCATAATCTTTTTTACCAGCAATCCAGCGAGAATCTGTGATTTTATTGATAAATTCGCGTAATGAAATTGGTGATACTTTCTGTCCCATTTTTTTCACTCCACTTTTATTTTGTTACTTTTTTTGTTTTTTTCTTTTCAGGAGCCGCCCCACTTTCCAAAACAATTGTCAAATTAGAAAATGGTTTCAAAATTGGACGAGCACTTCCACGAGGTCCTGCCATAATGCGTTTCATTGTCAAAGCTTTGCCACACCAAATTTCTTTGATGAACAAAGTATCGGCAGACAAGTTTTTATTGTGTTCTGCATTTGCAACAGCAGACAACAATGTTTTCAAAACTTCATCTGAAACACGTTTTTTGGAAAACTTCAAAACGTCAACGGCACGGTCAACTGGCAAGCCGCGAACCATATCACAAACCAGATTTAATTTCTGGTGGCTGATGCGAGCGAACCATATCACAAACCAGATTTAATTTCTGGTGGCTGATGCGAATCATTTTATTGAACGCACGAACCTGATTGTCTTTTATTCCATATCTTGTCATGATTTTACCCTACCCTTATTTTGCTGCTTTCTTGTTTGCGGCGTGACCCTTGAATGTACGTGTTGGGGCAAATTCACCAAGTTTGTGACCAATCATATCTTCAACGATTGACACAGGGATAAATTTGTTACCATTATGAACTTCAAATGTCAAACCAACCATAGGTGGCACAATTGTACTGCCACGAGACCATGTTTTGATAGGTTTATGGTCATCTTTTTCAATAGCCACCGCTACCTTTTTCAAGATAGATGGGTGAACATAAGGACCTTTCCATACTGAACGAGACATTTTACACTCCTATTATTTCTTCTTTGCCAAATGTCTGCTG
>OOHL01000006.1 GCA_900321105.1 uncultured Pseudomonadota bacterium | reverse complement strand
TAAAGACATGCTTGAACCGGTTGTGCATGTAAATGTCACAGTTTGCGCAGAAGATGATACCGCTGTGTTTCTTATCTTACCACCGGTTGCACCGTTTGCATTCAATGTTATTGTGTTCGTATTTGTGGTATAATGTGCGTACCATGTTGCAGTTCCACCAGATGTTGTCACACGGGTTTTTGCATCCGCAGTGAATGTTTTATCTGCATTTATAACCTTGGTTCCGGTTCCTGCCTTGCCGGTATAGAATCCTGCAAATGTATAACCAGTTAATGCCGGTGCAGTTGTGATGGATGTAATCGCAGTTGTTGCGCCTGAATCAGAATACATGCCGGTTGCATATTTGCTGTAAATCGGGCTAGGTGCCGCAGCCGTAGTCGCGGCTGTGCCAGATGTAGCTGACGATGTCGCATAACGTTTAGAATCCAATGTGATTGCACCCGATGTATTTGGTGTCCAGTATGCATACAATGTTATGTTGCCAACCTGGTTCCAGCGGTTATTCACACATGTCCCAGATGCATTAACATATTGTGTTCCACTGCCATTAGTTCCGGTATAATATCCACCAAAAGTATATCCGGTTTTTGTTGGTTTTGTTATTGTATAACCATTAGGCCCCAAACATGTTGTATGTGCGGAATCAGTATAGAAATAGCACGGATTATGTTTGGCGTATTCATAATAATATGCGGTTGTTCCGGCACTGGTTGCACTTTGGTTATCCAATGTCACCGTGTACACATTAGGATTACATGTTGCGGATGCGGTATTGTTATTTGCAGCAGAATATCCATTTGCTGCGGTAACCGTATATGTTGTTGCAGGCCATGCAGAACCAGTATAAGTGACAGTATTTGTTGTCACTGTTGAACATCCTGGTATTGTTTTATCAGGTGCAGTATATTGACATGTTGTATCTGCATCGCGATCATCGATTGATGTATATGTACCACCGGTTGGCGAAACACCAGGCAAATCCGAACAATTATTGCAAGAGCCCGTCGTTGTTTGTCCCAAGTATATTGTTTCGGAATTTGATTTATATGTTCCGGCGGCGCATTGTGTGACTGGGCCAGATAACACAATCAATTCGCCCACAGATGTAGATACCGCATCTGTTGGCATTTCGTATGTTCCCCAAACGGTTGTCCAATTGGTATTATCGGTTGATACAGATATCACAACATCGTGATATATACGTCCATCGGTGAACATTGCGAATTTGATAGAACCGACATTTTGTGTTGAACCTAAATCCCATGTCATTGGTTTGCCGGATGCATAATTTGAACGCGTCCACGAACCATCGGTTGCTTTTTTCAACGATGTTGAGCTGCCTTTGCCGGACAATAAATTGGTTCCGGTTCCGTCATTGGCTTCAAACGCCTGAATTTCAACCATGTGTGAACCGGTATTAGATGTAGATCCGGTTGAATTAACCTTAATATAACGCACAGGCATCGTTGTTGAAGACACCACAGACCCCGCCGGCACAGTCATTTTACAATCATTTATGTTATCGTGGTCTGCGTTGTTATCGCCAGACGTTGAATATCCTTGCATACAATAATTAACTTGCGATAAACGTCCGTAATAAACATTATGTCCTGCAGTTGTGTACCAATTTGGGTTTGCGCCAGTTGCGGTTGTGCTGACACACAAACCATTTCTGACTGCGACATGTTGACCGGCATTGCAGTGGACATAACATTGTGATTGTGCGGTTGCATTTGCGCCAGACGTGTATCCGGTTGGACACGCGGTCTTGTTTCCACCAGAACACCAATACCCGGCACCACAATTAGCCCAGCGTGCATACCATGTTGCTGTTCCGCCGGATGTTGCAATTTGTGTTTTTGCGGCGTCTAAAATTGTGCCAGATGCGTTAATAACCTGGGTTCCGCCACTGTATTTTGTTGTGTAAAATCCCTGGAATACACGACCGTTAAGTGTTGGTTTTGTGATAGATGTTATCGCGGTTGTTGCCGCTGAATCAGAATAAACACCGGTGCCATATACTGTATAAATTGGGGTTGGTGTGGCCGCCGATGTTGCAGCGGTTCCGGATGTTGCACTGGCTGATGCATAATATTTCGAATCCAGTGTAATCGCGCCGGATGTATTCGCTGTCAACTTTGCCCAGTATGTTTTATTGCCTGTTGAACCTGTCGGAATTGTTGTGACTGCTGTTCCGGTTAATCCAGAATTATTATACCATCCACCAAATGTATATCCAGATTTAGTCGGTGTTGGTAATGTTATTGTGGAACTGCTCTCGGTATACGTTGTTGGTGTTAACCCAGTCATCGTTGTTGAACCATCCTTATATGTGATGGTATACACCGGTTCACAGGATACCTTTCCGTTCCATGTATTGCTGGAATTTGAACCTTCGTATCCGGTGATATATTGTGTCGTGCCGGACGGACATGATGTCACCAGCTTGGTATTGTAAAATGTGTTTTGCCACATATTATTATAAGTGCCCATACCTGTTCTAAATGTGCTTGGTGGAATATAACCAGTTCCGGTTGAACATCCCGTGGTTGAACACCCAAGATTAGTGCAATCTTTAAATGTGTTGTAAAACATATAGGTTGCACCGGTTGTTATATTACTGAATAAATCCGCCGGTATCGATGTTAACCCTGTGCAACCGTAAAATGTGCTGGAAAACATACTGGTTGCACCAGTTGTTATATTACTGAATAAATCCGCCGGTATCGATGTTAACCCTGTGCAACCGTAAAATGTGCTGGAAAACATACTGTTTGCACCGGTTGTTATATTACTGAATAAATCCGCCGGTATCGATGTTAACCCTGTGCAACGGGCAAATGTGCCGGAAAACATACCGTATGCACCGGTTGTTATATTACTGAATAAATCCGCCGGTATCGATGTTAACCCTGTGCAACCGTCAAATGTGTTGGGAAACATACTGTTTGCACCACTGGTATAATTAGCAAACAATGTATTTGGTATGGTGGTCAGATTCGTTGCCTCTGCGAATGTTGAATCAAATTTTGGATAATCCCCTTCATTGGTTCCCAGCATTGGGAACAATGTCGATAAGTTTCCAGATATCGACGCAATATAGGGTGACCAGTTCTCCTCGCAATCATCGGTATAACACGCATATTCCTCGTTAAATGTTATGGTCGGATAGCCATAATCATTATACCCTGTTGCGGCACCCCCGAATTGTATTGTTTTTACACCACCGGTTGTATATGTATGATTATATAAAGTATATTCAGTATTGTTTGTTCTGTCGATTGTTTCAACCGTGCCATCACCCCAATCAACATAAAACGTTCCTGCCGCAGACATATAAAACCCAAAATCATTCCCAGCAGACATACTTGTTGTTGTTACTGTGAATTTAGCAGGTTCCCATTGTGCATATATACTATAATTGCCGGTTGCCACTTCTGTTGTGGCGTCCAGAGAGCGTTCATAACCCGCGCTGTTTATTAATTGATTACCACCGCTGGCCGCAGAATAATATCCCTTGAATATATGCCCGGTTCGTGTTGGCAACGATTTTCCACAAGTTGTCACAATATTTTCATTCCAGGCAGGTATAAGCGCACTCGCATCACAATACACACCGTAGCTGAGATAGTAAGTGGAATTTGAATCTGATACCGCATATAGATATTGTGTGGGCGAACCATTGTTTGGATTTAATGTAATTGTATAAACTGGGGCCCAACGTGCGTATAATGTGACTGTTCCACCATTTGTTGATGTTAAATTGAGACTCGCTTGACCGGGGGCATAGTATGTTCCTGTTCCATCTGAATTCGTAGTCCAACCACCAAATGCATACCCGGATTTTGTTAATGTTCCCCGTGTTGCCGTTTCACACTCTTCACCGTATGTGCATGTTTTGCTGGATATAGACGGCGAACCCGAACCACCATTCGCATTAAATGATACAGTGTATGTATTTGCGGTACAATTTGCACCACTTGGGTCTGATGTTCCACCACCACCGGAATAACCAGTTTTACATGAACAATATGATGCGCCGGCGCTTGATTGTGCATTTGTGGCACATGGATATATATTATATGTCGTTCCATAGTATGCACGAGTAATGGTGCTCGCAGGACAATAGTCACCTGAAAAACATTGACGTATCGTGCCAGTCTGGTATAAAAATGTTCCACCACTTAGTGCTACATTTGATTTATAACAGTTGTTTATACTGGTTGCGCCCCCAGAAGAGTTTGGATATGCACTTGGACAAGATTCCAGACCAAATGTATCGGTATGAACTGTGGCTTGGTTGCTGGAATTACATACAACCGCCGATTTACCAGGGCAATATGATCCAGGCGTACAAACATATGCATCTTGGTAATAAGCATATGTCCCACAATCGCCCTTGGTGGTCAGATAATATCCAGCATTCACATCCGACCATCCATATCCAAAGGTCCTGTCATATTTCAAACTCGGAGATGGCTGAAAGAATGCATATTCATACAGTTTACCGCGTGGGCCAGCCCACCAAGATAATGCAAGACAATCATATGGGCTGGTGGTTGTAAAGCTGGGGTTAGCGCTTTGTGCACTTACCAATGTGGTTGGGGAATAATAATTACTTGGGAAACTGGTTCTTTTGTATTGTGTCGGATCTGGACAGGCACTGCATTGTGTTCCGTTCACATAATATCCCGCTGATTGTTTTAATGCTGTTTCTATTGTTGTTGTTGTGCTGTATGCACTGGCACTGGATGCAACGCGTTTGACGGTTCCACTGGCACAACCAGATGGTGTCATGGTTTCATAGCATGCGGACCAAGATGTTGCGGTTCTGCTGGTGGTGTGTACATCCCACGCAGCTGAAGTTCCGTCTGGGCATGAGGTACAGGCAATCTTAGTATTGATTCCATCTTTATATTTACCATCTCCGCATTCTTCACAACAGTGTGCATTAAGCTTGAAATAACCGGGTCCACATCTTCCAAGTGAATCCGGTGCCACTTCGCAGGAAATAACCGGATCAAGAGCCTCTGCATTATGTGTAAAGCACAATGCTCCAACCAATGCACCAAACAGTACAACAACAAATTGGCAAAAATGGCGAATTTTCGCTTTGTTGAACAAATCCTCTTCCTTCTTTATATCACAGGGTAGAAAATTTTGCCCCACTAACGCAAGTTAAAAAATCACATTTTTTTGATTGACACAAAAAAGTTCTCCTCTTTTGGAGGAGTACGGTCGAAGACCAGCAGGTGGTAAGAGAGGGCAAATACTTGGAAAGGACCCCCCCGTCACTTCGTGCCACCCCTTCGCAGAGGGGAACAGACACTCTGAAATCACAGCCCATCAAAAAAACAATGTCATCCTGATCGTTTACACTTGCTCAGCATGACATAGAACTTTAACTGGTCGTGGTGACAGATTACACTCCAAAAGGGGGAACAAAAAAATCGGGGACATTGCCCCGATTTTCATTATTTTGTTTTCTGATTATTGCCAAGAATAAACGTTGCCGGAACATTTCCGCGATATATTGATAAAATCGCTTCGTTTAATGTCGGATTCGTCAATAAATTGTGTTCAACAATAGACAATGCATTTTTCAATTCAACATTACAGTTTGATAATGTTCTAATTTTATTCTTGTTGTCCATGTTTCTTAATGTGCGCATCATGCGTATCGCAATGTCTTGAATTGTACGTGTGTCCGATTCTGGCATGTTTGCAATCATTATCGCGGTTATAACGCGTGCCATTTCTGGATTGCATTGTTTCAACATGTTTTCATCTAAATCTGGATATGTTTCGCGCATTATATCAAAAAGACGCACAATCATTCTGTTATAGAAATTATCAACATCACTTTGTTTGTTAATACGATGTGTTACAACATTGTTATGCAAACCAATTATAACGCCTGCTAATAACCCAATCAGTGTAAATAATACAACAAATACATCTTTGTGTTGATTGATGGTTTTTGATTGAAAATCAGTGTTTGTTGATGCCAAATATCCAAATCCGCCCGCACACAATGTTATGGATATCAACATAATATAATCCAATACGTTCATTTTTTTCAAAATTTCACGCCAAGATTCTTCAAATTTCTTGTCGTTTTGTTTGTATGTTTCAACAAATTTTTGATTAGCAATTAACTGTTTAATAAATGCCGCGCGATTCGCCGTTTCATTGTCGGTTTTATGAAAAGGATAACCCAATGCGTTATCGCGTTCAAATTGTTTGATTAATCTTTTTTCTTTCTTTTTAGAATACATTTTATTTCCCATTTGGTTATACGGTAAGAAATCTAGCACAAACATGTCCTTTGTCAAGCAATATTGATATTTATCTTGATTTTTTGTGTGTATTGCGATATCATGCGTACGTGATAAAAAATACAGACATTTATAATCTGTATCTTGATTTGTCCCGGATTTGTGGGGACAACACAAAAAGCCGCACACCCGAAAGATTCACTACAAATAAAGAAATGTCTTTATTGGCAATGAATTGCGGGGTGTGCAAACGTTAAACTTTTGAAAAGGATTTTAAATGGTTAAATTAAAAGAAAAAATAAAAGAAAAATTGACTAAAAAAACCAAGAAAACGGCTGAAAAAGAAACTAAAATCGCAAAATCTGCAAAAATCGAAGACAAACCAGCGCACGAAAGCGATAAAAATGATGATAAAATCTATTTTATGGCTTTGGGTGGTTTGGAACATGTTGGTCAAAACATGTATGTTTATAAATACCGTGGTAAATATTTAATTGTCGATTGCGGTATGGGCTTTTTGGAAGAAGAAATTGGGGCAGGCGATGTTCAATATTGTGACACAACATGGCTGGAAAAGCACAAAAAAGATGTTGTTGCGTTCGTTATAACTCATGGACACGAAGATCATATCGGTGCGCTTAAATTTATTTGGCCAAAGTTCAGAAAACCAATATATTGCACACGTTTCCCGGCCGAAATCTTGCGCCGCACATTTGATGGTATCGAATTAGACTATAATCCAGAAAAAGACATTATTGAATTCGCCGCTGATGGTGCAGAACTGGATTTGGCACCGTTCACGGTTGAAACTTTCCATGTTTCACATTCGATTCCAGAAGCGCAAATGTTAATCATTAAAACACCTGCGGGTAAAATCTTGCATACAGGCGACTGGACTTTCAATGATGCAAATCCAATCGAAGCACCTACGGATTATGCGCGTTTGGCTGAAATTGGTTCGGATCCGAAATTGTTGGCGTGCGTGTGTGATTCTACATCTGCAGAAAGACAAACACCACAAACAACCGAAGAACAAGTTCGTGAAACATTAACTGAAATTATGAAAAAAGCCCCAGGACGCGTTCTGGTTACTGGTTATTCACGCAGTCTGGCGCGTATCAAAATGTTTTCCGAAGCTGCACGTGCAGCAGGCCGTGTGGCATGCATCAAAGAACGCAGTAATCCAAACCCTGTGCCTTATGTTGGATTGCCTGAATTCCGCGAAATCGGTATTGAATACGGATATCTGGGCAAAGATGATGTTTATACTTTCGATGAAATCAAAGATTTGCCAGCGGAAAAACAAGCAATTTTTCTTACTGGTTCCCAGGGTGAAAAATTCGCAATGTTGACACGTCTTTGCAACGGACACGTAAAGGAATTAAAATTATTGCCAACCGATACTGTGATTTTCAGCGCAATTATTATTCCTGGTCGCGAACAAGACGTTTCGTTCCTTTATAACAAATTGGCGCGTATGGGAATAAAAACCTTTACAATCTTTGATACCGACCATTTGCATGCATCCGGTCATGCGGGACGTCCTGAATTCGAAAGATTTTATGATATGGTTCACCCCCAGGTTTCAATTCCTATGCACGGCGAATTTATATCCGAAATGTTAAACGGTAAAATGGCAATGGAACGCGGTGGTGCAAAACATATGATGATTGTCCATAATGGCGACATTATTGCGCTGAAAGATGGTGTTGAACCATATGTTTGTGAATCTGTTCCTACTGGATTCGTCGTTATGGAAGGCGAAACCGAACGCAGTGCAGATGACCCGGTTTATAAAACCCGTAAAAAGATTGCTTCGAACGGTGCAATCTTTGTCACATTGCCAATTGATAAACGTGGTTTCTTAAAAGGTGTTCCAGAAGTATCCAGTGCGGGTATTTTTGAAACAGATGAAACTGGATTTATGAAACGTCAAATTCAAATTGAAATCACAAATGCAATTGATAAATTAACCAAAACAGAACGCAAGAATCGTGACAATCTTTACAAGGCTGTTCAGGTCGCTTCAAACAAGGTTGTAAGGGCGTCTTTGGGGGCTGATAAAAAACCACAATACAGCGTTCATTTTGTTTTAAAATAAAAACTTTAATAAAGTTTAGTATCTGATTGATACTGCTTTATAAATTAAAAAAAGACCGGGATGCATTCCCGGTTTTTTTTGATATGTTTTTTATAAGAAAAAACCGGCAAAACGCCGTTTTAATTTTTGGCGCACCCAGCGCTTGATGAACAATAACAAAAATCTATAAAAACTCGTATTTACTAACTTCGTTTTTATGATTTTTCTAATTGTTCGTCTGCGGAGTGGTCATGCGCTGACGCTCTGACCGATCCCGCGGTGCTTTATAGGTGAATAAAAAAAGACCAAGCAAGGTCTTTTTTTATTCATGGCGCACCCAGCGGGATTCGAACCTGCAATCTTTGCCTTCGGAGGGCAACGCATTATCCAGTTGTGCTATGGGTGCAATATACGTGTATTTTAAATTATTTGCATTTAGTTTGCAATATTTGTTTGTTTTTTAATATTTTGTCCTTGGTGTTTACAATTTTTTTGTAAATCTCGTATTGCTGTGAAAGATTTAATAAAGCTTTTTCATGATACACAGACGGGAAAAAATCTTTTATGCTTTCTACGCTAAAATCATATCCTTTTTCTTTGGCAACTTCAAAAAGATTTATAAGAATCAATTCAAAAGTTTTTAGCTCTACTTGGTCCAGATCAAGAATCGCGCAAACATTATCGTTTTTATCAAGTAATATGTTTTTATCGTTTAAATCACAATGACCAATAACCCTTGGTGAAAAGTTCAAAAATTTGAAAAATGTGTCTGTTTTACATGTGTGAAGATGTATGTTTTCTGCCTCTTTCACAGGTATTTTAGACATACGATAACAAATGTCGCACAACTGTCTGTAAACGTTCTTGATTTGTTCTTGTGAAATGCCTTCTTGGTGCCTTTCGTACAAAGTTTTGCCTTCTATGAAAGTGTATGTTTCAAAATATTGGTTGTCAAAGTTGTAAAAGCTTAGTTCTGGAACAGGTATATCGTATTTTCTTAACAATCTACTTACATGAAAGTTTCTTGAAGCACATTCTTTGGAAGAAAACCTAATTATGTTTTTTTCATTATTTTTTTCTGCAATGTATATTGGATGGTGCAGTCCAACAAAATCAGGCTGAGATATTTTTACATCTTGGCCGTATAATGTTGTAATAAGTGATATATATTTGCTGTGTTTTTTCATGATTATTAAAGAGCAAGCATTGCTAACATAAAATCGTCAAGGTCGCCGTCCAATACAGCGGCAGAATCTGTCTTTTCGACATTTGTTCGTACATCCTTGACTAATTGATACGGGTAAAGGACATAATTCCTGATTTGGCTGCCCCATTCGATTTTCTTTTGGGCGGCTTTTGCGGCATCTTCTTCGGCTGCACGTTTTTGCATTTCCAATTCATATAATTTAGAACGCAACATTTTCATAGCCATTTCTTTGTTTTGAATTTGACTGCGTTCATTTTGACATGTGACAACAGTGTTTGTCGGAATATGGGTGATACGCACCGCAGAATCAGTTTTATTAACGTGTTGTCCACCGGCACCAGATGCACGATATGTGTCAATCCTTAAATCTTTTTCGTTTATCTCAATTTCAATACTGTCGTCAACATCAGGCCAAACATCAACCGATGCAAAACTGGTTTGACGTTTACCGTTCGCGTTAAAAGGGGAAATGCGAACAAGCCTGTGAACACCAATTTCGTTTTTTAACCAACCAAATGCGCGTTCGCCAGAGATTCTGAAAGTGATACTTTTTATTCCAGCAACATCGCCTGGGTGTTCTTCAACCGTTTCAATAGTAAAACCATGTCTTTCGCACCATCTTGTGTACATGCGTGATAACATTTGTGCCCAATCTTGTGCTTCGGTTCCGCCAGCGCCAGATTGAATAAATAAAAATGCACCATTGTTATCCATCGGATCGCCGAAAAGCGTGATAAATTTGGCCTTGTGTGCAGCATTTGCTAATTCGTTTATCGCATTGTTAATATCTGTATCTTCTGGCGATAATTCATATAAATCGCAAAGATTTTTGTATTCACTTTCCAGTGAATTTAATTCTGATAACTGTTTTTCAAGGCTGGACTTTTTCTGTAAAATGCCGCGTGCATAATCTGGATTATCCCATAAATCTGGGGTGTTAGAAATTTCAGTTAATTTATCTATCTCGGATTGAATTTTAGCCGGGTCAAAGAAACCCCCTTACGGCAGAAATGTCGTTAGAAATCTGAGTCAAAATTTCGTTGTTTATCATAACCATACTTGAAATATATCAATTTATTTGCTTAAATCAACTTTTTTGTATTTTTATGTGAAAGTTTTATTGCGTTTTAATTCGTAATATGATAAAATCTATTTAACAGAGAGGGATTTTTCATGAAAAAGTTTTTATTAGCATTTGGTTGTATGGGCGCATGTTTAATGTCAAATGCCACGATGGCTGTGTCTGCAGGAACAACTGCAAATGATTCTGCGCGTGCCCTGGTTTATACGACTTCGACTGGTTATTCTAATGGTGGACAACGCGGACAAAATGGTGTTGTTAACGCTTATATTCAAAATCAGCGCAATACTTATTTTATGATTACACAACCAGATGTTGATACAGCATGCCGTCAAAAAATTATGGCATGTTTGACTGATTATTGCGGCGATACGACGATCGTCCCAGGAAAAACATCAGGACGTTGTATGTATGCCACAGAAACAGAATTGTATAATTATGCATTGCTTTGTTTGCAAAAAGACACATCAATTTTGTTGCCACAATATAATACTGTGACCAAAAATGGTTCTGGTGGTATGAACACTGCGGCACGTCTTTGCCCGTCTTATGTTCAACAGGAATTAATGTCTTATTTATCAATGGCAAATATGGCGGACAAATTAACAAAATCTCATTCTGATTTATGTACACAACGTCGTCGTGAGTTAGAGGCGGCGATGGCTTGCCATTCTGTTGCATTGGCATATGGAAATGAAACAAACAGCCAATTAACATCTATGTTGACGGATTATTGCGGTGCTGGTGTCGCTGGTGGTTCTGCTGAAATGGTGACACGTTTTGCAAACGCTGGAAATGTTGGTGCAAATATTTGGGGATGGGCTGAAAAGGTTGTTAGTCTTGATTTGAATTCCAAGGGGGCAAATTGGGAGTCTGCGGTTGATGCTGTTTTGGCCAGTTATACAAATCGTATGAATTTGGCGTGTGGCGACAGTCTGCAATTAAATACAGTGCAACATGCAACGACTTCAACAACCGAAACACCTAATTTACAAAATGCGGTTGCTATTATGGCAAATGTTGCATTCCCAACAGCGACTACAACGACGACGGAAAAACCTGGCAATTGGTCAATATATATGGAAGTCACTTCAATGTCTGAAATATATGATTACGCAACTGCAAATCAGGTTGTTCAGGCAGGTCTAACAAATAATGCATTGACTCAGAATGCATTTTTAAGTTCTGCGCAAATGGATAATATGCAAACTGCATATAAAACAGGCACAAAAGTATTTATTATCCGCGACAGTTCAAGATGTTATATTGTTCCGGTCACAACTTTAACACAATCAGAAACATCTGTTATTGCACAATCGTTTGCAAATTGTGTCAGCAGATAAAATTAACCACCCGTTCGGGTGGTTTTTTAAGTAAAAAATCATATGCGTTATCTTGATAATGCATATTTTTTTTGATATAATTAAACCTATGAGATTAACACGCAGGCAACTTTTAAAAACAGTAAGTTTCAGTGCTTTGGTCGTTGGTATTGCGCCACGTGTCGCGTTTTCTGCGCCAAATTCGTTGCGATCTGTGCGAACTGGTTTGCAACCAGGTGGCAAAACAAGATTGGTTATTGAAACAGCATCGCGTCCATCATACACATTATCATATGGTGACAAACAATTAATAGTGAATTTATCAAACACAAATGGCAAATCAGATGCGCAGACTAAATTAGCAAATGGTACATTGATAAATCGTATTACACAGATTCAAGATGGCTCTGTTTTGCAGATATCTGCATCTTTAACAGGATTGATAGATGCAATTGATAAAAAACAAATTATGGTTTTGGAACCAAATGGCGATAATGATTATCGTTTGGTTATTGATTTTGCATCAGGAACCGGGATTGGTATTTCAAATGTTGCTGCATCAACAGTAAAAACAGCTGATGCTGTTGCATTAAAGACGGAAACCAAATCAACAAATACTAAACAACGCATAATTGTTATAGATGCCGGACATGGTGGTAAAGACCCGGGCTGCATAGGCAAGGGTGGAACCCAGGAAAAAACAGTTGTGTTATCTGTTGCAAAGAAACTTAAAAATACTTTGACAGCAAGTGGTTATAAAACATATTTAACACGTTCAACGGATGTTTATCTGAAACTGGGTGAACGCGCAGAATTTGCGGAAAAAAAGCATGCTGATTTGTTTATATCATTGCACGCAAATGCAAATCCTAGTCGTGATATGAAGGGTTTTTCAATTTATACATTGTCTGAAAAAGCATCTGACGAAGAAGCACAAAAATTGGCGGATTCTGAAAACGCCGCGGACAAAATCGACGTTGATGGCTTTGAACAATTTTCCAAGGATATTCGTGTTGCACTTTCATCGTTGCAACAACGCGCGGTTGCTGAATTAAGCGAAGAATATGCAAACGGTGTTGCAAAATCAATGAAAAACGCATCAATTGAACAACAAAAGGGACCATCTGTTCGTCATGCCCCGTTTGCGGTATTGCGTTCGACTGTGCCTGGTGCATTGATTGAATTGGGGCATTTATCCAATAAAAATGAAGAAAAATTACTTAAATCGGATGCGCATCAAAATAAACTGGTTGCGGCGATTGCCAAATCGGTAAATTCTTATGATTTTGATGTTTAAAAAAACCGCCAATATGGCGGATTTTTAATTTATAGAGGCATCATGGATATTATATTCATGCCCATTGTAATATATATGCATTTTTATATTTGAATTATTGTGCACAGGTACACTGGTGTCATCTGTTATTTGTAAATAATAACGGTTTCCGTCAATGTCAAATACTAACGATTTAGATGACGTCTTTGTGTTTGACAAGCATAAACTTTCTTTATCGTCCAAATGCAATAACATACCGCTTTCACATTCAAATTGAGCCTTTATCCATTTTGCATATAAAACAGCATCGTCTGTAAAATGGTGATTATTATCAACTTTTGTGCCATTTGCAAAGTTTTCATCAGTATACCAGCCTTCCAGTACATATCCATCACGTTCAACATTTGGTAAATTCAGTGTATAATAATTTGGATTTGCGCCATCTGTATAGCTAATCTTGTTTGTCACATCTTCATCACCATCATTAAACACATATGTCACATTGGCATAACAACTGTATTCATCAAACGAGCCTTCGTTTGAATGTTTATAGGCGCTGACAGTATCAGAACACAATATTTTGCTTTCGTCAGCATTGTTAATTGTCCATGTGCCTTGATAACAATAATTGTTTTCTGGGCATACATCACAGAACGGGGTGCCTTCAATATTCAGATATTCACCAGAATAGCATTCCCAACTTTTTATATAGCATTGATCGGCTGATGTTGCGCCAACATCTGATGTTTTGCCAGCTTCGCATGCGGCACACGCAATGTGTCCAGACCAGTATTCATCCAACGGTGCATCAACTTTATACCAGCCGGCTGGTGCTTGTTCTGTAATACCGGAATCTGTGAATATATCAGTCATCCCGTCAGAGATATTATTATCATTGGTTATGTATTTAAAGAAATCAACCGGTACGCATCCAGATACACCCATACCAGCGGTTTCTTCTGGTTGCATAAATGTTCTGCTGAATGAATCTTGTGCCAATGGACCACGGATTGTATCAAACAAATGTTCTGGCAATGTTCCACTTAAACCGCTGCATCCATAGAATGCAGAATCAAACATCTTCTTTGTTGGTGCACCGCTTATACCGCTGAACATATATTCTGGAATAGTGCCGGTCAAGCCAGAACAAGACCAGAATGTCCCGGCGAACAAGAAATCTTCAGATCCATCTAATTCACCATAAATATTTTCAAACAATGTTGATGGAATTTCGCCCGTTAAAGAACTGCATTTGGAGAATGTTCCATCAAATGTATACGCGTTTGGTTTGCCAGAAATACCATTGAATAAATGCGGTGGTATTGTTCCTGATAATAACGGACATTCCATAAATGTTGCAAAGAACATATATTTTACTGGTGTTCCATCAATTCCCTTGAACAAATCTACAGGTATAGAACTGGCCAGGTTTTCACATTGATGGAAAGTACGATAAAATCTTGGTTGGTTGGCCCAGGTGTCGCCATTGCCAATTGTTGGGAATATTGCACCCAAGGAACCGTATATACCTGCAACTTTAGTTGATGTATTACTTTGACCGTCAATATTACCAAATCCAATTGCTGGTGTGATATTTGCAGTTGAATAACCGTCTGCCAATCCAGACAATTTAATTAAGTAAGAATCCGCTGTGTTATACGAATGGCTGATTGTGGTTGCGGATGGCGATGATATTGTCTTGGTTTCAACATTGCCATCGCCCCAATCGATATAGAAAGTTCCAGATGCGGATATTGTAAATTCAAAATATCCAGTATTTGATGTTGTTTCAACCATAAATTTAGCTTCTTCACAAACACCATTGATGCCCATCAAATCGTCACCGCAGCTGGCAACACATTGACCGTCTTTTGCAAATGTATTATTGGGGCAGGTTGCATAGCAAACGCCATTATATTCAAAACGATCATCGCATGAATCAACACACGTATTGTCATAAATCAATTCGCCGTCTTCACATTCAACAGTTGGTTCTTCAATCGCAGGTGTTGGACAAACCCCATTGAACAACGCATCACGGAATGCTTTATCTGTTGCAACAGCATAAGCACATGCCGCAGGACAATTTGTTCTGCAAAATGTATTATTTGATTCCCATGCATTAGTAGTTGTGCTTAATTGACCCGCACCAATCCATCTTTCTTTATCTAAAGAACACGCACATCCAACGAAAGCCCCTGTCAAAACACCTTTCAAAGAAGAACCAGAATTCGCGTTTTCCGCCAAATATGTTCCCCAACCGCGCGCTGCACAAACCGCAATACCGGAAATTGTTGTATTACCAAACGTCACAGACCATCCTTGATCAGATGTATAATAATCAAGTTCCGCCAAATATTGTTGATATGCATAAGAACCGGTGTCCCCAGAATTTTTTGCAGTTGTTGCGTGTGATAAATTGTATGAGTTAGAAGAACCTGTTAATAATTGATAACTGTCATCATCAAAATCATAATAAGTGCTGCTGTTTATTTGTTGTACAGAATCCAATGCACCACGTGGATAATATATATCAGAATTGTTTTCCACCACCCCATTAACACAATCCCAAGATGATGTGGATTGGTCAGTCCATTTTGGATAGCAAGATGCTTCATAGAAATCAGCGGTCCATTCTGCGTTTACAACATTACCAAATTCAACAGTTTCAGTTGAATCATTCGCATTTTCACAAATCCATCCATTTAAATTATAAGAATCAATTTGTGGGCATGATGATAAATCAGATGGGAATGTTATACCATAGCTGGCGACATTTTCATATACATCCAAATCGATAGCATAATTTGAATCACAATATATGTAATATGTCAGCATTTGTTCTTTTGCTGTCCATTTGGCATATAATGTCTGATTGCCAGATAATGCGGAACCATTAACGATTTGTTCGCTGGTATATTCATTGTTTAAATACCAACCAGAAAACGTGTATCCTGTTGAATCAGATGGTGTCAATAAATCAGCAAGTGTATAGTAATCCGGGCTTTCAGATGAATAATGATATATTGCAGGTTTTGCTTTGCATTCTGTCTTATCTGGTGCACAATAATTGATGTATTCCAAAGTTGCATAACATTTTGTTATATCGCTATTGTTTTCGTCGCTGGAATTTGGATATGTAACGGGGCATGGGGTGCAAGTGTCGCCATTTTTATAATAACCATCGGAACAATATTCAATTAACCATCTGGCGTATAATGTAATGTCTGTTTGTGTTATGGTTTCGTCACCAACATATTCCATTTCACCGCCAGGTGTGGTTGTCCATCCGTCGAAAACATATCCACTGCGCGTTGGATCGCTGCAAACAGTCGCTGTGCTTGTAAATGTTTCATTTGTACAACCCGTTCCACCATCACCCAAAACATAAGAAATTGTGTATAATTGTGTCCATTGTGCCTCCAGATTTAAATTACTTAGTGGTGCGTTTTCGCCACCCATATACATATCGGTAGTTGTGGTTTCTATCCATCCATCAAATCTGAACCCATCGCGGGTTGGAACACAAATTGTCGTGCCGCTTTCAATAGTATAGGTTGTGTCAGAGCATCCATAACCGCCATTGTTGTCATATGTAATGGTATATGTTGTTTGTATCGGGGTAGATGAAACAAGTGGGCATTCTTCTTCCACACTGCCAAATAATTTGGTTCTCATAGAAGAAGTATTATCTCTCACATATTCAGCGCAAGTATGGGCGCATCTTTGATAACATTCTGTTATTTGTGCCTCCCATCCAGAAGAGGTACCAACTTTTTTTGCAAAATACCAATCCGTATTGTTTATGGAACAAATACATCCACTAAATGCGCTGCCCCATGGATAAGTATATGAAGTTTTTGAACTGTTTCCTGCACAAGATGCATACCCTGATATCGTTCCTGTTTCAAATTGAACAGACCAGGTCTGGCCCGCGTTATATTCTGCCATTTTGCCTGCGGCAGGTTTTACAGAAGTGTTGCTAGTATAGGTTACAATACCTTCTTTTCGCAAATACGCAGAATAAGGGTATGTTGCTGCATTTGGATAACTTTCACCTGTATAGTCGTAAACAAAACTTGGCAGATCTAAATCTCCATCAGGAATTAATATTGCATTACTAGTATCGCCAACATCACATTCTGCAAAGGCATTTATTGAAAATAATGCAAAAGGCACCACCAGGCATGTTGCCCGTAAAATACGCCAAAAATTGTGCAAAATTTGCATTTTTGTGACCCTTCCGTTTCCTTTTATAATGTTATCTTAGAAAAAATTGACACCCCAACGCAAGTGTTTTTTTACATAAATAAAATGCCCCAAAGTATAATAATCAACATAAATAAAAAATCGACCACAAGGGTCGCTTTTTATTTATGGCGGAGATGGAGGGGTTCGAACCCCCGATACAGTTTCCTGTATACGCGATTTCGAGTCGCGCGCATTCAACCAGCTCTGCCACATCTCCGTTTTCGTGTTGGTATTATATTTGTTTTGAATAAAAAATCAAATGCTTTTATCTGATCCTGGATTTTTTTGTGTTTTGTAACACTTCATCTAATAAATTGGTTTTATTGATAAGTTTTAAAAATTCTTCTAGTTTGTCGTGGTTATTCAATTGTATTAATGTCACTATCCATACCTCGTGTTCCAGTTTATCAGATAGTTTCATTACTTGAGAGACGTCCAATTTTTGCATTTGCCATCCTTTTTCAAATGCTAAAACATTTTTTGTGGTTTAGCAAATATTTCTTGTGACAAATTGCAGATATTGTTTTATAATAAATCCATGAAAAGTTTTAATCAGCAGGTTTATGATATTGTCGAAAGAATCCCAGCGGGATATGTTTTGACATATGGTGATATCGCTAAAATTCTGGGGCGTCCGCGTATGGCACGATTTGTTGGATTCGCGATGAGTGCGGTTTGTGAAACTGATAATCGCCCGTGGCATCGTGTGACTTTTGCAGATGGTCGCTTGTGGGATGGTCAATGGGAAAAGGTGCAACACGATATGCTGGCATCCGAAGGTGTCGGTTTTACGGCGGACGGTCGAATTGATGTGGAAAAATATCGTTGGCATCCTGAAAGTATGGCGGCACCGATGAATTTGCGCGATATGCCATTAAAGTTTTAATTCTTTTTCTTTTTGATTTTATCGTAAATTTTCTTTTCATCTATTTTACGAAAAGTCAGATACCAAGATTGAACATCAATGTTTTTGTCTTTGTTTTTTAATCGTTTTTTTATTTCTGATATGTTTTGTGGCGCTGGTTCAATAACTGGGTTTCCTGGTATCCAATCCGCAGGTGTTGACACACCAAAAGAATCTGTTGTTTGCAAGGCAATTAAAATGCGTTTGATTTCAATTAAATTGCGGCCTGTGGTTTGTGGATAATACAAAATTGTTCGAATAATTCCACGCGGATCAATTATAAAAACCGCACGGACTGTTTTTGTGTCCGAAGTATTCGGATGAATCATACCGTATAATTTCGCAACGTGTAAATCGATGTCTGCAATAACAGGAAATGTTATATCTACATTTTTCCAATCATTGAAATTTATTTCATCGTGAATGGACCGAAACCAGGCCAAATGCGAAGATATTGCCCCAACAGATAATCCGATAATTTCTGCATCCAGTTCTTGAAATTCGTGTATCATAGATTGAAACGATAAAAATTCAGTCGTACAAACAGGCGTAAAATCCATCGGATGCGAAAACAATATAACCCAATGACCGCGATAATCTTCTGGAAAATTTATCGGACCATTGGTGGTGTTTGCACTAAATTTTGGTGCCATATCGCCAATCAATGGTAAATTATTACAAAAATTAAGTGTTTCTTCGTGCATTTTTTCTTCCTTTGATACTTAAAATTTTACCAGTATTCTGCGGAATTTTGTATAAGACGCTTTTCTTAATTTTTGATAATGAATAATTTGCTTTATTTTTTCTAAAATATGCTATCATAATAAGTGACATAAAGAATAAAAGGATAATTTACTATGAAACGTTCGGATGTTATCAGAACTTTGCAAGTTCAATTCAAGAATATGCGAACCAGTGATGCAATGGCTATATTGGATTGTGTTATGAATGAAATGAAATCTGCCGTTGCAAATGATGACAGAATTGAAATACGCGGATTTGGAACTTTTCAGCCGCGTCAACGTGCTACTAAAAACGGCTATAACCCAAGTACGGGTGAAATAATACATTTGGATGCTAATAAAACTATTTTATTTAAACCAAGCCGCGAATTAACTAAAAAGATGAATGGATAAATTATGTCAAAAGGAATTACAAACCATAACCGCGACAGATATGAACGTGTTCGCAGATTGATGTGGATTAAATGCGAAGCCTGTGGTCGATTGGTTTTCTATAAAGATTATAAAAATAATCATTATGTGTGTCCGCGTTGTGGACGTGCATTTATAATGAACCCGAAACAAAGATTTGATTTGCTGTTTGATGATATAAATTGGCAGAAATTAGATTTACCAATTGTCAGTGATGACCCATTAAACTTTGCAGACAGAATTACATACAAAGAAAGATTAAAAGAAGCACGTGAAGACACCGGAACAAATGATTCTATATCTGCTGCTGATGGTAAAATAGGCGGCATTGATTCAACCGTTTGTGTGATGAACGGTGATTTTATGATGGGGTCTATGGGGCGCGCAGCCGGGGATGCTATTATTGCAAGTATTGAACATGCGATTGAATTAAAAAATCCTTTTGTTATGGTCACTTGCAGTGGCGGTGCCCGTATGCAAGAAAATATTTTGTCATTAATGCAAATGGCCCGTACAACAGCTGCGGTAAATAAGTTGCATGAAAATAAATTGCCTTATATTGTGATTCTGACTGATCCGACCTTTGGTGGCGTGACTGCTTCGTTTGCAATGTTGGGTGATATACATATTGCGGAAAAAGGCGCGCGCATTGGATTTGCGGGGCGTCGTGTTATTGAACAAAATATTCATGAAAAATTGCCATCTAATTTCCAAACGGCTGATTATTTGTATGATCATGGTATGGTTGATATTGTGGTTAATCGTTCTGAATTAAAAGAAACCTTGGAACGCGTATTGACTGTGTTAACAAAACAAGATGCCGAACCAAAGGTTATCGATGTAAAAACACCTAAGTTTGATACCCCAAAGAAATCACGCGATGTAGGCAAAACCCCAGAATATGACAGGGTTTTATTGGCGCGAAATGAAAACAGACCCCACTTTCTTGATTATGTGAATGGAATTGTTGATAAATGGACATATCTTGCAGGCGACAGATGTTTTGGTGAAGATGCTGCAATGGGTGGTGGTATAGGGTATTGGTACGGTATTCCATCTGTAATCATCGGGCAAGAAAAAGGTCGAACAATCGAAACGCGTCAACAACACAGATTTGGTATGCCTAATCCAGAAGGCTATCGCAAGGCGCAACGTTTGATGAAATTGGCTGAAAAATTCGATTTGCCGATAGTATCTTTGTTTGATACGGCTGGCGCATTTGCAGGCGGTGCCGCCGAAGAACGCGGTCAATCTCAGGCTGTTGCTTCAACAATTGCAATGGGATTGAAAGTTAAAACACCTTATGTGGCCGTTAATGTCGGCGAAGGTGGTTCTGGCGGTGCAATTGCAATTGGTACGGGTGATTGTGTAATGATGTTAGAAAATGCGATTTATTCGGTTATTGCGCCTGAATCTTGTGCAAGTATTTTATGGAAAGACAACAAATTCAAAGCCCAGGCTGCAACGGCACTTAAATTAACTGCACGCGATATGGCATCATTAAATGTGATTGATAAAATCATAAACGAACCATCGGGCGGGGCACACAAAGATTGGCAAACGACGATGGAATTGTTGGCAAAATCAGTCGCGGATGCATTGAACGAATTGAAAGATATCCCTGTTGATGAATTAGTTGCAGAACGCGCAAAAAAGTTCTTTGCAATGACACGCGATGTTGAAATATTTCAACCTGGACACATAGCCGAAGAAAAACAACCGGAGCGTTGGCAGAGGGGTAAATGCAGCGGATTGCTAATCCGTGACCGTGGTAACGCGGTCCGTAGGTTCAAATCCTACACGCTCCGCCATAAAAATCAAATCGGCTTTTGCCGATTTTATTTTTATCGTGTGTCGATTGGTTTGAATCCAACACAACACAGTTGTATAGGTTCAATATGAGTAGGCATTTGTAAATAAAATGCAACAAATGCCTTACGAATATACCCGAAGTAAAACAAGGGAAATCCTACACGCTCCGCCATAAAAATCAAATCGGCTTTTGCCGATTTTATTTTTTATTCATTTTTGTTTGACTTTTAGCATTTTGTCCTTTAAATTTGCCAGGCTATGACAATGAAATACAAGAAAATATTTTATACCTATATGTTGATTGGTTTACCTTTCTTTGCAAAGGGTGTTCATAGTACGAAACAGAATTTGCATGAATTTAACAAAATCGAATTCAATATTGAAATTTCTAAATACATGGTAGAACCGCTGGTTTTTGATAAAAACCTTTCAAATCATTACACGAAAAATTTATTGATAAAGGATAGTATAAATCAAGAACTTGGTTATAAAAAATCAGATATTCATTTTGAAATACAATCGTTTGAAGGTAAAAATGTTAAATACATACGTCCTGATGGTTCTGGATTTATTCGTGTTTCTGGTTCGCGAACATGGCGTAATCAAAACCCTGGTGCATTACGTCCCGGACCTTTTGCACGCAAAATGGGTGCATGTGGCGATGCTGGTGGATTTGCGGTATTTCCAAATGAAGAAACAGGCATGATTGCGTTGCGTGAATTATTAAAAACAGAAACTTATTCAAATATGTCTATTGCTGCGGCATTGCATAAATATGCACCATTTTGTGATAATAATGACCCAATTCTTTATCAAAAACATCTTTTTAATATGACCGGGGTTAACCCAACGCGCAAAATATCTGATTTGTCTGATGAAGAAATGGACAGTGTTGTAAATACCATCAAAATTATCGAGGGATGGAAACCGGGAACACAGACAGCTTTTGGTGAAATTGCAAACATTCTGCAAAACCTGGGGCGCGAATACGAATCTTAGATTTGTTTTGACTGTTAATTAAAAATTTGGCATAATAAGCCTATGACAATTTTATTTATCAATTTTTACTGTTGTCGCTGATTGTTTTATGGCAAACATATTGTTTGCATTATTCATCTTGATTTACTATTATTCCAGAAAATAAAAAGGAAAAAATATGTCGTTAAAAGTTTATAATGTATTAACCAGGACAAAAGAAGAATTCGTGCCTTTGACACCAGGAATAGTCAAAATGTATGCCTGTGGTATAACGGTGTCTGGTGATGCGCATATTGGACATGCTTATCAATCTGTTGTTTTTGATGTGATAACACGTTATTTGCGTTATTTGGGTTACGATGTTAAATACGTTCGTAATTATACTGATGTAGACGATAAAATTATAAATAATGCCGCTAAAACCGGTGAAAACCCTATAGATTTTGCCGAAAAATATATGGCACAAACTGACAAAGAAATGGATGATTTAGGTAATGCACACCCATCAATTATGGCACGCGCAACACAATGCATTGATGATATAATCAACTTTGTTCAAAAATTGATAGATTCTGGGCATGCTTATGTTTCCGAATTCGGCGATGTATATTTCCGTTTAAACAGTTTTGCTGAATATGGGAAATTATCACATATTCAAACAGATAAAAATGATACAGGGGTCAGAAAAGACGTTGAACCGGGTAAATTAAATGATTTGGATTTTGCACTTTGGAAATCCGCAAAACCTGGTGAAATCGCATGGAAATCACCATGGGGAATGGGACGCCCGGGTTGGCATATTGAATGCAGTGCTATGAATCTTAAATACCTTGGCGAACAGATAGATATTCATGGCGGGGGACGTGATTTGGTTTTTCCACATCATGAAAATGAAATTGCACAATCAGAAGCTTTGACCGGAAAACAATTTGCAAAATATTGGATTCATTGCGGCCTGGTCAAAGTTAACGGTCAAAAGATGAGTAAATCTTTGAATAATGGCATACTTTTGAAAGATGTTTTGGCAAAATACGATGCCGATACAATAAGATTTGCTTTGTTGCGAAATACTTATTCCGCAGACATTGATATCACAGATGCCTTGTTGCCAGAATCTTTGAAACATGTTTACAAAATGTATTCTGTGTTTGCTGCATTGAAAAATCGTGATTTTTCAAATGCAGACTCTGTCAAAACAGACGCAAAAATCCAAGAAATTGTTGTTGAATTTGAAAAGGCGATGAATGATAACTTTAATACCTTGGAAGTCATTGCATCTGCCTTTGGTTGGTTTAATTTTATCAATTCGGAACTTGCAAAGAAAACAACTGAATACGATTTGCAAAAAATATCCGCAAAAATCAAAGAATTGTTTGGTGTCTTAAATATATTACAACAAAATCCAGAAGATTATATTAACAAGATTAAAACAAATACTTTGCATCAAAACGGGATAACAGAACAAGATATTGAAAAGTCTATAGCCGAACGTGCAACAGCCAAACAAAATAAAGATTGGGTGACAGCCGACGAAATCCGCGCAAAATTGCTGAAAAACGGTATAGTTTTAAAAGATGCTCCTGATGGGACAACATGGGATATAGATTTATAAAAATTTTTTAAAAAAACTGCTTGAATATAGCGCATTTTGTGCTATATTAGAACGCGTCTTAACAAAGGGAAAATCCATGAATTATCCATATATGCCTAAATCTACCGCACTTTGGTTGATAGAAAACACAGCTTTGACATTCGAACAAATCGGCGAATTCTGCGGTTTGCACGAATTGGAAGTTAAAAATATTGCCGATGCAGAATCTAATAAAATGCAAGGTTTAAACCCAATTATTAACGGCCAGGTCACACGCGAAGATATCGAAAGATGCGAAGCGGATCCTGATGCACGTTTAACTTTGCGTGAAGAAATTGTTGAAGCGCAAAAGAAACAAAACAAAAAAGGCGTTGGATACACACCAAAATTACATCGTCAAAACCGTTTGGGTGGTGTTTTATGGATTTTAAAAAACTATCCTGATTTAACAGATGGACAAATTGCACGCCTAATGCGCAGCACAAATCCAACTGTGAAATCTATTCGTGAAAAAACACATAAATCTTATTCAGCGATTCAAATTCAAAGCCCGATTGTGTTGGGTTTGGTTTCTGAATCTGCTTTGCATGAAGCGGTTGAAAAGGCACAACGCAAGGCCGCAAAATAAGTATTTTTATGTTTCACACCCATAAATCAAAGGTTTTTTTATGACTAAAAAACTAGATGAAGCAACAAAATTATTGATTGATTCATTACCAGAAAGTTTGAAAGAATTGGCATTGTCTGCAAATGAAGTGGGCTACCTTTCCCAGATGGATTTTGATGCCGCTATTCAAGCTGACGAAGTGCCAGACGAAGAAAAAGACGAAGTTCTTGAATTCTTTAAACAAGATTTGGAATTGGAAATCTTAGAAACCGGCAGTGACAGATTCACACGTGATATGGAAAAATATTACGAAGAAGATGATGAAAATTACAACCGTGATAAAACCCGTGATTTATTAAATGCGGATGCAGAACAGGTTGATGTTAACGATGACGATTATGAACACTATGCGAAACAATTGGAACGCAGTTCAACAGGAAATCTGGTTCTTGGTATTCAAGATTCTGTTCAATCGTATCTTAAACAAATCGGAACAGTTCAATTATTGACTGCTGCCGGTGAAATTGCAATCGCACAACGTATCGAGGCTGCGTCCAGATTGATGGTTTATGGTTTATGTGAAAGCCCTATGACAATCCAGGCTATGTTGGATTGGTATCAACAATTATTAAACGGCGATATTCGTTTGCGCCACATCGTTAATTTAGAAGTTATGTATTCCAGTGAATCCGAACAAAAATCATTGGCGGCATTGGCGGACACATTAAAATCCAAAGGTGTTGACCAGGTTGATGATTTAAATGATGATGATTTGGATGCGTTGGAAGATTCTGTATCAAATGACGAAGACGATGATGACGAAGAATTGGATGAAGACGAAGATGGCAAAAAAGAAGACGGGCAACGCAGTTCCTCCGGTGTGCCAATTCCAGTAATGGAAGATTCTTTGATGCCAATGATTACAGACTTGTTCACTAAAATTAAACGCGTATTTTCAAGCATGCAAAAACTGCAGGCAAAACGTCTGGATAATTTGTTAACTTCATCTAAACCTGATGATGTTCTGGAAAAGAAATATAATAAATTGCGCGTTGAATTGTTTGAATATGTCGGCAAAATCCGCCTTAATGATGACAGAATCGCCGAAATTATGGAAAAATTGACACAACGCGATCAATTACTGATGGGATTGGAAGGCAAGATGTTGCGTTTGGCATTGGCTTGCAAGATTAAACGCGAAGATTTCTTGGCAGAATATACCGGAAATGAATTAAATCGCAACTGGGTTAAGAAATTAACCAGAAACAAAAGCGCTGCATGGCAAAACTTTGCTACAAAACACCAGGCTGATGTTTTAAAGATTCAAGAAGATATCACTGCAATTGCGAAAGAAACAGGTCAGCCAACATCTGAATATAAAAAGGTTGTTGAATTGGTTCGTCGTGGTCAAGCCGAAGCGGCACGTGCCAAACGCGAAATGATAGAAGCAAATTTGCGTCTTGTTATTAAATTTGCAAAGAAATCCAGCAATCGTGGTTTGGGACTTGATTTTTCAGACCTTGTCCAAGACGGAAATATTGGTTTGATGAAGGCAGTTGATAAATTTGATTATCGTTTGGGTAATAAATTTTCTACATACGCAACGAACTGGATTCAACAAGGTATTTCGCGCAGCATTGCAGACCAGGCGCGCACAATTCGTATTCCGGTGCATATGATTGATAATATACACAAGATTCAACGTGCATCGCGTCAATTTATGCATAAATATGGACGTCAACCAACCGCAGAAGAATTGTCAAAAATTATTTATTTGCCGGTGGACAAGATTCACAAGGCTATGAAGGTTAATTTGAAACCAATGTCTTTGGAAGCCCCAGTTGGCAGCGAAGATGACAGTTCGCGTATTGAAATTATCGCCGATGAAACGGCTAAAAATCCGTTCACATCTGCGGCACAAAAGAATTTGCGTAAAATCGTCACACAAATTCTTTCTGAATTGGATCCAAAAGAAGAAACAGTTTTGCGTCAACGTTTTGGTATGTCTACTAACAAAACCAGCACATTGGAAGAGGTTGGTGAATATATCGGTGTGACACGTGAACGTATCCGTCAGATTGAACAAAAGGCGCTTAATAAATTAAAGCACCCGACACGTGCACGTAAATTGCGCAGTTTCTTGGAAGATTAAAATATGGCCCGCATTTTTGCGGGCTGTTTTGTAAAGGAAAATATGAAAAAAACAGTTTTATTTTGTACCGGATTATCAGGCAGTGGAAAATCTTATTTTATTAAAAATATTTTACCAAATGGTGCTTTTTATAATTTAAAATCTGCAACAACACGTCAAATGCGCGATGGTGAAACAGATGGGGTTGAATATTATTTCCGGGATGAAAAATATTTTGAAGAAGAAAAATTCGCAACATATCTTTTTGTTAATGAAAAATTTTGGAAACCTGGTGATAAAAAATGGCTTTACGGTGTGCCAGAATTTGAAATCAAAAAACACTGGGAGCAAAATCTGGTTTATGATGTGATTCAACCAAAATATGTTCGTCAATTAATGTCTTGGTTTAAACGTCATGATTGGCGACATGTATATGATTTTCGTGTGTTATGGTTTATGCCGCCATGGAATAATTTTGAAATTGCAAAAAGCCGTCAAAATATGCCAAACGATTTGGATGTTCGCAAACAAAACACTTGCAATATGGATGATTTTAAACGCGCACGCGTCAATATTGATCATATTGTGAATTGTAATCAGAATTTGGTTGCTTTTGATGACCGTCTGCGTGCGTTTATGAATTCAGTGGCACAACATACCAAATAAAAACAAACCGCCTTTGTGGCGGTTGTTTTACTAAAATATTTGTATGCAAAGATAAAAACAATTTATTCTATTTGTTGATACAAACTGCCATAATAAATTGTGCCGTCTGGCATACGAACATGTAATGCAGGTGTTGTTAATTTTTGTGATCCCAGGAAATATATTTTATCACCAACATGCATTACATGACCACAATCATTAATACTGGTTGCGCCAGTTTTCGAAAACGTTGTTGATGGACATGATGTGCACGGAACGTTCCCTGATATATCTTTATATGTATTTGGAGGGCAAACTTTGCATCCGCTTCCATTACCATAAATACTTTCATATGTTTCCGGTCCTGCAATAAATGTGCCAGTACCTGCGTTTGTAAAGAATGTATTCGTTACTGTGTCGTACATACCAATTACATTATCTGACGCACGTTTTACTGGGATAAGGTTTTGTATAATCTGTGCTCCATTACTAATACTATAACTATATAATCTCATTGTCGCTTGATTTCCTACACCATCTATCCCATTATTTCTTGCAAAAAGGTATATACTATATTCTATATTCCCTTCATATGAAGGATCGGTTGTTGTATAAACTATTCCATTTACAACTAATTTCTTTTCACTTAAAGTTAAAGCATATTTAGTATTTTGTACAAAAGAAGGCGATATATGTTGAAAATTTTGGTTCCCATATCTAAATATACCCGTACCGTTGATTAATATACCTGGATAACCTTTACTACTATTTGCCACGCCAACTAAAACATTTACGTCAGCAATAAGAGGAGTTATTGTGGTATTTATAATATAATTATTAGTTGAAGGTATAATTTCTGTATCTATATATTGTGTACCTGTAGATTCGATATATTCCAAAACTTCGTATTCTGCGGGTTGATATCCAGCGGGGCAAGTATCTGCCCAAATAATACTTGGAATTTGTACTAATATAACAAATATAAAAAACACTTTTTTCAATATCCCCTCCCGTTTTCGGTTTTAATAAACAAAAAGACCGTCCAAAGGGCGGTCGGGGGTTAGAACAGCATGTTTAGAAATGCCCCACAAATGTGGCACCCCGACCAATATGTCAGGGTGTGATGCAAAATGCACCACGGCGGATTACGACACAACACGTGCCGTCTAAACATGGGATGTTCTAAGTCCCAGAAGCCAATTCCCATTGGATTCAGTTTGAATTTTATCAAAAAGACAGTTATTTGTAAAATAAAAAATCGGCACGTTTCTGTGCCGTTTTATTTATATATTCTTTGCCAGTGCGGCGTATATGGTTCCTAAATCAGTTTTAAGCAGGGCGGTTTTAACTTTGTCAGCATCGTTAGTTTGTTCTGCGCCGCTTAATATCTTTTCAAAATTGCGTACGAATTGTGTTGCCTGGGAATTAAATATCTTGTCAGATTTTATCAATTCGCGTATTTGCTTTTTATCGGTTGCATTAAACATTTTTACCAACCATTTTGCAAATATCTTGGTGTCGCCATTGTTATATTTATTCCAAACAATTTCTGGAATTTCGGCATTCGAAGCGCGCGTTAAATCAACGGCTTGTTCATAAAGTTTTTCAAATAATTTATCTGTTTGTGCCAAGAAATCTTTTGTGCTGATTGGCTTGAAAGATGCGCTTGGTGCAACTTTTATTGCATCCATCGGTGCAGATGCACGTGCAACCATCATTTGTTTATTCAAACTTTGCATTGCATCGACAGCCTTGGCATAATCGGACATTAAATCTATCATTTGTTGACGCGATTCACCCGCCAAATTACCCAATTGAGTCGATGAAGAATTTATCTTTTCCAACGATTCAGAAATTGATGTTTTCAGTAATTCTATTTTTTCAACCAATGTATTTACGATAGTATTCAAATTTTCGCTCATATCACGCGAACCAGACGCCAAATCGGGCAGGGCTGCATAATATTTTTCAATCAATTCAGATAATGGCTTTAATTGTTCTGTTGTTTCGACAGACATCTTTATCAAATTTTCAGACTGTCCGGACAATTGTGTGTGCGCTTTGTTCATTTCAATCAATGTTTCACGAACGCCTACACCCATACTTTTTACAGAATTTGCAAATTCAGTTGCCGCAGATTTAGTGTTTTCCAATGTTTTATTTGCGACGCCTGAAACATCCTTGATTTCTTTTACAACCCCGGTTGAAAATTCGTGAATTTCAGAATCAAAACGATTTGTTAATCCGGATAATTCGTTTGATATTCCGCGAACAGAATCTGTCGTGTTGCTTGTAGAATTATTTAATGCCTCGATTGCACTTTCAAGTTTTCTTAACTGTTTATCAATAGAGGTTTCTGCCAAACGAACATTTGCGCCGACAACATTTGCTGTTTCTGTCATAGTGTTAACCTGGCGCGTTAATTCTTTGCCTGCGCGTTTTGTAAATTCAGAAAGTTTGGTCAAATAATCACTTAATAATTTGTCGTTTTGATGCATCGTTTCATCGTAATTTGTTGATGCATTTGTCACATTTTCAAATCCTGATGTGACACTGGCACTTAAATCTGTTAACTGTTGTTGCAGCGCATTTCCAGATGCGGTCAATTTATCCATGTTTTCAGTGTTTGTATTGAAATGGTTTTGTAATTGTTCACTGATTTGCTTTTCGTTTTCAATACATTGATTTATTTGATCCTGAACGCGTACGGCATTTTCTGTGGCTGTGTTTGATGTGTCTGATATTTTATTTAACAAAGTTTCCATTGTCGCAGAAAAATTATCGGTTGTATGTTGTACATCTGTCCATACACTTGATGAAACTATACTGCTTAATCCATCAACAGTGTTGTCCAGTCTTTGCGACATTTGTACAATTTTCTTGGTTGCTTCATCCGCGGTTGCCACCAATTTATCGTTTTGTTCGCCAAGAACCTGTTTAATTTCATTTGTATGCGCAATCTGATTTTCCAAAGTTTCAGACATAGATTTAAAGTTATTATCAATTTTTGTAATTTCGTCTTTTAATATAGTTTGCAACACACGCGTTGCATCTTTGATTTTTGCTTGTTCTGGATGTGTCATTATTTCCAACAAAGAGTGCATAACCTGTTGAGATTTGCGCGAAATAAAAAACAACGCAATTAAGTTTACAAACAATAAAAATCCCAAAACTAATGATAAAATAACCAATGTTTGATTCATAACTCTTTCTCCTGAAATAACATCCTTGAACTCTAAGGAAATTTATACTAAAATCTTTCAAAGAAAGCAAGAGTATAAATGTCACAAAACGAAGTTTTTTCTTCTTCGCAAAACATTGCATCAGACCCGTCTGAAAACATTTGGGTTCAGGCGAACGCTGGCACTGGTAAAACAACTGTTCTGGTGCGCCGTCTTTTGCGTATTTTGTTCCGTGGTGGGAAATATAATGACGGAATTGTGCCCGGAATACTTTGTTTAACATACACAAATGCCGCCGCAGGTGAAATGCGTAATCGTATTTTGGATTCTTTGCGCGATTGGGCAATGGTGGACGATGAAAAATTACGTGAATTATTAGATGGAATATCCGAAAACACCCCTGCATCTGACAAAGATTTAGCGTATGCACGCCGTGTATTTTTTATGTATATCGATAATCCAGATGTCTTAAAGATAAAAACCATACACAGTTTTTGCGAAGAGATTTTGCATCGTTTTCCATTAGAGGCGGGTATATCGCCATCATGGTCTTTGGTATCTGGTGCGGCGCAATCGGTATTATTACAAGATGCGTTTGATCGTATGATAAAGAATTCATTTAATAATGTGACAAATATTCAAAATACTATCAATGCTTTTTACCGCATAATAGACATTAAATCTGAATATTTTCTGTCTGAATTACGTGAATTATTGTTGTCGCGTTATCGTTCGTTTTTTCAGGTTGAAGATACAAACAAATATCGCGAATACTTCATTGAAACTGCACGAAAAATATTGAATCTTGATAAAGAGATAGATGTTAATCAAGATAGTACAAAACTGATAAAAACACTAGAAACGGCGCGTGACATTGAAAAATCATCAAAAAAGCCGGCACAATATATCCAAAATTTAATAAAATTAACAGAACAATACATTGAAAATACTATAGATTTTTCAGAATATAAATCTGCATATTTAACAGCTGATAATACCATCATTAAAAACATATTAAAAACAGATGCTTTTGTTGAAGAGGCAACGCGTGTTTATAATGTTCAACAATATTTGTTAAATATGTCTATTTTTCAAGACACAATGGCTCTTTTTGATTTGGCAATGGATTTTGCGAACACTTACAGAGCAATTAAACAAGAACATAATTTGCTGGATTTTGAAGATTTGATTTTATATACGCAAAAATTGTTTTCAAAACCAGATGTTATGGGGTGGGTGCTGTCGCAATTAGATGTTTCATTGTCGCATATATTGGTTGATGAAGCACAAGATACCAGCCCACAACAATGGAATATATTGCGGTCCTTGGCTGGTGACTTTTTTACAGATGGCGATGGCGAAAACAATCGTTCGCTTTTCGTAGTGGGCGATACCAAACAATCTATTTATGGGTTCCAAAATGCAGATCCAAATGCCTTTGCGGAAAGCCGTGCATCAATCGCAGAACAAATTGAAAATAATTATCGAACAATTCGTGAAGTTGCCTTGGATCAAAGTTTTCGTTCTGTAAAACCAATATTAGATACAGTTGATTGTTTCTTTGATAATCCAGAAATCATTGCAAAAACAAGCTTTCATAATAATAAACACAAATGTTTTCGCGAAAATGCCAAAGGTTTTGTTGAAATGCATGATATATTTAAGTGCGACAAAACAGGTGTTGATAAAAACAAACTTTATGTAAATATGTTGGCAGACAAAATCGAAGAACTGATTAATAATGGGCGTGCCCCAAAAGATATTATGGTATTGGTTCAAAAACGTGGTGCATTTGTAGATTTGTTATCAAATGCATTGAAAAAACGTGGAATAGATATCGCAGGTAATGACAGAATAAAATTACCTGAATTTTCTGCAATAAAAGACATGTTGCATTTGGTCAGATTTTGTCTGGATAATACAAACGATTACAGTTTGTGTTGTGTTTTAAAGAGTCCCTTTTATCAATTGAAAGAACGTGATATTTTCGAATTGTGCAAAATCAAAAATGATTTAAAAAACGATGAAACATCACGAAATATTTTTGATATTTTGCATGATGTTTATCCAGATATTTATAATGATTTACAAGACATAATTGAACAATCAAAAACCATGGCGCCATATTCATTTTTTACATATGTTTTAAATAAAAATAACGCACGTCAAAAATTTATATCTGCACTGGGCAAACAAGTTATAGACCCAATGGAAGAATTTATAACCATGTGTTTGGCTTATGAACGGACACAGCCTGGAACGCTTTATCATTTTCTAAAATGGTTTATAACTGGGGACAGCGAAATTAAGCGTGATATGGATGCCAGCCAGGGCGTGCGTATAATGACTGTCCATGGCAGCAAGGGATTGGCTTCGCCGGTAGTGTTTTTGATTGACACATTGACGTTTCCAAAACCAGATACAATATTAAATGCAAATTATTTGCACAACAATTCAAATTATGATGTTTGGCTGTGGAAAACAAAAACCAGCAATGCATTAGAATCAGTTGCCGACAAAAACAAATCTGATCAAATTGCTGAATATTATCGATTGCTTTATGTTGCAATGACACGAACACGCGATGAATTGTACATATATGGATGCGATATGGATCGTGCGCCAGACATGGTTTGGCATAAACAATTATGGAACGTTTTTGGCGACAAAAAAGAATTATTCGTTGATGAAGATACTATACGGATTACAAATGACACAAAACTTGAAAGAATTTTTGACTGGTGCAAAGAATAAAGAAATTGCGACCGATAATGGAACGCGTATGCATGCAATTATGCAGCATATTATTGTTGACACAGACTGCGAAAGGGGCGATAAAGATATAATTCAAATCATAAAAAGTCGTCCTGATTTAAAGCCGTTTTTTATTGCGTCTGCACAAACCGAGGTTCCAATTGCTGGTAAACTTTATGGTCATATTGTCAGTCGCAGAATTGACAGATTGCTTATAAATCACGATATAAAAAGTATTGATTTTATTGATTATAAAACAGATACAGATAAAAATACATTTATTGAACAATATAAACACCAATTAAAAGAATACGCAGAATTATTACACTCTGCGTATCCAGATTATAAAATTAACGGATATATTTTATGGTTACACGATTGGGTGCTTGATAAAATTATTTAATTGAATTTTTGTTCCGATTTTGGCTATAATTCAGGCATGTTGGTTAGTTTAAATATTTCAAATATCGTCTTGATTGAAAAACTGAATCTGGAATTCGGGAACGGTCTTAATATTATGACCGGCGAAACAGGTGCTGGTAAAAGTATTTTACTTGATGCTATGTCTTTGGCATTGGGCGCGCGTTCTGATATTGGTTTAATCCGCAGTGGTTGTGATATGGCCGCAGTAACCGCAGAATTTGACTTTGTTAATGATAATGTAAAACAAATTCTAGACGAAAACGGTATCGATTACAATGACGGTTTAATTTTACGCAGAACATTATCAAACGATGGCAAAAGCAGGGCGTGGGTTAATGATGTTCCGGTGTCTATAAAAACACTTAAACAAATTGGTGATGAAATTGTTGAAATTCATGGACAATTTGAAAACCATTCATTACTGGATGCCGCAACACATCTGGCATCATTGGATGAATACGCAAAATTAAATAATACTGAATTTGCAAATGTATTGAATGAAACTGCAAAAGCATATTCTGATTTGCATGAATCACAAAAACGTTTAAAGCAATTAACAGATTTACTGGAAAAGTCAGAATCCGAACGCGAATTTCTGGAACATAATGTATCTGAATTGCGCAAATTAAATCCGCAACCCGGCGAAGAAGAAGAATTGGCAAACATACGCGCTGCGATGATGGATGCTGAAAAAAACGCAGGTATTTTAACAGATGCAGTGACCGTTTTGAAAAACAATGGTAATTCATTGGATGAACAAATTTGTTCTGTGGCGCATATATTGGAACGCATTAAAACAGATCCAAATCCATATCAAGATTCTATTGATAAATTATACGATGCTGCAAATACAGTTGCCGAAATAGGTGAAAAAATACATCCAGAAAACACAAATGTTGATGACATAGATTCAATTGAAGAAAGATTGTTTGCTATACGTGCTGCCGCGCGTAAGCACCGCTGCCTAGCAGACGAATTACCAAACAAATTGATTGAAATGGAAAACCAATTAAATGCGATTGATAATTCTGATGCGGAATTAAAAAAGTGCAGGATGGATGTTGATAAACACACAAAAACATTCAATGAATTTGCCAATAATTTATCAAAATTACGTAAAAGCGCGGCGGAAAATCTGCGCAAACAAATATTGATTGAATTGCCAGTTTTAAAATTGGGTTCTGCGGACTTTGTTGTTGACATTCAAAAATCCGAACCAACAATTAACGGCACAGATAATGTTATATTTATGATAAAAACAAATCCAGGCACTCCGTTTGCGCCGCTGCATAAAATCGCATCTGGGGGTGAATTATCGCGTTTTATGTTGGCATTGCGTGTGGTACTTAATAATCCAAACAATAAAAAGACTATTGTTTTTGATGAGTTAGACACTGGTATAAGTGGCGCAACCGCATCGGCTGTCGGGGAAAGATTAAACAAACTGGCACAAAATGAACAGTTATTGGTTATAACTCATTCAGCGCAGGTGGCAGGTTTTGCGGACAAACATTTTAAGATATCAAAACAAAGCGACAAAGATTCTACAACAACGTCTGTTATTGAAATAACTGGTGATAACAGAATAAATGAAATCGCGCGCATAATCAGTGGTGCAAAAATAACAGAAGAAGCCATTGCTACGGCAAAAACACTTGTTAAACATTAAAAACAGAACAAGTCTGGTTGAGACTTAATTTCAAATTCACAAACGTTTAAGTTCAAAGAAGCATTTAACCATTCTGCGACTAAGTGCCTATGACAGAATTTTTCTGGTGTTTCATAGCATAAAAGCACTATATTTTCTCCAAAACTTTTTAATTCCTGTGCAATAGACACAGCATCAAGAGTGTTTAATACTGTTTCATTATACCTTTCTTTAAACCATTCGTTTGACAGTTTATTATCACGCCATTCGTGCCACCAATAGTATTTTGGTGCCAGTTTTTGATATCTTTTACCATTAAAACCGTCTGGAATTTTGCCGGAAATACCAACTGTTATTAAACCGTTTTGTTCGTATTTTTTAATTTTTGCGTAATATCCGGTGTAAATCATAGTTTAATAACCCCATCGGCAAATTCTATTGATACAGGTTGCGCGGAAATAGTACTGATTATATCGTTATTTTTATCACGTACAATCGCATAGCCGCGCTGTAAAACATTTTTATAAGACATTGAATTTAACATTTGGCCCATGTGATTTACAGACTGATTTAATTGCAGCAATTTATTTTCCAGAATGGTTGGAAAACGGGATACTAATTCAATCCTTTGATGAATATATTGCAATTTTTTATCAATAATTATATTCATAGTGCGCGCAATATCATCTAATCTTTGCGATTGTTCCATCAAAACCTGTTTAGGACTTTTGATATTTACTGTCGATAAACCGCGTTTTAAATTTACCAAACGATTTGTAAATGCGGTTGTTAAACGATGTGATAAATTATCAAGTTCTTGAACCAATGATATCTTTGTTGGCACAACCATTTCTGCAGCACCGGTGGGGGTAGGTGCACGAACATCCGCAGCAAAATCAATCAGCATCCAATCCGGTTCGTGTCCAACACCTGAAATCAACGGTATGTGGCTTGCCGCAGCGGCACGAACAACAACTTCTTCACTAAATGGCAGCAAATCCTCTAATGCGCCACCACCACGCGCAACAATAATTACATCTACATTATTCATACGGTTAAAATATTCTATACCTGCGGCAACTTCAGCAGCGGCTGTCGCGCCTTGAACGGTTGCAGGATAAAGCAAAACATGTACAGGAAATCTTTCGCGCAAACGATTTTGTATATCTTGAAATGCGGCGCCGGTTGGACTGGTCACGACACCAATAGTTTGTGGAAAACGCGGAAGTGGTTTCTTGCGCGAAGCATCAAACAATCCTTCGGCAGCAAGTTTTTGTTTTCTTTCTTCCAGCATTTTAAGAATTGCACCGACACCAGCCATTTCAATAGAACTGATTATTATTTGATAATTACTGCGTGCAGGATAGGTTGTAAAATGACCGGTAATAACAACCTCTATACCTTCTTCCAGTTTTAAATTAACCGGTGTACCACGCCAAATAATTGCGTTTATTGCAGCATTTGCATCCTTGATAGTCATATAAAGGTGCCCGGATGTCGCATGTGTGATTTGCGATAATTCACCACGAATACGAATTTCAGGAAACGCTGTTTCAACGACTTTTTTCAAAAGTTGTGATGCGTCAGTTACACTGAATATCATATCTGGCTGTACAAAGGGTTCTGGTTTTGGCAACATAGTTTTAATCTTTAGTATTTAAACTTAATTCGTGTAATAAAACCCTTTTGAATTCATCTTTGTTTGGTGTGCGCAAACGACCAATATCTAAAGGTTTACCAATTTCATAAGGAATAGTCAAAGGATAAAAATGTTCGCCTGTCGTACCAAAATTAATCCCCGTAGTTTTATCCTGTAAAAACACGACAGAGCTTATTGGTTGTCCGTTACTATCAAGCCAATCATTATAACGCACAGCCATCATATTCCAAACTTTATCACCTCCATATAATTCATAAATCAAAATACTGGCCATTGCACAAAAGCCAGAAGACCATTTGTTGTCAGACATTTTACTAGAAACAAATGCTTCGTGAAAAACCGGTTTTTTATATATATTACGTAAAGCAAGTGTTATTTCTGGCAATGTATATTGCGCGTTTATTTTATCTTTGTTTGCAGCATGAATTTTTTTAGCCAATTTAACAATTGCCTTTGTGAATTCTTCATATCTTTGTGCATAAGGTTTTGCACGTTTGGCAGTTATCCTGTTATTAACCAATTGTGTCAAATCAAACCCCACAAGTTTAGCAAACACATGTTCATCATCGTTTTGATCAAAAGATATGTTTGGTGCGGTCTTTTCACCTTTATCATAAGGAATTTTTTGATTTTTGAATGCAAACTGATCGTATGTTAAATCAAGTACTTTGCCAGTTTTTTTATGCATCAACCAATGATGTTCATAATCTAACACACCTTCTGGCATACTCATCAACTGCCAATCTTCTGTGTTTTCCATCGCATACATAAAAAGCACACTTGATACACGACAAAAGCCAGCAGAATCATATCCCAAATCCCAAATATTATCAGGAGAATTTGCTAATGCGGTTGCTTTTTTTATTTTATCGTCTTTAAAAGATTCACGCAAAACATGCACCAATTTAACAGCTTGACTTTGTTGATCTGGTGTTAAATTCAAAGAAGCCACTTGTTTAAGTATATTATCAGTAGCTTTCTCGTAAAATTCTTTTTTTTCTTCGGTTATCATAAGTGTTATTATACACTAAAAAACCCTGCAAATCAATGCAAGGGCTTATATTTTTATAATTCAGTCAATGGCCAGCGGGGGCGTGGTGCAATTGGTTCAGAAACCACATTTCCAACGCGATAATTTTCAATTCCTGCCCACGCAATCATTGCGCCGTTATCTGTACATAAATTCATTGGTGGGGCGGCAAATTGCATATTGGATTTTGTTGCTAATTTTTCCATCGCTGTGCGAACTGCGCTGTTTTTAGCAACGCCACCTGCAACGACCAATGTTTTTGGATTTGCATTTTTAACACGTTCATCGTGCAGAGCGTTTTGTAATCTGTTAGTTATACAATCAACAACAGCAGACTGGAAAGATGCACAAAAATCATTTATGAACCGGTCATCTATATCAGTTTGTGATGTTTTATCTAATAACATACGCGCCGCTGTTTTAATACCAGAAAATGAAAAATCGCATCCTGGTTTGTCACATAATGGTCGTGGAAAATGGAACCGTTTTGCATTTCCAATTTGTGCGCGTTTATCAACAATTGGGCCACCAGGGTATTCCAGTCCTAACATTTTTGCGATTTTATCAAAGGCTTCACCGGCACTGTCATCCAAAGTCTGACCAATTAATTCATATTTGCCAACACCATGAACCAATAATATCTGACAATGTCCACCAGATGCCAGCATTAATAAATAAGGAAATTCAACGTCAATATTTGTTGCAGAATCGGTTGCAGACGCGGCTTTCAGACGTGGAACAAGCGCATGTCCCTCCAAATGATTAACTGCAACCAGTGGCTTTTTTGTGGCGTTTGCAATACCTGTCGCCGCCATCCATCCAACAAGAACACCACCTATCAATCCGGGACCAGCAGTTGCAGCAATAACATCGATATCATCAATAGTTTTGTTTGCACGTTGTAATGTTAATTTAATAACTTCATCAATTGCCAAAATATGTGCGCGTGCAGCCAATTCTGGAACAACGCCGCCATATTTTTGATGTTCAGGTATTTGTGAATAAATAATATGTGATAAAATGTTACGATTACTGTCAACAATGGCGGCACTGGTTTCGTCACAAGATGATTCAATTCCCAAACAAAGTGTTGCGGTATCAGATTGAGTATCTGATTGTGTTGACCCCATATCTGTTATAATTAATTTTTCGTCATTCATTTTTGTAAATCTTCGTTTTGAAATACAGCCTGGTTACAAAGGACAATTGCATATTGAATCTGCATGTCATTGGCATGTGGCAAAAGCGCGATTTTATCAACGCATTTTACCAATAAATCCTGGTCGACAGGTTGTGCAACAACACGATGAATTGTTTCAACACGTTGTTGTTCGCTCAACGAAAGCCATTTTCCCATGCGTGCATTTTCAAATGTATGATTTGGACGAACAAATATACCCAACACAACGAATACAGCCAACACAAAAACAATGATAGATGTTTTTATAAATAATTTAATGTGTTGTATTTTTGGTGTCATATTTTACTCACATTTTTCAAGCCATACATCGTAAGTGTCATCTTGCAGTGGGTTTTGGCCTGGTTCATTATGATTCATCCATCCACTGAAAATACGGTCATCTGTTTTTGTATATATTTCAAGGAACACAAAATGATTTTCTGCATCAAAGGGATCACTTTGTTTGCAATTGCGAACTGTCATTGTCAGTCCATCGTATTGCTTTGTTTCGCCAACGCGAATTGGAACAATTTGTGTTTTACCAGCAGCTTTATTCATTACACGTAAAACCGCAGTATCTTTTTCAACATATGCAAAAGCAGGGGTATTCGATAACAAAAACAGGGGTGTTAAAACGAAAAGTATTTGTTTAAGTATTTTCATTTTTACACCCCTGTATTTTATTTTGTGCAAAGATTAGTCTTCACTGCTTTCTTTTTTAGCATTAGCAGACAAATCTTCAACAATACGAGCTTTCTTACCAGACAAACCACGCAAGAAGAACAATTTCGAACGACGAACTTTACCGACGCGAACTTTTTCAATCTTTTCGATTGCTGGACTGTAAAGAGGGAATTTACGTTCTACACCAACGCCATAAGATTCACGACGAACAGTGAAAGAAGCATTGTTTCCGTTTCCGCCATCACGTGCAATAACAACACCTTCAAACATTTGGATACGGAATTTATCACCATCTTTAATTTTAACATGAACTTTGACTGTATCACCCGCTTTGAATTCAGGGATAACTTTGTTGCCTTTTAATTTTGCAACTTGTTCTTGTTCAATTTTTTTAATAATGCTCATTTTAGTTTTCCTTTATTAAATCCGGACGACGTATCTTTGTTATTTCGTCCGATTGTTGTTTCCGCCACCGTTCGATATTGCCATGGTGACCGGACAGCAGGACTTCTGGGACTTTATGTCCACGCCATACTGAC
>OOHL01000002.1 GCA_900321105.1 uncultured Pseudomonadota bacterium | reverse complement strand
CAAATTGGCTGTTATCAAAGCTGTTAAAGACATCACAGGTTTGGGTTTAGGCGAAGCAAAAGCTTTGGTTGAATCTGCACCTAAGGCTGTTAAAGAAGCCGTTGCTAAAGATGAAGCTGAAAAAATGAAAGCTACATTAGAAGCAGCTGGTGCAAAAGTAGAAATGAAATAATTTCTGCTGAAATCGAAAGATTTCAACAAATTGCAGAAATGCAATTTTCCGCCGCCCGCCAAAGATGAAAAATTCTGTGGCGGGCACACAGGCGTAAAAAGGTTTTATACTTTTTTCGTTTGCAAAATACATATGAAAGACAAATAAAAAGGATTCAAAACATGGCAGTTATCCAGAAACTTAGAAAATCTTTTGGTAAAAGTTTTTTGCAAACTCCGCTTCCTGATTTGGTCGAAATTCAGTACAATTCTTACAAAGATTTCTTGCAGGCAGATGTAGCCCCAGAAAACAGAAAAAATATCGGGCTGCAAAATGTATTCAAATCCATGTTCCCAATTAAAGATTATGCGGGAATCGCAGATTTGGAATTTATTGAATACACATTGGATAAACCTGTATATAATGTTCAAGAATGTATGCTGCGTAATTTAACATATTCCAGCAAACTGAAATTGAAGCTGAGATTGATTTTATGGGATATCGCAGAAGATGGTAAAAAATCTTTGCGTGATATCAAAGAACAAGAAATATTTATGGGCGAAGTTCCATTAATGACAGAACGCGGCAGCTTTATCGCAGCCGGTGTGGAACGTGTTGTGGTTTCACAAATGCACCGTGCCCAGGGTGTTGTATTTGGTACAACAAAAGAAGCAAAAGTTGCTGGAAATCCAGAAACATATACAGGTCGTATAATTCCTGAACATGGTTCGTGGATTGATTTTGAAGAATCCAAAGGCATTATTTACGTTCGTATTGATCGTCGTCGTAAAATACCTGCAACAGTGTTGTTGCGTTGTTTGCCATCAGCAGCAGACGAAAAGAAATTCGCAGCTGATCCACACAAGGCAAACATTCAGGGAATGAGCGCCGAAGAAATTTTGTCTAATTTCTATAAACAAATCCCATTATCTTTTGATGGTAAATTGTGGGTTGGTGATACTGCATCTTTTGAAGGCTTGGATAAATATCGTTTGAATTATGATTTGATTAATCCAAAAGATAAAAAAGTTTTGGCATCCAAAGGCGATCGTTTGAATGCTAAACGTTTGTCTAAGATTGTATCTGCGTCAAAACAGTTTGGTATTGAACGCGATTCTTTGATTGGTGAATATTTATTCAGTGCTGTTAAAAACGGTGAAGAAGTTTTGTTCCCAGAAGGTACAGAAATCACAGACGAAGTATTAAACGAAATTGAAAAATTGGGTGTTAAAAACATTTCAATTATTTCTATTGATAATACGACAATAACTGCACATATGCGTAATACATTGATGGCTGATAAAACATCAAGCCGTGAAGAAGCATTGATTGCAATCTATGATTTGGTGCGTCCAGGTGAACGTCCAACATTAGAAGCGGCAATTAATTTGTTCTTGCGTCAAGGTTTTGATCCTGCGTATTACGATTTGTCTGCGGTTGGTCGTTTCAAAATGAACAAACGTTTGAAAATCGATTCAGGCAAACGTCCAGAAGATGAACGTACATTGTCAAAATCTGATTTCTTGGCGGTTTTGAAAACATTAACAAATATTATCGACCACAAAGATGTAATTGATGATATCGATAATTTGTCTAATCGTCGTGTTCGTGCGGTTGCGGTATGTTGCGTATCGAAAGATTGGTTCGTGAAAGTTTGACATCCCCAAATATTGCAACAATGCAACCACAAGATGTTATCAATGCAAAACCATTGATGTCTTTGGTTTCTGAATTCTTGGGAACATCACAATTATCTCAATTTATGGATTCTTATAACCCATTGGCCGAAGTAGAACACAAACGTCTTATTTCTGCGTTGGGTCCTGGTGGATTGAACCGTGAACGTGCTGGAATTGACGTCCGCGACGTTCATCCAACACACTATGGAAGACTTTGCCCAATTCACACCCCAGAAGGTGCGAACATTGGGTTGATTTCACACTTGGCTTCTTATGCACGTGTTAACCCATATGGATTTATTGAAACACCATACTATGTTGTTAAAAACAGTAAAATTACCGATGAAATGGTATATTTGACTGCGGATGAAGAATTGGGACACAAAATTGCCCAAGGAAACACCCCAACTACATCATCAGGGGTCTTGGCAGAAGATATGGTTACTGCACGTGTTGACGGCGAATTTACCATGGTTCCAAAGGGTGAAATCGATTTAATTGACGTGGCACCACGTCAGGTAGTATCTATTGCAACCGGATTGATACCTTTCGTTGCGAATGACGACGCGAACCGTGCATTGATGGGTTCGAACATGCAACGTCAGGGTGTTCCATTAATGCGTGTTGAGGCACCATTGGTTGGAACAGGTATCGAACGCGAAGTTGCACGTGATTCACGCACTGGAAAGGTTGCAAAACACAGTGGTGTTGTTGAATCTGTGGATGCAAATCGTATCGTTGTTAAATGTATGAATTCACGTAATGTTGTGACAGGTGTTGATATTTATAACCTTGAAAAATTCCAACGTTCAAATGGTGAAACTTTGGTTCATCAAAAACCATTGGTTCATGTTGGCGACAGAATTTCTGCAGGTGATATCATTGCCGATGGTTCATCAATGAATTATGGTGAATTGGCATTGGGACGTAATGTATTGGTTGCTTTCGTGCCATGGCGCGGATATAACTATGAAGACGCTATTGTGATTTCTGAACGTATTTCACGTGATGATGTTTATACATCAATCAAAATCGTTGAAAAAGAAATCAAATTGCGTGATACACAATTAGGCCCAGAAAGCTTCACACGCGATATTCCAAATGTTGGTGAAGAAGCGCTGAAAAACTTGGATGAATCTGGTATCATTTATGTTGGTGCACGCGTAAAACAAGGCGATATTTTGGTTGGTCGTGTTTCGCCAAAATCTGAAACATTATTGACCCCAGAAGAAGCATTATTGCGTAACATCTTTGGTGAAAAAGCTTTGAATGTTAAAGATACTTCATTAAAGGTTGGACCAAACGAAGAAGGAACAGTTATTGGTGTTAACGTCTTGACTAGACACGGTGTTAAAAAAGACGACAGAACACAAATGATTGAATTGCAAAAGATTGAAAAAATCAACAAAGATCGCGATGAAGAAACAGCGATTATCGAAGATGGTTTTGCAGATCAGGTGTTCCAATTGGCTGAAAACGCAACTATTTCCGCCGGCACTGGCAGTTTGAAACCTTTCGTTGGTAAAAAATTAACAGCCGAAGTTTTCGAAGGTATCAGACCATCAGACATGAAAAAATTGGTTGTTTCCAACAAAGAAATTCAGGCAAAAATTGATGAATTGCGCGAACAACATTTGTTGAAATTGAAAGATTTGAACGAACGCGCAGATGCTGAAATTGCCAAAGCAACAGAAAGCACATCTTTGGGTGCTGGTGTCTTGAAAGAAGTCAAGGTTTACATTGCACACAAAATGAAATTACAGCCTGGTGATAAAATGGCTGGTCGTCACGGAAACAAGGGTATCGTATCCCGCGTTGTTCCAATCGAAGACATGCCACATATGGAAGACGGAACCCCAGTTGATATCGTTTTGAATCCATTGGGTGTACCATCGCGTATGAATATCGGTCAGATATTTGAAACTCACCTTGGTATGGCAGCACGTGCACTTGGTAAACAAATCGGTGATGTTTTGGACGAAGTTAAACAAAAACGCGCTGTAACAGACGATTTGCGCAACATCATGGGCAAGATTTATGGTAAATCTGTTGCCGAAAAATTGGAAAAGATGACTGATACAGATGTCCGTGCCGAAGCGGCATTGTTACGTAACGGTGTTCCAATGGCAACCCCAACATTTGATGGCGCAACACCAGAAGAAATCAAGGCAATGTTGAAATTGGCTAAATTACCAGAATCTGGACAATTTACATTGTATGATGGTGTAACTGGTGAAAAATTTGCCCGTCCAGTCACAGTTGGCGTAATGTACATGATGAAATTGCATCACTTGGTTGATGAAAAGATTCATGCGCGTTCAATTGGAAACTATTCTTTGGTCACACAACAACCATTGTCCGGAAAGGCACACATGGGTGGTCAGAGACTTGGAGAAATGGAAGTTTGGGCATTGGAAGCACATGGTGCAGCACACCTGTTGCGCGAAATGTTAACTGTCAAATCTGACGATATTGTTGGAAGAAATAAGATGTACGAAGCTATTATTTCAGGAAACAACGATATCCAAACAGGTACCCCAGAAGCATTTAACGTTCTTGTACGTGAATTGCGCGGACTTGGATTGGCATTAACACCAAAGAAAATTGACTAGTGGCCGGGCCTACGGGCATTGTGCCCGCCGGCCACAAGGCACTTTTAGTGATAAAAGGAGCAAAAAAACATGACAAATATGTTGCAAAAGATATTTGGACAAATAGAAACCAAGGAACAATTTGATGCTTTGCGTATTTCTATTGCGTCCCCAGAAGAAATTCTGTCTTGGTCGCATGGTGAAGTTAAAAAGCCAGAAACAATAAATTATCATTCCTTGAAACCAGAAGCAGAAGGTTTGTTCTGTCAACAAATCTTTGGTCCCGTGAAAGATTACGAATGTGCGTGCGGAAAATATAAACGCATTAAATTCCGTGGCGTTGTTTGTGAACGTTGCGGTGTAGAAGTTGGTTCTTCTGCGGTACGTCGTGAACGTATGGGACACATTAAATTGGCTATTCCTGTGGCGCACACATGGTTTTTACGCGAAGGCAAAATCGCAACCTTGTTGAACAATTTGCCACAAAAGAAATTGGAACAAGTTATTTCTTATGATGCATATATTGTGACAGAACCTGGTCTTACCAGTTTGAAACAATATGATGTCATCAGCGAAGATGAATACCAAGCTGCCGTTGAAGAATTTGGTGAAGATTCTTTCCATGTAGGTATCGGTGCCGAAGGTATTCGTTCCATTATTGCAAATCTTGATATGGGTGACGAAAGAACACGTTTGCGTGCTGAATTGGCAGAAACAAAATCAGAAGCCAAACGTAAATCCATTATCAAACAATTAAAATTGGTTGAATCTTTCTTGGATTCCAAGACAGAACCAGCATGGATGTTGCCGGATATTATCCCGGTTATCCCACCAGATATGCGTCCATTGGTCACATTGGATGCTGGTCACGTTGCAACATCTGATTTGAATGATTTGTATCGTCGTGTGATTATCCGTAATAATCGTTTGAAAAGATTTATGGAAATGCATGCACCTGAAATCATTGTTCGTAACGAAAAACGTATGTTGCAGGAAGCTGTTGATTCATTGTTTGATAACGGACACAAAGCGCGTCCAATGGTTTCACAGAATCGTCGTCCTTTGAAATCGTTATCTGATTCATTGCAGGGTAAACAAGGTCGTTTCCGTATGCATATGTTGGGTAAACGTGTTGATTATTCTGGACGTAGCGTTATTACACCTGGACCAACATTGCGTATGCACCAGGTCGGTTTGCCGAAAATGATGGCGTTGGAATTGTTTAAACCATTTGTTTTTGCTAAATTGTTGGCTGGTGATTATGCCAATACTTTGAAGACAGCACGCAAGATGGTTGAAAACGGCGAAGATATTGTATGGGAAATTTTGGAAAAAGTTATTTACCAACATCCTGTATTGTTGAACCGTGCGCCAACTTTGCACAGATTGTCACTGATTGCGTTTGAACCGGTCTTGATTGAAGGCAAGGCAATCCGTTTGCATCCATTGGTTTGCGCTGGATTTAATGCTGACTTTGACGGTGACCAGATGTCTGTGCACGTTCCAATTTCATTAGAAGCACAGCTTGAAGCACGCACATTGATGTTATCTACAAACAACGTCTTGTCGCCAGCTAATGGTGAACCAATGACAGTTCCATCACAAGACATGGTTTTGGGTGTTTACTATATCTCTTTGATGAATGGTGAACATGATAAAGAAAAATCCCCAAGATTTTCTGGTATGGACGAAGTTGAATTGGCATTGCATAACCATGTTATCACATTGCATACACCTATCTATGCACGTATTGATGGTAAAACATATGCTACAACTGCCGGTCGTATGATTTTGGGTGAATTATTGCCAAAATCTGATAAGATGCCATTTGATTTGGTTAACAAAGTTATGCCAAGAGGTGAAATCAAAAAATTATTGGCCACAGCATATGAACGTTGCGGTGACAAAGCCATGATTTTGTTGGCTGACGCATTGAAAGATACTGGATTTGAACAGGCTGTTCGCAGTGGTATTTCAATCGGATTTGATGACGTTGTTGTTCCAGCAGAAAAAGAAGCAATAATTGCCAGATCTGAAAAAGCTGCGGCAGAAATTGAAGCACAATATCAAAACGGTTTATTATCCAGTGGTGAACGTCACAATAAATTAATTGACTTGTGGCAGCATACAACCGATGAATTGGGTGATAAAGCGTATGCAGCATTGGGTAATACATCCGGTGATAATTGGAATTCAATTCACATGATGGCTCTGTCCGGTGCACGTGGATCCAAAGGTCAGATTCAGCAGTTGGCAGGTATGCGTGGTATGATGCAGAAACCAGACGGTTCGATTATCGAAGTTCCTATTATTTCGAACTTTAAAGAAGGTTTGACCATGTCTGAATACTTTACATCAACCCACGGTGCACGTAAAGGTATGTCGGACACTGCTTTGAAGACCGCAAGTGCTGGTTATTTGACACGTCGTTTGGTCGATTTGGCGATTAACACAGTTATTACAGAACACGATTGTGGAACACATGAATTTATTACTGCAAAACCAGTATATCAAGGTTCTACATTGTCTGTTGCGTTGGGTGATGTTGTTTTGGGACGTACAGCGGCCCACGATGTTATCCATCCTTTGACCAAGGAAGTGATTGTAAAGGCTGGCGATTTAATTACAAAGGCTGCAGCGCGTCAAATCAATGAATCTGGATTACCATCTGTTGATGTACGCAGCGTTTTGACATGTCAAAGCGACGGTTTGTGCGCAAAATGTTATGGTATGGATTTGTCCAGAAATGCATTGGTACACGTTGGCGAAGCGGTTGGTTTGATTGCAGGTCAGTCAATTGGTGAACCTGGAACCCAGTTAACATTGCGTACCTTCCACATTGGTGGTATTGCCGAAGGTGGTTCAGAGGCACACTTTATCGAAATGCCAGTCGCAGGAAAAATCAAACTGGAAAATGTAAACACAATTACTAATTCTGCTGGTCGTGTGGTAGTATTATCACGTACTGGTAAAATAGGTGTTGTCGACAAAGATGGCAAAGAATTGTTCAGTGTTGCATTGCCATACGCATCTATGTTGTTGGTAAATGAAGGCGACAATGTTGAAAAAGGTCAAAAAGTTGCAGAATGGGATCCATATTCCAATACAATCATCGCGGAAAAAGACGGTATTGTATCGTTTAACGATTTGATTGAAAACGTTTCTTATCAAGAAGAAGTCGATTCAATGACAGGTATCGTTTCACGCAAGGTCATAAATTGGAAAGCAAATACCAAAAAAGCACTTAGCCCATCTATCAGATTAGTTGACGACAAAGGCAATATAATCTCGTTGGGTGGTAAAAAAGTCGCAGAATATTTATTGCCAACATATTCAACATTGAATGTGTCTAATGGTGATACAATACATGCGGGTGATATTTTAGCACGTATTCCTGTTCAATCCAAGAAAACAGGCGATATTACCGGGGGACTTCCACGTGTTGAAGAATTGTTGGAAATCCGCCGTCCTGCGAACCCAGCTTTGTTAGCCGAAGTTGACGGAACAATCGAATTAGAAGATGCAAAATCAAAGATTATAATTCGTATTGAACCAACTGATGGCAGTGCACCTGTTGAATATGCAGTACCAAAGGGAACTAATTTGTTGGTTCGCAGCGGTGACACAGTTCACAAGGCTGATAAATTGGTCGATGGTGACCCAGTTCCACAAGATATTTTGCGCATCTTGGGTCAAAAAGCATTGGCACAATTTATGGTCGAACAAGTGCAACAAGTTTATCGCTTGCAGGGTGTGTCCATCAATGACAAACACATTGAAATTTTGATACGTGAAATGACACGTCGTGTTGAAATTATCAATCCAGGAGATACCGCGTTCTTGTCAGGACAAGTTATCGACCGTGTTGATTTCGAAGAAGAAAACGCACGTGTTGCAAAAGATGGTGGTCGTGTCGCCGAAGCTTCCCAGGTTTTGGTTGGTTTGACACGTGCATCTTTGACATCGCGTTCATTTATATCCAACGCATCGTTCCAACAAACAACAAAGGTGTTGGTAGATGCCGCAATCAATGGTGCAACTGATAAATTAATCGGTGTTAATGAAAATGTGATTGTTGGTCGTCTGATTCCAATTGGAACAGGTGCATATGTCCGTCGTGTTCGTGAAATCGCGAAAGAAGAAGAAAAAGCCGAGAAATTGGCACGCGAAGGTGGCGAACAACAACAATTGTTGGATATTTAATAAAACAAATATATACCCGGTTGAATGCTTTTGCATAAGGCCGGGTATTTTATGCATTGGAAAGGAAAATGAAAGAAATACCTGCTATTTTTTGTGATATTGATGGTGTGGTCACACATAAATTTGCAGTGCCAAATTATGATCATTTTGGCGAACCAAATGAAACAATGCTGCCTGTGTTGGAATGTTTGGGACGTGAATTTACATTGGTCTTTATCACTGGTCGTTGGGCAATGGGACAGGCAAAAGTTGAAAAACTTTTGAACGATTTATTACCAAACGCAAAAAAATTAGTATTTTGTAAATCTCATGATTACCCAGGAACAACCGCTGAATATAAATTGGCAACAATATGTGAATTGGAAAAACAGGGATATAAATTCCATTTCGGTATTGATGATCACAGCGCAGTTGTTGGATTGATGCACAATCACGGTATGTTTATTGCGCAGGCATTAAGTGATTAAACTTATTTTTTTGCTTGCAAATACAGAATAATTGAATAGAATTAACAAAGTCAAATAAAAGGATTGTAAAATGGCAACTCCAAAAAGTAAAACAAGTAAAGCACGTTCTGCACAACGTCGTTCGCATGATGCGTTGTCTGTAATGCCAGTCAGTGTTTGCAAAAAATGTGGCGAAAAGAAACGTCCACATCATGTTTGCCCTGCATGCGGTTCAAAATAATACTTGTATAAAAGGAAATTAAAGGGCGTGGATATTTTTCCGGCTGCCCTTTTTTTATATCAAAATGACAGACACAAAGAAAATTATTTCAATAGATGCAATGGGCGGCGATCACGCCCCGATTGCTGTGTTGGGTGGGATAAACCAATTCCTTTATGAACATGGCGAAGATGGTGTTTTTTTCCGTCTTTTTGGAAATGAAAGAATATTGCGTGCATTATTAAAGAAATATCCACGTGTTGCTCGTAATTGTGAAATTATACACGCGAACGAGGTTATATCCGGAACAGATAAAGTTCGCGATGTTATTCGTCATGCCCAAGATACATCAATGTATATGGCGGTCAAAGACGTCCGCGATGGTAATTCGTCCGCGGTGGTGTCTGCCGGAAATACGGGTGTTTTGATGGCATTGTCTAAATTGGCATTGAAAACAGTTGATGGTATTTCAAGACCTGCGATAACAACAATGTTGCCGTCTGGTAATGGGGATTCACGCGTTGTTGGACTGGATTTGGGTGCAAATGTCCAATGTGACGAAGAAATATTATTTGATTTCTCTATCTTGGGTTCTGTATATGCCGAAATAATTGGCGGTATGACACGTCCACGTGTTGGTATATTAAATATTGGCGAAGAAGAAACCAAAGGGCGTGAACAATTGCAAAGATTGAATAAAATCTTGATGGAACATATTGATGAATTGCCGTATGAATACATCGGCTTTGTCGAAGGTAATGATATTACCGCCGGCAAGGTTCAGGTTGTCGTCACAGATGGTTTTACAGGCAATGTTATGTTGAAAACGGTAGAAGGTACCGCAAAAATGATTTCGCGCATTGTAAAGGCAAATTACAAGCGTTCTATACTGGCTATTTTGGGAACCTTCTTTTTAATTCATTTATTCAAAAGGTTAAAGCATAAAATAGACCCACGTTCATATGCTGGTGCGGTATTTTTGGGACTTAATGGGTTTTCAATCAAAACACATGGAAACAGTGATGCACTTGCATGGTCTCATGCGATTGAATATGCGGTAAATTTATCAAAATCTGATTTCTATGGCAAGATTCGTGAAAGAACAGATTCCCTGTCTAATATCAAAGATGAAATCAAGAATTTGGAAATATCGGAATAAGATATTTAATAAATTTGCAAAAAATAAACCCGCCATATTGGCGGGTTTTTATATACATTTGATAAATTTATTTTAATCACCAGATGCTGCTTGTACTGTCGCTTCTCTGGCTGCGGTGGTGGCAGCAGTTTCTTTACATTGCAGCTTGCCATCACCGTCATAAGAATCATTATATCCATCTGGGCAATAGCACGATGTTGCTTGTCCACCAGCTGATTCTGTTCTGATTTGATCATCAACAGAGTCGCCATTTGAATCTAGAATATCAACATCTGGACATACTGTACATACAGCTTGTGTTCCAGTTTTTCCGTCATATCCGGTACCATTGTCAGCCAGATAATAGCCTGACGGGCAATCTGCCAACATGCTGGACACCCAATCTGTCATGTAACGCAATGTTAATTTTGTTCCCTCGTTCTGGGTGTATCCACCAACAGACATACATGTTGTTATTTCAGACGAACATGCATTCACAGCCGTTTTAGATATTGTCGAATTTGTATTCGATGAATCATATCCGTTTGTTGATAAACAAGATTGAACGTCGGCACGGCAGCCTTCGGCATAATCAGAAAGGATTGCGTCCTGTTGAACCTTTATCTTGGCCAAAGTGTTTGTCAAATACTGACGAACAACTTCGTTGGCTGGGATATATTTCTTGGTCGATTTTTGACTGTTAAATGTATAATCCTGGCATTGTTTCATGACAGATGCACACATACCGTGGACCTTGTCATCGCTGTCGATATATCCAACTTTTTGCAACAGGTAAAGTGCCATGTTTTCTGTATCTGTTGTATCTTTGGATGATGTGTAACTGCTTTTCCACTTAGTCAAAGCTGTATCTATATACCCACCCAGGTTTTCTTTTGGTCCCATACTCCATGCGTTCTTGTCATTGTCATAATTCCAGGTTGAATACAAGAAATACATACCGCCACTTGTCCAATTGGCAAATACCTTAGGATCATTAGTGGTCTCGCTTGATGTTGTTGTTGGATATTCATTTTTGGTTTGTCCGCCGGAAATACCAGGTGTTCCGCCTTTTACGATTTCGCCGTTTGCCAAATATTTTCCGGTTGGATCAAGGCATAATTCATAATCGGCACCACATACGTATTCGTCTTGCATACATGAATCAATTGCTGCAACACAACCACGCAAATCATAAGAATTCTTGTTTTGTGTTAACAACAAACGTGCCTGTTGTAAAATGTTAGTAGCATTGATAACATTGTTCTTCATTTCTGTATTTGCTTCATTCAGGCTGCGTTCATATGCAATACATTGTTTATCAATTTCCAAATCATATGAATTGGTGATTACATTTGCATCAATACCCTGGGCAGTGCATGAATTCAAAACAGCAGTTTTGCAACGATTTGTTGCTGTTTTATATAATTGTTCGCCACGTTGATTTGAAACACTGCTGGTTGCATTATTGTTTGTGCCCAAGAAAGAATTCAAATCAAATCCAGCAGAGAAATCTGCAGACAGTAAACCATTCAAATCCAAAGAAATACCATTGGTTGTTTCTGCAGAACTGGATGAAGGGGTTGAAACATCAACGATTTTCTTTTTGATTGCATCAAGACTGTTTTTCAAACGCGAAGAATCAGAATTCGATTTCATTGAAATTTCAGCCTCGGTTTCTGCAAACAGGGCTTCAATCTGTGAACCTGTTAAACCAATATATTTGATTTTTTGAACAGCTTCTTGAAAATCTTCGGTTGCTTTGGCAAGGGCCTCTTCAGTTTTTGCATAGTTTTTCAAATTCTTGGAACAAGAACAACGTCCCTGGTTGTCATCCAAAACATTACAATAATTATCCATACATGCCGCATATTGCGCCTTGCAATAATCGGTTAATTCAGCAATGGCTGTCAAATTACTTGTTGTTTCTGAAATATCTTCTTCGGTTATAACCGGGCTTGTTGTTGTCAATGCTGACGACATACGTGCGGATGCACGGCGACTTGAAACACCAATTCGTGCAGAATTTTGATTATATAAAGCATTTCCAGAATCTGTCAATGTTCTTTGGCTTACAGATGTATCTGTGCGGCTGCCAGCCGATAAAGGCATAACAGAATTGTTTAATGTGCCAACGCGTGCCGTCACAGGTTTTGCGTTGCTTGCACCGCGTGATGTTACACTGGCGCGTGATACGGTTGTTGGTTTTCTGTTTACTACTGTATTTGTTTTTGCCGTACGTGATGCAGTTCCACGTGCCGTTGTTGCGGATGCATTACGTGGCGAAGATGCAATTGCACGCGAAGAAACGTTTGCACGTGAATTTGTTTGTGTTGCCGCAGATATTGCACGTGACGCAGACGTTGAACGATTTATAGTGTTTCGTTGCGCGACATTTTGTTTTTGTGCTGGTTGTTGTGCTTCTTCTTCAGCGGCATAATCTTCGGCATCAATCATGTCGTCTGTATATTCGACAATTTCGTCATAATATACAGGTGCAACCTCTGCAAAAGCAGGTAAAACCAACAAACTACTTAATACAGTTATAAATCTTTTCATGTGTAAACATCCTTCCTTGTATGACAATTCTATCACAAACCATAGTTTTTCACAAGCATAAAAAACAATTTTCATTCACATATGTCCTATTTTTTTGATGCATTTTTTGAACAAGATGAAAAAAATTAAAAAATTTTTATTTTTATACTTGACCTGCGAATCGTTTTTGTTTTAAGATGCTTGTATAGACAAGGGGAAAGACAAATAAAACCCCCGGAAATCTAAATAAAACTAGAAATCCGGGAAAAAATAAAAAATTGTAAAAAGTAAAAATAAAAATTTGTAAATACACCGGTAAATACAAAAATTTTTGCTTTTTATTACAAAAAACAACGTGAAAGGGGGGAAACCACATGCCAAAAAATATCAAAGAAATCATGATTGCCCTTAACAAAGTGTTGACCACAACTGTGTGGGTTAATGCAGACCGCCAAATCGTATCTTTGAGCGATGAATTGCACATTGGTAAAAACAATGCACCACGTTCAATTGAAGATTTGTCCCGCGGCGCGTTAATCGGCGCTTATGTTTCGTTGCAAATCAGAACTGACAATTTTGATGTAGCCGCCGAAAGTCTGGAAACACCAGATTTGGCATTGCGTGTAAAAGAAATGGTTTTTGCAGAAGCTAAAAAAATCATGGATGCTGGCGAAGTAGACGAAAGCAAACGCAAGGCTGCATAACAAGTTTCCGGTTATCGGAAGGAAGGGAGTCCCGCCACAGATTATTCTGTGGCGGACTTTTTTTATCGTCCGTTGTTTAACAGGCGGACATCATCAAATTCAGGATGTTGAACAAATATTTGTGAAATATATGGGCATATTGACATAACTTTGCGATGCTGTTCGCGTGCGATATTTATAACTTCTTGGACCAGGTATAATTCAATGTCTTGTGTTTTATAATCCGGGTCGATTTCGGCTTCGCTTATCATAATTTTATCAGAACCAACACGAACGAAAAATAAATTGCCAATTTTTTTACCTCCACAGATTGCATAGATTCTGCAACCGTTATCACCAATTTGAAAAGTTATGTTTTCTTTGTTCATAAAAAAATCCCGTGCCTTTGATATAAAATATAACACGGGATTATTTAAAGACTATAAGATTGATTTCTTTAAATCATATCAAAGTTTTTGCGTATGATTTTTGCACTTTTGCGTAAAGCCGTGGATTCGGCAGTGCTTAATTTTGTATGCAGATTCATTATAACACCATTTTCGCCGACAATTCGTGGCATCGACATTGCAACAGATGTTTTACCAACACCATCAACGATGGATGTCGTTAATATACGTTTTTCATCGTTAACAATTGCATGCAACAGGTCTGCAACCGCGGCACCAATTCCGTCCCAGGTTGCACCACGTCCGCGTATAATTTCATATGCTGCATTTCGAACACGGTGTTCAATTGTTTTTCGTGTTGTTTGTGGCAAAGATATTTTTGCTTGGCGGCAAAAATCATCCAAAGCAATTCCACCAATCGATACAGATTCCCAGTTAACAACCGAAGAATCACCATGTTCACCCAATACATATGAACTGATTGAGCGCGTTGATACACTTAATTGTCGTGATAAAATAATTTTAAGACGCGCAGAATCCAGCATTGTTCCGGTGCCTATGACGCGACCGGCAGGTAATTTAGATAATTTTTGTGCCAACATAACCATGACATCCAATGGATTAGTGACAACAATTATTTTTGCTTTCTTTGCATCAACATTTTGCATAACGCGTGGGATAATATCTTCGATAACAGCAGCATTTTTATGCAGCAAGTCTGTCCGTGTTTCACCTGGCTTTTGGTTTGCGCCAGCGGCAACAATCACAATATCTGAACCACGTATTGCGCGATAATTACTGGCGGCAGTAATTTTTATATCATAAGAAAATGCAGACGCGTGTCCCAAATCTTCGGCAGCAGCGCGTGCGCGAATACCATCGCGGTCAAATAAAACAATTTCGTGTGCCAAACCTGTGTTTTGAACCGCGGTCGCAATGGCCGAACCAACCGAACCAACACCAATGATAGCTATTTTCATAAAAATCCCCCATTTTTTATGAATATATTATATCATATTTTTCGCATAAAAAAAACGGGGTTTTATCCCCGTTTGTTAGTATTATGAAAGTTTTGAAATTAAATCTTTAATCGTATCAACATAATTATTTACATCTATTGTATTTGGTAAATCAGATGTATCATGATCATTAACACGATATTTAACTTCTATTTGATTATTAGCTAAATTCTTTGTCGAAACAATCAAACGGATAGGTGCTGCTATTAAATCTGCATCGGCAAATTTTTCGCCAGCACGATTATCACGTGCATCTAATAAAACTTCTATGCCTTCAGATTTCAAATCATTATAAATTTTTTCTGCCAAAGGCATTGTCTTGTTTTCTTTGTCAACCAAGCCAATCACTTCTACTGTAAAAGGTGCCGTAGCCATATTCCAGATTGGGCCATTATCGTCTGCGCTTTCTTCGATAATAGCAGCCATTACACGTGAAACACCAATTCCATAACAACCCATTGTTGGTGTTTTTTCTGTACCATCTTCAGCTGTGTATGTCATGTGCATGGAATCTGTATATTTTTTACCAAGCTGGAAAATATTACCGATTTCAATACCACGAACTTTATTCAATTGTTTTCCGCATTTTGGGCAAACCGAAGAATCTGTTTCTTCTAATTCTTTATTCGCGCGAAAACCACAATCGCATATGTACAATGTATCTTCACCCATTTCGTTTATCAATTGAAATTCATGTGCGATCTTTCCACCCATATCACCAGTTGCGGACATAACGTCGGTGACGTTCTTTAATCCGCATCTTTTATAAATTTTATAATATGCATCAAAACAACGTTTGTAATATTTTTCTAAATCTTCCTGGGTTTCATGGAACGAATAACCATCTTTCATAATGAATTCGCGTGTTCGAATCAAGCCTGCGCGAACACGTAATTCATCACGGAATTTTGTTTGAATTTGGTAAACCATGAATGGCATTTGACGATATGATTTTATGACAGAACGGGCATAATCTGTGACAACTTCTTCATGTGTTGGACATATTACATAATCTGCACCAGATCTGCTTTTGAATTTTGCAATGTTATCCATAGAATCATAACGACCTGTTTCTTTCCATAAATCTGCACCACAAACCACAGGCATTAACATTTCTTGACCATCGATATTATTCATTTCTTCGCGAATAATATTTTCTATCTTACGAACAACACTCCATCCCAGTGGGGTCAGTGTATAACCGCCTTGAAATGTTTGATATATATAGCCACCTTTGACGGCGATTTTATGACCACGTGTTGTTGCGCCCGCAACATCGCCGTATAATCTGTTAACACATAAATTTTCTATTCTCATTTTTTTTACCACTCTTAATTTTTTATTTATTTTCCATATATTTGTTTGAAATTATTTGATGCAGTGTGTCTGCCATTTGTTTTCTGTCCATACCCGATATATCGGGAATTGGTAATACTTCGATTTCAACCAAGAATCCACCCAACATCATTATGTGAAAGATTTGCATAAATGCACTGCGTTCACGTTTGCAATATGGACCACAATCCATTTTCTTGTTATCAAAATATGCAAAATGATTTGCCATATCTTCGGCATTTATTTTTGTTCCGTCACGCAAACGATAATTTATTACAACCGGTTGAACAGTTGCGCCTGTTTTTTCAATAACATCAAACAGCGAACTTTTAAATTGTTTTACATATGCACCGTTTGTAGACGTTCCCTCTGGAAATATAAACATTGGGTAATCCACGGTTTCTAATTCTTTTTTTACAGCATTCATTGCGTCCATAACGTGTGATGGGCGGCGATCAATAAATATTACACCAAATTTTTTTGCCATCCATCCAACCAATGGCCAACTTTCCAATTCTTTTTTACCAAAGAACGAACCGCCAAATGCCACAGGTATTGTTGATAATTCAAATACAGATATGTGATTTGCAACACAAAGCAGGGGACGTTTTGATGAAAGTTTCCCTTTGACTTTTAAACGAACACCCATAAACCAATTAAATTGACGCATAAATATGCGCATATATTTTACGGATGCACGACCTGTCGGAATAAAACAAAGAATCAAAGCGTTAAAACAAACAAACACCCATGCAGAAGCAAACTTAATCGCCGCCCATGCAGTGTTAAATATATTTTGTTTACGAATTTTCATTTGTTGATTCCTCGGTTTCTTCTTCGGATTCTTTATCTATGTATTCGATGTCATCGGCATCTTCGCGCATAAACAATTCTGCGAAGGCACGAATTGCTTTCGCTGTGCCAGTAATTGGTGACATAATTATTTTGCCCAACATATGCAAAGGTCCTTCTTTGACTTCGAATTCATCGAACGCATTTTCAGAACCTGTAAAATGTTTCTGATATGTTTTATCAACGTCTTTTGTTTTTAACATAACAAAGACATCATATGTACCAAAACCCTTGTCAATAAATACGCCACGACCAAATGACGCACCCAAACGCAGATAGCCCTTGATCAAAGGTGTCATTTGTTTGCGTGCTTCTTCTTCGTCAACGAAAACGCGTGGCAATATATTCATTTGTGTTAAACGTGAATCAATACTTGGGTCCAAGTTTTCTTTCAATACAGTTGCACGCAAATTTGATGGTGATAAATGATTATAGTACAGATAAGAAATTGCCTGGGCAGATTGCGCTGGTTTTGTTCCAACCCATGATGGAACACCGAACAAAATAACAACCTTGCGTTTTACAACATATTCGCAAAGACCCGCCCAAAGTAAACGCATAACCAAACCATTTTCACGATATTCGGCATTTACACACGCACGTGACATTTCGGCAATGTTGCCTTTGACATGTTTGATTTTTGATAAATTATATTCGCGTTCTGTATAAAATCCGCCCATTTTTTCAGCGGCTTCGCGATCAATAATACGATATGTTCCCACAATTTTATTATTATGAAAAACCGCCATGTAATCGGCATATGTATCGTAAGAATCGTATTCTTCGCCAAGATTTTTTTGTTCTTCGGTTGCATATGCGTTTTCTTCCAAACAGAAAACTTCGTAACGCAATTGGCGAACCTGTTTGCGTTCTTCTTTTGTACGGGTTAATCTAACTTCATAGTCACGAACTTTTATAGCCATAATGTATTTCCTTTATAATGCATAACGTAAATGGTACCAAAGAAAAGTGTCATACGCAATGTTTTTTATTTTTGCTGGACTTTTTAATTTTTTTATATAAGGGGATGATTTTTATTTCAATTTTTCAGACAATTCGCCAATCGCAATCGCATACCAAGACGAATTATTCCATTTTTTTATTCTGTAAAAATTAGGATATGTTAAATACGCCTTTATCACCGGGGCAGGCGCAACATCTGTATCTAATAATTGTGTTTCGTCATTACGTTGTGGTTGGTATAAATCACGTTTTGCAATTTCTTTTGTATCTGCGATTAATCCAACAATTGTTTCTGATTGATTCAATGGGGTTCCGTCCATGTCGGTCACACCCATTTGTCCCCATTCAGATAAACTTTTTTTAATATCGCCATTTAAAACAGTTCTGTCGAAATCAGCAGGTAATATGACAGGTTTGATAATTTTCTCGTTTTTATTCCAGCCTAGTTTGTTCAGATAATTTCCGGCACTGAACATGGCATCGCCAACACTGTGTATTATATCAATACGGCCATCGTTGTTTCCGTCAATTCCATATTGTGCCAGGGTTGTAGGAATAAATTGAAAATGTCCCATCGCACCAGCCCACGAACCATATATTGATGTCACAGATAATTTATTTTTATCTGCAATTTTCATCAGGCTTAACAATTGTTTCGTAAAGAATTCTTCGCGGCGACCATCATAAATTAATGTTAAAAAAGCATTTGTTAATTGATGTTTTGATTTTATCGCACCGTAATTAGATTCCATACCCCAAAACGCTAACATTACATTTCGTGGTATTCCGTATTTTTTTTCGACGCGTCCCAAAAGCGTCGGGTATTCAGCTGATTTCTTATGACCGTTTTTTATACGCTCTGTGCTGACCGTGCGATTTAAATATTCGTCCAAAGTCAGTGTGAATTCTGATTGGCGTCTGTCTGATTTTATAATACCCGGAATAAAAGAAGGTGCTTTTAATGTTTCATCAATAACAGATTTACTAATGTTTTGATTTGTTGCTTTTGTGCGGATGCCTTCGATAACAGTATCCCATCTTTCTAAATCAAACGCACCACGATTTGCAAATGCAACATTTGTTGCAAAAACAAACAATATCCCAAAAAATATAGGCAATCTATATTTCATGATTATCCACTTTATCAATTAAAAAGAATATTTTAATCCAAGATGTAACCCGAACGATTGCCATGTTGCTTCTTTCAATGATTCGGATACATATTCTGTATACGCAGATTGTTTTTCGATAATAAAGTTTCCTGGATTATTTGGATCTTCGACATAGGCATATGATTCAGCCACATATAATTCGCCAGGTATTTTTCCGATGTGAAAATAGTTTGTATCGGCTTTTAATGATAATTGCATACGGTCAGAAATGTTATATGTGTATTCCATTTCTGCTTCATATGCAAATGCACCATTATCGCCTTCGTCCAAGAAACTTGGATTCTGTTGCCAATCATCACGATTCGGCCATGTGCCTTCGGATGAATATTTTGGCATGCTGACCTGGACATAGAAACGCAATTTATCTGCCAATGTCATTTGTTTTTCAAGTTCCAGTCCAAGGTAAAATCCAGACCATGTCGTGTTATAAATGTGAGTTGTTCCATCAACACGGATGATTCCATCGCCACCAATAACTATACAATCGCCTTCTACAACACCCCATGGTAAATCGCCCATGCTGGTATTATATTCTGTGGTTGTTAATGATGTTCCAATCAAAGATATTCCGCCACCCAAATCAGAACCACTGGCGGATGTTGCGACAACCTTGATATCTTCGGGGCCCATACATATTTGGTATAAATCAGTATCATCGGCAATACTTACATCCTGTGGCACAGCATAGTAATAACCGGATGTGTCACCGAAAACGTAATCGCCGTTCATTGTCATCAAAGGCAGATATACCCCAGGATTAGGATATATATGATCGCCCATCTTTAAATTATGTTTAAAGATTTCATACCCAATATGTGGTGTTAATTTCCATCCTGCAACATCCCAAATATGATGCGCGGCAACGCCCAGTTTCAATTTATTCAAATCGCCGCTTTGATTACCCATAGATATAGTGAAAATGCCTTCGCTTGGATAAGAATAATCATATGGTTCCAAGTCATAATCCATGGAAAGGCCGCCACCGGCCAGTTTACCGTATGTATATGAACCATACACACCTAAATCAAATCCATGAATATCAAAAATATGTTGTGCGCCGACATTTATTTCATTGAAAATCATATCGTCCCATTCCAAAATGGAATTAACGCCAGTTTTGAATTCAAAATCTGCAAAACGGCGGGAATAATCGGCATATATTGTCGTTTTGTTATTGCTTGGTTGTGCAATACCGTTCGCAGTCATTGCGCCACGATAATTTGGGATTTGTTGGCGTGGAACCTGATAAGAATATGTGTTGGAAGATATAATTTGCTTTGTCCCAGAATTGCCAACATATTTTGTATAGCCATAGTCTTGATATTTATTATACGCCGCACGATTTGCATTTGTGTTGGATCTATTTGAGTAATAAGACGGCACGCCTTCGTTTGATGCAAAGCACGCAGACGAAGCCGATAAAGCGCACAAAAAAGCTACTAATGTGTTTCTCATCTTTCCTTTTGTATGTTTTATTATATCATAAAAAAGGTTTTAAAAAAAGCGTTTGTTTATATTGAATTTTATTTTTTGTGAATTATCATATTTCTGTTATGAAAAATACCCATAATTTATACATTCATGTCCCGTTTTGCATGTCAAAGTGCAATTATTGTGCGTTTTATTCGTTTGCATGTTCAAATCCAGATTGGGAAAAATACACAAATGACATATGTGATGAATTACGTTTTTGGTCTGAAAAATTGGGCAAAGTAGATGTTCCAACAATATTTTTTGGCGGTGGCACCCCATCTTTAATGCCGGTTTCTGGGTTTGAAAAAATTATGGATTGTATAAATGATTGTTTTCATGTTCTACCTAATTGTGAAATTACATTAGAATCAAATCCTGGAACAATCGATGGCGATAATTTATCTGGATTTGTATTAAACGGTGTTAATCGTTTATCAATAGGTGTTCAATCTTTAAATGATGACGAATTAAAATTCTTGGGACGCAGGCATGATGTTAAAACGGCGATAAATCTGTTGAATATCGCAAATAATATGGGGTTACGTGTCAATGCTGATTTCATTTATGGTCTGCCAAATCAAAATGTTGATGATGTTGTTGAATTATGTCGTGGAATAAATAATCTGGGGTTATCACATGTATCAATGTATGAATTGACAATTGAAAAAAATACTCCATTTGGAAAGATGAATTTGAATATGCCAAACAATGAAACGATGGCACAAATGTACAGTATAATTCCACAATATTTATCTTTGCCACGATATGAAGTTTCAAATTATGCAAAACCTGGTGATGAATGCAGACATAATTTAAATATTTGGTCTGGGGATGCATATATTGGTATTGGTCGTGGCGGTGCAGGACGTGTTTATGTTGATTGTGCATGGTATGATGAAATGGGCGCAAATGAGCGATTTGAAAAAATATCAAATGAAACGCGCGCAACAGAAAAAATCTTGACAGGAATGCGAACAATGCGTGGTGTTAAATTGGATGAAGACGTAAAAAATATATTGAATTTTGATTGGATAAATTCACACCAAGATTTGGTTGAAACAGATGGCGAATATTTGCATACTACGAATACGGGTTTATTGATATTGGATGATATAATCGTGGATTTGATAAAATGAAAAATAAACTTTTAAACATAGTTGGAATTTGTGCCGTATTTATTGCGGTCGTATCTGCATTTATTTTAACAAAGGGGAAATTAATGAGTATCGGAATAAAAAATGAAAATATGGATATGTCTGTCAATCCAGGAAATGATTTTTATGATTATGCAACGTCTGGATGGCGCAAGGCTAATCCGTTGCCAAATGATTATACGCGTTATGGTTCGTTTGAATTGTTGGATGAAGAAAACAATAAACGTGTTCGTGATATTGTTGAAAATGCAGATGGTAAAATAGGTTTGCTTTATAAAATTGCAATGGATGAAGAAAAATTAAATAAAGACAAAATAAATCCAGTTAAACCATATCTTGATGAAATAGATGCAATAAAATCAAAAGAAGAATTGGTAAAATATTTGGGTCATTCGCATAAATATTCTTCTTCGTTTTGGGATACAGGTGTTTTGTTAGACGACAAAGACAGCAGGCATTACATATTCGTCCTTGCCCAAGGCGGAACAGGTCTTTCGCGTGATTATTATTTTGACGATGATGATAAATCAAAACAGATACGCAAAAAATATAAAGAATACATAAAAAAACAGATGGATAATTTTGGCGAATATGTTGATGTCGAAAAATTGTATGCATTGGAAGAACGCATGGCAAAATCTTTTTATAAAAAAGAAAAATTGCGTGATCCGCTTTTAAATTATCATAAAAAATCTGTCACAGAATTAAAACAAGATTTGCCTGGGCTTGATTGGAATGCATATTTTACTGCGCGTGGTGTTGATGTGCAATATGTTAATGTTGAACAGGTTGAACCAATTGCGGAATCTATTGCGATAATAAATGATACTGATTTAGATTTAATAAAAACTTATTTAAAATATCGTATTATAAATGGTTCAACATCTTTGTTGGATGATAAAACATATGACATTGCATTTGATTTTTATAATCGTGAAATGTCCGGTCAAAAAGAAAAGAAACCGCGTTGGAAAAGGGCAGTGAATATTATTGATGGATCATTGGGCGAGATGGTCGGACATTTATATGTTAAAAAATATTTCCCAGAAAGTGCAAAGAAACGTATGGAAGATTTGGTGAAAAATTTGCAACGTGCGCTGGGGGCCCGAATTGAAAATTTAACCTGGATGGGTGAAGATACAAAAAAACAGGCATTGGCAAAATTAAATACTTTCAATGCAAAAATTGGATATCCAGATAAATGGCGTGATTATTCAAAGCTGGAAATTAAAGACGATTCTTTGTATGCGAATATGATGCGTGTTGCAGAATTCGAAGATGCTTTTTGGCTGGATAAAATCGGTAAAGAAAAAGATCCAACAATTTGGTATATGAATGCACACGAAGTAAATGCATATTATGATCCGTCTACCAATGAGATTTGTTTCCCGGCTGGAATATTGCAATATCCTTTCTTTGATATGGATGCGGATGATGCATTTAATTATGGTGCGATTGGTTCTGTGATTGGACATGAAATGACGCATGGTTTTGATGATTCTGGTCGTCATTTTGACAAGGACGGAAATATGAAAGATTGGTGGTCGGAAAATGACGCAAAGTTATTTGAAGAACGCGCCAATATTATGAAGCAACATTTTAATAATATCTTGGTTGCACCAAATACACATGCCAACGGCGAATTTACATTGGGTGAAAATTTGGCGGATTATGGTGGTGTGACAGTATCTTTTGATGCGTATGAAAAATATGGTAAAAAATCAGAAGATGCAATTGGTTTGACATCTGACCAACGTTTCTTTGTTGCATATGCAATGACCGAGGCAACAAATATGACTGACGAAGCGTTGTTGCGCCAAACAAAAACGAACGAACATTCCCTGGGACGTTGGCGTGTCAATGGAATTTTACCACATGTAGAAAAATGGTATGAGGTATTTAATATATCACCAGAAGACAAATTATATCTTGCGCCAGAAAAGCGTGTAAAATTATGGTAAAATAAAAAAACGCCAAAAGTGCGTTTTTTTATTTTTGGTTTGATTGCATTTCTGCAATTTGTTGTTCTATATGACGCAATTCGTTATTCAATGCATTTATTTCGTTTCTGTCTTCTACATAGCCTTGTCCGCTGGAATAATCATCTGAACCGCCGTGTTCAATCAGGTCAATTTCTGCCTGGACCCTGGCTTTCGCTTCTTCCAGTGCGCGAATTTTTTCATTGGTATGTTGTTCGAACATATCTGCCATACCAGCATATTTATCTTTTTTCGCCATTGTTTATCCTTTTATTTGCCAGAAACAATGTTTCTGAAATCATTACTTGGATGAAATGTTGCGACACGACGTGCAGATATTACCGCAGGTACACCTGTTTTTGGGTTGCGTCCAATACGCGCAGATTTTGATAAAATTTTAAATGTTCCAAATCCAGCAATCTTGACATCTTCGCCGTTAATCAAAGATTGTTCAATTTCATCAAAAATTATGTCAATCATTCGATATGAATCCGCAGCCGTTAATCCAAAACGATCGCGTAATGTGTTTGCTAAATCTATACGTGTAATTGTTGCCATAATATTCCTGCTTGTTTTTATTATATTGTTAATTATACAGGCTGTTTCAAAGAAAGCAATCACTAAATATTGATTTATTTTTTTATTGGTGTAGAATCAAGCCTGTTCGTCCCCATAGTTCAATTGGATAGAACAAATCCCTCCTAAGGATTAGATGCAGATTCGAATTCTGCTGGGGACGCCACGAAAAAGGAATAAAATATGAAAAATAAAGCTGTTAAAATAGGAATTATTGCATCGTTATTGCCGCATTTGTTTTGTTGCGTTTTACCAATCGTTTTATCTGTTGTTGGTTTGGTGGCACCTGAAATTGCACATGCTTCTTTTATACCTGAATGGATAGAACCCTGGTTGTTTGTGTTTTCTGCATTGATGTTGGGGCTGTCATGGTGTTTAATATTGCAAGATTGTCCATGTGCCGAATGCACAGAAGAAAAATCACATAAAACCCAGAAAATTATTTTATTTGTAATAACAACATTATTCGTGGTCAGTATAATTTTACATATATTTTCACACGGACATTAAATTTATTTTAATACAAATTTATCTGTTTCTTTTTTTACAGCTATTTTTCGCAATTTATCAATATAACCTTTATGTTTAAATTGACGGATTGCCATATACACAGGATTCATAATCTGACCAGTTTCTGTACTGTGCCTTTTTGATGCAATCAGATTACTGTAAAATGTTTGTATTTCGTCCAATTTAAAACCGTTTTTTTTCAGTTTTTTATAATCATTAAATATTTGTTTGTATATTTGGTTTGCATCTTTTTCAATTTGTTTAATTTGTTGTTTTGAAAATATATCTGGTTTAAAAAGCCATTCTTGTTTTATCAAAGAATAATTTGGTCCGCGTCTGTACCGTATTTCAAATACTGGTGTTTTATAATCCTGGAAATTTAAATCTATTTTACGTCCGTATATTTTACAAATATGAACCATCGCCCAATCATAATAGTAAAGTTTCAACATTTTTGAAATATCCAGATTAGGAAAAGCTTTTTCGATATTTTCCATATTTAAAATAATGCACATATCAATATCAGATTTTTTGTCATAAAAAAGCTGTGTTATTGATCCAAATACAATTATATCCTTTATATCAGAATTCTTTATCGGAAAATCATATTCATTACGAACATAATCAATATATGCCCATGCAATAGATAATAGCATGTTGGTGACATCTGGATATAAATATCCAGCTTTATCCCATATTTTTTTATCAAGATGTTCGTGTAATTTTATCTTCATTTTATTTGTTTGTTTTTTTAAATATATAACATATAAAACGATATTGTAAAGGTATCAATTTTAATGGTATTTGATTGCAGAAACCAAAGAAAGTTTTTCTGTCATCATTTTTTATCGTTTGTCTTATAACTTGTGCAGTTGTGATTTTGAAATATTTTTTCCAAAAAACTTCTGGTAATCTGTCATGATTATAATTGTAGTTTTTTATAATATCAGTTGGTGTTAAAATATTATTGTTCTGACAAATGATGCAATTGTGTTTTGTAACAGCCATATCTTTTGCCACAGACAATGCACGTGTAATAAAAGAGTGTTGGTTTGAAAAATCTAAATTTTTTATAACATCTTTTTTGAAACAAAATTCAGATATTGAATTAAAAACATAATCAATAATATTTTGTTTGTTAAAAACATATTGAAATATGCATTTTTTATCTGTTGGTATTTCGTTTTGGTTTGATGGTTTTAAAGAATTATATTTAATAATATCTGCATCAGTAAAATCTATCATATATGATATATTATCAATTGTATCAGAAGTTAATATATCGTTTGCGTTTAATAATAAAATATATTCACCGCTTGCAAGATTGATAGCTTCATCTATTGAAATATCATTTAAAATTTTGATTTTTTTGTTTTCCAAATATTGTTCAATATTTCTTACTGAATTATTGATCACAAAACATTCTGATGCATCACCGGCATTTTTCAAAACAGAAGAAATTGCAGGCAAGTCATTATTTTGATTGATTATAATTGTAATCTTTGGTTTGTTCATATGTCTTATCTATAATATAATGATGTTCCGAGAACAGATTTTGAATAATAACAATTGTCCCCTGTTTCAGAAGCAAGATATAACGCATTTTGGGCATGTGCATCTGTTAAGTAAACATATGTACCAGTTTCGTCAGAAAATTCTTGCATATAACAATCTGCAATAGTATGTATGTTCCAAGAATCTTTCAGTATTTTACCTGTATCATAATCACTTTGAACAGTTGATGCCTGCACATTAGCATTATTAGGGCAACGCGCGCAAACTATTCCGTCGGTGTCGTATAAACTCCATTCAATGTTCCCCTTGGTATTTGTGCAGAAATTAGATAAAATCTGGTCACGATATGGTTTAAAATCAGAAGACTCCGCTGTCAGTGTTATGCCATCTGCATCGGTACCTGAATTTAGTTTGTATTGGAAAGATTTTCCGGCAATAAAACTGCGAAAATTTGACCAATCTTCATCGCTGTCCTTGGAAGAATAATCGGGTGTTGTTATTTTCTGACCTGATTCCAATCCCTTTGTTTTGTTCATGCCCTTTAACCACTTCGTACCTAAGACAGTAGGGCCGCACGCTTTAAGATAATAGCCGGCGCCGCATATGGTTATCGTTTGTAAGTGGTTATATGAGCCAGATGAATCAACAAAATAATTGGTCAATTTTGGATCCGGGACACTTTCTGTTGTTGAATTGGAAATAGTTTCGTCTGCAATGGTATTATTATATCTGGCATCAAGAAAAAATACCATGGTTGCGCAGAACAATTTCCATAAAATTTTACCAAAATTATTCATTTTCCTTCCTTGTGAAGCATTCTAGACATTTTGGTTGTTTTTCGCAAGGGAAAAATAAAAAACGCTTGCTTTTGTTTGTTGGTTTTTTTTATAATTTCAAAGCAAAGGATTAAAGGAGTTTTTTCATGAAATTATTAAAGTTATTATTTGCATTTATTTGTGGCGCTTTTATTGGAAATGCGAATGCAGCAGACATAACAATATATTATTCGCCAACATGTCCACATTGTCACCATGCGCGCAATTTTATTGAAAATACTTTGATATATGAATATGCAGATTTAAAAGTATCCGAAGTCAATGTTGCAAACAGAGATAATTATCAAGCTTTTGTTGATGCACTTCATAAATGTGATTATACAACAGGCGGGGTTCCTGTGTTGGTCATCGGTGAAAAATGCTTCCAAGGATATGCAGACAGCATGCAATCTGATTTACGTGCCGCAGTCGAAGCGGATTTAGATGATGCACAAAAACAAGCCGCCGCGGTGAACAGGGCTGAATTCGAAAAAGACAGTGCCGCATTTGTTGCCGCGCACAGCGACAGAAAAAACGCAATATCTGATGCAGATGTCAAAAAAAAAATAAGCAATAAATCCAATATGCCTGATATTTTGTTATATGGATTTATGATTTTGTTATTGATTGGATTGGGTGTTGTTTTGTTCAAAAAACAAAAATAGGTAATATAAATGTTCGATTTAACAATTCTGGATTATATTTATGTTGTAATTATTCTGGCGTCAACGGTATGGGCGACAATTCGTGGCGGGGTGTATGAAACAATTGCAACTTTATCTTGGATTATTGCGGCGATTTCTGCGCGTTTTGTTTCGCCTTATTTGGATGGTCTTTTGCAGAAATGGTTTAATTTGCCAGATTCAACAGTTATAACGTTGGTCGCATCATATTTCATAGTGTTCTTTGTAATATTAGTAATAGTTGGATTTATAAACCAAAAAATTCGTGAAAGAATACAGGACAGTTTTTTGTCTGTCACAGACAGAACACTTGGTGTCGTATTTGGCATAATACGCAGTGTTGTTGTTATGGGCTTTGTTTATTGGGGAATACTTTGGTACTATTCCGATATGCCGCGTGGATTGCCAAATTGGGTAAGCGAAGCACGTACGCGTCCGGTGATGCAATTAACCGCTGTTAAAATGGATGATTGGTTTTTCTTTGGTAAAAGCAAATTGTTAAAAAAAGATTTAGAACAAGATGTAAAACAACACGCGAATTTAATAAATCCGATGGTTGAAACAAAGAAAAAGGAATCTGACAAACCGTCTGAAACTGGATACAAATCGTCAGAACGTGCAGCACTGGAAAATCAATTGTTGCAGATAGAATCTGTGGCAAACGCAATCCAGGAACAAGATTAGGATTGTTTAAAATGCGAATAATGTCCTGTTGAAAAACAGGACTTTTGTTTTTTATAATTTTCGTATGTATAAATTTAAAATATTCACAACAGTTTTTGTTCTATATGAATTTATTGTAATAACAATATTACAAATTCCAAATTTTTGTGTTTCGCTGTTTAATTATAATTTTTGTGAAATGAACGGGTTTAAATATTTACTGTTCTGTTTGATGCTGCCAACATTGTTTGGATTGATGTTTTGGTGGTTGCCGAAACAAAAAGCAGAGCCGAAAACCATAAAAGAAACTTTGTTTGATATGATTCCGCCACAATATGTAAGACGATTTTTAATCGCGGCAGTTATTGTTGGTTTGCGTAAATTTATGATGTCGCATCCGCGAACGAAAGATTTTGTAAGAAATATAAATGATATTTTAAATAAAAAAGCGCAATAAGACGCGCTTGTTTTTATTTGTCTTTCTGGTGCCGGTTGTCGGACTTGAACCAACGACCCTCTGATTACAAATCAGATGCTCTACCAACTGAGCTAAACCGGCAGGCAACGCATATATTATATTCATTTGAAATGTTTTGCAAGAAAAAAATCACCAAAAACTGATTTTATCATATCTGATTGTAATAAGCAGGAATAAAATCGTACATAGATTCTATGTTATCACGAACAACCTGCCAATAATATTCTGCTTTTATCAATTTATACATTTCTTTTAAATCGTCTGGTTCAATATCAAAAGGTAATTCAAGGGCTTCGTATAAATATTTTAATTGTTTTTCGCGTTTGATGGCATACTTATTTGCTTTCTTATCGTGTGAAAACGAAAATATCGGTCCAAATTGATTAGTTGCGGTATATGTTTCCTTTTCTGGCGTTTCTTCTGCATCAATTTCATGATTTTCAATCATTGTTTTAAACAGATAATTCACCATATTTGTTTGATATTGTGCTTTTGTTTCACTGTAAATCGATGGAAAATCAGGCGTGTTTGAATCGTTAATGCCGTATTTTGCCAATTCTTTAATTCCTTTTTGTGTTCGCCCAAATCCATGTTTGTTCGTTTCAGAATTAAAACCAATGCTGAAAAGGCTGCCATCTGTGTTAAATACGGTGTATTTATCAAACCCATTAACAGATTGGCGTTTTATCGCGGATTTTTTTAACAATAATTTTAATAAATCGATTGTTTTCATGGTTTTAATGTTTTTTTATTGAATGTTCGTTTAAAAATTTTGACAGTAATAATTGCTGTTTTGTCATGGTTGTCGCAATTAAACCGTACTGTTCGGCATTTTTTAAAAACATTTTATTTGCTATCGCTGAAATATCATAATTGTTTTTGAATTGTCTTTGGGTTCTTGCAAAATGATTGATGTGACCAATGTGTTCGCCATTTATATAAATGCTGATGCGTGGCAATGTTCCATCATAACAGTCAACAATCATTAATTCCTTGTCGTTTTTTCCATACAAAGTATAGGTATAATGGTTGTCAGACAAAAACGTAACACGAACTGTGTTATTTTGTATTGCGCGTAAAATGTTTTGTTTAAATTCTTTATTCATACCAGTATTGTTGCACAGAAATAACAATTGTCAAGTTTTTGCGTAACAAGACCTTGAATTTTGGTTTTTATCTGATAAAATCGCAAAAAATAAATGGATAAAAGATGACTAAAATACCAGAACTTTTGGCACCTGCAGGAACATTAGATGCGTTTAAAACGGCGATACTTTACGGTGCGGATGCAATTTATGCCGGATTGCCGGGATTTTCAATGCGTGCGCGTGCTAAAATTACAGTGGACGAAGTAAAGCAGGGCATAGATTTCGCACACGAACATGGTAAAAAAGTTTATCTGGCTTTCAATTTGTTTGCGCACGACCGTGATTATGAAAATATGGGGCGTGTAAGCGAAGTTTTGAATTATTTGCATCCTGATGCGCTGATTATATCAGATGCAGGTGTTTTAATGTGGGTTCGTGAACATCATCCTGATATTCCAATTCATATTTCGACCCAGGCAAATATTTGCAGTGCATCAACTGTTAAATTCTGGCAAAATGCGGGTGCGGTGCAATGTGTCTTGGCACGCGAGGTTTCACATAATGAATTTAAATCTATACGCGAACAATGTCCCGATATTGGGTTGGAAATCTTTGTTCATGGTGCAATGTGTATGTCTTATTCTGGACGTTGTTTATTGTCTAATTATATAACCGGTCGTCCGTCTAATCGTGGGGCGTGTGCGCAGTTGTGTCGTTGGAAATATGATGTGATTTTACGCGAAAAAGAATCTGGTGTTGAAATGCCGCTGGAAGAAGATGATCGTGGTGCTTATATTATGAACAGCAAGGATTTGTGCCTGATGCCACGTTTGAAAGAGGTCATAGAATCACATCCTGATACATTGAAAATTGAAGGTCGCAACCGCAGTGAATATTATGTTGGTATGGTGACACGTGCGTATCGTAATGCGCTGGATGCGTATGCAAAAGACCCAGAAAACTTTGACCCAACACCATTTATGGATGATTTAAATTTGTTGGAAACACGCGGGTATACAACGGCTTTCTTTGACGGGCCGGTGCCACCTGATGCACATGATTATGAAACCACACATTCAAATTCAGATTACTGTGTTGCGGGTGTTGTGACGGGTATTGATAGTAAAAATATAACTTTTGAATTGCGTAATGAAATAAAGCAGGGCGATACAATAAATTTTGTTTTGCCATATATTCAAGAAAAAGTTTCAATCGTTCTGGAAAAGATTATAAACGCAAAAACGGGTGATGTTTTACCAAAAATGTCGGCTGGCCAGGGCAATTCTTTGTTGATTCCAATTGAAAAAATTCCAAAACAATATCGCGACAAGATAGTCCCGCTTATTTTAGCATATAAACACAAATAATCTTGACAAATATAATTTATTGTCTATATTTGTAATGAATGGGGGTGCATAATGTCTGTAAATAATATGCCGGCTTATACAATCAGTAATGAAAACCAACGTTGGGCAACAACGGTTATTCCAGATGTCAAAAAAGTTTTGACAGTTGCGGGATCTGGCGATCAGGCTTTGTTTTATAAATTGGCTGGTGCAAAAATAGTTGATACCTTTGATATCACGTGTAACGCACGTGTTGTTCAGGATATGAAATTTGTCGCCATAAAAAATATGAATCCTGTTGAATACAAAGAATTATTGATAAAGACACATCGCTCTGATGGTGCGGCATTAGAATTCTTTTTGTGTGATATGTGGAATTTGTTACCGGATGAAACGCAAAAAATAATACAAAATGGTAAGTTTGATATGATTTTTGGTTGTGGGCTTGATGCCAGTTTTTATCCAGAAAATATACCTACACCTAAAGAATTCGAAAAATTAAGAAAAGTTTTGAATAAACCTTTTGGTTTTATTTGGTCTGATTTGGAATCGTTAAGTATCAAATTAACCAAAAAGTATGATGTGATAAATCTTTCTAATATTTTCGATTATTGCCCAGATGCTAAAATGCAGGTAAAGATTTTAGACGAATTATCTGCGCATCTTACTAAAAATGGTCGTATAGTGTATTTGCCACAAAAACAAAAATTTGATTACAAGGCATTGGTTTTACCAATGTTGGCTTATGAAAAAACAGTGGTATATGATAATCAAAATAAAATGATTATATTTCAAAGAACACGATAAAAAAACGCCGTTTCGGCGTTTTTTTATTCAGATTTTTTTAATTCAGGAATTTCAGCATAATCGTTATATTTACTTAAATAACGATTCCCGGTCATACATACGAAATTAGACAAAGAATCCTCGTATTCGCGAACTGCCGCGGTCCAACGATCTGTGATTTCAGATTTTGCGCCTTGGTATCCGGCAAAACCACCCATCGCACCACCAGCAGCGGTTCCAACAAGTGTTCCCTTGGCACGCGCTTTGTTATTCAAATCAATCAGACCGCCATCTTCGGCATCTTTTGAATGTGGGGTAAAGCGTACCTTAGCATATGAACCATCTATGGTTTTACCGTCATCATCTGTATCGTATGGAACCTTGCTGCCGACTGAGCCATCGCTGTTGCGGTAAAAATATGCCGCGCCATAGGTCGTTTTCAAAGATTCAATATCTGATTCTTTATATCCTTTGAATCCGCCATCGCCAATAGAATTTTGGAATACAAGGTATGCGTGTTGGGCATTACCATCTGTTTCATATGCTTCTGTTATTTTGAAATAAGTATCATCTGCCATTGTTGTTGCAGACAGACCACTGATCTCTTCAAAAACGTTATCGCCTTCGACCAGTTTGTATCCGGTTAATTTATATATTTCAGTATCCTTTTTGGATGCGCCAAATATCTTTTTAAACTCTTGTTCGCCGCCGGTGGATGCTAATTTTATATCAACCAAAGTTTTAGGATATGGTGTGCATTCAAATTTGTCTGCTTTTTGTTCACATTCTTTTACATTTTTGTGTTCATTTATAATATAAAATTTGTCTTTAGAAATTGTTAATGCTTCACCTTGTCTTTCAAAACGACCGACAATACAATCATGTTCGCCTTTTTTGAAGTTTGTGTCTGTGGCATCTGTGATATTGCATCTTTCAACGCTTAAATAGCCATCGCCACCGGATGCACCAGCCAACATGTTTCCAACAATCATGCCCGATGCCGCATTAACAGCAGCCGAATTAATTGTGTCACCGGCAACCTTGCCAGAATATGAACTGGCCGCCATAATGCCTGCGCCCGCGGCAACGCCTGCAGCTGTTCCAATTAACTGATCTTTGCCTGTACCGAACATTGCAGTAGATCCAGCTTCTTTTTTTGCAAGAGCATTTCCTGCAACACCTGCAAGAATTGCACCTGCGGCAATCTTAAAGCCGGCATTTTGACGTTGTTCGGCATTCATGACCGCTTCGACATCTTCAATTGTTGGTTTTGCATCGGCTGGTAAATATGTTTTTGATAATGCCGCCTCATTCATGCCAGATTCAGGAAAATTATCAATATTGCATTTAAACGAATCCCCAGCAGCAACAGTTGTTGTTGCCAATACTGCATTTGTATTTGCATCAATCAATGAAACCACAGCAACACATTGATTAGTTTGGTTGCGACGAATTCCAGATGTTGGAATTTCCCATCTGAAAACGCCGTTTGGATAAATCATTGCACATGCTTCCAAATCAGAAAGGCTTGTTGTTTCGGATGTATTATTTAATATTGCGGCTGCCAATTTTTCATCAGCAACCATAACCGGCAAATTTGCAGTTGCAGATGCCGTTGTCGCATTCGTAGCGGTTGCATTCAAATATTCTTGCTGATACCGCATTGCATTAACCTGTTGATATGCATTTGCATAAGAACGGTTGGAATTATTTGCTTTTATCGCGGCATTAACTGGCAGCGCGGAAACAGTTGCCAAAATCATAGAAAATAAAGATATTTTACATATTTTATTTGTCATATCTTATTTAGAATTCAAGTCTTAATCTGACACCAATGTCCAGGCTGGTTAATCTGCCGCTTTCAAACCAATTTGTGTAATGGAATACGCTGTCATAAGGGGCTTCATATTCGTCACCGGCACCGTCACTTAACCATTCTGTTTGTGAAACAATAATAGAACCAGATGTTTTAACCTTTCCTAAATTGGCATAGCGGATAAAGAAATCCAGCTTCAAGCCTTCGTTCATGTTTGTTGTGACACCACCTTCCAATTGGAATGCTAATTGTTCCATTGTGCCGCCATTATGATATGCATAAACGTCACTTATCGCGGTTAAACCACCGGCAACAACACTGCCTGGTCCCAAACCGTTGGTTTCATCATAAAAACTGTTATCAAAAACGACATAGTCTGCGATTGTATTCAATGCCAATCCAACACCGGCACCGACATATGGACGCAAAGAGCCGCCCATCATATTGCCAGTAAAGGAGTCAATATTATAATAAACATTCAACATTGTAGAATTAGATGTAATCGCACCACCCGATACAGTTGCATCTGCAAAGCCATCACCAGTTGATGTTTGAACGTTTGATGCGTACGACATCCCAGAATAACGTAAATAAGAGAAGTCAACGCGGACATCACTGTTAATCGCAGCACCCACAGAAATTTGTAATGGGATAACAGAATCTTTGTTTAAATCAGATGCACGGAATGAACCCGGTGCAAAGAACGAATTTTGTTCACCTGCATAATCAGCAGACATTTGACCACTTATCATGGTGCTGTATCCCGCGGATAATCCGATGTATAAACCGCTGTCTGCCAATCTGTCATAGTCAGAAGATTGGTAATATTGACGTCCCGCATTTGTCGCAGAAGAGCCAACGCGTGGCAATGCCCCGGTTATACGATTTGGACTGCTTACCGCGGTGTTTACACCCATTGGACGACCATTAACAGCAGACGCAGCAACCAATTGTTGTGATGTGATATTTGTGCGTCCCGCCATGGTTGGTTGTTGATAATATTGTGTATTTCCGGTATAGCGAACATTTTGTTGTGGATATGTGTTGATAACATAGCCCTGACGTGCCAATTGTTGTGGATTATACACAGGATATGCGGCACGTGCCCCGAACGAGCATGTCGCCATAATACCGGTTAAAACCGCAAGAATCTGGTGTTTTTTCATCTTTCCTTCAGACTTCCTTTGTGAATATTATATCATAAATTGACCCTTAAAAAAAGCGTTAAAATACATTTTGTTAAATAAAAAAATAAATGCACCCGTGTGGGTGCATTTTTGTCCAATATAAGTTAGTTTTTATTTTTAGAATCTGGCGTTCATACGAATACCTAATTCCATTTTGCAATCTGTTGCATTCTGAGATTGTGAATGTCCATCATCCAATGTGTATTCAAAGAATGTTGAAAATTGAACATCATCAGTCATTTGATAAGATACACTGGTTTTGATTACATATTCATCCCAACCATCGTTCATGTCTGCAGTCTGTTCCAGTAAGCCTTTTACAAGTTGGTCTTGGTATTGTTGTGGCACTGCTGGTGTATTTAATTGTGTATGAATACCCTTTACACCATTATCAGAATGTTCAATGTATTCAAATCCGGCACCAAATGACCATTTTTTTGTCATTTGATACATTGCATCAAATCCAGCAACTGTTTCATGTGTGGATTTTAAATCAACAGAAATTTCGTTTGGCATACCGAATGCAGCAATAGGGTATCCAGACATTGTGATTGTTGGATCAATTGCAATCTTATTGTTGTGGTTTCCAAATGTTTGTAAATATTCAACGTGTGCAGCCAATGTGAAATCACCCAATGTTTTACCAAAACGTGTTCCAACAATTGCACCCCAACGTCCGTTTGAATAATTGTCAAAATCAAAACCTAATCCGTTTTGAAACTGTCTTAATGTCCCTTTCATCGGTGTGACACCAGATAAATATGCATCACCGTATAAATCCAAAACAAAAGGATCGCTTTCTTCCAATACACGATACATTAAACCGATACGACCACGGTGCATACCTTTACGGTTAATTTCGCCGTCCTTGGTATAGCCGAAATGTCCGTGAACATCTAAACGGTCTGTAATTCCATACCCGATATCGCCAAAGAAACGCCATACTGGGAATTCTTCATTTCCATTTGTTCCTTTGTTTCTTGTAGCATGTGTGCTTTCAACTGTCTTATACATAACAGCCGCGGCTGTTTTTAAATACACTTCACGATTTTTTGGCATGTAAAGTGGATTTTCCATGTTTGATGCTGCAAATGCATTCGCAGATATAACGGATGCAGTCAATGCAATCAAACTTATCAAAGGCTTTTTCATCCCTTTTTCTCCTTTTTTATTTTCCAAATAACCAACCCCCATTATTGGCAAGATTGGCCGCTATACCCATACCGCCCATTATTGGCAACAGTATGTTTTTTGGTATAACGAAGCATATTTTTAAACATAATTAAAGATAAGTCAAAATATAAATTGTCTTGACATAGTACTTGAAATATGTCAATCGCGTCCTATATATCACGTGGTGGGTTGGAGAGCGCCGGAAAACCAAAGGAGTTCGCCATGACACAGATGTTGAACGCAGATCAAATTAATTTAGAATTACAACAAAAACAACTTATGATGATGGGTGGTTTGGTTAAAAATATTCAAAATAAATTGTCCAGACCAGAAATAGAAAAAATGAAACAAAATTATGTTGGTATGTATTACGCCTTTGTTTCTGTTAACTGGGGCCAGGGTATGACATTGGGTATGGCATGGCAAAAAGCATTGGAACAAATGGATGCATTTGTCGCTTCTAAGGCAAAGGTACAAAATCATCCTGCAAATCAGGATTTAATCAAATATCATAACGAATTTCGTCGTGATATGGCAAAAAGCATTATGACCAGTGAATATACCGATGAAAAACTGGAAGAACGTTTGAAAAAATCTTTTCTGAGTTATGGTATGAAAAGATTGAAAGAAACAAAAAAGTCTTTGGATGATATTTATGATGCGCATATGCCAAAACAAGAATTGCAAAAAATTCCTGTGAATAAATCATTTGATGTTGCAAAACAGAAAACAATGCAATTGATGCAAAAATTTTTCTTGCAACAAATGATGCATCAACGCGCAGCCTGAAAGGATTAAGATATGGATTTTGAAACTGAAAAATTACTGGCGAAAATAGCAGGCGAAAATGTGGAAAATTTTGCTGCACATGTAATATCAAAAGCTGATAAAGAACAAATTGATTTCGCTTTTGACCAAATGTTTTCTGGCCTGTCGTTGTTGCAATGGATGCATGGCGGTTTGTTGGTTGATGCGTGGAATGTTGCGCTGGATAAAATGCGTGATTTTATTTTTAGTTTGGAAAAATCAAATTATTTGGTTGATTATCTGCGCGTTGCAGTATTTGATTTTAAAAAACACAAATCGAAAAATTTCCACAACAGTGTTCATGCATCTGAATATTTTCAATCTGATGCAAACAGCAAAATTCTGGAAAAAGCGGCACGTGAAAAAATTCAAGATGGCATTGATATAATTATGAAATTTATTTCAATTCCTAAACAGGGGCGTATCGAAAAGCAAAATCAGAAAACAGACGATTTGCAAAAAGAATATAATCGTGAATATGAACGTGAACGCAAATAAAAACCGCCGTTTTGGCGGTTTTTTTAATGTTTTACAATTTCCAGTAATTTTTTCGCAACATCTTCGGTTTTTATTCTTTCTTGTTCCATTGTGTCGCGATAACGAATTGTGACGGTGCCGTCTTCCAATGTTTGATGGTCAACCGTTATGCAAACTGGTGTTCCGATTTCATCGTGACGACGATAGTTTTTACCGATGTTGCCAGAATTTTCCAATTCGATTTTACCAATGCCAAGATCACGCAATTCATCAACAATTTTGTTTGATAAATCTACGATTTCAGGAACATTGCGAACCAATGGAATAACCGCGGCTTTGACCGGTGATAACCAAGGTTTTAATTTTAACACTGTACGTGATTTACCTTCGCCCAGGTCTTCTTCGTCATATGATTCAATCATTACCGCCAACATTGCACGGTTAACACCCATTGCGGTTTCTATAACATATGGAATAAAGTTTTCGCCTGTTTGTGCATCACTGTAAGACAGTTTAGTTGTGGAATCTTTGTTTTCCATAACATTGGCTGCCAATTTGAATTCGTTTTGCGCCTTGGTATGTGAGCCCAAATCAAAGTCTTGACGATTGTGAACACCTTCGACCTCGTCAAATCCGTCTGGAAATGCGTATTCAATATCCACTGCGGCCTTGGCATAGTGCGCCAATTTTACGTGTGGCAAGAAACGAAGTTTTTCCGCCGGAATACCCAAAACATTTACCCACCAGGCAAGACGTGTTGCCTTCCAATATTCGAAATATTTTTCGTCGTCGCTTGGGTTTACAAAATATTGCATTTCAGCCTGTTCAAATTCGCGCATACGGAACACAAACCCACGTGGTGAAATTTCATTACGGAACGCCTTGCCAATTTGTGCAATTCCAAATGGTAATTTATGAGGTTTAGAATCCAAAACATTCTTGAAATTAACGTATGTTGTTGTTGCAGTTTCTGGACGCAAATATGCGTTAATAGCACCGTCTGCCATGGCACCAATTGATAAACCCATCATTAACTGATATGCGCGTGGTTCTGTTATATCTGTGCTGCCACAATTATCGCATTTTGTTGGGTCTTTCATTTTATCTTGGCGCATACGTGCACCACATTTTTTACATTCAACCAATGGGTCAGAAAAGCTGCCTTCGTGGCCGGAATATTTCCACATTAAACGGTTAGATATCAATGCGGCATCCAACCCTTCGATATCATTACGTGCATAAATCATAGAATTCCACCATGCGTTGCGGATGTTGCGCATTAATTCTACACCATATGGACCGTAATCGTAAGCACCACCAAGTCCACCATAAATTTCAGAACCTGTGAAAATAAAACCGCGTCTTTTGCAAAGTGCAACTATGTCATTAACTGATTTTGCTGGCATTTTTTTAACCCCTATAATTTAATTGCCAAGTTATATTATAACTTTTTTATGTGTTTGCAACTTATAAATCTGGTTCGATTGCGCTTACCGGGCAAACCGCAGCACATGTGCCACATCCCATGCATTTAGTTTTATCTATTTTGCATTTGCCACCTTCGCCATCAACAATAGCCATTGCCGGGCAAACACCCATGCAAGTATGGCATCCAATACATTTATTGTGATCTATTTTATAAGCCATTTTGTTTTCCTTTTTGTTTCGCTTTTAATCTCTGCTGTTCAATAATCCCAGGATATATTCGAACAATGCTACAAATGAAATGTACATGTGCAATGCACCCAGAACAGCCAGTTGGTCTTTCTGTTCACCATTACCAATGGCGTAATACGCGTTTTTCAATGTCTGCATATCATAAGCTGCAAACAGAGCAAACACCAATACGCCAATCAGGCATACAATCTGATTAAACATTGCACCAAATGGACCAGTGAATATGGAAATAATGCCGACCAGCAATAAACCAATCATTCCCATAAACAAGAATATGCCCAGAAACGACAGGTCTTTGACTGTTTTATATCCAAATGTTGCCATGCATGCAAACATAACCGCAGCCAAAACCAATGCCATCAATATAGATGCCAAATCAGACGCCAATACCAATGGTGTTATCACAATACCCATCAAGATTGAATACAAGAACAATAATATTTTTGCAGTAGATGGTTTCATTGAAAATGCACGAAATTGTGCCCAAAGTGACAATCCCAACCCGCCAAAAGCGATAATATAATAAGTTGCAGATAATCCGCCATTATGAATCAATGCAGTCCATGCGCCAGTGAAAGCCATAATAAATGTAGTCAATGCAGTCACGCCAACTGCGCCGGTCATCAGGCCAAATATTTTCTTTAAATATAATTCCATTCCGCCAATTGCCTTGGAAACAGATTTCTTTGCAACCATTTTGTTCTCCTTTGTTCAGATAACGGAAATATAGTACACATTGGGTAATAATTCAAGAGACAAAAAAATAAACATTTTTTAAATTAACACTTGACAAATATATTTTTGTCAATTATATTAGTGCTATAAAACGTGATCAAAAGGATTAAGTATGTCTGATTCAAATCAAGTTATGAGTGTTGCAACCGGATTATATGCAACACCAAAAAAAGTATATTTGGAACAATGCCGCAATACTATTTCCAAAATGCAAAAAGAAATAGCGGAATTGGAAAAACGTCAGGTTTTCTTAGAACCGGGTACTTTTGATTATTTTAAATGTCAAAAACGTATCGCAAGATGTGTATCTATTATTAAAGATTGCGAACATGGTATTTTTTTGATGGAAACACAAATGAATTTACAAACTCATGAAAGATTTCGTGGTTTATAAAATATAAAAGGGGTAAAAAATGGCATATGTATATCAACATTCTGACAGAGTTGGCAGAACAAGATTGGCACCAAAACATGATATTTGTATATTGGAATGTCGCGCTAATGCGCAAGATGCGGCAAGTTCAAAACTTGTTCAATATGCACGTTCAGAAATATATCGTATGGCGGAAGTCGCAAAACCATATATAGACAAAGCCTATGTTGCAAGATGTGAACAAATAAAACAAAATTTGTCTGGTAATAATAAAGATTTTGAAGCAACAGCTAAACAAATTGTTGATGCATTTGTTGTAGAGGCTGCTTTGAATTGCCGTATTGACAAAGGACATGTAGAATATCAAAACCTGACCAAGTATATGAAATTTATTTTCGATACTGTGTATGGTAAATTAAGATAATCACATACATATTATACCAAGGTCGCCAAATGGCGACCTTAATTTTTGGTTGAAAAATATTTGTCGATAATAATAAAATGAAACAAAAGGAATTTATTATGGCAATTATTATAAACCCAATTAACCCTGTTGCATTTTCAGTATTTGGTTTGCCGGTGCGCTGGTATGCGTTGGCATATATCGCGGCATTTGTTATCGGCTATTATATAATGAAATATATGACGAACAAAAAAGACAGTGAAATTTGTCTGTCTAAAAAACAGATGGATGATTTGCTGACATATTTTGTGTTGGGCGTTATATTGGGTGGCAGACTTGGCTATGTACTGTTTTATAATCTGGGATATTTTATTGCGAATCCACTGGAAATATTCGCGCTTTGGCATGGCGGAATGAGTTTTCATGGTGGATTACTGGGCGTGATAGCTGCAACATTTTTATTTGTTAAAAACAACAGTTTCCCAGACAAATCAGTCATTCGTAATTCATTCAGGATTCTGGATGTTTTGGCTGTTTTGGTTCCATTGGGACTGGGTTTGGGGCGTATAGCTAACTTTATAAATATGGAAATAATGGGGCGCGTTACCGATTCGCCTTTGGGTGTAATCTTTGTTGGCGGACCACAAGTTCCGCGCCATGCCAGTCCACTTTATGAATTTGCACTGGAAGGTGTTGTTTTATTCATAATAATGTTGTTGCTTTATTATAAAACGAACCTGCGGCGATATTCGGGCGCATTGTCAGGCATGTTTTGTATTTTGTATGCGTGTTTCAGAATATTCTGTGAACAATTCCGCGCACCAGATGCCCACATTGGATTTTTGACATCATGGGGATTGACCCAGGGAATGTTGCTGTCTGGGATAATGATGATTGTTGGAATAACAGTTTTGATTTGCGCTTTGCGGAAAAAGTGATTATAATCATATTGAAGGAAACCAAAGGAAATAACATGCATATTCTTAAAGACGATAATCAAGATTAAAAATAAATTGACATTTGGCAGTGCAAAATATAAACTGCATTTGCTTTAAGTAATCAGGATGGTTGGCAGAGCGGTCGAATGCGGCGGTCTTGAAAACCGTTGACGGGGCAACTCGTCCGGGGGTTCGAATCCCTCACCATCCGCCAGATTAAAATTTTAAAAATCCACCAACTGGTGGATTTTTTAATTTTAACGGCGGATGGCGAGGGATAGGTCAGAGCGAAGCGCATGACCAATCCGCAGATGAACAATTAATAAAATGTTAAAAATCGAAGTTCACAAGATTTTTTTATTGTGTTGTTATGGTGTCTTGGGATAAATAAATTCCGTATGATACGCTTGATTTTCTGCGAAAAATAAAAATTCTTTCACAATCGATTTGGAAAATGGGTTATTTTGTGATATCATATATGGCAAGGATTTGTATTATGACCATGTCAAACATAAGGTTTTTATCAAGTGTTTTGGTGCTGTGCCTTTTCGGCGTGGTTGATGCGTATGCCGCGCCTACGGTGAAAAAACTGGGGGCTAATACAGCACGTATTGGGGCAAATACAACGGTCGTTAATGCGCCGTATACATCATCGTCTGCGCAAAGATTGGGAACGATTCGGAAAATTCAATCCACATCAGCGGCCCCAGTAACCGTTAACAATTCGACAACAACACAAAATTTAAGCGCGGCGGGGGATACATCGCGTCTTGGAATGGGAAAATATATCAGCGTGCCTGGTGTTGCGACGGCGCCAGTGATTGCAAAAATACCTGCGGCACAACAAAAACCGGCTGTTTCATCTGATGATTTTATAAATTTATCTGATCGTGTATCGGATTTAGAAACAGACATTGATTTTAAACAGGATGCTTTATCGGTTGGTAACGGATTGATATTAGAAGACAATCTTTTGGAATTGGATGACGAAATTACCCAGATGCCGGAAATGTTGGACGAAATGTCGGGACAGCTTGATGAATTGGCTGATAATCTTGATGGGTTATCTGCTCAGGTGGAGGGCAAGGTTTCAACCGAAGAATTAAATGAAAATTATTATACTATAAATCAGGTTAATCAAATTGTAAACGGTATCACAGTCGAACCATTAAACACAATATACGACAGTGCGACCCAAACACGTAAATATGTATCTATAATTGATACATTTGATGAAGAAGTTTTGAATAATTAACAAAAAACAAAAGAAGGAAGACCGAAATGAAGAAAATAGCATTTACCATGGCATCAATATTAGTTGCGACTGGTGCGGCATTTGCTGACGATCATACGACATTGACGACCAAGAATTATGTTGATTCTGGTTTGCGTGCCGTGTATCAAAAGGCCCAGACGGCTGAAACCAAGGCAGACAATGCAGCCAGTGCGGCGGCAACAAATGCGGATGCCATTACCAACATCCAAACAACATTGGGTGATGGTGAAACATCTGGTTTGATTAAAGATGTTAACGATTTAAAAGCTGCTGATTATTTAACTGCTGACGATATCGCAGGCAAGGCAGACCAATCTGATTTGGATACATTATCTGAAACTGTTGCGGGTCATACAACTGCGATTTCTGAATTGCAGACTCAGGTTAACGCAATAGATACATCTACATACACTGGTGAAAAAGGTGTGGCTGTTGATAACACAACGCACAAGGTCGGTTTATCTGTGCCGGCGGCTGCTGCAACTGATGGAAACCCTTATGTATATAAAAATGGTGCATGGGTCCCATTAGATGTCGAAGACACATGGGATGCCAGTATATTGACCGGTGGAAACTAATTCAAAAAAACCGTTTGGAACCAATACCCATTTTATGATATAATAAGATTCAGGTAAAGGTATCAAACAAAAATAAAAAAACTCCCATTACCTTAAAAAAGTTTTGGGAAAAACAAACAAAAACAAACTCTTAAAGGAAGGGAGAACAAAATGAAAAAAATACTTGGAATATCTTTGGTCGCAGTATTGACCGCAACACCATTGATGGCCGGTGCTACTGACGTAACATTGATTACGCCTAACGCTGCTACAACAGATGTTGCATCAACATCTTATGTCAAGGGTGCATATAATGCATTGGGAGAAGTAATCAACACAAAGCAAGATAAATTGTCCCAGGAACAATTGGATGCAATCTCTGGCGTTGGGGATTTACAAACACGTATGACAGCGGCAGAAGGTGATATTGATAATTTAGAAAGCGGAAAAGCAGATAAAGCAACAACATTGGCTGGTTATGGTATCACAGATGCTTACACAAAGACGGAATCGGATACAAATTATGCAACAGCAGCACAAGGTGCAACAGCAGATGCAACAGCAGCGACAGTTGCAACATATGGTGATGTTGTGACACATAATGCAGCTGAATTTGCAACAGCAGCACAAGGTGCAAAAGCAGATACTGCTTTGCAAGCTGCGGATTTGGCTGATTATGCAACAAAAACAGGTGTTGATAACACAATTAAAGCTGCAACAATTACGGTTTCTGGTGGTGCAATTACAAATGGTGCAATAACAGGTGAAGTTGACAAAACAACAGATACTTTGACAATTGCAACGGATTGGTCTGGTCAGACAGCTCCTACAACAAAAACAGTTGTTACAGATGTTAACAAGGGTAACATTGCTTCTGCTGTTAGTATCTCTACAATTACAGCTGACATCAATGATAATTCTGTATCATATGCAACAGCCAATCCTGCAAATCCATCATAATTTGATGGTGTGATAAATTTGAATTGGATGGTTGGGGAAACCCAATCATCCGGTTCGGATGAAATAGAAAATATTTAATTGAAATATTTTTTATTTTATTAAAAAAAGGGAAAGAGAGATGAGAAAATTATTCGGAATATCACTGGTTGCAATTTTGGCCGTCACACCATTGATGGCGTCTGCTGCTGATGTTGCGCCATCTGCGGTGGCTGCTGCAAAATCTGGTTTGGCATCTAATGCCACAAATGTTGTCACTGCGACAAAAGGTAAATATTATGCCGGTGAAACAATAACCGATACTGATAAAGCCGTTACGGCATCTGCCGCATACGTCAAGGGTGCATATAATGCCGCAATTTCAGCAGTTAACAAAGTTGCAGAAACTGCAGATGCAGCGTCCGCCGCGGCCGCAAATGCAATTACCGGTGCCGGGGACGGTTTAACAAAAGATGGTTCTAATCTTAAGGCAAAGGCTGCCAATGGTATCGATGTGTCATCATCTGGAATTGCTGTAAAGGCTGGAAATGGTATAAGTGTTGCAAGCACCGGTGTTGCGGTCAAGGCAAAAACCGGTGGTGGTATTACTGTTGATGCAAATGGTGTAAGCCTTACTAATGGCGTTCAAGGTGCAACAAATACAGCAACTTATACTGGAACAGGTTTAACAACCAAAGGTTATGTTGATGAAAAAGTTGCAGGTGCAACAAATGGTATGGTGACAGCCAGCAGTACAACAACATTTACAAATAAAACAATCGATGCAGAAGGCACAGGTAATTCAATTACAAATTTGAAGACAACAAACTTTAAATCTGGAACAATTGTCACAACTGTTGGTGCGACAGGTTCTGATACTGCATTGCCAACCGAACAAGCTGTTCGTGAGGCAATTACATCAGCCACATCAAACGCAGCAACAAAAGAAGGTGTTTCAGCATCTATCGATAAAGCGACTGCAAAAGGTAATGTCAGCGCAACTGTAAGTGGTTCTGTTGGAGGAACTTTGACTTCTAATACCAGTGCTTTGAAAATTGGTGGTGGAACCATTACAAATACTGTAACCCAGGGTTCTGTGACGGTCCCATATGCAACCGCGTGGTCTGGAACAGCACCAGTTATGGTAAATTGGGGTGATACAGAACCAACAAATTTAAGTAATGTGACGGTTGCAAGTACAGCAACAAACAGCACTGCATCAAACGTTTCTGGGACGGCAGTGTCTTCATCATTGGCTAATGCGACTGTGACCAGTGGATCAATATCTAATACTTTGACTGGTTTGACAGTTTCTGGTACTGCAACACAAAACAATGTCACATTTGATGTCGCTTCTACTGGATATTATGATAATGCCAGTGACACAACACCTGAACATGTTCCTGCGGCATCTTAATTAGAAATATAGTGAATGATTGCACAAAAATGTGCAATCATTCATTAAAGAAAGTTAGTACAATAAAAAATATTTTGTTTGTGTAATGAAAAAGATATTTTGTATTTTATCAATTTTAACAATAACTACCCCCGCATTTGCAGAGGGCGATCCCTTAACGGTTTATGAAACCAGTGTGGCCAGTGCTGAATACGTGCGTGGTGCGTATGATGCTTTGTCTGGTACCAAACAGGATAAATTGACATCGACCAATGTGACTACTTCTGGTTCGGGGGCTGTTGTGACCGGGGTTACAGCGAATAATGGTACGGTTACCGTTGCCAAAGGTGAAGTCACAATCCCAGTGGGCAGCGCAACTAACCCAACAACCTATGCAACAATCTGGGTTCAATAAAGAATTCGTTTTTATTTTTGAAATGGGCATAGCCCATTTTTTTTATCCCCCGCGAAACACAAAAAAAACGCCCGTGGGGGCGTTTTTTATTTTTAAATGATAAATACCATTAAAATACGTATTTAACCGCACCACCGGCGATGTAATGCGATGCAACGGCATAATGTTCACGTGTTGGAACAAATACGCGTGTTGTTGCAGACAATGTTAAATGTTTCGTCAATTCGAAATCTACACCGGCTTTGAATACCATTGCGGTTGACCATATTGTTTCGTCTGGATCACCGGTCAAATCATCAATGTGATAATTCATTACGCCCATACCGCCGCCCAATACCAAATCAATACGTTTGATTTTGTCGCCGCTTAAACGGATATAGTTATCGTATGTTGCTGTAAATTCAGATGTTTTAATCTTGGCATATTTTGCGTTTGTGAATTTATCTTCAACATCTTCTTTGGTGGATGTGTCGGCACCTAATGTGAATCCGCCGTTATAAATTGATGAATATGAACCAAAACGTGCACCGGTTTCCAAACCAATCGCCAAAAAGTCTTTTGGTAAATCCACACCGGCAGCCCCGTCTTCAAAAGCGTCATCATAGATTACACCCTGAATCCCAGATGTTAAACCAACAAAAGGTTTAAAAACCGCAGCATTTGCGCCAGTCACAGACAACAATAATGCAGACATTCCCATCAATAATGTATTTGATTTCATAATAATATCTCCTTTGCTTGTGCTTTCTTTACACACGCATATTATACCCCCACAAAAAGATATAAACAAGGAGTTTTTACATAAATCAATATTGCTTTGCCCATGTTAAATATGGAAAGCATTTTCTTTGAAATTCAAGATATCTTAAAAAATAATTTGATGCCACATGCGCGCCACGCAATGTATTAAAAAATTTCGATTCAAATCCATATTTCCATGCCAGGCGGGTTCTGTCCGCGTCCCACAGACACGCAGAAATATAATCTGGGGCGGTTGTGCCTGTTGTATGATTTAAAACCGCAGACATAATGTTTAAACGTGTTTCTTTGTCCAATAAATTTGGGAATTGTTTCATAATTTTTATCGCCATTGGAATCGCGCGTTTGCCATGTTCCAAATCCAGACCATCATCAATGCGCGCCATATCGTGAAATGCACATGCGAATATAACTGGTGTTGGATTTTGACGTAAAGATAATGCATAATCAATCCCGCGAAATACCACTGCGTTCGTATGTGTGTCAAGGCCATGCATGCCGTTCATTTTTTGTGTGCAAATTTCGGCAACCAATGGTTTCACATTTTCAAGATAAAACTTAAAATTGCTTTCCATTGCGCCATATGGCGGATTTATTGCCGGATGAAAAGGGATGTCTTTTCTTTTGTTGCAATCAAGATCATTCATTTTATAACCTTTTTAAGTCTGGGATGCGCAGTATAAGCCCTTTTATTTCTAAAAACAAGTAATAAAATCTGTTTTTTTGTGATATATTACATGTATCATACGAATTAACTAAAAACAAAAGGGGAAAATAATGATAATTGATTTCTTGTTCGCACTGATATTGTGCTTTGTTTATTTTGTGCCAACAATCGTGGCTTATTCACGTGGGCATAAAAATGCGCTGGCGATATTTATTTTGAATTTATTTCTGGGATATACACTGGTCGGTTGGGTTGTCGCATTGATTTGGGCTGTTTATAACAGTGAACCAAAGAAAAAAAGAAGCTAATAAAAAGGTCGCATTTGCGACCTTTTTTTATTCTGTCTTTTCTTCTTCAGTGTTTTTGAATTGCATATCGTATAACATTTTATATGCGCCGCATTCCAATTTTAACAAATCTTCGTGCGTTCCAGATTCTACAATTCGACCATCGTTCACAACAATAATTTTTGTCGCGTTGCGAATAGTTGATAATCTGTGTGCAATAACAAACACTGTTTTATCTTGCATCAGGTTTTCAATAGCCTTTTGCACAATGGCTTCGGATTTGTTATCCAATGCAGATGTGGCTTCGTCCAGAACCAATATTGGTGCGTTCTTTAAAAATGCACGTGCAATCGCAACACGTTGACGTTGACCACCCGACAATGTCACACCGCGTTCGCCAATGTGTGTGTCCAGACCGTGACGCAATGTCTTAACAAATTCATCCAAATATGCCAATTTAATAGCACGTTGAACCTGTTCATCCGATGCGTTTTCATTGCCCAGCATTATGTTTTCACGAATTGTTCCTTCGAACAAGAAATTGTCCTGGAAAACAACAGCTATGTTTTGACGTAACGATTTCAATGTGAAATTACGAATGTCTGTGCCATCAATTGTAATCGAACCACTTGTCACATCATAGAAACGCGGCAATAAATTTACTAATGTTGTTTTACCACCACCAGAATTACCAACAATGGCAAGTGTTTCACCGTGATTTACCGTTAAATTTATATTCTTTAATACCGGTACATCGGCAAGATAGTTGAACGATACATCATTAAATGTAATCTGTTTATGTGTTTTTGGCATTTCAATTGCACCCGGTCTATCAACGATTTTTGGTTGCATATCTAACATTTTAAAACATGCATCAATTGCCCAGAACGACATAATTACAGATCCATATGTGTTTCCAATACCCTTCATTGGGGTGTATAACAATATTAATGCTGTTAAAAATGATACAAATTCACCTGGTGTTAATTGATGGGTTAAAATCAAATGCGATCCAAACCAAAGCGCCAATGCAATACCAACCGATAATATCACGTGCATCACAGGCGATAACCAACGTGTGTGCTGGAAAACTTTCATTTGAAGATTAAAGTGTTTGTTTAAAACATCAATATATCTGTTTTCTTGATATTTTTCCAGATTATATGAAATGATTGTACGGTTTCCAGAATACGTTTCGTTGTATTTTGTTGTTAATGAAGATGAAATCATCATTGCATCATTCAATACAGGTGATACGCGTCTTCTTAATTGTGCCATTGGCAAGAACGCAAACAATAATACTGCCGTTGTTACCAAAGCCAACTGCCATGAATTTAAAAACAAAACGACTATCAATGATACAGATGTAAAAAATCTTTGCACAAATGTTTTCAAATTACTTAATAATCCGGCACATGCACTATCTGCATTGGTGCTGAATTTAACCAGAATTTCACCTGAATTCTTAGATGTAAAAAATTCTGTTTCAAATGTCAGCAATTTTTTAAACAAGTCTGCTTTTAACGCATTTGTAATTTTTCCGCCAACCCATGTATTAAGGTAATTTAAAATATATGTTAAGCCGCCCTGGACCGCAGTAAATGCAACAATAACGACAGGAATATACCAACTGGTCGTCATAGTTTGTTCAATCATAACCGCATCTGTATATGGCTTGATTGCCCATGCAATAATTGCATCCATGGAACCAACTGGTATCGCCAACAACAACGTTAACAATGCGCGAAACCAAACTGGTTTTACATATGGCCACATGCGTTTGTAATTTTTTACAAACATATTTTCTAAAACTTGCCTTTTTACCGCAGCAGATAATTTTTCCATTTCTTATCCTGTTTTTTATTCCTGGACAAGATTACCTAATTTTTAGAAAAAAGTCAATATTTCTGAAAAAAAACAAAATTTTAAATTTTTTATGATTTTATCCTTGCTTTTGCTGATGTTTTTTTCCAAAATACGCCCGGCTTAATAAACTTAATATTAAAGGAGAAACCATGGCTAATAAATGGGTTTATACGTTTGGTAATGGTGCCGCCGAAGGTCGTGCAGATATGCGTAATCTTTTGGGGGGCAAGGGTGCCAATTTAGCAGAAATGAATTTGGTTGGTTTGCCGGTTCCTGCGGGATTTACGGTGACAACTGAAGTTTGTACTTATTACTATGAAAATGGTCAAACATATCCATCTGATTTAATGGACCAAGTGAAAGCAGGTATTGCACATATTGAATCTATTATGGGCAAAAAGTTCGCAGATAACGAAAATCCATTGTTGGTGTCTGTTCGTTCTGGTGCACGTGTTTCAATGCCTGGGATGATGGATACAGTATTAAATTTGGGTTTGAACGATGAAACAGTGAAAGCTTTGGCAAAGGCTGCTAATAATGAAAGATTTGCATATGATTCATATCGTCGTTTTATCATGATGTTCAGTGACGTTGTGTTGGGCGCAGATATTGATTTGTTTGAACACACATTAGAACGTATGAAGGAAGACAAAGGTTATAAAGTTGATACAGAATTGACCGCCGAAGATTTGAAAGAATTGGTTGAAAAATTCAAAGAAATCGGTGTTAAAATCGGTAAAGTTTTCCCACAAGATCCATGGGAACAATTGAAATTGGGTATCGGTGCTGTGTTTGGTTCTTGGATGTCCAAAAAAGCAATCACATATCGTAAATTGAATAATATCCCAGGCGATTGGGGAACCGCTGTGAATGTTCAGGCAATGGTATTTGGAAATTCCGGTGATGATTCTGCAACTGGTGTTTGCTTTAGCCGTGACCCAGCAACTGGTGAAAATAAATTCTATGGTGAATATCTGATTAACGCACAGGGTGAAGACGTTGTGGCCGGTATCAGAACACCACAACCAATGGCAAAGGATGATTCTGGTCGCGTATCTTTGGAAGAAGCCATGCCAGAAGTTTATGCACAATTGGTAGATGTTCGTGATAAATTGGAACAACATTACAAAGACATGCAAGATATGGAATTCACAATTGAACACAAAAAATTGTGGATGTTACAATGCCGTAACGGTAAAAGAACAGCTGCTGCTGCGGTTCGTATGGCCGTAGAAATGGTTGATGAAGGGCTGCTTTCCAAGGAAGAAGCAATATTGCGTGTTGGTGCAGATCAATTAAATCACCTTTTGCATCCGATGTTGGATCCGAAGGCTGAAAAGAAAGTTATCGCAACTGGTTTGCCTGCATCCCCAGGTGCTGCAGTTGGTCAGGCTGTATTTAATGCAGAAGATGCTGAAGCCTGGAAGAAAGAAGGTAAAAAAGTTATGCTTATCCGCGTTGAAACATCCCCAGAAGATATTGCGGGTATGAACGCAGCCCAGGGTGTTATTACTGCACGTGGTGGTATGACTTCTCACGCGGCGGTGGTTGCACGTGGTATGGGAACACCATGCGTGTCTGGTTCACCTGACATCAAAATCGATTATGAATCAAAAACAATGAAAACAACATCTGGCGCGGTTATCCACGAAGGTGATTGGGTTTCTATTGATGGTGCCAAAGGTCAAATTATCGAAGGCGCGGTTCCAACAGTATCTGTTGAATTAACTGGTAATTTCGGTACATTGATGAAATGGGTTGATGAAATCAAATCTTTGACAGTCAAAGCAAATGCTGAAACACCAAAAGATGCAAAACAAGCACGCGATTTTGGTGCCGAAGGTATCGGACTGGCACGTACAGAACATATGTTCTTTGACCCAAGCCGTATCCAAGACATGCGTGAAATGATTTTGGCTGATGATGAAGCGGGTCGTCGTGCTGCGCTGGATAAATTGTTGCCTTATCAAAAGGCTGACTTTATCGAATTGTTCAAAATTATGGATGGTCTGCCAGTGACAATTCGTTTAATCGATCCACCTTTACATGAATTCTTGCCACATACCGAAGCTGATATGGCAGAACTCGCAAAACACATTGGTAAATCTGTTGAATTCGTAAAGGCCAGAAGCGAAGCATTAAAAGAACAAAATCCAATGTTGGGACATCGTGGTTGTCGTTTGGCAATTACATATCCTGAAATCTGTGAAATGCAAACACGCGCAATTTTATCTGCAGCAATTGAATGCAAGAAATCTGGCGTTCGCGTATTCCCAGAAATCGAAGTTCCATTGGTTGGTTCTAAGAAAGAAGTTGACATCGTTAAATCTGTAATTGATGCAACTGCATCTGCATTGTTTGCAGAAACCGGCGACAGTGTCGAATACAAGGTTGGTTCAATGATTGAATTGCCACGCGCTGCATTATTGGCTAACGAAATTGCAGAAAGTTGTGAATTCTTTGAATTTGGAACAAACGATTTGACACAAACAACATTGGGTATGTCCCGCGATGATACCGGTAAAATCTTGGATGAATATCGTGCACGCGGTGTATATGTCGCAGACCCATTTGCATCTGTTGATCAATTGGGTGTAGGTTTGTTGATTAAAGACGCTGTTGCAAAAGCACGCACAACCAAGGGTGAAAATATCCATTTGGGTGTTTGTGGTGAACATGGTGGGGATCCTGAATCAATTCAATTCTTCCACCAAGTTGGATTCAATTCTGTATCTTGTTCGCCGTTCCGTGTGCCAATTGCACGCCTTGCGGCAGCACAAGCTGCGGTTAAATTCCCACGCAAGAAATAATAATGCGTAAAATAAAAACCCCGCAAATGCGGGGTTTGTTTTTATCTGTAAAGTCCACCGTTTATTGCTATTTGCTGACCATTAATATATGCCGCACGTTCCGAAGCCAAGAACGTTGCCAAATCTGCAATTTCATTTGTCTTTGCAAAGCGATGACAAGGAATAAGTTTTTTTGTATCTTGTTTATATTCTTCGCGCATTTTCTTGATGGCATCTGTATCAACAACACCAGGTGCGATACTGTTAGCTGTGATATTATATCTGCCGTATTCGGCGGCGATTGATTGTGATAATGCGTGCATGGCGGCCTTGCTTGATGCGTATACAGACAGTCCTGCATCACCAAATTGTCCGGAAACAGAAGTTATATTGATAATACGACCATAACGGGCTTTGCGCATATAATACAAGGCGTTTCTTGTTAATTGATATGGTTTTTCATAATTTATCAGCATCATACGTGATACAAATTCTGGATTAGAAACCATCATTAAATTACCATCAACCATTCCTGCATTGTTGACCAGAATGTCCAGTTTTTTAAATTTTTCGATTGCACGTTGAATAATAACTGTTTCAGAATCCAATGCTGACAAATCCATTGCAACGCCAAAAATGCGCGCGGCATCTTTTTTGTCGCCGCCTGTCAACAATTTGTCTGTCAATGCATCAATTTTTTCCTGGGAACGACCGTTTATAATAACCGTTGCACCAGAATGAAAAAATTCATTTGTAATTGCAGAACCGATACCACCAGTGGCGCCAGTAATCAAAGCAATTCTTCCATCTAATCTTATATCCATAATAATTTCCTGTTCTTTTGTTGAATTTATTATAGGACAAAATATAAAAATGTCAATATTTTTAATAATTGACATTTGTTAACAGTGTTTTTAATATAAAATTGTATTAAGCAGAAGGAAAAACCATGAAGAAAGTATTATTATTTATTTTGCCATTACTAGTTTTGGCTGCATGCGATCACGAAAAGACATATATTGTCGGTGAAAGTGCTTTTTGCAAAGGATTAGAAGAAACCAGCGCGGAATCTGTATATTGTATTGATGAAAAGGATCAGCCAATCAATGGTCGTGTTATTGAATATTTTGAAAATGGAAATGTTTTACGTGAAATGACAATACGCGACGGTCGTGAAAATGGTATTGAACGTGAATACTATGAAAATGGTAAATTACGCGTTGAAACAAATGTTATTAACAGCCAAGCCGATGGTTTAAGCAAGCTTTACAATGAAGATGGTAAATTGTATATGGAAATAAATTGGGTTAACGGTAACGCCGAAGATATAAAAGTATATGACGGTTCCGGCAATGTAATCCAAACAAAATCTGAATAAAACTGAATTTCAAATCCAGTTTTATTATGCGATTTCATTCCTGCGGAATTATATATTGTGTTGCGATATAATGAAATTGTCTTGAAAGACTTAACACAAACCACAGGAGAAAAAAATGGGTGCATTTACACATTATGTTTTGAAACCTTTGTCTCTTATTGGGGCATTGAACTGGGGATTGGTCGGATTTTTTAAATTCGATTTAGTTGCCTGGATTTTTGGTCCAATGACAATCTTGTCTCGTTTAGTCTATGCCATTATTGGTTTAGCCGCGTTGATTTGGTTGTTTATATGGATTTTTGGCGATAAACCATCATGTGAATACGAACACAAACATCGTAATTAATAATGGTTTCTTACCTTGTATCTTTAAGGAATGCCGGTACGGCATTCTTTTTTTGCAAAAAAATTTTTTTATGTTAAAATTAAGGCATGCGAAAGCAGAGAAGAGAGAATATAAATGGGGTGGTGGCTTTCGCAACGAAGCTTTCACAGTTTTTGTTTGGGTCGTCCCATCATCCCATTTTTTTTATTTATTTTTATATGTTTATTTCATAAACAAGCAATAATCAATAAGATAACACTAAAAATCAATATCTTGATTCGAATCGGTAAATTTTTATCTATATTTTGATTTTTTTACCAATTTCGAATCGAATTTTTTGTGTTTTTTGACACAAAACTATGTTTTGTATGTAAAAAAGTACCGAATCGATATTGTGAAAACAGTCGCAAAACCGCATCCAGTGGGCAACACAAAAAAGCAAGTGGAAAAATAATAAAAAAAATTTTTTTTGTAATGAGAATATACTCAAAATACTGTATATTGTGTCTAAAGGAACCTAAAAAACACTATATATAGTATTTTTTGTCAATTTAAGGGGTTAAAAGATGGCGAACGATAAAAACGAAACAAAGATTCAGGTTGTGTCCACATTGACATGTGAATTGGAATCTGTGAAAAAACGTTCTGGTGAAACTGTGCCATTTGATGCAAAAAAGATTTTCGAGGCTATAAAAGCGGCGGTCGCTGTCACACATGAAGTATCTGATGCTGATATTGTTAAATTTACCCAAGATGTTTTGAAAAGATTGGATAAAAAATATTCTGGTCAAATCCCAAGTGTCGAAGATATTCAAGATATTGTTATTCAAACATTGATGGATTCGCATGCATATAAAACAGCTGAATCTTATATCGTATACCGTCAAAAACGTGCTGAAACACGTGCAGCATTGGTTGATGCAGTGTCTGTTATCGGTGATTATGTAAGCGAAGCCGATTGGCGCGTGAAAGAAAATGCAAATATTGGTTATTCAATTGGTGGTTTGATTTTACGTTCTTCTGAACGTATGACAGCGGAATATTGGTTAAGTTTATATCCAAAAGATATCGCAGATGCACATAAATCGGCCGCGTTTCATATTCATGATTTGGGATGGTTGACTGGATATTGTGCCGGTTGGTCATTGCGTGAATTGTTATACGAAGGATTTAACGGTGTTCCAGGATATTTGCAATGCGCACCGGCGAAACACATGGCAACGGCAATTTCCCATATGGTGAATTTCCTTGGGACATTGCAAAACGAATTTGCCGGTGCCCAGGCGTTTTCATCGGTTGATACTTATCTGGCACCATATGTTCGTGTGGATAATTTATCATATGCAGATGTTAAAAACGCAATGCAGACATTGGTATTTAATTGTTCCGTGCCTTGTCGTTGGGGAACACAAACACCATTTATTAACTTTACTTTTGATTGGACTTGTCCAAAAGATTTACGTGAACAACGTCCATTCATCAATAAAAAGATGGTCGATTTCACATATGGCGATTTGCAGGCCGAAATGGATATGATTAACAAGGCCTTTATTGAAGTTATGACCGAAGGTGATGCCCAGGGTCGTCCTTTTACATTCCCAATTCCAACATATAACATCACAGACGATTTTCCATGGGATCATCCAAATGTGAAACCTTTGTTTGATTTGGCGGCAAAATATGGTATCCCAAATTTCCAGAATTTCTTGAATTCAGATTTGAACCCAACCGATGTGCGTTCAATGTGCTGCAGATTGCGTTTGGATGTTCGTGAATTATTGAAACGTGGCGGCGGTTTGTTTGGATCTGCGGAAAAGACAGGCTCTATCGGTGTTGTGACAATCAATTTGGCGCGCCTGGGATATACACACAAAGGCGACCGCGAAGGTTTATTGCGCGAATTGAAACGCCTGCTTGATTTGGCACGTGATTCATTGGAAATCAAACGTAAAATTATTTCCAAGAATTTGGAACGTGGTCTTTATCCGTTTACAAAACGCTATCTTGGAAACTGGAATCATCACTTTTCGACAATCGGTGTTAACGGCGCAAATGAAATGGTTATGAATTTCACAAATGGTACAGACAACATTGCAACAGTATTTGGTAAAAACTTGGTTTTGGAAGTGATGGATTTTATCAGAACAAACCTGGCTGATTATCAAGAAACAACAGGCAATTTGTATAATTTGGAAGCCACCCCAGCCGAAGGTTGTGCATATCGGTTTGCAAAAACAGATAAAAAGAATTTCCCAGATATTATTACGGCTGGAACAGAAGATGCGCCTTATTATACAAATTCAACACAATTACCGGTGTATTTCACAGATGACCCATTTGTCGCCTTGGAACACCAAGAAGAATTACAACGCAAATATACAGGCGGCACAATGTTGCACCTTTATATGGGCGAACCAGTTTCATCCGGGGAAGCGGCCGAAAAAATCGTTCGCACAATCTTTGAAAATTACAAAGTGCCATATATGACATTGACACCAACATTTTCAATTTGTCCGAAACACGGCTATTTACCAGGAAGACACGATTTCTGTCCAAAATGTGATGCAGAAATCGCAGCAAACAATAACGATTGCCAATGCAAATGCGGCGACCACGAATAAATAAAAAAACAAATAAAAAGGGAAAGGAGAAAAAAATGAACCCACAAGCACAAAGAACACCATGCGAAACATTTTCACGTTCAATGGGATACATCAGACCAATCAGCAATTTTAACATCGGCAAACGTGCTGAATTCGAAGAAAGAAATACTTTTACAGAAGCAAATTCTTTGACCGCTGGTGCACGTCACGAAGAATTGATGAGAAAGGCTGCCTAGTTATCAGGTTCAATATGAAAGATTTACAAATCGGCGGCCTGGTTTCCTTTACGACTATTGATTATCCGGGAAAACTGGCCGCTGTATTATTTTTAAAAGGATGCCCGCTGAAATGCGAATATTGTTCGAATTCGCATCTGATTGCTGTGGAACAGGGCGAATACGATCCAGAAAAAGTCTTTGATTGGATAAAGGCACGTGTTGGAAAACTGGAAGGCATCGTGTTTTCGGGTGGTGAAGCCTTGATGCAGGCAGACATTACAATCGATTATATGAAACGTGTGAAAGAACTTGGTTTTTCAATCGGTTTGCATACAAATGGTTTTTATCCAGATTTATTGAAAAAGGTTTCTGATACTGTTGATTGGGTTGGTCTTGATTTCAAAGCCACCAAAGAACACTATAAAGATTTAACCAAAATCGATATTGCTTATGATCGTATGATTGAATCTCTGAAATATTGGATATCAACAGGACGTGGATTGGAAGTGCGTACAACATGCGATCCGCGTTATGTAAGCAAGGAAGACTTGCTGGAAATCGCAAATATCGCAAGTGGTATGGGCGCAAAACATTTCGCAGTGCAAAAATATACACCATATCACGAAGAAGAGGCCGCACAGACAACCCCAGCACAGCGCGAACAATTCTTTAACGATGATGAATTAAAGAAAAAAATAGAAAGTTTATTTGAAAGTGTGATTTGGAGAAATAATTAAAAAACACCCCGTGCGGGGTGTTTGTCTTTATTTCCCTCGACACTTCGTGTCTTCGGGGATACCGTAACGATTACACTGCGTTTTACTTGTGTAATCTACTTGTATTCTGGTGGCCCTGATCGGAATGTAGATTCGCTCGGCACTTGGTGCCTATGCGGCAACCGTAACGATTTTGTTGCATTTACATTTACAAAATCTACTTGTTGTCCCTTATTTTTTTAACTGATGAACGCGGGCCCTTTTCACTTCGCTTCGCTACGTTACGAACCGCTGTTCGCTTCCGATCAACAAAACATAACAAACAAAAAAATACACACCTCAATGGTGTGTATTTCTTCGTTTCTGGTGGCCCTGATCGGAATGTTATACCCCAATGTTTCACATTGGGTCCCCATCGACTCGTAAGGCTTAAACTTCGCTATGCTCGTTTTCGCCAACTATCGTCTCCGAACCTTCGGTTCTCTTCGTCATATCCAAGCATAAATAAAAAAACGTCCCACAAGGGAACGTTTTCTTATTTCTGGTGGCCCTGATCGGAATCGAACCGATACTCCTTGCAGAACTTGATTTTGAGTCAAGCGCGTCTACCAGTTCCGCCACAGGGCCATAACTTAATCACAGTCGCTTATTTTGCTTTTGCGGCTGCTTTTTTAGCTTCGACCTTTTTTACCAAACGTGCGCTGCGTGTTGGTTTGTGAACCGGTTTTTTTGCAGGCTTTTCGGCTTTGCCGTTTTTCTTTTCAATGGCTTTTTTAATTGCAGCCATTTCTGGTGTCAAACGGGATACAGGTTTCGCCATTACATAGGCATCCAATCCACCGTGTTTTGTTAATGTGCGCAATCCAGCAGTAGAAATACGCAGGCTGAAATCACGTCCCAAAATATCACTGTGGAACGATAATTTTTGTAAATTTGGCAAGAATGTACGTTTTGTATGACGCATAGAATGCGATACATTCATTCCAACCATTGTCTTTTTTCCAGTTACTTTACATGTACGTGGCATTTTAAATCCTTTAATTACTGGGCAATAATTTATAATATAATTTGGTAAAAGTCAAGTAATGTTTTCATTTTTTATATTATTTTGTTCGCCTAGGTGTGTATTCCGAAAGTCTTGAATTTTCAAAAAGTGTGACTATATAGACATTGATAATAAAAAAAGAGGTATTACAATGAATCCAGATGAAGTTCAAGAAACACCACAGCAAGCAATTGAAAAATACACTACTGATTTTACTAAATTGGCAAGCGAAGGTAAATTAGACCCTGTTATCGGTCGTGAAGACGAGGTACGCAGAACAATTCAAGTATTGTCGCGTCGTACGAAAAATAATCCGGTTTTGATTGGAAATCCTGGTGTTGGTAAAACAGCTATTGTTGAAGGGCTGGCACAAAGAATAGTTTCCGGTGATATGCCTGAAAATTTATTAAACAAAAAATTATTATCACTTGATATGGGTGCGCTTATGGCGGGTGCAATGTTCCGTGGTCAATTCGAAGGAAGATTGAAAGCAATATTAAAGGCAGTCAAAGAAGCCAATGGTGAAATAATTTTATTTATTGATGAATTGCACACTATGGTCGGCGCAGGCAAGGGCGAAGGTTCCATGGATGCTGGTAATTTATTAAAACCTATGTTGGCGCGTGGTGAATTACACTGTGTTGGTGCGACAACATTGGATGAATACCGTCAATACATTGAAAAAGATCCGGCATTGGCACGTCGTTTTCAACCTGTTTATGTAGACGAACCAACAGTTGATGATACAATTTCCATCTTGCGTGGGCTGAAAGATAAATACGAAGGACACCATGGTGTTCGTATTGCGGATTCCGCACTGGTAGCGGCGGTAAAATTATCGAATCGTTATATTACAGACAGATTTTTACCAGATAAAGCAATCGATTTAATTGATGAAGCAGCTGCGCGTGTTCGTATTGAAATTGCATCCAAACCGGAAAAACTGGATGAACTGGACCGTCATTTAATGCAACTTAAAATTGAACAACAAGCCTTGAAAAAAGAAAAAGACGAAGAATCAAAAAAACGTTTGAAAGATTTGGAATCTTTGATTGAAAAAATGGAATCTGAATCCCGCGAGATGACTGCAAAATGGGTTGATGAACAAAAGAAAATGAAAGGTTTGTCTGATGCGATGGCTGCACTGGATGCCGCACGTGCCGAGGTTGCAATCGCAATGCGTAATGGCGATTATGAAAAAGCATCGGCATTACAATACGGTAAAATTCCAGAATTGGAAGAAGAAATCAAAAAACAAAACACCGAATCCAAAGAATATAAAACCGTATTACCAGAACATATCGCAGCTGTTGTATCAAAATGGACAGGTGTTCCCGCGGACAGATTGTCGGTCGAAGAACAATCTAAATTATTAAATATCGAAGATGAATTACGTAAACGTGTTGTTGGTCAAGATCACGCGCTGTCTGTTGTTGCACGTGCGATTCGTCGTTCACGCGCAGGGTTAAGTGACCCACGTCGTCCATCTGGTTCATTTATGTTCTTGGGACCAACCGGTGTCGGTAAAACAGAGGTTGCAAAAGCATTGGCTGAATATCTGTTCAATGATGATACCGCAATGACACGAATCGATATGTCTGAATATATGGAACCACATTCGGTTGCGCGTTTAATCGGTGCCCCCCCGGGATACGTGGGGTATGAACAAGGTGGCGAATTAACAGAATCTGTACGTCGTCGTCCATATCAGGTATTGTTATTCGATGAAATTGAAAAAGCAAATCCTGATGTGTTCAATGTATTTTTGCAAATATTGGATGATGGACGTCTTACAGACGGGCAGGGGCGCATTGTTAATTTCACAAATACTATCATTATTATGACAAGTAATTTGCCAAGTATGGATGCAGTGAAAAAACAATTCAGACCTGAATTTATTAACCGTATCGATGAAATTGTTTTCTTTAATGCGCTGGGTAAAGACGTTATGGGCAATATTGTTAAAATCCAGTTAAAGATATTGGAAAAAAGGTTATCTGAACGTCAAATATCTTTGCGTGTCAGTGACAAGGCAATTCAATGGTTGGCTGATAATGGTTATGATGCAGTCTTTGGTGCACGTCCATTGAAACGACTTATAACAACCGCAGTGGAAGATAAAATTGCAGATTTGATTTTGTCTGGCGCGGTTGGTGAAGGCTCGACAGTCAATGTTGATGTACATGGCAAAGAATTATTGATACAATAAAAAAATTATGAAAAAACACCGCCGTTTTGGCGGTGTTTTTTTCTTGCATAAAATCAGGTTTTTTTGTTAGATTTTTGTTGGTAAGGAAAGGATTAAAAAATGCAAAATATGACACTTGATTCCCTGGTAATGACAATTGGTCAATTGGTTGCTGATTTCGGTATGAAACTATTGGCCGCAATCGCGATATGGCTGGTTGGTTTTTGGGTTGTGAAGAAAGTTATTGCTTCGGTTGGATATGGTATGAAAATACACAATGTTGAACCGTCACTTGCAACATTCACATTATCGTTTTTGAACATCACAATGAAAGTGTTTGTGTTTATTATCATATTAACAACAATGGGTGTTCAAATGACATCTATTGTAGCAGTGCTAGGTGCCGCATCATTGGCAATAGGTATGGCATTGTCAGGAATGCTGCAAAATGTAGCCGGCGGAATTGTGATATTATTGTTCAAACCATTTCGTGTTGGTGATGCAATTGAAACGGCCGATGGTACTGTTGGTGTCGTAAAGAAAATTATGATATTTACAACGCAAGTAAATACTTTTGATAACCAGGTTTTGTTTTTACCAAATGGTGCATTGGCAAATGGTGTTATAACTAATCTGGCAATGGGCGAAACACGCAGAACAGATTTAAATGTTGCGATATCTTATGGTGATGATGTGGAACATGCGCGTGAATTGGCTTTGAAAATATTAAAGAAAGATAAACGTGTCTTGAAAGATCCTGTGCCAATCGTTTTCGTTGCATCCCTGGATGATAGCGCGGTTGTAATAACGATTCGTTATTGGACAACTTTTGATGATTTATTACCAACCAAAGCGGCAGTATTGGAAACTGTATATAAAAAGTTCCCAAAAAATAAATTACATTTTCCATTTCCACAAATGGATGTGCATGTTAAGAACAAATAAAAAACGCCCAAGCGGGCGTTTTTTATTTTGTATGAGATTTGAACAAATTCGCAACTTTATTGAAAGTTTGTTGTGCTTTTAATTTAATATTTTCTTTGAATTGTTGTTGTTTCAATTTCAATTTTTGTTTTTCTTTTTTCTTGTTTATTTGCAACCAAACAATGTCGCACAAAGCGTTTAAATCTTTGAAATAGAAATAAGGCAATTCTATTGAAAATGTTCTTTGTACCCAATCATAAAAGTTTGGAATGTCAAAATCTTTTAACCCAAAATCTTTAGACCAATTTGATATTGGTTTTGCAAAATAAATGCCATAGTGTTCGTAAAGATGTTTGTTTATAATCGAGAAAACTTCTTCGCGTGTTTGTGGGTTTTCTTTTTTAACATCTGGTCTGTTTATGATGACGAATAATGCACGACAAAATTCACCCAGATTACTATATTTTCTGTAATCTATTTCGTCGTCATCAACCTGTGGAATATTGAATTTTTCTTCCACATATTTGATTAATTGTATTTTTACGGCATCATCAAAATGTAAATCACTTAATTTTGATGTAGCAGTCACATCGCGTGGATTTAAATACAATTCTTTATCTTCTTGCACTAAATATTCTTGGGCTGCTTTGAACAACTGATTATAAGTGATTTCTGTTTTTGCCATTTTATTTTGCCTTTTATATTATCGTTTGTTTTGAGCCATTTGTTGTCCGGAAATAACTGCTATTCTGCCTTTGTTCAAATCGCCAGCACATATTGCACAGAATTCTTGCAGAGTTTTTGCACGTTGAATTTGTGCCTGTGATACGATAGGCAATTGATAGCGATTTTCCAATTCTTTGACCAAGTTTGTAAGTTTTGATCCGAACATTTTCAAATCTTTAATCATTTGAAAATCCATTGACAAATTCAATGCTTTTTTATTGTTTTGAACCAATAAAATCTGTTTAACATTATAAAAAACAGATTCAGGTGTTATTGCATGATTATAACCTTCTAAAAGTTGTATCATTTTTTGTTCCTTTGGTTGGGTTACTTGTTTTTGTTTTAAAGTTGTCGCTGTTTTTGTTGCTATAATAGATGGTGCAGTGTTGAGATAAGGTAAAATTTTAGTTGCAAAAACTTTATGCATTAATAATCTTTTGTCTGCAGATTTAAATCTTTGTTCAACTAAATCACATATATCACCAATAGTGTTCAAATCGCTTAAAAGTGTATCTAAATTTAATTGTGTGACTTCTTCAAGAGCGTTTATAAAGAAAGCGACGCTCCAGCATTGAAGGTCTAAATCTTCATCTAATCTGGTTATTTCTGTTATTGGTTGAAAATTTCTTGTGCGAGGCTCTTCATAATGAAGCGTTTGCACAACAGTTTCCAACACGTTTTGTCTAAACGAAATATTGTTTGTTTCTGTCATTTGTTATTTTTCCTTTTGTAACATCACTTATTATAGACATATTTTTGTGTTTGTCAAGATTTTTGTAAAATATTTTTATATAGGGCAATAAAGCCGCTGATCAGGCTCGAACTGACGACCCCCTGCTTGCAAAGCAGGTGCTCTACCAACTGAGCTACAACCCCAGAACTTTGCGACTTTCTTTTGAAAGCCCACATATTTTATTCATTTATCAAATAAAAGTCAAGATTTTTCTTGTGTTTTCGGTTTTTATAATATAAAATCGTCATCAGCATTAACAAATACAATACAAATTCGCCAAAGGGGGTGAATACATAATGGTTAAAGTTTTGGTTCGTGATAACAACGTTGAACAGGCTTTGCGTGTTGCGAAACGTAAATCACAAAAAGAAGGTCTGTACCGCGAAATGAAAGAACGTCAACGTTACGAAAAACCAACGACCAAACGTAAACGCTTGAAAGAAGAAGCGGTTCGTAACGAAAAGAAACGTCAATCGAAACAACGTATGGTCTTTGGATTCTAATTTGTGTCCAATTTCAAAAAAACCGCCTATATGGCGGTTTTTTGCTTGTTTTATTTTTTCAAATGTTTTAATCTTTACCTGATAAAAGCGGAAAGAATCATGAGAAAAGTCGAAAATACAGTTGAAAATATATCAGGTCAACAATTATCAGATGCATTGTCTGAACGTTATTTGTCGTACGCGGTAAGTACGATTGTGGCGCGCGCATTGCCTGATGTAAGGGATGGTTTAAAGCCTGTGCATCGTCGAATTTTGTATTCTATGTTGCGGCAAAAATTGTCGCCAAATGCGGCTTTTCGTAAATGCGCAACGGTTGTTGGGGACGTGCTGGGGCATTATCACCCACATGGTGATTCATCTGTTTATGATGCGATGGTGCGTTTGGCTCAAGATTTTTCGGTTCGTTATCCATTGATTGATGGCCAGGGAAACTTTGGTAATATTGATGGCGATCCCCAGGCTGCATATCGTTATACAGAATCAAAAATGACGGCGGCAGCAATGCTGATTATGGAAGGCATTGACGAAGACAGCGTTGACATGATGCCTAATTTTGATGGGACAACGGTTGAACCAACGGTTATGCCAGGCGCATTTCCTAATTTATTGGCCAATGGTGGTATGGGTATTGCGGTTGGTATGGCAACGAATATTCCAACACATAATGTATCTGAAATTATGGATGCGTTAAATCTGGTTGTTGATAAAAAAGACGCAACCACAGAACAAATTATGAAAAAATTGGTTGGACCTGATTTCCCAACTGGTGGCGTTTTAATTGATGATTTTGCAACAATTTGTAAAAACTATGATACTGGACGCGGTGCATTTCGTATTCGTGCAAAATGGGAAACTGAAAAATTAGAACGTGGTGCAGAACAGGTTGTTATCACCGAAATCCCATACGGTATTATAAAATCTAAATTAGTGGAACAAATTGCAGATTTAATTGATGCAAAAAAATTGCCACTGGTCGAAGATATTGTTGATGAATCAACGACCGATGTGCGTATCGTTATTACACCAAAAAGTCGCAATATTCCAATTGATAAAATGATGGCGCATTTGTTTGCAATGACTGATTTGGAATATAAATTCAATATGAATTTCAATGTCGTTGATTCAAAAGGCGCACCACGTGTTATGCCAATTGGTGATGTGTTGCGTGAATTTATTGCGCACCAGAAAAATGTTTTATTGCGTCGCACTAAATGGCGTCTGGGGAATATAGAACGCAGATTGGAGATTTTGGGCGGATTATTGATAGTTTATTTGAATTTGGATCGCGTTATTGAAATAATCCGTAACGAAGATGATCCAAAGGCTGTATTGATGGATGAATTCAAACTGACTGAAATTCAGGTTGAATCGATATTGAATACACGTTTGCGTTCTTTGCGTAAATTGGAAGAAATGGAAATCAAACGCGAAGACAAAGAATTGCGTGCAGAAAAAGATAAATTACAGGCATTGTTGAACAGCGAAGAAATTCAAAATGCACAATTGCACGCCTGGTTTGATGATATTAAAAAACAGTATGCAAAAACAACAGCACTGGGGCGCCGTCGCACTCAATGGGTGCCAGTCGGTGAAGAAATCGTTGTTAATGCGGATGAATTTATAGAAAAAGAACCTATTACTGTCGTGTTGTCCACAATGGGATGGATACGCGCGGCCAAGGGTCACTTGGATTTGAACAACCTTGATATGAAATTCAAGGAAGGTGATGAATTACAATTCGCGTTTCACGCACAAACAACCGATAAAATCAATTTGTTTGCAAGTGGCGGTAAAATGTTCACATTATCTGGAAACGATTTGCCATCGGCACGTGGTTTTGGTGAATCAGTGCGTATGATGGCAGACATCAGTGCCGAAGAAACGATTGTAAAAGCGTTCGTATTGGATACAAACGCGAAATATCTGGTTGTGGGAAGACACGGAACAGGATTTATCGTTGCCGGTGAAAATTGTGTTGCACAAACCAAAAACGGTAAACAGATTATGAACGTTGATGATAAAAATCCGGCGGTATTATGTGTGCGCGTTGATGGTGATATGGTTGCATTGTCGGGCTCAAACGATAAATTGCTGATATTTGAAGCAAACCAAATCCCAGAAATGACACGTGGCAAGGGTGTAATATTACAAAAATATAACGCTGAACGCACATATACTATTGATGCTATGTTCTTTAATATGGTGGATGGATTTGGATGGACAACGGGCCGCGGAACAACAAAATTGGATGATATTAAACCATGGTTGGCGAAACGTGCATCCCAGGGTCATACAATACCAGTAGGCTTTCCACGCAGTGGTAAATTCGGAAAATAATTTATGTTTCCCCGCAAAATGCGGGTATTTTTTTACTTGTAATTAAATACTTATTTGTTATAAAATTGCTGTGTCAGCAAGGGTTTTGTTGATTAGGCTTAAGAACCTATTTGAAGACCGTCGAAAAAGACGTAAAAGAATCTCCAACGATTGGTTGGAGGACTGTGAATATATTGAATAAACGGTGCAATTTCGTCTTTAAATTGTTCTTAACCTCCAACCGCCTTTGTTGTTTTGGCGGTTATTTTGGCAAACACGCCAGGGGGACAAATGATACGGGGTTACAAGTTTTTTATTATGTTATCGGTATTTATTTACGTAAATGCTGGATTTTCTTCATCTTGTCCATCTGGGTATGCAACATTGGGTGTTGAAAAACACATAGATACACAATATACCGATTTTTCAGAATCAACATTTATGGCGGTTGAAGGTGGTTTGTGTAAAATTGGTGGCTATGCATTATTGGAAATTCCAGATGATGTTGTTGCGGTTTATAATGGTTTTGTTATGGGAACGGCGGTCACGCTTTGTGACGAAGGTTATGCACCGAACAACGGTGCGTGTGTTGCATATACCCAGGGCACATGTCAGCAAGACGATGATAATTTGGAATTAAATTCATCTTCTTTTATGGCTTTGGATAACGGGTTATGTAAAATAGGTGGATACAGTGCCAAAGAAATGCCAGAAGATGTGTATCCTGTATATAATGGCTTCGTAATGGGCGCAGAAGTCACACTTTGCGATAACGGGTTTCAGGTTAATAATGGTTCGTGTTCTACATATTCTGCGGGTGATTGTCCAACGAATTATCAAGACATCTTGTTAAATTCTAACACAATGGCAACATTGACAAATGGTTCGTGCGCCAGTGGATATCAAACATTTCTTTTAAATCAGCAATGTGATGAAAATACCGATGATGCAATATGTGGGATATTATGCACAGGTGGATTAAATTATACAGATATCGGAACATGTGCCGCGATATGTCCTGGTGAACATACCACATTACGGACATCAACTGGCTTGATATTCCCAATGTATTCAGAAAAACAAATCACGCCATCGTTGAATATACAGGTTGGTAATAATGTATGTTATGTGAATTTGGTCAGCGGTGCATCAGATGATGCGATAAATATAAAGTATAACAACACAACATACCATACGGTGAAATAAAGGATGAAAAAGAAAGAAGTAATTTTATAAAAAATTGCCCTGGTGGAAGAACCTTATAAGTTCCGCCCAACATCACCGCGCCCGAGATAAAAAACAAAGGAAGGAACAACAATGAAACGCATAATGATATTTTTGATAATGATAATGGGAATATATTCAGCACACGCATACACAATATGTGCAAAATTGAACACGTATGTTGGTGTCGTAAGAAAGGGTGTAAATGGCACCGTTGCAAATGTGACGAATACTGCGTCTAAAAAACAATGGGCGGTTGAATACGATTATAAAACGATAACAGGCTATGCGGCATGTAATGAAATTTCAGGGACTTTTGCGACACCGCAAACGAATTTATATACGAATGCAGGCGATGCGGGGCAATATTGTTGGTGTGAAATGTGGCCGATATATGATGACGACGACACAACAAATTATCACTATGAAACAGGCATAACATCATATTGGGTGTTTTTGCATGATTATACCACATCATCAAGTTGTGCATCGTCATGTGCATCTGCATGTGCGAACGCAATGGCATTGAATCATAATTCAAGTTTGTCACCGGCAGGTGCAACCAACAGTTCTGGATTCAGACACGCAGTGTTTGAATCGGTGTGGTAAGGGTTCTCCTCCTTCGGAGGAGTCCCCACAGGGGGAGAATAAAACAAAAGGAAGAAAAAATGAAAAAGATATTTATATGTGTATTAACGATAATGATGACAATGTCATCATACGCGACCACTATGTGCGCAGCGGATGATACGGTTGCGGTTGTTTTAGACCCCAGTGTCAGTATCACCAGTTATACATACGATAACACTATGGGAACCTGGAAGGCCTGGTCTGCCCAGGGCACCGTTCATGGTATCAGTGCATGTTTAAACAGCAACCAAGGTAAATCCCGTGGGGGCACTGTTGCGCGTTTAACGGACACAAATAATGAAGGCGAAACAAATCTTGTTGTTGGTTCCGAAAAATATGGTCGTTATTGTTGGTGTCGATTGACTCATCCCGTGTCTTCGCTTTGGGCGTTCGGCTACGACAACGGGAGTGCTTCGGATTGCGCTTCGTACTGTACGATTTACTGCGGTGCCTACGTCCGGGACTACGCCGCTTTGCGCGGCGGGCTGTTCGGTTCGGTCGCGCAATGATGTGTGCGCAAGGGCCGTGGCACGAACACGCGTGACACGGCGTGACACGATAATGCGCCCGACACCACGGCAAGTGGTGTCGGGAATTAAAATTTCTCCTCCTTTGGAGGAGTCCCCGCAGGGGGAGGTGGTAAGAGAATACAAATACTTGGAAAGACCACCCCGGCGTTCCGCCCCCCCCCACACACAGGGGAGAATTAGACTGCACCCGAGATTAAAAAACACCCGCAATTGCGGGTGTTTTTTTTTTTAAACTGTATTATGAAAACCCTAGTGGCTCATTTTTGCTTCGGTAAATACAACGTGTTTACGTAATTTTGGATCGTATTTACGGAATTTCATTTTACCCTGGGTATTTTCAGATTTTGTGTTTTTTGTTGTTGTGTAATAAAAACCGGTTTCCTTGTTTTCCAGTTTTACAACTTCTTTAGAACCTTTTTTAGATGCCATTTTTATTGCCTTTTTTAATTACTTCGGGCATTGTATGTTATATTTTACCGAAAATCAAGTTTTTTTTAATTTTGTGCTGTTTTTTCTGTCGTTTCAAAGAAATTAAAGAAATTAAACCATTGTTTCGGATATTTTAAGACTAATTTTTCCAGAAAACGCGCATATTCGCCGATCATTTCATGGATTGTCGCTGATTTTATCTGATGAACATAAATGGCATAACGTTCGTGTTTTATGTGCATTAAACATATTGCAAATATCGGATGTGATTGCGCGCGTGCAAATTTAAATGTGCCAATTGGGAAATTGCATTCGTGGTCCAGAAAATTAACCGTTTCAAATCTGTCCGGACTGTTCGGGGATGTGCGGTCGCCCGCCATCATAACCAAATCGCCGTTTTGCAAATTGTCATACATTTGTGCCGCGGTTTCGATACCTATGGATTCTGTGGGATAAATTGTTGTATTTGTCGCGATATTATGTCGCACCATAAATTGATGAAAAGTCCCGGTTTGTGATACCTGCATAAATGCATGCATTTTTTTGCCTTTGCCACCTGGGAACGCAGAAAGGGCCTCTATATTTCCCAAATGTGAACATATTAAAAATACACCTGTATTTGATTTCAGATATTCATTAAATGCCGCCCAATCGGCATTGTTTAATACTGAAAACTTAATCTTGCGATGTTTATCGCATGATGCAGACATTTTATCAACAGCCGCCGCTGCAAATTCATAGATATGTAAAAGTGATGAAAATTGGGTTTCGGGCAGATTATGTTTGCGCTGATATGTATTCAATATATTGCGATATTGGCATGAATAGGTTCGTGCACCACGTGCAAATAATGATATAATTGTGACAATGGGATATAAAACGATTTTCAAAATACGTATGCCGCAGATTTTATATATCCACCATAATATTTCCAGGCGATATTTGCCGGCACTTTGTTCGTGCATCTGGTACCAATTATTCATACATTTGCCTTTTTTTATTTTTGGGTTATAATCAGCCCTATGAAAGTTTATATAGCAAATTTAGATTCAATAGGCAAGATTTCTGATACAAAATTATCAGATGATGAAATATTACAATATAATAAATTTTCAAATCAAACGCGTCGCAATCAATATCTGATGGCGCATGCAATTATATTTGATAAAACCTGTGAACATCCAATATCTGATAAAAATGGCAAATTGCATTTACAAAACGGATTTGTCAGTGTTGCACACAAAGATAATTGGGTCGTTGTTGCGCTTTCGGGACAAAATGTCGGAATTGATATTGAAAATGCATCAATAAAACGCGATTTTATTTCTGAATCTGAATTACTAGGCATAAAACCAACCAATGATGCGGAATTTTTCTATAAAAACTTTACACAATATGAATCAGATGTAAAATATGGCGATGAATCTGAAACCGCAAATCATCTTTTTTATAAATTAGGTAATTACATGATATGTGTTTGCACAAATGATTCAAATGTAGAATTTATTTGTGTCGATTGTGATGTACAGATTTTACCTTTGTAAACAGCAAAAGCGATATTAAATATGACAATCCCAATCCCAATGCCAATGTTATGCCCATTGATTTAATTAAAAAGAATGATGTAAATGCCAATAATCCAAAACCAATAAAACTGGTCAGGAAAGAAAACAATACCGGGCGCATTTCAATATTATTGTCGGCGTTTATATTGAATATTGTATAATCTAATCCCAGACCTATGACGATAAAGAACGACAACATGTGAAAGAAAGTTATTGGCTGATTAAACCATGTCAAAATTGATACGGCTAATAAAATACCAAATGTTGACGGAATCAGGTAAATAATCGCGCGTTTCCCGTAAATCAGGCTTAGCAATCCGACCAAACATATTGCACAAATGATTAACAGATAATATGTTTCAATGCTGTATTGTGTGATATATTGATTCAATATATTTGACGGAGAAAAGATTTTTACATTTTGATTATCAATTTTTGCATCCGGGTTAATCTGTGCGATTGAATATATATAATTTGCATCTTGGATTATCAATTTGTTAACCCAATCCTTTAAAAATTCTGATTTTATATTATCAATGGTTAAGATTTCGCCGTCAATAAATGTTGGTGCATTCTTTAATTCCAATTGTTTTTGCAAATATTTCGATTCACGCGCATAAAGTTGTTTCACTAATTCTTTATTTTCCATCTGTGTTGATTGCGACGGAATTATGTTTGAAAGCGAAAAGAATTGAAGTCCATTTGATTTTAATTCTTCTTCTGTTGTTAAAATACCATCGATGCTTTGTCCGCGAATCAACATAATATCCGAATTATTTGATTTATTAAGTTTTTGGAAAAATGCATCGGCATTGGCGATTTCCTGATTTGGTCTGTAAAGTTGTTGCATATTATTTTCGATACGAGTAAAAGGTAATGTTGCAATAATTACAATGCCTATAATTGAAGCGATAATAACTTTGATGCGTTTATTCAAAACAAGTGGCATTTTCATAGGTTTTATTTTGATATTTAATTTGTTCGGCATAAATAATCCCAATCCAACATAGATAGATGTTAAACCGACAATGGTAAATACAGAAATTTGTTGCAAAAGCGAAACCTGGGAAAACAAAAGCGGTAAAAAGCACACTATTGTTGTTAAAAACGAATGTAGCATGTTTTTATAAATCTGATTTTTCTGTTTTGTTGCAGATGCGCTGATAAAATGAAACGAATAATCTATGCCCAGTCCTATCAATGTAGTTCCAAAGACAAAGGTCAATATATGTGGTGCATTAAAACATAAAAATAATGCAATTGTGCCACATAAAAAGCCAAGCGATAAACTGGATATTACCGGGATTAAAGTGAATAATTTTTTAAACAATAAATAATTTAATAAAATTGCTGCAAATAATGCCAGAAATGAAATTATTCCCATTTCAATCTGACTTTTTTGAACCATTATTGCAGTATGCAGCGGAACACCGGAAAAATGCACTGTAACATTTTCATTGTTGTATGTGTTTAATTTTTTCCTTAATGAATTGATCTGATTTGCACATAATGTCGCGTTTAAATTATCTGTATCAATCGGAATCATAAAATAATTTACACCATCAATATTTTGCCAAAGTAATCCATTATTTAATGCCCATGTTGCAGTGCCAGATCCAATATTCATAATATAATCAGATAATAAACCAAACGGATCGTCGCGCAAAGGTATCAATGGCGGCATCATTGATTCAGAAATCTGTTTTATTTGATTGTCTGCAATTTGTCGTGTGTTTTTATTTTGTAATAATGTTTTATTATTTGCGCTGATTAAACCGTTTTTAAAAGGAATTAAATCCCTTGTAAACGATTTAATTGAAAAATTATTAGATTGAACATGCAATGTATTAAATTCAGGATTGTTTATATCACGAATAATTTGATTTGCAGTATTTGTTGCCGCATTTTCATTTTTAGATTCGATAATTATGTTGGCAACCGATGAAAACTTATTAGATATTTCATTAACAGGCCATTGTTGTTCAACATTATCCGTATTCATCAAGGACATTAAATCAGACTGCACATGAAACGGTGTTTTGAAAACCAATGTGGCAATCAAGCCAATTGCCGTTATTGCGCAAAATAAAATTCTTTTAACAAGCAATTTCATCGCTTAATTCCGTTTTCATCTTTTTGAATTCCAATATAACAATCGTGCCATCACTGTATGTCATTATGATTTTATCTAAATCGGTTTCCGAACCGTATATTGTCAAATCTTGGATTAAATCTGCGATGTTTGTCAAACGTGGTGTTGCGAACATTGTCCAATTGTCCGATTTTTCAACATAATCAACATTAAATGCGTACAAGAAATCATTCATGTCGCCATTTAACATTTTATCAATCATGTTCTGAATTTGATAGAAATAGGGCAGTTTCGATAATTCTGCAGATTCACCATTTACGCAATATGTTGATAATGTTGATGTAAATACTGTATTAGATGGTTTTGTAATATGCCATGTAAATCCAGTGTTTTTTACAAATTTGACGTATCCGGTGGAAATAAAGCGTTTTGTTGATTCTGGTAATATCTTGGTTTGGTTAAATGTTGCAGATACTGTTTCCAGATTATCTGTGAAAGTTTTTATCTTTGTTGGCATTGAATCAATCGGCATGGCAAAGCACACATTTGAAATCAATATGAACAAAAAAGATATTATTTTATTTCGCATGATGAAAAAAACCCCGTATCAACCATGATGGAATTAAACAACATAAATAAGTATGAAGCAAGCTGATATAGAAATTATCGCGAAATGCATTAAAATGTGAAACGCCATCTTTTGGATAAATAACACGTGTTGGTACCGAAATAATTTTTATACGATTGCGGTATGCTTTTACTATAATTTCAATATCAAATCCCATGCGTTTGAATTTTATAGTATTTAATACCGGCTCAATCGCTTTCAATGGATAAACACGAAATCCACACATTGTGTCCGGCATATGTCTGTTAAATGTTTCGACCATAACCCAAAAGCTGGTAATTTTACGACCAATCAGGCGCGAACGCGGTGCAGATTCATCATAAATCGGATTGCCAATAATTAAATCTTTTGGATGTTCGGACGAAACGCGGAAAAATAATGGTATATCGCGAATATCATGTTGTCCGTCCGCATCAATTTGCAGGGCATGTGTAAAGCCTTTATCAATCGCGAATTTAAATCCGGAAATCATTGCGGCGCCTTTGCCACCATTAACGGTATTTTTTACGTAAAAGAATTTGTGTTTTGAACAAATGCTTTTTATTTTGCGGGATTGCGCCGGGGTGCTGCCGTCATCAACAACAACGACAGGTGTTTTAAAATCGATCAATTTAGATGCAATATTTACAAATGCATCTGCGTGATTAAAACATGGAACAATAATAATATTTTTTATCATTATGTTATTCCTTTATGGAAATTTTTCCGTTTGAATATTTTGTGTCACCATTTGAAAAATTGAAAACGAATTCATTTTCTCCAGATTTTTTCAATTCGAAATGAACAGATGTGTCTGGTAAAATCAGACTGGAAAATTTTAATTTCAAAATATGATAATCGTTTGGTGTTATATTGAAATATTGTTTAATAAACATCAAAACAAAATGTATTTGAATAACACCAGGCAATACAGGAAATCCAGGGAAATGACCGGTGAAATAAGAACCGTCTTTCAAGAAAGTAAGATCGGCAATCAATTCAGAATCTGTTTTTACTACATTTTGCATAATTGGTTCTGCGACATTGGATTCAAACATCGCCGCGATATCAGATTTGATATATTTACCCTGAATATTCACAGGTATATTTTCAACAATTCTTATTTTTCGTGGCAAGACAACATTTGGAAAGAATTTCAACATGTATTGTTTTAATTCATTGATGAAATTATGTCGCCCGTTTTGGATAATATGTTTTTTGCCTTCATCATTTAATGTGATTGCGGCACATATAATTGTTCTGTCTTTGCGGATTAATGTTGATACATAACTTTTATTGATATATGGATATGCGCAAAGTTTTTCTTCCATTTCTGGCAAGGATACACGTTCTTCGGCAATTTTTACCATGCGGTCACCGCGTCCTTTTAAAAGGAATTGATTGTCATTAACAAATTCTACAATATCAGACATCAAATACGGGTTTTGACATGAAAAATCAGATTCTATCGATAACATACTTTCGCTGGTTAATGTGACATTTACCGGTTCGAATATTGTCCATGGTTGCCCATTTATTTGTTGGCGCGATGCAACACCTCCTGTTTCAGTGCTGCCGAATATTTCAAATGGCGATACACCAAACATATTGTATGCGTTTTGTGATGTTTTTGTATCCAGCAAGCTGCCCGATGAATAGATTCCAATGCAATTATCTTTGAATTGGTATTGATTTTGATATCGTGTTATTCCATCTAAGAATGAAGGCGTTGTTGCAAATAACACACAATCATAAATTGATTGTTTGTATTGTAATTCTTCTGGTGTAAAAATAATATCTAAATCAGAAACGGTACCTGCATTTAATGGATATAAAAAACGCCATAGCAATCCATACATATGATACGGTGCAACCGATGAAATCATAACTGGGTTTTGTGATAATAAATGTTTTTGATTTTCACAATGAAATGCAACTTCGGCTGATAACATTTTCAGTTGTTTTTTTATGCGTTTTGGCGTGCCTGTTGATCCCGATGTAAAAAAGTATATTACACCATCACTCATATCTTTGAATTGCCAATCGGTATTATCTTCACAATTTAAATCAACAATATTAAATTCGCCAAATGAATCAAATTTGTCAGTTATTAAATAATGCGTCATATCCAATAATGGCTTTGCATTTTCAGTTGTTAACAGCGCCGGTAATATAATTTCTTTGCCGGCCTGCATCAAGGCCATAAAGCAAACATAATACAAATATAAATTATCAGGAATAAACAGCACGAGTACATCATCAGATATTTTTGAAAAAAGTTTTGCGTATTTTGCGACATCGTTCATATATTGGCGCATTGTAATCGTTCTTGATTTATCAAGAAATAAAATACGATTGTTATCGATGTTTTCGATAAAAAACTTACTTATCTGATTTGTCATGTGAAACCTTTTTACGAACAATATATTCAATCAACATAGTTGCGCCAATTATTATATATGATATCAATCCATTGTATAATACCCATATTTCATCAGATAAAAATACGGTTATTAAAGATGCAATAGTGTTAATTCCCATAACAATAGCCCATGCATATGTTGCACGATACGTATAATTTATTGTCTGTTCGTCCAATGTTTTGTGTATTTTTTCTGCGAATTGTGTAACAAGCGGTGTTTTTCGTAAAGACAATGCAAATAATGCGAATACACCAGCATTCATCAACACAGGATATAATTTTAAGAATATTTCCTGATTAAAAAATATTATTGATGAACACAGCAATAAACCCAAAATAAACAAAATCGTATTCTTGGAACGTGTCCATGAAAATATAACCGACATCAACAATACAAGGCCGATGAACTTTATGGCTATATCTTTCTTTAGCGCCCAGAATACGATAAAAGGGTATGCAATCGCAAAACCGCCAAATATTATCTTAGCGGTCAGCGTTAACAATTTTTTCAACTGCATTTACGACATCCTGTAATGTACGAATTTGTTTAAAATCTTCAGGATCTACTTTGCGGTTGATAATACCTTGCAATTTAACGACCAAATCAACGGCGTCGATACTGTCCAAATCTAAATCTTCAACCAGATTAGATTCCATTTTGATTTTTGATTCATCACAATCAAAATCTTTTACTAAAATTTCTTTGATAGTATCAAAAATTTCCTGTTTTGTGTGCATGTGTTTACTCCAATGTGATGTTTTTAGATTGTGCAATATATTCTGCCAATGCGGCGACAGATTTAAAGAATTGTTTGTTTTCTTCCTTGTCGGATTTGAAATTAACATCATATTTCTTTTTCAAAGCCATGCCTAATTCCAAAGCGTCAATAGAATCCAATCCCAAACCTTCGTTGAAAAGAGGTGCCGCAGAATCAATATCTGCCACAGTCACATCTTCCAAATCCAAAGCAGAAATAATAATTTCTTTGATTTCTTGTTCAAGTTCTTGTCTTTTCATATCTTATTCCTGGGGTTTTATACCTGATAGATATTAGACAAAGAAAGTGCGATTGTCAAATTTTTATATCAAGAAAATAGGGCTTTTTGGGCGCGCTGAGTGATTTTAATTGCGTTTTGACGATTGTTTTCAAATTTTGCAGATTTTATGGTTGGCAAGACTTTTAATGTATAAACGGATGTTTTGTCGCCAACCGAATACCATTTATGACCTTTACCCAAAATATAAGGGTTGTTTTCTATGTGGATTGGTTGTATGTCATGTCTTGAATTCAGATGTAAATACGCAAATCCGCGATGCATATGAATTGGTTTGTTTGGAATTGTGCGGGTGCCTTCGGGAAAAATTATTATATTATATCCATCGTCCAAGATGGTTGAAGCCTGTTTGATAAATGTTTCTGGTTCCATTGAATTAGACAGGTAAACATGTCGTATAACATATTTTACGAATATATTTTGAAAAAGACTGCCTTTGACAACACAGATTGAACGTGGAATTTTTGCGACCAATATAACAACATCAATAAGGGATGGGTGATTTGCGATAACTATCTTGCCACGCATATTCTTTAATTTTTCAGCACCTTGAATTTTTACATCTATCAATTTAAGCGCGCACATTAACCAGATAAATGCGCGCCACAAATAATGAACAGTCCCTGACAATACGCGTCTTTGATTGCGTTTGTTTAATAATAATAGTGGGATTGGGACAATCAGCGTTCCGGCAATTATTCCACCCAGACCGAAAACGGTAAAACAAAAACCACTTAAAACAGAACGTATAATTTTTTTCATTATTTTTTTATCAGTTTCCATTTTTGTGCATTTAATTCGTTGCCGTTTTCAAAGAAATCTTTTAAATCCTGATATTTGATTGTGTTGCAATCATTTGTTTGTGAAATGAATTCAAATTCGTTTTTTCCATCATTATTTATGAACAATGCACATCCATGGGACTTTATTGGTTCATTAAACATATGTTGATATTCGTCTGGTGTTTTTTCTTCGGAATATATGAACAGGACAGGTGTTTTTGTTGTAAAGGATTCCAGTAATCCCATTTCCAAAGTCTGCGCCCCGGCGGCAATAGAAGTATAACTTTCGTGATTTTTAGTTAGTAATGACAAATGACCCAGCGCGGCATTGTGAACCGAATTGCTGAATCCTGCTGGTGACATTTCGCAGTCAGAATAAAATTGTTTTATCAATCTGATTGTTTGGTCCCATTCACCAAATTGAGATGCAAAAACAACACGATAATCTGGGGTTTCTGGTGCAATTTTAGATGCCAAAGATACCGCAATCTTTTCCAAGATGCTCATTCTGCGTCGTGCCATAGGCGGTATAAACGACACATCGGGAATATTTTCCGCGTCTGTTTCGTTCCAAAAAATAAATTTATCAATATATAATGTTTTGTTCATACTTGAAAATTCGTTTTTTTATGCAATACTTACGCATTATATAAAAAGATTCCTATTTTGCAAGTCGGATTTGAAATGGAATATGTGTTAAAAAATCTTGGTTTCGTGTGTGCGCTGGGCGCAAATCACGAAGACATAATTAAAAATGCCAGCAAGGGTAATGCATCAGGCATGTTCAGCGCGGATATATTGGTTGGCGGCGAGAAAGTGCCTTTTGGACATGCGCCAGTTGAAAAAACACATAATGACCGATTCCATGATTTGGTCGATGCAGCATTGAATCAAATCAAGGCAGATATCAATTTATTAAAAGAAACTTATGATGTTAATCGCCTTGGGATAATTGTTGGTTCTTCTAATACTGCCGTGCATGAGGCACAAAAACACATTGAATCTGCATTAAAGCAAAATATTGAAATTGATAAAGATGTTTTACGAGAACTGGAATTGGGTTCTGTATCCGAGTATATTCGCGAAAAGACAGGATTTATGGGGCCGGCTTTCACTGTATCTACGGCATGTTCGTCTAGTTTAAAGGTATTTCAATCCGCACGTCAACTGATAGAAACTGGTATTTGTGATGCAATGTTGGTTGGTGGTGTTGATGGTCAATGTGATTTTGCGTTAAATGGGTTTAATGCACTGGGGGCGTTAAGTAAAAATCATACAAACCCAATGTCAAAAAACAGAGATGGCATCAATCTGGGCGAAGGCGCGGCATTATTCATAATGGAAAAGGGTTGTTGCGGTATTAAATTATTGGGTATTGGCGAAAGTTCTGATGCGTATCATTTAACCAGTCCAGACCCAAGTGGGACTGGCGCAATCGCATCTATGACGGCGGCATTGAAAGATGCACATCTGGATGCAAAAGATATAGATTTTATAAATATGCATGGAACCGGAACAATCGCAAACGATGCAATGGAATCAATTGCGATAAACAATGTTTTTGGTGACGGTGTGTTATGTGCATCAACTAAACCTTTGACAGGACATACCTTGGGTGCGGCTGGTGCAATCAGCATGGGGTTGTCTTGGTTAATGTTAAAACATCAATTTATTATACCGCATGTATATGACGGCGAATTTGCGGATGATTGTGCAAAAATAAAACTGGCAAATGTCGGTGATAATAAAAACATCAATCGTATTTTGTGTAACGCCTTTGCATTCGGGGGCAGCAATGCCAGTTTGATTATGGGGAAATAAAATGGAATATGATGTAACGAAAATTTTACCGCAACAGCCACCTATGCAATTCATAACTGCAATTGAATCTGCTGATTTTGATAATGAAACATTGGTTGCGCGTGTTGATGTTCGTGATACAGATTTATTGTTCCAAAAAAACATAAATGGTGTCGCAACAACCGCCGCATTGGAATATATGGCCCAGGCAATTGCATGTTATATCGGCACAGAAGAAATTCATAAAACAGGCGTAACGAAAGCTGCGGCGGGATTTGTCCTGGGATCGCGCGATTTACATATCTGTGCACCTGTGTTCAATATTAATGAAAGTTATTACATAAATGTTAAATCTGTATTCTGTGATTCAAATATGGCGGCATTTGAATGTAATATTTTTGATTCAAAAAACAATTTGATGGCAAGCGCGACTTTGAACGCATTCAGACCAGATGATATAACAACTTTTATGGGGGTAAATAATGAATAAGACAGTTTTGATAACAGGCGCATCACGTGGCATAGGACGTGCAATTGCGCTATATTTGGCACCATTGGGATATGATTTGGTGTTGCATTATAATTCCAATAAAGAGGCTGCTGAAAAAACTTTGAAGGAAGTTGAATCTTTGGGTGGACATGCGCGCATATTATCTTTTGACATTTCAAATCGTGAAGATGCAGAAAAAGTTTTAAACGCAGATATTGAACAAAATGGTGCATATTACGGTGTGATTTGTAATGCGGGTATAAATGCAGATAATCCTTTCCCTGTTATGGATGGTGAATCTTGGGACAAAGTCCTGCATACAAACCTTGATGGGCTTTATAATGTATTACATCCATGTGTTATGCCAATGATATCGGCGCGCCGGGGTGGTCGTATTATCGCAATGTCATCAATTTCAGGTGTAATGGGTAATCGTGGCCAGGTTAATTATGCTGCATCCAAGGCAGGTATAATTGGCGCTGTTAAATCATTGGCTGTGGAATTGGCAAAACGCAATATTACTGTGAATTGTATTGCGCCGGGTGTAATTGAAACAGATATGACCGCGGATTTACCAATTGAAGAAATTCAAAAAATGATACCTATGCGTCGTATGGGATTACCAAAAGAAATCGCATCATTGGTTGCATATTTGTTAAGTGATGACGCCGCATATATCACACGTCAGGTTATTTCAGTAAATGGGGGAATGATTTAATGAAAAGGGTTGTTGTCACAGGTATGGGTTTGATTTCTGCATTGGGAAACGATGTTAAATCTTCGTTTGATCGTTTGCATGTTTATCAAAATGCTGTTGAATCGTTGGACAGTTTGCGCGAAATCAAGGGATTAAATACTTGTTTGGCGGCACCAATTAAAGATTTTGAAATCCCATCACATTTTAATCGCAAGGTTTTGCGCACAATGGGACCGGTTTCTGTAATGGCGGTTGTTGCATCTGAAAATGCACTAAAGGATGCAAATATGTTGGATGATGAAGTGTTGACATCTGGGCGCGTTGGGGTTGCGTATGGTTCGTCATTTGGTTCGGCGGGTCCAGTTCTGGATTTTTATTCCATGGTGCAAACACACGAAGTAGGACCGATTACATCGTCGTCTTATATAAAAATTATGCCACAGACAACGGCGGTTAACATATCGCTTTATTTCAAAACCACGGGCCGTTTGATACCAAGTGGTACCGCATGTACATCGGGCAGTTTGGCAATCGGTTATGCATACGAAGCAATTAAATCGGGTGCCCAGGATATTATGATTGCCGGTGGCGCAGAAGAATTTGATGCAACCCAGGTGGCTGTGTTTGATACACTTTATGCAACCAGTATTAAAAACGATACACCATCGCAAACACCATCACCATTTGATGTGAATCGTGACGGCCTTGTTATCGGCGAAGGTGCTGCAACCTTGATTTTGGAAGAATACGAACATGCCAAGGCGCGCGGTGCAAAAATATATGCAGAAATTGTTGGATTTGGTACAAATACAGACGGCACGCATATAACCCAGCCAAACAAAGATACAATGGCAAAATGTATGCAATTGTCGTTGCAGTGTGCAAATTTAACACCGGATGCAATCGGATATGTTGATATGCATGGTACCGGAACCAAACATGGTGATGTTGCAGAATCATTGGCAACGGAATCAGTGTTCGGAAATCATACCCCATGCAGCACGCAAAAGGGTTATGTTGGACATACACTTGGTGCGTGTGGTGCGCTGGAATCAATATGGTCGATTGAAATGATGAACAATAATTGGTTTGCACCAACATTGAATTTAAAAGATGTCGATCCTGAATGTGGAAAACTGGATTACATAATGGGAAAAGGGCGCGAAATCGAAACCCAATATGTGATGAATAATAATTTTGCATTTGGTGGTATAAATACTTCGCTGATATTCAAGAAAGTATAAGAAGCTCTTGGTGCGGGTAAAGAGACTTGAACTCTTAAGGGTTTCCCCACTGGAACCTAAATCCAGCGCGTCTACCAGTTTCGCCATACCCGCAAAACCAACTCTATTCTTTGTGCATATTCTTTTTCGTTGGAACATGCTCTCATTTTTACACGATGATGGCGACACTTCGTAGACGCCATACACGCATATCAGAATAATTTGTATTATATATGCAATTTTTATGAAATCAAAGATTTATTGCTGTTTGGGAAAGAAGTTAAGGTGTTTTTGGAAACTTTGTAATTATACAAAACACAAACAGAATTAATCGCGTTTAAAATAAAAACGACACCCATCTAAAAGAATATAAATAGAATCTTTACTTGATACGTAAAACTTTTCTGTTAAACCGTCATCGGTTTTTACGAAAAGTTCTTGGGCTTTCTCATCCAAATCATATTCTCCAACAGTAAAATTGCGAACATCTATTTTAATATAAGTGTTTGCATAAAAATGCTGAGCAGTGCTTTCACAATCTGTGGTTATATGCCCGACATATTCAAATTTATCAAAAGACCAGTTACCACATAAATCACACGATTGGCTGTATACAGAACTACAGCCAATCAAGAACGCAAAAAACGCAATACTTTTTTTCATACACCTTATTGTAAGTCATATGGCAACAGAAATCAAATCAATATATACCACGATTATACATATCCCATTCGTTTTGTCTGCGGTTAATTAAACCGTTTGATATCTCACCTTGTGAACGGTTCCATGCTTTCCATGCAGATTCTAAATTTGGATATACAGAACTATGAAAATTCGGATTGTTTATATATTTAACAACTGTTGAATTTGCAAAATTCTTGGCACCTATGTTATAAGCCAAAGACACCAACGCATCGTATTGATTTTGTTTTAACGGAACAGATATATTATTTTTTACTGCATGTTCTGCGGTTGTGATATCGGTGCGTAATAATTCGGTTGCGGTTGTTTCATTTATTCCATTTCTAAAATCTTCGTCAGATTTTATTAAATGCCCATATCCAATTGTTGCACCACGCGGCAAAGGTTCGTTTGTGTTAACTGGTTTTCCTGTTTTATCATCGTATATAATATGTATATCACCGTTTTCAACCATCCTTCCAGCAAGTTTAACCGCATCCAATGCCGACACTGTTATTTCTGTTGTTTTGTTATCTTTTTTTACCACAGTTGATTCTGCCCGGACAAAACCGGGCAGTAATATCAATGATATAATTAGCAAACATGATTTTATGCATTATTCGGCTTTTCCACCAAATCCCATTAACAACGGTTGACATCCTTCGCATTGATAATGGATGATACCAGTTGCTTCATTCGGATTATTAGCACTGTCTCCATAATAATTAAAACCAATGCTTAATTGATGTTCAGCAGAATTGTTTTGAACTTTACCAGAATCCGTTGCTTCAAATCCTGTTGGGATTATTCTGCCAGAAGGTGTTGAAAAAGCAATCTTTGCATCACCGTCTGCGTATTTAGTTGCTTCAACGTTATACCAATCATTATATTTAATACCTGTTTCAGAATCTGTATAACCTACAAAATTTGCAGACAATATTTCATTGCCACTTTCTTTATCAAAAGTCAACGTTGCATTATTATCCCGCAATGTTAATCTTTCACCTGAAACTGTGGTGTCTGGTTCACCAACACCTGCCACTGCAATACCATTAAACACAACATCGTTTGTTAAATCATCGGCATTCATTGTATCTGTAATATTTTTTGTTTTATATCCACCAGCAATAGGCATAACAAAATGTGTGATATTATTTTCGCTTTCTCCGTATTCTACACCATCAATAGTTAAGAATCCAAAGTCAGAATATTTTAAGTTTTTCTCACGACCTAACAAAGCAACAGAGAAAGTCACTTCACCTTCGTCATCTTGCATAGAAAATTTATTTTCGTCACCAACACGATCTACCAATCCTTCTTCGCCATCATCAACAGCATATATTCCGTCAATCTTTCCATTGGCATTCACATGAAAACGCATTTGAAAATCTTCATTTATATCACCATATTCTTTATCTGATGATTCAAATAACACATCATCCAAGTAAACCGTTCCTGTTATATTATTACCAACAGAAGCTGCACGGTGCGTCGTTGCGCCACGGGATAAATTACTATACGAATCACCATCTTTAATTCTTGATACCATACCAGTAATTTTTGCATTACTTGCAGCCACACGTTCAAAATCAGTCATACCTGGCGCCACCGCACTGTTGCCACCACCAGAACCACCACCACAGGCAGCCAATGCCAATACAGATGTTAAAATTAAAGATTTTTTCATAGAATATCCTTTTGTTATAAATTGCTGTATACACTTATGATACACACACCAACGTTAAATGCAAACTGTTTTTTCCTAATTCGAATTTTTATTTCGATGAAATTTAAAATGATAAAAACCTTAGAAATCCAGCATATACAATGATTTTTCACTAATTTGATAATTGAATTGCCCCATTTAATCCACAATCGTTGATATTTGCGAACTGCTATGTAGACAATAAAAAAGCCCGCACGTGGCGGGGTAAAACAAAAAAGACGGTGTAAATGCCGTCTATCAATTTGTATTTATTATATCACAAATCACGTAAAAAAGCAATACTGAAACACCCTGTGCAATTCACGAACTAATGAGATACATGATTTGTTGTCGTTCGGGAAAGATGTTAAGATGTTTTTGGATACACTACAACTTCTTTGACATGTAAATCGCGGTTTCATCATCGTTTTTCATATCAGCATAAGGTTCAAGGTTTTTACCATTCCACCATAAACCTGTACCATCCGGAATAAAACCACGTTTGATATATAACCTTTGTGCAGAACCATAATCACGATGTAAACCAACCCCCAAATAAACAGTATCAGAATATCGTTTTGCTATATCTTCTGCTACTTGCATTAAAACATTACCGATACCATGTCTTCTGTATTTTGCCAACACCCCAAAATCAACCAATTCAGGTAATCCTTTACCACCAAAAGAACCGCCCATTGAATTTGGATACACATTGAAATATCCAGCGACATTGCCCTTATATTCAGCAACCAAAGCAACACATTTCCCATCTGCAACATCTTTTAATCGTTGAGTGTATTTTTCAACTTTTTGGTTTGTCCAGCCTTGTAAATGTTCTTCATGAGTGATTATCTCTGGGTCTGTTTCAATCATATCTCTAACAATTATATCATTCACATTGTAATAAATCATTTTGGTATCTCCATTGTATTATCTGCATAAATTATATACCAATATACAAAATTATCAATACGAGCAACTGAAAAAAGTTCGTAAATGTGTGAAATGGTGGTGGTTTTTGACAGCTAACTTACGAACTCGTGCAATTATTGGAAAACCAATCAAAAAAACCGCAAAAATGCGGTTTTATCTAGTTTCGCTCGGCACGTTGTGTCTGTGCGGCATTCCTGACGCATCGCGATAAATCGCTCTGCTACTCATAGTGGCAGGGTCATCTGTGCAATTTACGAACTAATGAAATCAAAGATTTATTGCAATTTGGCAAAGATATTAAAGAATTTTTGCAGATTTTGTGATATAATTATTTCTGAACGATAAAAAAGGATTAAAAATGCAAAAATGGGAAAAGGCACTTGATAAATTTATGAAGCAGTATATTGATAAACCCTGGTTTGAAGGTGCTGTTCTTTGTGGAAGTTATGCCAGTGGAAATCAGAACAAGTTTTCAGATATAGATGTCACAATTATTGCTTCGGATGATTTGGGTTGGCAAGAAAAATCAAATTGTTATGTTGATGGTTTCTTGTTTGAATATACGATAAATCCCATTTGGAAAAACCAGGAATATATGAAATCTGGTTTGGATAGTCATGCACCAATAAATCAAAACATGTTTGCTTATGGCAAGATTTTGTATGATAAAAACGGTGTAATGAAAAAACTGCAACAACAATCTATTCGTGAATTGAAAATGAAAATAAAACCATTTTCTAAATATTCTAATGATTTTAGGAAATATGGAATATGGTGTAGATATGACGATATGCTGTCATTAAAACAAGACGGCTATCCAATTGATTTGCTCTATTGGACATTGGTTGATAAATTGATTGAATGTTATTATGACTTTAACTGTTTACCCCACGTATCACATGCAAAAATACAAAAGATTCTGACCGATAAAGATTTTGCAAAACGGTATCATGCAGATATTTTACCAGATAAGAAATTTACAAAACTTTTATTGGATTGTTTCAATGCAAAACAGAAAGACAAAATACCAGCAATTACAAAACTGTATAATTTTGTTATGAAATCTGGTGGGGGATTTGATATTGGTCAATTTCGTGGTAAAAGAAAGATTGAAAAGAGATAGGAGAACATAAATGCTGAAACTTGTAAAACCTTCAAAAGAATATCTGAATTCATTCTTGCAAATTATTAACGATTACAAGTTCGACACTAATCATTTTGGACGTGGTGGTATTGACCCATTGATAAAAGCTATAGACGAAAACAAAGCCGATGAATATTTAAAACAATTATCGGATTATGAAAATGCAAAAAATTTACCAGAAGGATGGGTTCCAGAAACTAGATTTTGGTTGCTTGACGACGATAATTTTGTCGGTTCTTTTTCTATTCGTCATGCTTTGACACCACACCTAGAACAAATTGGTGGACATATTGCAGCTAATATATCGCCAAAATATCGTGGCAAGTATTCAAGTTTCATTGGTATAAAATTGTGTTTAGAAGAAGCCCATAAACTTGGTTTGGATCGTGTCCTTATGACTTGCGATGAAAAGAATTCTGCTTCATATCGTGCAATAATAGGGTTGATGAATATGTACGGTGGCAAACAGATAGAAGATAGTGTTGTTGACGGACATAAAGAACATCGTGTATGGGTAAATACCAGTAAATAACAATAAACAGTTCGTAAATGTGCAAAACGGTGGGTGTTTTTGACAGCTAACTTACGAACCACTGAAAGTATTGGGAAACAAAGAAAAAACCGACCCAAAAGGTCGGTTTAGATAACGTATCATTATTTTACTATTTTGAAGAATGTTTTACGTCCTACACGAACAAACAATGTACTATTGGTTGGTATAATCTGATTTATATCAGCAACCTTTTCATCATTTATTGTGACGGCATTTTGTGAAACTAATCTTCGTAATTCAGTTTTTGATACATCAGGCATACCAATTTGTAACACTTCTATTACAGATAATTCCGGTTTATCTGTTGTAAATTCAGTCGCATTTTCGGGAAACACTTTATTTGAAAAAGTATTCTTAAAATGTTCCATCGCGGAATTTGCCGCATCGACACCGTGGAATATTTCTACGATTTTATGTGCTGTAAATAATTTGGCATTCATTGGATTATTTTCAATGTCTAACGCATCTATTTCATCCAATGGAACACGAGTATTATTTATCAAGAAAATACGTATCATTTCATCTGGTTGAGCCATTATTTGCCCAAACATAGTATTTGCATCCGTATTCAAAAATACGCCAGTTCCACGAGATTTAGACATCAGTTCGCCGGTTATTGGGTTTTCCATCAAATTGTTGCACACAATGAACTTTTCTTTGTTTTTTAATTTTTTCAACAAAGTTCGTCCCATCAATGCATTAAATGTTTGGTCAACACCGCACAATTCAACATCGGCATCCAATGCCACAGAATCAAAACCTTGGAAAATTGGGTACAGAAATTCATGCAGGTGAATTGGTCGGTTTTCTGCCATCCTTTTTTGAAACATATCTCGTTCTAGCATATGTTGTACAGTGGTATTTGATGCGAGTTCTATCAAATCACGCATAGAAAGTTTATTCAACCAATCGCCATTGAAAACAATGTGTGCGGGATTATCTGCATCGTCGAAATTTATAAGTGGCGAAATCTGTCGAACCCAATCTTTTGAAAATTCGTGTACTTGTTCTGGGGTTAATCTGGCACGTGCAGAGTTTCGGTCGCTGGGGTCGCCGATGCACGCGGTAAAATCACCGAACAGTACAAATACTTCATGTCCCAGTTTTCGAAATTCTTCCAACAACATAAAGTTCTTGGCATGCGACAGGTGCAACGATGCATTGGTCGGGTCGGCACCTATGAAAAACCGCAACTTTTCAGTCATCAGTTTTTTCTTGAATTCTTCTCGTGATGGTAAAATATCAACAATTACCCCACGGTCCAATATTTCATCTATAATTTGTTCTTTGGTTTTCATTACTTAATCCTTTGTTTTTGTTATGAATAAAAAAATTGGCTTTGGCAAAATCCCCTTATGGTGCCAAAGCCAATCAAACCCATAACACCATAAGGGGTTAATAGGCGTAATAAAAACCACATGCACAAAAATGTGCAGATTTAATAATACTATTAAGATTCAAACTATCTTTCATCATCTCACGCTATATTATAGAAAAAACTCATAAAATGTCAAGCGTGTCGGTAAAAAGTTCGTAAATGTGTGAAACGGTGTGTGTTTTTGACAGCTAACTTACGAACCACTGAAAGTATTGGAAAACAGCCCCACTTGCTTGCCTCAATACGCAATAATAAAAATCTATAAAAACTCGTATTTAAAAACTCCGTTTTTATGATTTTTCTAATTGTGTATTTTCGTTTTCGCCATGCGTGTCTTGTTGGCTATCGCCAACGAAAACTTCGTTTTCTAACGGCACATATCGTGCCGTTGACACTCTTGCGCAATCCTCGTGGGGCTTTTTAGCAAAATTAAAAAATCGGGCATAAAACCCGATTTTTGAATTTTGGCAGCCCCACTCGGATTTGAACCGGGATTCTCGCCTTGAAAGGGCGGTGTCCTAACCATTAGACGATGGGGCTAAAAATCTCTGGCGGGATGTAAGGGGCTCGAACCCTCGACCTTCTGCGTGACAGGCAGACGCTCTAAACCAGCTGAGCTAACACCCCAGAGCAAGACCAATCTTATACTGAAATATCATTAAAATCAAGCATTTTTTTCATAAAACTATTTTTTTCTATAAATGTTGACTTTTGCAAGGATTTTATTCTATATTTCCTATCGCTGTTAATAAAAGGTAAGGCAATGTTTGAATTTTTAAAAAAGAAAATGGGATCAAATCAAAATATTCAACAAACTTATCAAAAACAATCACAATATAAGATAGTTGAACAATATACTTTGGTGCCCCCAAATAAATTATTGACAGATTATTCTTTGTTCGAATCAAGCAAGACTATACCTGTTGCGTACGAACAGAAATCCGGTACAGGTTGGAATAAGACCATATTATTGCCAAATAAACTACAAATAAGAAATTTCCTGCAACAATTAAAGGATGCAGATTTTGAAACAATCCAAGATGCAAAATACAGAACGGTTTCTGTTATCAAAATTGGTGATGGTAAAAATATTTATATTGTCCCTAATTTAAAACATAAAGATATACCGTCAATAGTTGTTCATTTCGAAAAACAAGATAAATATCCATGGCCTTATTATATTACACCTGAAATTAACAGGGTAATCGTAGAACAATTAAAATTTTATACACGATAAAATAATCCCGGTGCGCAATCGGGATTTTTCATAAATTGACAATGTAAATAAATCTTTTTATAATATGCGTATGAAAAAGATATTATTTTTAATTTGTATGGTTTTGTTGTGCGCACTGGTTTTGGGCGGCTGTGGTGTAAAATCAGATTTGCAACATGATCCAGATTATCCACGCAATTACCCGGTGTATTAAAATAGGTTATCTTGATTTTTGAACGATTTTGTGATATAATATCTATGATTTGACGGACGGTTTTTACCGTCTTTTTTTATCCCGTACACGCGGGATTTTTTGTTTTAAAAGGATAGAATATGAAAATCAGTGATAATGGGATATTATTCTTGAAACAATGTGAAGGATGCGTAAAATACGGCAATATTCATATCATTTATGACGATAAAACCGGAAAACCTGTGAACACAAACGAACCTTTGCCGCGTGGTGCAACAATTGGTTATGGACATTTGATAAAGCAAGGCGAAGATTTTAAAAATGGGATTTCTGAAGCTAAAGCCACCGAATTATTACGCGTTGATATTGCAACGGCAGAACGTGGTGTACAAGAAAATATAACGGTACCTTTATCGCAGAATCAATTTGATGCACTTGTATCTTTGGCTTACAACATAGGTGTCAAAAATTTTACAAACTCAACAGTCGTTAAATATGTAAATAATCCGAATTTTTACAGTTCTGTATACCCGAATTTAGAATCTGCATGGATGACATGGAATAAATCTTCTGGATGCGTTATGGCGGGGTTATCAAATCGCCGCAGGCAAGAATTTAATTTATTTACAAACGGCGGTGTATGGCGATATTGATTGTTTTGTGTCTATTTCGCCATCGCCACAATCCATACAATTAAACATTCTGTTTTGGCTGTGGTTTCTGTCTAAAATAACCGTTGCGTTTTCCAAGGCTTTGATTCCGTCAATACGTGATTTAGATGAAAAACCAAAATATAATCCACGGTTTACACCACTGCATTCGGATATATCACCATCATAACATTTTGGGTCATTCAATTTATTCGCGTCTGCAATACAATATGTTTCGCATGTTTCGTTATCAACAACCGGAATTTCACAATCTGTACATGACACAGAACGCACACGTAATGTTGCACCAATACCACCACGGTTTGGTGTGTTTAATGCGATGTTATCGCATTTTTTTACATTTTTGGTTGCGTTTGGATCTGTAACGCATTCCCATGTCAATGTGCTGTAATTAAGACGTGCAATCATACCTGCGTCGCATGTTTGATCCGAAAAAGGATCAACACATTCCCATATGTCGTCAATCATAACGGCGGTTTGATTGTTGGAACATAATGGTTTGCGATTTTCATCTGCGACACATTCCATCAAATCTGGATCCCATATTGTATCACCAGTACATGAGATTTTATAGTTATAATCAATGCATTGCCAACGACCAAATCGGAAAGTTTTCATTGTTCCAGCCGGGCAAAGAATGTTCGAACCGTCAACAACAGGATAATCAATAGTTTCATCTGGTATTTTATATTGCATCATATACATTAATTGACCTGTTTCCAGTTTTGCGGCGTCAATTACTTTCTTTGGTATTGTACGACGTGACACAGAACCTGCCGACATCAAATCAGGATTTATGAAAACACCAAAAGTCCCGGCATCTGGATAATATTTTTCTAATATTTCCAACATGTTATTATATTCGTTGTCTGGTAATGGCGAACTGGTCGTGATAATGAAATTATATTCAGGTGCCTTGGCATCGCCAGAATCGCAGGAAACAATATTGTATTTATTGTTCATACATATATATTGGCTGACAATGTCGTATTTAGCGGTGCATATATCAGTGAATTTTTCACCGTACATTGCAGCATTTTGTGCAGATACAACACATTCTGCAATCGAACGTAAATCAGCCCGTTTTATAGCGTATTCTGTTTCGTGTTCAATTATTCGCTGGGATGGGGATGATATAACATAATACCCCGCCATAATTATTACGGACAAAAGAATTAAAAAAATATTCAAGATTCCCCCTTGCGATTTATGAAAAGTGTAGCTAATATTAAGGTAAAGTTCAACAGGAAAAAGACATGAAAAAACTAATTTTACTTTTAACATTGGCTGCGTGCAGTTTCAGACCTATTTATTCAGGCGATAAAACAGATGTGTATGTTGGCCCAATAAGTGGTATTAACGGTATTGAATTGCGTAATTCTTTGAATTCACAATTTGGTGGAATTCATGAACAGAATGCTAAATATACACTGACAGTTAATTTGCATGAACCAACAACACAATACAAGGCATTTGAACGTGCGGGTGATGCGGTTTGGCAAGAAGTAAAATTAAACGCGTCCTATACATTAAAGCAGGGCAATAAAGTTATTGCTTCATCATCTGAATCTGCAGCGGAAAGTTATACTTTTGTGCGTTATTTGGTGGCATCAAATGCGTCGTATAATAATGCGGTTATGAATTCTATACACCAATTGTCTGAAAAAATCAGTATGCGTGTTATTGCCGAAATACAAAAACAAGAAAATAAATAATGAAATGGCGTGAATCAGATTTTAATTCTGGAATTACAAATATCAATGCAGTGTTGATATATGGACCAGATGCGGGTTTGGTTGATGAATTGTGTGACAAGGCAATCGAAAAACTGGAAATAGAAAAAGATAATTTATTGGCATTGGATGCAAATGAATTGCGCGATAAACAAGATGCGGTGTTCGCAGAAAGTTGCAGTCCATCCATGTTTGGTGGTCGCAAGGCTGTCATAATATCTGGTGCGGGGGACAGTGATACAAAGATAATATCTGATTTAGTGACATCTTCATCTTTGTGTGCAACAGTTATTGTGACGGCCGGGGATTTAAGACCTGCATCACTGCGTAAATTATTTGAAGATGGTTCAAATATCGCCGCAATTGCATGTTATTCAGATGATACTAAAACCCTGGAAGCTTTAATTCACAAAGAATTATCCGCTGCATCTGGAATTCGTCAGGTGACACCAGATGCAATGTCTTATATGTTGTCACATATGGGCGGCGATCGTGGTATCACGCGCAGTTTCTTGCAAAAAATAGCAATCTATGTTTCCGATAAACATGTTGTTGATTTGGAAGATGTTGAAAAATGTTTGCCGGATACTTCTGCGACCAGTGCGGATGATTATATGTATTCTTTGACTGCTGGACATATAAATCAAACCATGGTTGCGCTGGACAGATTGCTTTACGGTGGTGCAGATGCGAATATGTTGGTGCGAATGTTGTATAATCATTTTACGCGTTTATTGATAGCCGTGGTTGATGGGCAATTGCCAAAACTTTTTTGGAAGGTTGCTGATAAATTTAATATGGCTATGAAAATTTGGCCGGAAAGCGAAATTGTAAATGTTTTATCTAAATTGAACGATTTGGAAAAGATGTGTCGTACCAGTGGTATGCAGCCGGAAATTTTGATTCGTGATTTTTCGTTGAAGTTATCTGTGCGTGCTGCCAAATTGGCTTTAAAAAGAAGGAAATAAAAATGTTATCATCTGTGTATGCACCAAAAGATTTTAAAAGGTTGCGTGTGTCTGGGGACTTGGTTGCCCGATGTTTTGATTTTATTGCGCCACATATTGTTGCGGGAATTTCAACCGGTGAAATAGATAGATTGGTTGCACAGTTTTTAAAAGAAAATGGTGCGCGTTCATCTGATTTGGGATATATGGGATATCCAAAAAGTATTTGTACTTCGATTAACGATGTTGTGTGTCATGGTATTCCGAACGATAACGAAATTTTAAAAGATGGTGATATTGTAAATATAGATTTGACCGCTGAATATCATGGTTTCCATGGTGATGCATCGCGTATGTTTATGGTTGGTAATGTTTCTAATCAGGCGCGAAAATTAGTTCAGGTATGCCAAGATGCTCTTAATGCGGCAATTTCAATTTGTGCACCAGGCGTGCCTCTTTCTGAAATTGGTAAGACCATAGAAAGTGTCGTGCATCCGCATGGTTATTCTATTGTTCGTGATTATTGTGGACATGGTATTGGCAAGGTTATGCATGATAATCCAAATATATTGCATTTCTATGACAAGGCATATGATAAATTGATTATGCAGCCTGGATTTGTGTTTACGATTGAACCAATGATAAACACAGGAACATATAAATGTGTGACTGATGAAAAAGATGGTTGGACTGTACGTACTGCAGATGGTGGATTATCCGCACAATGGGAACATACATTGGGTATAACCGAAGATGGTGTGATTATATTCACAGAAAAAATGCCACATGATTAAATCTGATGAATTACAATCTTTGCAATCTGGACATCGTGCGCGTTTGCGTAAAAAGTTTCTGGATGGTCAATTGGCAGAATATGAAATTCTGGAATTGCTTTTGACATATGCGATACCAAGACGCGATGTCAGGGCATTATCAAGACAACTTTTTAAGAAATATGGCAGTATTCATAAATTGTTATCTGCACCAATGGAATCTTTGATGGAAAACGATGGTATCAAAGAAAACACTGCAACGTTTTTCAAAGTGGTTCATAAATTAATGGAATTGGAATACAAGGTTGCATTTGATGGTGCGCCTATATTTCATAATTTCGAAAAGCTGACAAATTATTGCAAGATATTGTTGGCTGGTAAAACGAAAGAAGAATTTCATGTGTTTTATTTGGATGGGCAATACAGATTGATAAAAGACGAATTGCACAGCACAGGAACCATTGATTGGGCGGCGGTATATGTTCGTGAAATTGCAAAGAAAGCGTTGGATTTAAATGCGCAAAGTATTGTTATGTTACATAATCATCCTGGTTCTTATAATTCTTTTTCATCACAAGATATTTTAATTACCCAAGAAACAGAAAGTGCACTGGAAAAACTGGGCATAAGTTTATACGATCATCTGTTGGTATCTGGTGATATTATATATTCAGCACGAAATATGCATTTGCTGGATAAATAATTTATTATTCATCTGTATTTTCTATATAATCAGTATCTGAAAAGACCGGGCCTGAATCTACAACAGTAAAAGTTTCGTATAATAAATACTCATCTGATTTACCAAATTTTTTATTTCTGGTTTCCAGCAATTCATTTACAGCGGCACGCGATACCTGTTTCACTTCGCATTGTTTCGCAAATAAATCGTCACCATAAACAATATTAACTGCTGGTTTTACAACCGCCAATGTTCCAAGTATCAAAAGAACAGTCTTGGCATTGTTGAAAAGTGTATTTATTTTTATTCCATTTTTGATATATAACATACCCCAACCAAGAAGCGTTATTGCAAACATAATCAATATGAACATCCATGCGTATTCAAGGAAAGTATCAAATGCAGGAAAAATACAAGACGGATCTTCAAAATAAATAAAATCAGAATCCATGCCGAATACTTTCAGCCCGGAATTAGTAAGCAAATTTATAATGGTTGTTTCTTCCATTTTTATTTTTTACCGACGGCATTCGTAAAGAATCCAGGTACAGAAAAATCTTCATCATTTGCGGCAATGCCCGCCCATCCAAATAAATCCCCCAATCCGGTATCTTTGTGTTTTGATTGTTTGAACGGTAAAATGTTACGCAATTTTCCAATCTTGCTGCGTGATGAAGATTTGTTTTCTGATGCGATTTTGTCTTGGGTTTCTGCGAATTCAGTTGCTAATTGTTCCAATGTTGCATCAACGGAAATATCTTCGTCTTCATTTTTGATTTCTTGCGCTGGTTCTTCAATTTGTTTTTCTTCAACAATATCCAAAGGCGTCATTGCAGATAATAATTTTTCTAAATCACCTTCGTCTTCATCGGCTGTATCAACGATTTTTTCTCCGGCGGAATCTTCGACTGTTTCTGGAATTTCAACACTTTCAGTGTCGGCATCGTCAGATATTTCTGAGATAATTTCAACATTTTCAGGTGTGCTGTCTTCTGCAACTTCTTCTACTTTATCGTTGGTTGAAAGTATGGATAATATAGGAACAACTTTTTCGTCTGCTTCGTTGATAATTTCTGATTCGGATTCTGGTTCAACAACTTCTTCTACAATTTGTTCTTTGCGTGGACGGCCACGTTTCTTCGGCTTTTCAACCAGGGTTGTTTCTTCGACAACTTCTTCAATGATTTCTTCGGATTCTTGTTCAGGGATTTCTTTAATTGTTTCTTCATCAATAATTGGTTCGACAATTTCAGGTTCTTTATCTATAACAGGTGCTGTTTCGATGATGGTTTCATTTTTTTCTGTTGTGCTTAAACACGCATCGTCAGCGTCAACCGGCACACCAAATAACACAGTTGATTTATCCAGATTCAATGCGTTGCGGACTTCTTCAAATGCGGCGCGAATATCACGCATATCAAAAACTTCATCCCCGGAAATATAGATAATTTTGGTTTTCATGAAACAATTCCCCCATTTAATATGCCTTATTATATCACATTTTAGGGTTGAACGCATATAAAAAATGTCTTAAAATGCAAATATGGCAAATATCAAAGAACAAATTTTTCAAGAATTGGATTCGCTGGAATCTTTGGCGATGCATTTGCGTGCGGATGCCAACGATGCGGGCAAGCAAACTGATTTAGAGGTTGCAATTTTAACGAAACAGGTTAAAACCTTGCGTGAAAAGAACGAAAATGCGAAACAATTGATTGAAAAATCTGTGTCAATATTGGAAAAACTGAAAAAATGAGTGTAGTTTCGATACCTATTGTTAATCGCAATTACCCAATGGGCTGTGAAGATGGCCAGGAAGGGCGCCTGATTGAATTAGGCCGTATTGTTGATGCGCGTGCGCGTCAGATTTTGGATAAAATAGGTCCTTTACAGGAAAATGCGTTGTTGGCGACATTATGCATTGTGTTAGTTGATGAAATACAAAATAAAAATCAAACACCAACGGTATCGGACGATGATTTGCGTGAAATTTTGGCACGTATCAAAGAAATAAAACACAAAATAGCCTAAGTTTTTATTCCCCGCACACCGTATCATCGCACACATAATAAACCGTGTTGCCGTTTTTTATTTTTAAATATTGTTCGGTTGTATTATTTATGGTTGTCGGAATCGTTGTCATATTTGCATAAAATATATCGTCCCCAATTTTTATATTTAAAGACGGCGTTGTTGTTTTGTCTGATTTTAAATAAACATTATTATTATCAATATGTAATATATGCGGATAACAAACCGCGGAACCAGTTGGTGCAAAATATCCGTTTTCACATTGTTCAATACCCTGGGTTAATGTTTCATTAAAGGTATATGTCCCACCAACACAATAATTGTTTTTGGGACATATTGTACATTCATCCACATTTGCGGGTAAATAATATCCGGTGGTGCAATTGTGAATGTTTGGTTCATATATGGCGAATATTTCGGATGGAAAATTTGCTGCACATATATTGTTCATTTGTATATTTGATATGTTTGTGACATCAAAATCAATACCCTGAAAATAATTTGGATTAAATTCAAATGTTCCGCCATTACATGTAAAACCATTTGGACATGATACACATCCCAAAGTATTTGCCGGTAAATATTGTCCAGAACTACAAGTATAAGAGTAAGGTTTATACAGAGCACGATATTTATCAACGGATATATCACACAACATATCAGCAAACAGAGGTTGTGATATAAATATAAACAACAAAAATACAGATTTGATTTTCATTATTATATTGCCGGTCCTGCTATGAAATTACCCGTACCAGCGTTGTAGTAAACTTCACTTTGAACCTTGTCATACATACACGGTGTGCCGTTTGAATCAAGAATAGGTATAAAGTCACGGACTAAAACATCATTATCGTATATTTTAAAATAAAAGAATCTAAAAGTCCCAGATAAGCGGCTATAAGGTATTTTTAATTTATATACAGATAACGAATTTAGTGGTGTGCCAATAACAGTCACACCATCTACAATAGTAAAACCGTTACCAACTTTTAATGTGTACGGAGTATTTTTTAAAATTTGTTTTGTGTTTTCCAAACCAATACCTTTACTAAAATATGATCTAAATTTGTTTTTATCAAAAACCACCAAAAGACTTTGTGTGTTCCATGTATTGCCAAAAAGTCCATTATCGTTTGACATATCCCCTAATATTGATAATTTCGTTTCAAAAGTACTTCCTGTATTGAACGGATAATTTACCTCTATAAAAGGTCCCTGATTTATGTCTAAATATTCAACAGGTGTATATTTCATCCACCTAATGAAATGATATCCATACTTGTCTGGTGCGGTTGGTGGGGTTATGTTATCCCCAGATTCGCATGTTGTCGTTGAAAGCAGTGTGTTATCGACATACCATTCAATGGTATGTGCAAATACTGTTGTGCAAAACAATATCGATAATAATATTAAAAAACGTTTCATTTGATTTTTCCCCCGACGTAAACCAAAAAGAACCGCCAGAGAAAAATCGGGCGGTTGGAGGCTAGAAACAATTTAGCTTAAATTGCGTGCTTATTCAATATATTCGCGACCCTCCAACCACAACAGGTTGGAGATTTTAACGTCATTCCAGACGAAGCTATATGGGTTTCTAGTCCCATCAGCAAAACTCTTGCTGACAACACAATTTTAGCAAAATTAGGTTTTAAAATACAGTAAAAAAATAACCCCAGTATATTACGGGGTTATTTTATTTTTTATTTGTTTTTTATAATGTTTTTCCGATTGCAACAGCGGTGTCACACATACGATTTGAAAATCCCCATTCGTTGTCGTACCATGCGGTGACATGAACCAAGTGTTCATCAATAACACGTGTTTGGGATGCATCAAAAATCGAACTGTGTTTATCATGTGTGAAATCTATGGAAACCAATGGTTTGTCATTATACCCCAAAATTTCAGATTGCGATGCAAACATTGCCTTGTTTACAGATTCAATTGTTGCGCGCTTGTTTACATTTAATGCCAATTCCACAACAGATACATCTGGTGTTGGAACACGAATTGCAATTCCGTCCATTTTACCCGCCAGTTTTGGTAATACCAATCCAATAGCCTTAGCAGCGCCAGTGGATGTTGGAATCATTGATAAGTTAGCGGCGCGTGCGCGACGAAAATCTTTGTGGTTTTTATCCAATAACTGTTGATCGCCGGTATATGCATGAACTGTTGTCATCCATCCGTCTATAATTCCGAACTTTTTATCCAATACATTTAAAACCGGCGCCAGACAATTTGTTGTGCACGATGCATTTGATACAATCAAATCGCGTTTGGTCAATTTATTATCATTAACACCGAAAACTATTGTTTTATCTGCCCCCGCGGATGGCGCAGAAACCAAAACGCGTTTTGCACCACAATCCAAATGAACGCGCGCTTTGTCTGCGGCTGTAAATAATCCGGTACATTCCATAACAACATCAATCTTTAATTTTTTCCATGGCAATTTAGACGGGTCGCGTTCGGATAAACTTTTGATTTTTTGCCCGCCAACCAATATATAATCGCCATCGATTTTAACATCCATTGGCAATTTCCCGTGAACAGAATCGTATTGTAATAAATACGCATTTTGTTCAATCGGCATTAAATCATTAACCGCAACAAATTCAATGTCTTTGCGACCAGATTCCAATGCCGCGCGCAAGACCAAACGTCCAATACGACCAAATCCATTTATAGCAACACGAATTTTTTTCATTTTATTTCCTTTCTTTCATATATGCATATATTCTATCACGAAATATAAAAAAATACATCTGGATTTTTTGCATATCGTTCTTGCAAACAAATCTATTGGCTTTATAATATTTTGTATGAAATATGATTCAATTATTATCGCGGGACCAACCGCATCTGGAAAATCTGATTTTGCGCACCGTTTGGCGCTGCGTATCAATGGTGCAATTATAAATGCAGACAGTGTCCAGATTTATCGCGGAATTGAAAATATATCTGCATCCCCATTTGCAGAAACAGGTTTTGTCGATGATATAGATGGCGTGCCTTATAAATTGTTTTCAATTTTGTCTTTAAATGAACATATCAGTGTTGCTGATTATCTGAAATTGGCGCGTCGCGCATATGATGATGTTATCGCAATGGGGAAAAAGCCAATCTTTGTTGGTGGAACAGGCTATTACATAAATGCATTGACAAACGGTATTTCAAATATCCCAGAAATCAGTATTGAAAATCGCACACGTGCACGTGAAATGGTTGAACATGATATTGTTGCTGCAAAACAATTGTTGCCGTCTGATTTTTCTGCAACCGATCCGCAACGCGTTGCACGTGCATTGGAAGTGTTTTTTGAAACAGGAAAGCATCTAACTGATTGGCAAAAAAATCCGCGTGATGGCGGTGTTGTTGAAAATCCTTTGTGTGTGGCCATTATGCCGCCGCGTGAAATGTTGTTGGCACGAATTGCAGCGCGTATCCCAGAAATGATAAAAGGTGGTGCAATTGACGAAGGCCGTTATATTATTGAAAACAATCTTGATGCATCTCGTGCAATTGGTGCGGTGCAAATATGCGACATGTTAAATGGCAAAATTTCTGAAAAAGATGCAATTGAAAATTGGACGGTAAAAACAAATCAATATGCAAAACGTCAACGCACATGGTTTAATGGTCAATACGATGCAGATATTGAAATAAAAAACGTTCCAAATACTGATGATTTGGAACGCGTGATTGATATGTTGAAATAAACAAAAAAATCGATTAAATTACAAATATGTTTAAATCTGGCGATATTGTAAAGGTTTTAATTCCTAATGTAATAAACACTGGTTATGACTACCGGCTTTGTGCTGATGCAGAAATTGGGAATTTTGTACGTGTGACGGTCATGAATCGCCAATATATTGGTGTTATTGTTGGGGCTGGTGACAGCGGTTTAGACCAGACCAAAATAAAGTCAGTTATCGAAATATGCGATATGGGAAAAATGTCCCAATCTGATATTGATTGGATATATAAAATGGCAGCCTGGACATTGATGGCGCCAGGTGCGGTATTGCGTCTGATTTTAAATGTGCCAGATGCATTTAATGCGCCAAAAATCGAACAATTATATAAATATAATGTTGACGTGTCTGCGAAAATGACGGTTGCGCGACAAAGTGTGGCTGATGCGTTTCAATCCAATGATAATGAGGCAATGTCAATCAGCGATATAACAAACATATCGCATGTAAGTAATGCTGTTGTCAAAACAATGATAAAAAACAATATTTTAATTTCATCAGATTCTCGTGAAATCGTTGATAATCGCTTTATCTACAAATATTTTGATACAAATACGGTTGTTTTGAACAATGAACAACAATTAGCGGCAGATTCTATATCAACAGAAATTAACAATGGTGGTTTTTCTGTATTTTTATTGGATGGGATAACGGGTTCTGGTAAAACACAAGTTTATTTTGACAGTGTGCTGCGCGCATATAATGCAGGAAAATCTGTTTTGTTAATGATGCCTGAAATTGCATTGACTGCACAATTTATGGATAGGTTTGAAAAGCGTTTTGGTGCGCCACCTGTCGTTTGGCACAGCAATTTAACATCTGCACGTCGGCGCAGTATATGGCGCGGTGTTGCGCGTGGTGATATTCGCATTGTAGTTGGTACACGCAGTGCGCTGTTTTTGCCATGGCAAAATTTGGGCTTGATTGTTGTAGATGAAGAACACGATACATCGTATAAACAAGAAGACATGGGAAATTATCATGCACGTGATATGGCAATTTTGCGTGCTAATATTTCTGGATTCCCGATAATATTGGCATCTGCGACACCGTCTGTTGAAACGATGCATAATGTTGCGCTGGGAAAATACAGACGGCTGCGTTTAACTTCGCGTTTTGGTGGTGCACAAATGCCAACAATTGAAACCATAGATATGCGAAATTCGCGCCCTGAATCTTATAAAGTCAATGACGAAGAAATGTCTGGTAATTTGTCGCCACAATTATGCGAACAAATTGCGACAACACTGGAAAATAAAAAGCAAGTTTTGTTGTTTATAAATCGCCGCGGTTTTGCGCCAATTGTTCAATGTAAAAAATGCGGTTGGGTTGCACAGTGTCCTGATTGTTCAATGTCGCTGAATTATCACAAACATATAAATAAATTGGTGTGCCATATGTGCGGACATACTGAATCGGTACCGAAAATTTGTCCGCAATGTAAAAACAATGTTTCAACGCGTGGGGTTGGTCTGGAAAAAATAGAACAGGAAATCAATGCAAAATTCCCAAATGCAAAAACCGCATTGGTGTCAAGCGATACAATTATGTCACGTGAAGCATTGGAACGATTGGTTCATAAAATGGAAGACGGTGAAATTGACATCATAATTGGAACGCAAATTTTGGCCAAGGGACACCATTTCCCAAATTTGACATTGGTTGGTGTTGTTGATGCAGATATGGGATTGTTCGGAACAGATTTCAGGGCAGGGGAACATACTTTCCAACAATTATTCCAGGTTGCTGGTCGTGCCGGTCGTGGCGAATTCCCAGGACATGTATTATTGCAAACATATCAACCAGAACATCCGGTAATACGCGCCATTTGTGCGGGCGATAGGGATGAATTTATGGCTTCCGATATGGAATCACGGCGCGCGGCACAAATGCCACCATTTGGACAATTGGTTGCGGTTATTGTGGAAAGTGATAAAGAAATAACGCTTAAAAAATATTGCGATGCACTGGCAGCAGTGGCGCCGCAATTAAACGGTGGTAAAATAATGGGACCGATTGCAGCACAGATATATCAAATACGAAATTGGTATCGTATGCGATTTTTGGTTTCGGGTTCAGCGCGTGCGAATCTACAACCGATTGTTCGTGATTGGATTGGCAAAGTAAAACAGCCAGCAAATGTGCGTGTAAAAATTGATGTAAACCCACAAAATTTCAGCTGATTATACAACCTCTGTCACGGCACGCAGTGTGCCATCACGCGATAATTGAACAACGCGGATTTTCTTTTTCATTTCTGCAATTAAATCTGTTCTGTCATATGCAGGTTGTGTGTGTAATATTCGGTCTGCAAATGCAGCATAGGCTGCTTCGGCGCTTTCTGCATGAATTGTTGTATAGAAATGGTCGTGTCCTGTTCCCAACATTTCCCATAAAACCGCAGCATTGTCAGTTGATATTTCACCACCTATAATTACGTCAGGTGTCATACGAACAACCAAATCCAACAAACGTGCATAATTAAAATCGTTTGTTTGTTCTGTACGTGATAATACAAAATGAACACGGTTCTTTTGTGGGACACGAATTTCACGTGCGTCTTCAACAGTGATAACACGACTGTTTTGGTCAATCAATGTTAACATATGATTTAAAAATGTTGTTTTACCAGTCGATGTTGCACCAGATATTAAAATCGGACTGCCATCATTAATAGCACCCATCAATCTTTCGTATGGATCATCTGGTCTTGTTTTTTCACGTGGTTTGACTTTTAACAATTGTTTCCCGCGACTAAGGTGATAGTTTTCAAAACTGGTCTCTTTAACACCGCCACCACGAATATTTAATGCGACACCACCTGTCACATCGTTTTCATCGTATTGAACGTTTGGACCCGCGATAGCAGAAAAACGATGATTCCCCGGCAATGTTGCATACACAACAGGTATCCCATGCACCGGATCAAATGGACGTTCGTAAATATTTGCCACAGTATGAATTAAATCAACCAAGTATTGTTTTGATAAAATTTCTGCGTTATAGGCAACCCATGGAACGCGACCGCCATTAAGGCGCATCCAAACTTCGCCGGCATGATTTATCGCAATTTCTTCGACAAACGAAGGACGATAAAATTCTTCCAGTGGTTTCAACAAAGATTCAAGAACTATATTAGACATCATTTTCATTTTATCATAAATCGTGGCTTGAATCAAAAAAGTTTATTTGTTAAAATAAAAAAAAGTAAAAAGAGAAAAAGAAATGAAAAAATCTGTTTTATTTATTATGGGTTTATCCCTTTTGCTGGTCGGGTGCGGCGGAAATTCTAATCATAGTGGCGAATATTATGATGAACGCACTGCACAATATATAACCGAAGAAAACGAATACTCTCAAATCGATTCGTATCAGCCGCGCACAATGAAAGAGCGCACCGCGTCTGCATCGCGTTGGGATACTGCGCGTAAAGAAACCAGATGGCAAGAATACAAGGGTACAATGGTTCGCACCGAAATCCTTTTGGGTGACAGCAATGTTCGTGAAATGCGTTTGCGTTTGATGCAAAATGCAGATGGTGCCGATATTGATGCGGATGCACGAACTGTTTTGGCACATGTCGCAGATTATGAAATGAAAAAAGTTTGTGGTCGTAATGCAGAAAGCATTGTGATTGTATATGATCGTCCTTCATTTGAAGTGATGCGTCCAACAACTTTCTTTGATTATCGTGTTGAAGCCGAAGGCGAAACAATGCGCGAATACGGTTTCAGATGCGTTTACAATAAATAAAAAAAATTGAAAAAGGTTTTACGATGGGTGTAGAGGTTTAAAATGGGTACAGATTAAAGGATTTTAAATGAAAAAAGTATTAGGAGTAATTGCTATGTGTGCAGCATTGACAGCATGTGAAAAAACCGCAAAAAATGGTGATACAGTTATTATAGATTTCGCCGGGTTTATGGGAACTGAACAATTTCAAGGTGGAACCGGATATGATTATCCTTTGAAATTGGGTAGTCACACTTTTGTACCAGGCTTTGAAGAACAACTGGTCGGTGTCAAAGTTGGTGAAAGTCGTGATATCAATATTACTTTCCCGATGGATTACTATCCTGAATTTGCAGGTAAAGATGTCGTGTTCAAAGTGACAGTAAAAGATATCAAATAATTTAAAACCGCCGAAACGGCGGTTTTTTTATATTGCTTTTATAAATATCTTTGCCTTGTTCGCGGCCGCGATAACCGCATCTTTATCGATAACAAAGCATGTTTTTGCATTAACAATAATTCCGTGCAATTTTGCCGCAGCAACCGCGCGCACAGTATCAATACCAATTGCAGGTATATCAATTCGTAAATCCTGACCTGGCTTAGTCATTTTTGCGAACACACCACCGGTTTTTCTTTTGTTTTTGCGCATTTCAACCACGCGTTCCAACATGCGTGCGGTGCCTTCGGCTGCTTCTACTGCGACAACTTGTTTATCAACAACCACAGATGCACCAATGTCTTCGATTCCGATTGTGTGTGAAACCTGAATTGCACGTTCTATATCGTGTTCGTCCGATTTTGATGGTTTTGTCTTGGTTTGAATACCAGGTTTTTCAAAAGTTAATTCTGGTGCCAAATCTTGCGCCGCCACAATTTCATAACCGCGCTTTTCCAAAGCCTTGTTAAATGCAACCGCCATAGAATCATACCCCCGTTGATGTTTTAATACGCTTAATAATACCCCAATTGACCATAAATCAGGTCTAATATCAGACAAATTTATATGGCCCAATGCGCCAACGAAAACCAGTTTGTGAATACCACGTTTTTTGCATTCACGTGCCGCCAAGCCGCCGCCACCAATACGAACGACCAAATCAGGGTTAAGGGCAGGGTCATAAAAGTTTTTTATACCAACGACATATACATCCCATCCGTTTTTGCGCAATGCGTCACGTGTTAAAAACGGCAGCGACAATGCGCCGGCGAACAAAGCAACTTTTTTGTCTGAATCTTTTTTCATATTTGTATTTTAGATTCAAAACACATTGGAATCAAGACAGAATTTGTGTTAATATGCAGATATGAGTTTAAACAGATGTCCTTTTTTTGAAGTGTGTGGTGGCTGCAAATATGATTTTGCAGATGCAAAATATCGTGATGTAAAACAGAAAGACTTGCCACTGCTAAATTATACAGATGCGGCAATCTGGGGAACACCAGGAACACGTCGGCGTGCTGATTTTGCATTCGTTGATGGGCATTTTGGATTCTATAAACAACAAAGCAAAGACATCGTCGATGTAAATAATTGCCCAAATTTAGTTCCTGAAATAAACGAAGTTTTAAAAAATATTGCAAAATTACCATGGCGCGGCGCAGGGGCGGTTTTAATAACCAAATGCGAAAATGGAATAGATGTTGGTGTAAAAAGCGATGTTCCGTATTTCAGTGCTGATTTTCGCGCCGCTGTTGAAAAATTACCGCCACAGATAATACGGTTTACTTGGAATGATAAAGCGATTCGTAAATATTCAAATCCAGAAATAAAGTTTAATGATAAAATTGTAATATATCCATCAAATGCGTTTTTGCAGCCAACCGTTGAAACCGAACAAATTCTGCGTGATTTAGTGGTTAAATATGTGGATGGTGCAAAAAAAGTTGCAGATTTGTTTTGTGGGTTGGGTAATTTCACATTTGCAACAAATGCAACGGGATTTGATATTGTTGGCAATGGTATAACGCGTGATTTATTTAAAAAGCCTTTGTCAGCGCAAAATCTTAAACAATATGATGTTGTGATAATGGATCCGCCACGTGCAGGCGCAGAAAAGCAATCAAAAGAAATCGCAAAATCTGATGTAAAACGAATCATTTATGTTTCTTGTAATCCAACAACATTTGTGCGCGATAAAAAGATTTTGGAATCTGGTGGATGTAAAACGACAGTTCTAATTCCTGTTGATCAGTTTGTTGGATCATCACATTGGGAAATATTCAGTGTTTTTGAAAAGTAAATATGATATAATACCCACCAAGGAGTCGGGAATGATTGCTTTCAAGCCGCGGTTTTCCAAATACGCATGCGGGGGATTTTATCTGGCATTTTTGATGTGTTATTTTTCTATAAATACTGATGCTGTGGCGGCAATATTAATATCCAAGGAATCAATGCACCAATGTTTTAATAAGCACGGCATGGATAATGATAATTTGAAAAAATGTTTTATAAAATCTGGCATTGAAAAATCAAATGTGACAGAACAGGAAATAACACCAATCACAAACACATCAAATGCTGCGCAAGAGTATAAATGTGATCCTGGGCAATATTTGCCGGCAAATGCAACAAAATGCACAACATGTAAAGACCGATATTATGTATGTGCAGGTGGCAGTTTTGCGTTTGCATCAAAAGTTCAGGGAATAATAAAATGTCCGGCTGGACAAATTGCAAATGCAGATAAAACAAAATGTGAACAAAAAAGAAATTCTGATAACACATCTGAATCAAAAAGAAATAAAGAATGCGAACCAGGAAAATATCTTATGGGACCAGGATTGTGTTGGTCCTGCCCAGACGGTTACGCATGTCCAGGTGGAAAAGATAAAATAAAATGTGTTGATGGCAAAGTCTCAAACTCTGATAAAACTAAGTGTATAACGACAATACATTGTGTCGACAATATGTATCTTCCTGCAAATTCTGATACGTGTCATTACTGCAAGGAAGAATATATTTGCAAGGGTGGAGATTTTGAGAAATCTGATAAAGACCAAGGTTTGTCGGTTTGTGAAAAAACAGATGATGTAGCTACGTATATGGGAGTTTGTAAAAATGAAAATTCTGTTGGGCCTATTACATTGAAAAACATGGGAGTAAAAAAAGTTAAAGAATGTCTTGATAAACACGGTCATCCATATATTGACACTTGTTTTACAAAAGATATTGACAAGGAAAAATGTAAGTATATGGGATTTATATGGACGGAATATCCAAATGGTGTTTCTACATGTGATTGTAAATTAAGTAATTATCCGGCAATGTATCATTGGTCGTCTGTAGGATTTTCAAAAGTATTAATGGATTCAGGTTGGGAATGGGACGATTATAATGAAAGAGGGCGTTTTTTATATGCAAGCGGCAATTCAGAAGCCTGGTCTTTTTGGAACTTGTTTAAAAATGGAGATTATGCTGACAGCGATCAAAAGTTCTTGAAAATCATGAAAGATACGAATTCAAAATGCGTTGCTGATTCTGCATCGTATTGGAATGGGGCGCCAGAAACGAAATATAATAACTGTCCTGATGGTGTTAGGGATTATATGGGAAAATGCGCTTCTGTAGAAGACGATAAGGCAGCTTGTGAAAAAATAGGTGGACATTTTAGCAATAGGGATAATGGTGTGACAATATGTGATTGTATGACTGATGACATTAGTATTGTGTTTACATCAAATGCAAGTTGTAGATATGAAATATATAGCAAAGGTATATTGGAAAGCCGTTTTGAGACAGAATCTTTTGATATGTGTCTACAATTTGTTTTGAAAGATTCTCCGATATTTAACGGAACGATAAAGAAACTTAATTGTAAATAAAAAAACCACCCGCAAGGGTGGCTTTTTATTCGGATGCCCTGAAAGGAAGGAAAGGAGAAAAAGAAATGGGCATCCAAAACTCTGTTTGGGCCCAAAGTCCAGAGGAGAGAGAATGTAGGAGGGAGTCTGAAAACTCTGGGCCCGCTATGGTCAAATGATTATTCATCCTTTGACGAATCGAAATGTAATACACAAAAAGCGATTTGTCAAGTATTTTTGTCAAAAAATTTTTTTAGTCCATGTTTCTGTGCTTTGTTTTATAGGAATACAAACTATGAATATGGGATTGAATTTATTCTTTGTATCAATTATTATTAGATTGTTGGATTGGAAAACCTGATAAAAATAGGAGAAAAAGCACATGACACACGAAGATGTATGGCGCGCAATAGAAAATTTTGCAAGTGAACATCATATGTCCTGTTCTGGTTTGGCCAAATGCAGCGGGCTGGATCCAACCACATTCAACAGAAGTAAACGTTGGTCCAAAGAAGGTCAACCAAGATGGCCTTCGACTAACAGTATTTCTAAGATACTGGCATCCACAGGTGCTTCGTTGGAAGATTTTACTAAATTTATTCCGTCACACGAACACACGATGTAAGAATAAAATGTTGCACAATGTCGCATAATTCGGTATTGTGTAAATATGCTGAAAAACATAAAAGTTTTTACATCTGATAAATACTGGAATCATATTTTGACCGATTTAGGCGCATGCGTTGTTGATACTCCGAATATTGCGGATGTAATATTGGATGATATCAAGATAAATGCGCCCATATCGGTTGACGATTTACAAGATATAATATTATCAAAGTTTAATAATAACGACATCATCGTAGATGTTTTTGGGCACAATGTTGTTTTACCTGAATTGCAAAGAAAAATCATAGTCGCCCTTTATAAAAATCCAAATATCAGCATAAATAATTTGAAATTGGCGGTTGGTTTGTCACCTGATGTGACGACACACACTGTTGAAAATGCGATATATCAATTACGCAAGACATATGGTCGCGATTTTATATTAAATGAAAATGGGGGATATAAAATTGGACGCATATAAATTAATTTCTTTTGATAAAATTCCATCGACCCAGGATTATGCACATGATTTGATTGTATCTGGTGATGCAGTGGACAAGACGGTTGTTGTTGCCCAGGCGCAATCTGCCGGACGTGGGCGTTATAAACGAACATGGGTTTCACATCATGGTAATCTTTATGCGTCTTTTATTTATAAAATATATGAACGTGATCCAAAACTTTCATATGCAGTTGGTGTTGCGGTGGCTGAAACTTTGATTTCATTCGGATTAAAACCACAAATTAAATGGCCAAACGATGTTTTGATTGATGGTAAAAAAATCAGTGGTGTTTTAATTGAATATGCGCGTAATTTTGTAATTGTTGGAATTGGTATAAATATTAAAACCTGTCCGACGGTCAAAGAATATAAAACAACCAAGGTTTCAGAATATGCAGAAGCAGATGTTAATGATGTGCTTTCGGTATTAATGAAGAAATTAGATAAATGGCGTGGTACTGATTTTGCAATTGTTCGTGAACGTTGGATGGAATTGGCAATTTGTATAAATAAAATGATTAAATACCAAGGGAAAGAAGCCGAATTAATAGGCCTTAATGAAGATGGCGCATTGGTTCTGCGCTTTGGAAACGGTTATGTTTTAACATACGGTGATGAAATCAGTATTTAAATACTCTTGACTTTTATGTCAATTTGTGATATTATATGATGCATCAAGAATAGAAATTATGCCCGCAAGAATTTGCGGTTTTTTTATTCTTTATTTTTGTCCGTACCATTTGGTGCGGGCTTTTTTTATTACAAAAAACAGGTCACAAATATGCAACTTACTTTATTTACAAACGATGATACATCGCAAATCGTATCGTATAAATTAGCGCGTATAATATTTGCAGAAACATCTGGAAAAACTTTGCCAATCGTGGAAGCAATGGCTTCGATGATTTATAATATTCATATTAAATATAATAAATCTTTCGAATCCATCGCAATGGATGCAGATATTTTTGAATGTTTAAATTTAAAATCAATTCGTCACAATGATTTAAATGTAAATCCAAATGACAGAAAATTTCAAATGTGTTTGCGTGTTGTTCAAACTATGATGCGGGGTAATTTGCGCGATTCTGTTTTTGGTGCAACAAAATTTCATCACGCAAATATTATTCCACAATGGGCAATGTCACGTGGATATATCACAGAATGTGAAGACATTTTGTTTTATCTATAAAAGGAAAAACATGAATAAAATAATCAAAGGCGGATATTTACAAAACAAAAAAACTTATATTGTATCTGGTGTTGGGATAATATCTGCAATCGGCGCCTATTTGGTTGGCGATGAAGATATTTTCACAATGATGCAAACAATATTTACATTGGCTGGAATTTATTTTCTTAAACAAGAATCTGCAACAAAAGGAAAAAAACATGGAACAAGTACCAGAAAAATTTCTTGATGAAAACGGTGAATTAAATACATCAGCATTGGTTAAATCATATTGTGAACTGGAAAAAAAGATGGGAAATATGGTATCTGTCCCGAATGATAACAGTGACGAACATGCAAAACAAAAATTTAATCATGCAATAGGTGTTCCTGATAGCGCAGATGAATATCCAACGAATGATTTATTTGATGACGAATCGGTTCGTAATAAATTTCATGAAATAGGTTTGACATCAAAACAAGTTGAAAAAATTTATTCAATAGCCGAAGAATTTTTACAACCAACATTAAAAAATTTATTTGAATTACAAAATCAAACTAATGCAATAAATGAATTAAAAAATTTTTTTGGTGGTACTGAAAAAATGAATGATGCATTGCGTGAAATAAATGCGTTCGGTGAAAAGTATTTACCCACAGATGCATTTGAAGAGTTATGCGCTACACCCCAGGGAATTCAAGGTGTATACAAGATGATGCAATCATTGGAGCCAGATGTTTTAACTAATAAAAACACATCAGAAAATTTATCAGATGATGCATTACGTAATATGATGCGTGATCCAAAATATTGGCGTGATCAAGATCCTGAATATGTTCGAAAAATTGAAAATGGTTTTAAAAAATTATATTCATAAATAATTTTTATTCTTTACTATTTGTTTTGATTCAGATAAAATATAAAACAAGAACAAAAAAAATTTTGTTCTATCCAAAACATAATAAGGAGAGAAACATGTTCGGTTTAAAGAAAAAATGTGCATGTGCAAAACCAGCTGCAAAACCAGCTGCAAAAAAAGCACCTGCAAAAAAAGTTGCAGTTAAAAAACCAGCTGCTAAAAAACCAGTTGCAAAAAAAGCACCTGCAAAAAAAGTTGCTGCTAAAAAACCAGTAGCAAAAAAAGTAGTTGCAAAAAAACCAGCTGCTAAAAAAGTAGTTGCAAAAAAAGCATCTGCAAAAAAACCAGCTGCTAAAAAAGTAGTTGCAAAAAAAGCACCTGCAAAAAAACCAGCTGCTAAGAAAGTAGTTAAGAAAAAATAATGCGCGCAAATTTTTTGCGTGATTTTTATTACCCCAGAACATAGTTTTGGGGTTTTTTGTTGATAAATTTTACAGTGGGATTATCAAGGTCTCACTGTATCTTTTATTGGATAATCCATTTTTTTTGGACCCTTTTTTGTGTTTTGTATTTATGGCGCGGTTTTCGCATAACCATCAATCAAAATTTTCAGATTGCGCATTTTTGCGCTTTTTTAATTTAAACAAAAAGGATTTATTATGTCTATGTCTGTAGATCAAGTGTTTGTAAAACAATTTGAAGCAGATGTTCATTTGGCTTATCAGCAAATGGGCACAAAATTACGTTCCACAATTCGCAGCAAATCTGGGGTTGTTGGATATTCTACTACTTTTCAGAAAGTTGGCAAAGGTATCGCCAGCACAAAATCACGTCACGGAATTGTTCCTGTGATGAATTTAGACCATGCACCTGTTGAATGTGTTTTGCAAGATTATTACGCAGGTGATTGGGTTGATGCATTGGATGAATTAAAAACTAATGTTGATGAACGTCGTGTTGTTGCATCTGCTGGTGCATATGCATTGGGTCGCAAAACAGATGAATTGATTATTGCTGCAATGAATAATGCAACACAATATGTTGGTGATTATTCAACTGGATTAACCAAGGCTTTGATTATGTCGGCATTGGAAAAATTGAATACCAATGATGTTCCAGATGATGGTCGCAGATTTGCAGTTGTCGGTGTTCATCAATGGAACGAATTGTTAGCATTGGATGAATTTGTTTCTGCTGATTATGTAGGTTCTTCAACACCATTGATTGATGGTTGTGAATCTCGCAAATGGTTAGGCGTTAACTGGATTTTGTGTAATTCTTTGCCTTTAGCTAACACAGATGATCGTGATTGCTTTATATATCATGCATCCAGTATTGGCCACGCATGCGGTCAAGAAGTGAAAACAGACATCACATGGCATGGTGAACGTGCCGCCCACTTTATCAGCAACAGTATGTCTCAGGGTGCTGTATTGATTGATAACGAAGGCATTGTTCGTATCAAATGTGATGATGATGCAGCTTAACCTATTAACCAAAAGGAAACAAAATGGCTTTTCAAAATAAAAATTTGTCTGTGATTGCATATGCAAACGGTTTTACATTGTGGCACTATAAAGAAAGTGCGACATTGGCAACAATAACCGCATCCGGATATTTTTCCAGTTTAAAAAATCTTATGAACACAGGCGATATGATTCTTATCAATGGTTCAAATGGTTCGGCTATTAAGGTTATTACTGTCACAGATGGTGTCGTAACTGTTGGTGCTTTATCTTAATAATATCAATATAACAGGGGGCTTATGTCCCCTTGTTATTTAATAAATAGGTGCGAATATGTTTACAAAAATAGATTTATGTTCAATGGCATTATTGAAACTAGGCGAAAATCCAATTCAATCTTGGCACGAAGACACAGCCAGTGCACAATTGGCCAGAACTTTATTTGATTCAACAACAGATGCATTGCTATCGATTTTTCCCTGGCGTTTTGCGACAAAAACATTAGTTTTAAATAAAAATCAAGATGGCGATATTGTTATACCAGTTGAAGTTTTAAGAATTTTGAAATGTAATGGTCAAATAACAGGAAATAAAATTAAATCATCAACAAACAATCTGGAAATAGTGGCTGTTATTAAAACCGAACCAGAAAATTTTCCGGGATATTTTGCAAATTTATTGGCAACAAAATTAGCTTTGGAATTTTGTATTCCTCTGATTGGAGATGCAAATGTTTTCAAAATGATGTCTGCATTATATGAATCAGAATATCAATCTGCCAAATTTATAGACAGCACAACATCAAATCAACCAAATATATCAGATTTTTCGTTAATAGATACCAGATTTTAAAAACACAAGGATTATGATATGGGAAATTTTCTTAAAACACAAAATACTTTTTCTTATGGCGCAGTGGCACCTGAATTTTATGCAATAAATAATATACATGGACTGGCACATCTGGAAAATATGGATGTATTGCAATCAGGGGCATTGCAACGCAGATATGGACTGAAAAATATAGACGAAATACCAAGTAATGCGATAATTATCCCATTTCAAATAAGCGAATCTGAGAAATATTTGTTGATAATTTATAATCGCAAAATAGATATCTATGCAAACGATGAAAAAATAAGCTCTGTTGTTGTACCATGGGGCAGTTCCGATTTAAAACGCATACAATATGCACAAAGATTTAACAAAATCTTTTTTGTTCATCCATCATTTAAACCACAAATATTTGTTAAAGATTCATCCGGTTTTCATATCCAACAATTTGCTTTTCATATGAATGCGGACGTCAGTATAAATATACCTTTTATGCGTTTTGATGATATGGATGGTGTTTCTATTACAATAACATCCAGCGATATAGATAATAATCACGCGACTTTTACGACAAATAAAGATTTATGGGATGCATCTTGGATTGGTGAAAGATTATTGGTAAATAATAAACAATGGATTGTGCAATCTGTTCAAACCGCCAGAATTGCCACGGTTTACACAAATGGCAGTTTTACTTTTCCAGGCAGTGCGATTTATGATTGGTATGTCGCTTCTTTCAGTGATAAACGTGGATGGCCGATATCAATATCCTTCCATCAAAACAGACTTGTGTTTGGCGGGACCCAATCATCGCCAAGCTATATTTGGATGTCCAAGACAGGTGATTATAATAATTTTGATGTGGGTTCTGGTTTGGATGATGATGCGATTTTTACAACATTGTTATCATCGCAACACCATCAAATATCCACAATAGTCAGCAGTGATAATTTACAAATATTAACTTCTGTTGGAGAATGGGCAATATCCAGTGCGCCATTGACACCAACAAATATAAATATAAAACAACACACATCAGTTGGCAGTATAACCAATATTTATTTGCCACCGCAACAAATAGAAGGCGCAACTGTATTTATATCTAGATCTGGCAAAGATGTTCGTGAATTAGATTTGGATGATTTAGGACAAAATTATAATGCAAATGATTTGTGTGGATTTTCAAAACATTTATTGAATAACCCAATCAGTGTTGCATATAATTCTTTACACCATCAATTATTTATAGTTATGGATGATGGGTATATGGCTGTATTGAATAAATATTCAAATACAGATGTTAATGCATGGGCAAAATATATAACTGATGGTCAATTCAAATACGTGTCTGTATTGGATGACGAAACATATGTAGTCGTTAAAAGAATTAATAAATTTTATTTGGAAAAATTTGATAAAGATTGCTTGAACGATGCACAAGAATATAATTTTTCATATAAAATATCATCTTTCCCGATGATAATAAATGGACATATTCCAAAGAAAATTCGTGCGCGCAAAGTATCAATACGATCAATAAATACCAAAACTTTATTTGTGAATAATCATCGTATTGAAATTCCAAATGAAGTTTATGATGTTAATAATTCTGGATATAACGGGGATTTAACATTTAATTTAATTGGTTATCAATTTAATACAATGGATCCATTATGGACCCTGTCCAGTGACGATCAATTAAATTCAACAATTTTGTCCGTCTCGGTTGACGGATGGTATTTAATCTAAACAAGGAGAAAAACATGGGACAATTGGTATCAGATGTGACAAAAGTCTTGGATTATCAAGAATCAAAAAAATCTGCATCTAATCAACGTCAAAAAATATTGGCACAGATGGCAGCAGATGAGGCAACAAAAACAAACTTAATCAAAAAGGCATTGGCAACACAACGCGCAAAATATGGCGCATCGGGTGCCAGTGGCGAAAGTTTTTCTGAAAATGCAGTATTGAAAAGATTGCGTGAAGAAGTTAGCGAACCTTATAATACAAAACGACAGGAAAATATTGATAAAATCAAAAATTTGAAGGTGAAAAAACCAAATTTAGTTAAAACATGGCTGTCAAATGTAGATAAAATAGTCGGCTAGAAAACATTATGACAATTACGGAAGCAAATAATTTTTTAGATGCTTGGAATAAACTTCTTGGGTTGCAAACGCCAACACATCACAGAAAAATATTGAATTTTTTGGTTGATGTTTTTAATAACAATCCACACAGGGGTTTGTTAAACGCATTCAGGCATTCTGGGAAATCAACTGTTGTTGGTATTTTTGCTGCGTGTGTATTATATCATAAACCAGAAAGCAGAATTTTAATATTGTCTGCAGAAACAAATCTGGCATCACGTATGGTTGCACATATAAAAAATATTTTGGAAAATCATCCGTGGTGTGATGCTATGGTGCCAGATGTAAAGAAAGAGTGGGGAACACATAAAATAACCATAAATCGTCCAATTGGTATTCGCGAACCATCTGTTATCTGTCAGGGAATTTCTGGAAATATAACGGGTATGCGTGCGGATTTGGTTATATGTGACGATGTAGAGGTTCCAAATACGTGCAATACATATCAAAAAAGAACAAATCTGCGGGAAAGATTACGAGAATTAGATTTCATATTATCACCAAATGGAACGATGGTTTTTATCGGTACCCCACACACACAAGACACAATTTATAAAACAGAATAATTTATAACAGCGAAGACACAAATGTGCGCAATTTTGCCAACATTTCATTGCCGGCATCGCCAAACATTGGTAGAAATGTTTCAAATTCCGGCATGTCAGCCTGAATCTGAGCGCGATTGCGTTCTGTCAGAGTTTCAGACAATAATTGTTTTGCACTATCCCATATACGATACGCCTTGTCTGTCTGTGAAACCTGAATCCATTTTGATGCCATATCATTATTAAATGCAAGTGCAGATTTTATATTGGAAACCCAATCTGCACCAAATTTTTTTACAAATGGCAATTGTTTAATAGCATTTAAATTTTCAATGGTTGGTTGAAAAGTGTCCAGCATCGGTTTTAATTCTGCTAATTCTTTTTCAGTCAACGAAACGTTCAAGGATAAATCAGACATTAAACCACCATAAGGAAGCAAATCTTTGTCAATTGAATCCATAGGTGTTTTTCCACTGCGCAAGTTATTTATATGAGCAATCAATCGTTTTCCGGTTGGCATATTTCCCAATTCGGCTATAACCTGTTCATCATTAGATTCTGCAATAAACACTTTGTTAACAGCAGCCCACCCGCCATCAATCACATGTGCCTGGCGATAAAGGTTTAACAAACGCTGTGCGACGGTATGTGCTTGTTGTTGCATGTTCTCTCTCCCTTGGTTGAATTTATTGCATCACAATCATAACAACCTTGTGCAAAGTTTTTGCATTAACTTTTTCTTCTGGATTAGATATGTGGCCGTATATTTTGCCACGGCTGTCTTTGCGAACAACAACAATTTGTGCATCAACAACATCATCAGAAGACAATTTTGAAAAATCTGCATTTACAGCGACCGCTAAATCGCCAACATTTGGTTTCGTATTTGCATCAACAAAAACATAAGAAGCTTCTGGAATAAAATCGCCCAATCTTTTTGAATTAGGAACAACAGCATAAATGCCGCTGTGTCCTTCTAATGTGGTTGGGGCAACAATCATTGTTTCATCAGATTTCTTTAATTTGATAACTTTGCCTTCTGGTTTTCCGAATACAGGAACTAATTTTTTGCGTGCATTATCATATAATTGTGCACCATAAAGTCCATCATGAATATCAAGACCAGATACAGGATTAACTGGCTCTAAAACAGATTGAACGCGTTCTTTAACCTTGTTAATTTGTTTTGTTAATTCACCAGCCTTGTAAAGTTTTGCGATTTCATCGAATAATTCTGAAGATTTATATCCAAAAGCCTTAGCCAAAACATCAATTTCGTCTTCGTAAACTTCGCGTTGTCCAACTTCGATTTTATGATAAACGGACAATGTCATATTTGCCGCTTTTGCTGCCTGGGCAATGGTTTTTTCAGCACGTTGGCGAATCTTGCGAAGTCCAGAACCAAAGATTTTCAAACCACTGTCTTCGTTATCTGTTAAACGGCGTTTGATTTCATTTTGCCAATTTGCAGCAACAGAATCGGATTCATGAATAAATATATCAGATAATTTGCAGCCCAATATTGTGCATACATTTAATAACTGTTTCTGATTAAGGCGACGAACACCTTTTTCTATCTTTGAAACAGCAGACAATGATAAATTAGCACGTCTTGCCAATTCTGTCATTTTCATGCCCTTGGCGGCACGAATGTTGCGAATATTGTTTGGAAAAATGATTTCTTCTTGTGCCATGGTTGGACTCCTTGGTATATATGTTGACAAAATATTAGTCAATTTTTAAGGACTTGGCAAGTAAAAATTAAATTAAATCGTCAGGAATATCGTTGATGTCAACAGTTTGTTCAACATTCTGTGTTGTGGTCGCAGTATATTGGTTTTCAAAATTATGTTCAGGTAATGGTTGGGGCCCGAATTGGTTAAAGTTATCAAACAAGTAAAATTCACCAGTGAAACTTAGATGAACTGTTTCTGGTTTACCATGACGGTTCTTAGCGATAATTATATCGGCTTTGTTGCGAACACTGTCCAAACGCTTTTTCCAGTTTTGCATTGATGTTTCGGATGCTGTTCCTGATAATTTTTTATCGGGTGAACGACCTTCCAAATAATATTCTTCACGATATGTGAACATAACAATATCGGCATCCTGTTCAATAGAACCAGATTCACGTAAATCAGACAACACGGGACGTTTATCATCGCGTTGTTCAACGCTGCGCGATAACTGGGAAAGGGCGATAACAGGGACATCCAATTCTTTGGCTAAAATTTTAAGACCACGTGTTATTTCAGATAATTCTTGAACACGATTATCATTATGTTTGCCACCAGGCGAAGTCATCAATTGTAAATAATCGATAACAATCAATGCCAATCCGCCAAATTGACGAGCAATACGGCGTGCGCGTGTTTTTATCGCCGCCACAGACATGTTTGCGGTATCATCAATAATAAGTGGTACCTTGGACAAAGCATCACTATATTGCGACATTTTCATAAATTCTTCATCTGTCAAATTACCTTCGCGCATATGTGCCGCCGGAACTTTTGATTGGGAAGACAAAACGCGTGTTGCCAATTGGTTTTGCGACATTTCCAAACTGAAAAATGCAACAGCGCCCTTATATTGAGTATTTGCACGATTGTTCAATATAGCATTAGCTGCATTGAAAGCAATGTTCATTGCCAATGTTGTTTTACCCATACCTGGACGACCTGCGATGATGATTAAATCGGAATGATGTAATCCACTGATTGATTTATCCAAATCATCCAATCCAGTTGTAAGACCAGATAATTTACCATCGGCTTTGTATGCAATAGCGGCTTCTTCAAGAGCTCCTTTCAATGCATCTGCTAATGTCGCGACATTGTGTTCGCTTTGACCTGTCGATGCCAGATTGAATAATTTTTGTTCTGCAGATTCGATTTGTGTATTAACGGTTTTATCTAAATCTTCGGTATATGCATCGTCAATAATGCTCTGTCCCAGACCGATTAAATCACGACGGCGAGCGTTATCAAAAACAATTCGACCATAATGTTCAACATTAACAACAGTTGATCCTGCCGATGCCAATTTAGATAAATATTCTGTGCCACCAACACTTTCCAGTGTTCCCTGTTGTTCTAGGTAATTTTTGGCAGTGATTATATCAAATGGAACGCCAACAGCGAATTGACGCAGTGCAAGGCGGTAGATTTCTTGATGTGCAGGGTGCGAAAAATGTTCTGGTAATAAAAATTCAGACACAGATTCTAATGCACGATTGTTCATCAATACCGCGGCTAAAACAGCCTGTTCGGCTTCCAAATTAGTAGGTAAAGTTTTCGGAGTAAAGTCCATGTCCATTAGATTAAACGAAAATTTTCAGAATTCAATACCTTTTTTAAAAGGATATAAAAAATTAAAAATACCAATAATAGATGATACCGGAAATCCGGCATGGCCAGAGGTTTTTTCAGCACAAAAAATATCTGAATTAAGAGATGCTGTCGGCGAACGACATTTTTCATCTCAAATGATGTTGGAATATGTTTCAGACGAACGTGTGTGTCTTGATCCTGGGGCTGTTCATTTTTATGATGATGATTTTGATATGCGTTTTGCGCGAATCGGTGATAATAAAATAACCAGTGTTGCTTTTTATTGGGATCCATCAAGCGCACGGCAAAATCGGGATGGCAGTGTATGTGCTTTAATTTATCGTGATGATAAAAACCGAAATGTTTTTGTTCATGACATTATGTATATGGTGGCGGATGATGATGATTTATATCCATTGGCTAATCAATGTGAAAAGATAATCAGCTTTATGAAAAGACATCGTCTAAACAGGATTGGTATTGAAACAAATGGAATCGGAAACGCGTTGCCTGAAATTATGCGTAATGTGGTAAAAACACACGAGGTTTCAATAAATATTACACAAATTACAAACCATATTAAAAAAGAAACAAGAATTTTAAATGCTTTGGAACCATTGCTTTCCACGGGGCATCTTTATATGCACAACAAAATCAGACAAACGATGTTGTTATCTGAAATGTTATCGTGGACCCCGATTGGCACCAAAGAACATGATGACGGATTGGATGCTGTTTCTGGAGCAATATTGATGAATCCAACACCAGTGCATCCAATCGGTACAAAAATCAAGCCTGTGCATGCAAACACAGAATTCAAAATATAACCAAACAAAAGGAATAACAAATGCAAAAAAATCTTATGCAATTATATAAACGTGCGCTGGACGAAAGACAAGTTTGGTTGACACGTTGGAAAAATGCGACAAGATATACTATACCAACCGATGATAAAGATAGTGCAACATTATTTGATGCAACTGCATCAGATGCCGTTGACAATCTTGCGGCATCTATGTATTCGCTTTTAACACCGCCAGAATCCTTATGGATAAATCTTGTGCGCGAAAGCGATTTGTCGCCTGATGCAGATGTTGCAACTTCAATGTTGCGCGCACACTTAAATGATTCAAATTTTTATACAACAATTCATCAGTGCTATATTGATTTAGTGGTTTTAGGAACCGCGTGTTTGTTTATGGCTGAAAATCCGATTGGTGCTGATTCTGCGTTCTCTTTTACTGCAATACCAATGCAAGATATTGCTATTTTAGATAACGCCATATTCCATACAACATCATTACCAGCATGCGATTTAATGGAAAGATATCCGAATTTGGTTTTGCCGTCACCATTGCGTGAAAATGTAAAAAATAATCCGCAGACCCAAATAAGATTAGTTCAATCTTTGGTTGGCAAAGATTTTACTGCCTGGGTTGATGTTGGTGGTGATTTTGAAAATAATATCGTTGCACGTGGAACTTTTGAAACTAACCCGTATATCATATTTCGGTGGTCTGTGATAAGTGGTGAATTATATGGGCGTGGTCCAGTATTACGTGCGTTGCCGGATATTAAAACAGCAAACAAAGTTGTTGAATTAGTCTTGAAAAATGCGACTATCGCGGTCAGTGGCATCTGGCAGGCAGATGATGATGGTGTAATCAATCTATCAAATATAAATTTAACCCCAGGTGCAATTATACCAAAGGCAGTTGGATCGTCCGGTTTGACACCGCTTTCTAGTGGGGCTGATTTTGATGTTTCGCAAATTGTATTGCGCGATTTGCGTGACAGAATTCGTCATACACTTTTGGCTGACAGATTGGGATTGCTTTCGGATAAAGAAATGACCGCAACTGAAATATTAGCACGCAACAGTGATATGGTTCGAATTTTGGGCGCAACATATGGGCGTTTGTTGCATGAATTGATACGACCATTGTGTGAACGTGGCTTGCAAATTTTATCACGTCGTGGATTGATAGATAAAATATCGCTGCACAGTGATGCAGAACTGAAATATGTTGCACCAATTGCGCAGATGGCACGTGAAGAAATGTCAATTTAGGGGTGAATATGATGAATGATATTGAAAAATATTATGCGCGTACTTTTAATACTCCATCTGGTAAACAGGTGATAAAGCATTTACGCGAATTAACCATCGAACGCGTTTTAGGGCCAAATGTGTCAAATGAAGACTTGCGATGGTGGGCGTCACAAAATGCATTAGTTCATCAAATAGAAAATTTTATAAAAAGGGGAAATAATCCAACATAATAAACATAATACTTTTACATATTGCCGTATGTTTTTATGGTAAATTATTAAAAAATAGATGACAAAACAACAAAACATATTCTCGTTTTTAGATATTTTGCGCGACAGTTGGTTCCTTATTGCGTTTATTGCAGGGATGATTTATTGGGTTGCACGTCAAGATTCTTCGCTTTCGGAAATAGAGCATATGAATCAGCGGATAACATCATTGGAAAATCGAACAACAATATTAGAATCTGGTATCGGGCAATTACAATTAAAGATAGACGGAATCAAGGAAGATGTCACATTGATTAAAAGTGCAGTTATAAAAAACTAAATGGCATTTTTTGCCCAATATATTTTATGACCACAAACAACAATTACATCAAAACGAGCATCGCCAGTCCAGTGTTTGTTTATTAAATATGTTTCTGCGGCACGACGTAATCGCGCTGATTGTGCGGCTGTTATTGCATCCCACGCCGCAGGAATATTTTGCCGTGCTTTGACCTCGACAAAAACAATAGTATTTCTTTTCTGGGCAATAATATCAATTTCTGCGCGACCTGTCTTTTTGCCAGTTATGTATCTGCTTTTTAAAATGCGATACCCATGAATGCGTAAATACATACGTGCCAAAAATTCGGAATACAATCCAGTTGTATAAGATGTTTTATTAAAAAGCATAAGGCTTTGCCTGGAAGTTTTCACGTGCTTTTTGGATATTTTCAGATGAATCTGTCGCATTCAATCCATTATCCATTAATACCAATTGACCGTAAAAAGCCTGCATCATCGGATCATAAGCGTTTTCAGACGAAATCCATTTGTCTTCACCTGAATTTGGAACACCGTATTTATCAACAACCCCTTGCCAAAACGCCAAAATCTTTTTTTCACGTTGATTGGCAAATTTTTCATTTTCGCCATCCATAACATTAACATCATTATTATAAACAATTTTCCAAACAACATTATCGGTTGCATTGCTGGTAAAATAAATATCAACAGTTTCCCCAGTAAAATCGCGTTCCAAATGAATTTCAGATACATACAGTAAACCACGATTTTGTGCCAAAGATTTTATACATTGTTCCAGTTGTTCTGGAACAAATATGTTATTTTGACGACATTCGTAATCCAAATTATATTTCCATTCTTTGTTGATTGTGTAAACAACGCTGTCTTTTTTGCGTGGTGCATAAAGGTTTGATGAATTGAAAAATAAATTATTTATTTCATCATATGTCATACCAAGCATCGCACCAGCAATATCAAATTGTTTTACATTTATAACACCTGCGCCAGAATTTAATGATACATTTTCTGTTGTCATGTCTGTATCTGCGTCATCAACGATGGCAAAGTCGTCAAAAGAAAAATCATCTGCTAAAATACCGTGTGGTATAAGTAAAAAGATAATTAAAGACATAAAACCAAAGATTTTTTTCATTTTTAAAATTCCTTGTTTCCAATATTCGTGACTCTGAAATTAAATAATCCCGCCGGGCTGTAGCCTTTTTCCAGATATTTTTGAATATTTACACCTTCTACGATGCCCGGCATAAATACAGCTTCTATATTTATTGTGCCTTGTTCAAATACAGGTTCTGACCCCATTTTATTTGGTTCGTTCCATGTTTGCATGTAATAATGCACAGAATAATAGATTTTTTGATAATTAGTATCCCTGTAATTATAATCTGCAGGACGATTAAGTGTCGCAATACCATCATCTGGAACATGTACAATGCGAAACATATTTTTTTCAGACATTTTTATAATGTTTTGCGCTTCGCCTTTTTGCCATTGTTTAAAAGCGGTATCCGTAGATAATAAATCCAGAACCGGTCTGTTTTCTACATCTTTTTCACCAGGAATGACCCGAAAATATTCGGATACATATTTTTTTATCAATTTATTTCTTAAATCCTCATCGGAAATATCATTGACGTTTTGTAATTCGCCAACGCGTTGATTTGCAAAATTGTTTGTCTGGAAAATATAAGATTGTACAGACATTCTGTCATTAGCACGATAAATCAAAGCAACCAAAACGATTATGACAAAAGTCATTATCAATAAAATAAAACCCATTAAAAACGATTTTAATCTATTCATTGATTAACCTGTATGAATTAAATGTTTTTACATAGTAGCCTAATGTTGCAGGATATAGGTTTTGATCTTGTTCAATTGTTATAAACGATAATGTATTGAACGCCGGGCTTAATGTTGAATAAACGGTGGTGTAAACTTGCCATGCGCCACCTGATTTTGTGATTTTGTTTGGTGTGATTAACATACCGCCAACACCCCATTTCCCAGATTGTGCCACAATTATTGATTTATAATCTGGTAATACATTTTTTGAAAAATCTTCAAATACAACGGCGTCCGATTTACAAGATATGGCGCATTTTATGTTGTCAGGACGAAATTGTTCGACATCTGCACATTCTTCCATTGAACAAGATTTCCAACGTTCTTCGTTATCCGATGTGATTGCAGAAATAGTAAACCAATTAGTTACGAAATCTTGAACCAGTTTTTCTTGAACAATCTGATATTGAGGAATGCTTTCTTTGTCTTGTTTACCAGGATATGTGACAACATTCCATTCGTCTGTAAAAGGATCAATTGAAATTAAAAACGGATAATTTTGTTTAAAATGTATACCCAACAATACAAAACCACAAAGTGCGACAATTAAAAAGAAAGCAATGGAAATCCAAATAGAAACACTGCGGGAAAATGCAATCGTTTTACCCGCAGGAAATGATTTTATATTATAATCATTTGGATAATCCAAATCATCCCCCCATCAAACATATTAAGCACGATAAACCAATATGCATGCGCATGGGCTTAATTTCAATTCATTGTTGTCATAACCAATGCTGACCGGTTCGGAATCGTATATTTGACCACAACCAGACATTGATAGGCCTGCAATTGCCAATGTGCAAATTATCAGAAGTTTTTTCATGTTCAATCTCCTTTCTTTTATAAAAGTATAAGAAAAATCTAGCCCCCCCGTCAAGACAAAACAATGTCAGAATTGCGTTGCAAATGAAAGCAAGAATCTGCGTTCATCATCGTATTTATTAACTTTCATTGGCCAACCCCAAGAGAAATTCATTGGCCCCATCGGTGTATTCCAATAAATACCAAATCCAACAGATGTTCGCCAATCCTCATCAATCAAATTATCACGGCCTGCAAACGTATATTCTTTCTTTGGTGGTTTGCCCAATATACCATAATCTGCAAATACGAATCCTTTTATCTGGTATTCATCTGGAATAAATATAGGGAAATTAAGTTGTGTTGAACCATTGGCCTTCCATAACCCACCAAGGGAATAGGTTTGATATGCCCAATTGCGGGAACCAACACCAGCGACATCAAATCCACGTAAAGATTCACCGCCCAAGAAATAACGATAAACACGCGGAATATAATTATCACTTTCCAATGATTGCAGATATCCAAAATCCCAACCAGTACGTAATTGCCATCTGTCTTCAAAGAATTTTACCATGGCTGTTATATCTGCGCTGTATCGCATAAATGTATTTGTGCCGCCAAAACCAGTATATGCAGCGCCAATATTTCCAACAACACCAGTATGTGTATTTTGTTGGAAATTAGTATTTAAATTATAATAACGTAAATTTGTTCCAAGGGTATAAAGGTTTGCTTTGTTCCAACCGCCCTGATTCAAATCATAGTTTTGATCAAACGATGCAGATAAACGCAATGTTTGTGTCCAATGATCTGTCAAACGCCAGCCCAAACGACCGGCAACCATGAATGAATCACGATCGTATCCATAACCACCCAATTTTGAATATTGATATTGAGTGTAAGATACATCAAACCCACCCGATAATTCACGATTGAAAAGGAAAGGTTCAGTGAAACTGAATAATGCCTGACGTTGATATTGTGCGATTGAACCCTTGATTTGAACAATTTGACCGCGTCCCATAAAGTTGTTTTCTGTGATTCCGGCATCAACCATAAAGCCGTTTATTGTTGACCAACCAAATCCACCTGATAATTCACCCGTTGGTTGTTCTTCAACCTTTACATCCAGGTTCATCATATTTGCATCAGCCAGGCGTGTAGGTATCATTTGAACATCTTTGAAATAACGTGTGTGCATCAAATTTTGACGCCCAGTTTCGATGGTTTGAAGTGAAAAAGGATCGCCTTCACGCATAGGTAAATGATGTTCAATAACACTGTCAAATGTACGAACATTGCCCAATAAATTTATACTGTTTATATATATGCGATTTGTTTTTTGAATTTTAAAGTTGATATCAACAGTCCGCGTATCATCGTGTTTTGTTGGAATTGGATCAACACTGATAAACGCATAGCCATGATCGGCAACCGCACCACGCAAAGCATTTATTGTGGCATCAATTTCATCAATGTTATAAACATCTTTTTTTGATACGGTCAATGCCTTCTTTAATTCTTTGTCAGGAACATCCGGGAATGGATTATCAATCGAAACTTCGCCGATTTTATATTGATTGCCTTCATCAACAGTATATTTGACCGAATAATATTCCCGATCTTCTGTAAATTCCCCCTTTACATCAGTTATACGAAAATCAAGGAAGCCGTTACGCATATAAAATTGATGTAATAATTGTTGATCGTATTGAATACGGTCTTCATCATAAACATCAAATTGTGTCATGAAACGCCACCATGCATGTTCACGCGATAACATTTCTTTGCGCAGGGTGGAAGAACGGAATTTTTTATTGTTTTCAAAATCAATATTTTCAATATATGTTGGGTGTCCTTCTTTGATTTCAAATACAACATTAACACGATTATTATCCAAATCAATTTTCTTTGGATTGATTTTTGTTCCAAAAAATCCCTTGCGTTGATAAAGTGTTAAAAGACGTTGAACATCACCACCAATCAAGGATTTATCATAGGATGCACGTTCTTTCGTTTTGATTTCTTTTTTCAAATCTTCTGTGTCAATTTCATCGTTGCCTTCAACAGTCACCATATTGATAATAGGTGATTCAACAACATTTATTTTTAACACATTTCCGTTTAACGAGGTATTAACCGAAGAAAAATAACCAGAGGCCTGTAATTTCTTTGCAATATCATTCACAGTTTCAGAATTAATATTATCACCAACCTTGACTTCAGATAAAATACGAACAGATTCAGCATCCATACGTTGGTTTCCGACAACATCAATGCGTGACACGCTCGCAGCGTTCGCAACGCCAGTAATTGTAATTAGTGATAAAAATGTTAAAGCTTTTGTTTTCATTTATTTTTGATTTGATTGTTTCTCTGCCCTGTATATTTTATCAAGTGTTGCAAGGTAAGTATCAAATGCTTCTTTCAGTGTTGTTTTTGAGCTTACACTGAAACGAGCATTGTTCAACAGAACGATTACATCAGATTTTCCTGCACGTGACATAACAATGGCTCTTTCAAGGGTTTGCCTGATGTTTTCTGTGTGTCTTGCAGTACAAATTTTTGTTTCTTCCTTATCCGCCATATTTTCCACCTTAATTTAACCCAAACACGCGCGCAATATCGTTCCACATCGTAAAGGCAAACAACAACAGGATTAAAATCCACCCAACAACGATGGTATATTCCATTGCTTTGCCCCCCAGTTTGCGTCGCGTAATTGCTTCGATAATTAAAATCAGTAAATATCCACCGTCCAGCACGGGCAGTGGTAATAAATTCACAACACCCAGATTCACAGAAATCAATGCGATGATGGAAAGGAATATAAAGAATCCAGCTTCTAATGCATGACCGGAAACTTGGGCAATAGTAATGAAAGACCCCAGTTGTTTAGACGAACGTTCGCCGGTCACAATTTGTTTCAACACAACCAACAATGTTTTTGATTGATGATATGTTTCGCGCAATCCTGAATAAAGTGAACCAAAGAATCCTTTCTTGCGGAACATAGTTTTACTGCCATCTGCGATGATGCCCCAACGTTCTGATGGGGCCAATGATACCTTTACCAATTTATCTTTGCGTGCGATTAAAACATTTGCATCATGTTTGTCAGCCAATTCTTTTGCAATGATTATTTCACCCCAGTTTTCAATATTCGCATTATCAATTTTCATGATAACATCACCGGCCTTTACTCCGGCTTTGAATGCAACACTGTCACGAACAACCTGACCAACGACTGGTAATTGGATGTTGCGTGGACGGAACATAAAATCTGCAGAATAAATAAGCCATGCCAGCATAAAATTCATGAACACACCGGCGGCTATGATTATAAATTGTTTCCACGCCGGAACAGATAAATAATGCCCAACTTTTTTTGCCTTTGGCAATTCGGCGTATTTCTTGCGGTTGAACATATCTTCCTGACCGTAAATAGAAACATAGCCACCCAATGGTAAACAGCATAACTTCCAAACAGTATTATGTTTGTCATGCCATTTTAAAATCGCAGGTCCAAATCCAATGGAAAATGCATCGACGCGCACACCTGCCCAACGCGCAGCCATAAAATGTCCGGCTTCGTGAACAAAAACCACAACGCCCAGAACTATCAGTAATGCGACAATCGTTAAAATGGTATGCATAATTTATTCTTCCTTTCCTGCCTGTAGTTTATATGAAAAACCAAATAAATGGCAACACATAAATCCAACCATCAAATCTGTCCAAGATACCACCATGACCAGGCAGCAAGTTTCCGAAATCTTTTATTCCCAAACATCTTTTGATAAAGCTGGCCGTTAAATCGCCATATTGTGAAAGCAATGATACAGATATACCCAGCAACACTGCGAACATAGCATCATTTCCAAATGGTTTGAAATAAAGGAAAAATATCACAGACATCAATGTTCCGCAAATTATACCACCAATTTGACCAGACCATGTTTTGTGTGCCGATATGCGTTCCCACATTTTATCGCCACCAAAAATCTTGCCGAATAACCAACCGCCAACATCTGCGCCAACGATAATCGTCAAAAGCCATAACATTATCCATGCACGCGCGCCGACAAAATATATCGAAACTAACATCAAGATTAACAATGCAAAAAATAAAATGAAATAAAATGCATTTTTGTTAAAGGTTTCGCTGGATGTATTTCTGAAACATTTTATTGTTTCATAAATTGCACCGCATACAATCAAAAGTCCTAAAATTTGCACTGCGTGAATTGCCGGAGCAAAATATTCCAATGCTATAACAACACCCAATATCGCCAACATTGCGCCGGCAGATATAAATCTTAATGCTGTGTTAGATAATTCAGATAGTTTCATTTTTTCTTTCCCAAATAGTTTTTCTTTTTTCCACCGCCAAATCGACGATCGCGTTTTTGATATTCATCCAAAACATATTGCCAAAGTTTTTCTGATTTTACCAAATCTGGCCAATGTTGTGGAATAAACAATAATTCTGCATATGCCAATTTCCAAAGTAAGAAATTAGAAATTCTGTTTTCATTACTGGTGCGAACCATTAAATCAACAGGCAACAAATCACCCGTATCCATAAATGTTTCAAATGATTCCTTGTCAACAGGTTTTCCATTTTCAATTGCCGCATTTACTGCGCGCACAATTTCATCCTGGCCGCCGTAATTCAATGCAAAGACAACGGTTCCATTTGTGTTTTCTGCAGAAACTTCTTCCAATTTATCGCAAAGTTTTGCCAATTTCTTTGGTAATTTTTCACGTGAACCAACAACTCGATAACGCAAATTCTTTTCCAATGCGTGTTTCATATTTTTGTTTAATTCAGTGTAAAATAAATCCATAAGGAAATCGACTTCTTCCTTGCTGCGATTCCAATTTTCAGTTGAAAAGATATAGAAAGTAATTGTTGAAACACCGCGCGCAATAAACCAATCAACCAGGTTTTCAAAATTAGAAATACCGGCACGATGTCCCATCAACGGTGGCAGACCACGCATTTCTGCCCAACGACGATTACCATCACAAATAAATGCAATGTGTTGAGGTGTTTTTGCCGGCGTGTCTGATTTAACGGCTTTTTTCTTTAAGAAATTAAACATTATATTTCCCTTTGTAAATTACACAGACATAATGTCGGCTTCTTTTTGTTTAGCCATTGCATCAACTTCGGTTCCGCGTCCATCAAATACTTTTTGAATGTCTTCTTCATATTTGTGTTGATCGTCTTCAGAAATTTCTTTATCTGTGACCGCGCGTTTAATTTTGGACATCGCATCTTGGCGAATGTTGCGCATAGAAATTTTGGCTTCTTCGGCATACTTGCCGGCGACCTTGGTTAATTCACGACGACGTTCCTCGGTTAATGGTGGCAAATTCAAACGGATAACGCCACCCGCAGTCATAGGATTTAATCCCAAACCTGAATCACGAATCGCTTTTTCAACCGCTGGCGCATTAGCCGCATCCCAAACCGTGACTGACAATGTTTGGGTGTCTGGTGTTGATACGGTCGCAACCTGGTTCAATGGCATTTCGGAACCATAAACCGGGACTTTTACGCCATCCAGCAAATGCACAGATGCGCGTCCTGTACGTAAACCTGCGAATTCATTTTGTAAAACTTCCAGTGTTTGAGCTGTTTTTTGTTCGACTTCGTTTTTCAGTGCTGAATAATCCATAATATTACTCCTTGGTATTCTTCTTTAAGGAAAGATAGCAAAATGATTTGACTTTTTGCAAGAAGAAATATAGAATAAGTTGCCGCATGGGGTTGTAGCTCAGTTGGTAGAGCACTTGCATGGCATGCAAGGGGTCGTCAGTTCGAGTCTGATCAGCTCCACCAGATTAAAACTAATCTTGTTATAGGAAAGGTTTTGTCTGTGCATAGTGGAAAAGGTTGGGACACTTGATGACATGCAAACGCACTCGTCAGTTCGAGTCTGATCAGCTCCACCATGAATAAAGTTATGGCGGGTGTAGCTCAGTTGGTTAGAGCGTCGGTTTGTGGTACCGAATGTCGCCAGTTCGAATCTGGTCACCCGCCCCATAAAATTCAAACCCGCATTTTGCGGGTTTTAATTTTATCTGGTCGGGTCAGATTCTAGAACTGGCAGTAGCCAGTTCGACTATGAGTAAGCGAGAACGAGCATAGCGAAGTTCGAGTGCTAACGAATGCCGCGCAGTGTCGGCATAGCCGACCGAGCGACCCGCAAAAAGGCGACAGCGAAGCAATCTGGTCACCCGATGCCGATTTTTACCGTAGCGTTAGCAAGGATTAAAAATCGAGCATACCAAGTTTGTGTTAGGGGGGAATTGTGTATCGAGGAAAAAGGTCACCCGCCCCATAAATAAAAAAATACCCACATGGGCATTTTTTGCTTAAACATATATTGTTTTCTTGGTATAATATCTAAGAAATATTAAACAGATAAACATGTCAGATACAAAGAAACCACTAAGCAAAGAAATAATTGAGGCATACGAAAAATATGCCCCAAAAAACATCTCTTTAGAGCAGTTTGCAGAAATAGCCGAAAAAGATCCTTTTTTAATGGCCCAAATTGAAAAGGGGGAAATTGGTGCCTTCTCTACTTTTTATCCAGAAATTGCAAAAGCTGCTAAAAAAGTAAAAAACAATAGTATGACAAAAGATGATTTTATGGGGTTATTGCTGCGTTCTATGGATTTAAATTTAACACGCAAGGTTGCTTTAAATTTTGCAAACTTATATGCAGATATCATATCTTCTGATGATGATATATTATATGGTGCCTGGTGTTTTGAAGTATTGAAAGCCAAACAACGTCAAGATTTAGCGAAAAAAATCATAAATGCCATAAATAAACGTTTGGGTATAGAAAACAAATTAGATATTAAATATCATGGCATAAATAGTTCGAATATTTTTGTAAAGAATTTGGAACGGTTTTTGTTGTATATAAATAAAAAAATTGCGCACATGGACCAATATTGCAGGGGATATTATGATAATAAAGGAAATGGCACAATATGTGTTTATGAACATAGCAACTTTGCTGGTTTTATCTCTACATTAAGTCATGAATATGGTCATTTTATTGATCGTAATTATCCTGATTTAGGCGCGCTTGGATCGCAAATTGCTTTTTGGGGATATGAACATTATTCAACACAAAAGAATTATTCCGCCCAGCCAACAGAAATAAGTTCGCAAGAAATAGAATATATGGTTTCTTGGAAAACAAGCAATTTATTAGAAGAACAGGCTAAAAAGAAACCAAAATTATATGCCAAGGCTGTCAAATATATCGAAACGCGATTTGCTGCACTTAAGTTTAAATACAGAAATTTACTTAATTCATTGGAAAATGCGGAAAAAGAATATTTTGCGACGATAACAGAGATGGCAAAGGGGCGTATCACAAATTATGAAAGATTTACCCCGCAACAACTTTTAGATATAATTCCAGACCTAGCACAAGATTCTAGAGTGAAAAAAACGTATAAAGCGTATCTGAAATGTAAAGCCAAAATTCCAGAAGAATATGAAGTTTTGCAGAAAAAATTGGAAAAAAGCAAAGAACTTTTAAAAGAAATTGATATGTCGTTGTTTATAGAAAATTCTGGGTCACGTAACATGTAAAACAAATTTTGAGCTAACAAATCAAGAACTGCTTAAATGTTCTTGGGCAGAATTCTGGCAAATCTGGAGAGCCTGTTTAAATTAAAAAATGCCCAAACATGCGGTTTTGTTTTATCTGTTATGAAATGCTTTTTTTATAAAATCTATCATAAGGACCACAGGGTGTTTCGTTACCAACCAATTTGGTTGTTCAAGAATGGAAAATTTATTTCCGTCCCATTGTAATACAAAATAATCTGCATTTGGCATACCTTGTTTGGCTTGTGTCAGGTTGGTGTATTCTCTTAACATAGCCCTTATAGCACCACCATGTGTTGCAATACCGATATTTTTAGCATCTGTATTTTTCACAATGTTTTCAATGGATTTACAAATACGTTGTTTGAACATATTATAACTTTCACCATTTTGTGGAACATAATCGCCGTCTAAAAGTAATGTTCGTGGAATATACACATCATCTTTGATTATTTTAATCGGTGTCCACTTTGGTCTTTTTGTCAGGTGTAATATTTTTCCGCAAAATATACCAAGATTCCATTCCATCAAGCCAGGTTCTGTTATAATTGGTGTATGATTTTTCTCTGCAACAATTTCTGCTGTTTGAACAGCACGAGAAAGCGAAGAAGTATAAATGCAATCAAGACGTACATTTGATAAGCATTTAGCCAAAGCATATGATTGTTCAATACCGGTTTTATTTAATGGAATATCTGTAATTCCATGCATGCGTTTTGCAATATTCCAATCAGTTTCGCCATGTCTGAAAATATAAAGATTTTTCTTCATAAAACCCTCTTTCTTTCAAGAATATCACAAATTTATATATTGTCAAGTTTCTGTTTGGTGTTTCTTTCCTCCTTGCAATAATTTTTTTATAAATGTATAATGCCGAAAAACAAGGGGGAAAGTTATGAAATTACCTGCTAAATTTAAAAATTTACCAACAATTTGGGTTGTTATTTTGGCGTTTGGTGTTGCGTTGGGCGGATTCTTTATTGGAAATGGGGTCTATAAATCATTGGCTTCGCGTACTGTTACGGTCAAGGGATTGGCGGAAATGGATGTGGTCGCAGATACTGCGGTTTGGAATATTAAATTCAGTCGTGTCGGTGGTGATTTAACAAAAGTACAATCTGATATTGATTCTGATATGGCAAGAACACGTCAATTTTTGATTGATAACGGTTTCGAAGAAAGCGAATTGCAAAACCTGCGTGTGACCGTGCGTGATAAATATGCTGGATACAGCGATGCACAAAGACAAGGTCAAGATAGCAACGACCGTTATGTCGTTGAAACTGGTGTTATGGTGCGATCGGGTTCTGTAAATTTGGTTGATTCTGTATCGCGCAAGATGGGTGATTTGGTGCGGCAGGGCGTAACGGTAAGTGAAGATTATGCCGGTCCAATCTATGTGTTTAATGGTCTTAATAACATCAAAATAAAAATGATAGAAGAAGCCACAAAAAATGCGCGCGCTGCAGGCGAACAATTTGCCAAGGATGCGGGTGCAAGTTTGGGCAAAATTAAATCTGCAAATCAAGGCACGTTCAGCATTTCGTCGCGTGATCAGGTGGATGCATGGTCTGATAATGAAAAACAGGCAATCAATAAACGTGTTCGTGTTGTTTCAACGATAACTTTTTATTTAAGATAAAAAATAACCGCCAAATTGGCGGTTTTATCTTGCACTAATTTTTTCGATTTTCTATAATCAATACATGGCAAAAACAGCTGACCTTTTTATTCGTGCAGAACACGCAGATTTAATGAAAAAATTAAATGCGTGGGATATTGCATACCATCAAAATGATGCGCCGATTGTAGATGATGCAACATACGATGATGCAAAATCACGCGTCTTGGCGATAGAGGCAGAATATCCAGAACTAGCAGTAAACGGTTTTTCAACACATGTTGGGGCTGCGGTTTCCGAAAAATTTAAATCGTATCCGCATACTGTGCCGATGCTTTCAATTTCCGATGTTTTTAATGAAGGCGAAGTGCGTGATTGGTTTGATAAATTGGAATCAACAGATTTATTTGTTGAATTAAAGGTTGATGGTTTATCTTTTGCGGCGCGTTATGAAAAAGGTATGCTTGTGCGCGGTCTGACCCGTGGCAGCGGTATTGAGGGCGAAGATATAACCGCAAATTTATTGACTATACCAGATATACCAAAAAAATTATCTGGCGAATACCCTGATGTAATAGAGGTTCGTGGCGAAGTCTATATGGCGCGCGCCGATTTTATCGCATTAAACGAAACTTCTGATAAAAAATTTGCAAATCCACGTAATGCGGCGGCTGGGTCGTTGCGTCAATTAAATCCTGCAATAACGGCATCACGTAAATTAAGTGCATTTGGATATACTTATGGTGATTTATCTGCGCGCACATGGGATACGCAATCGGAATATTTTGAAAAATTAGAATCATGGGGATTCAAAACCACACGTGCATGGGCAAATCGTGCACAATCTGTGGCTGATGTACAAAAAATATATAACGATGTTATGTTAATTCGCGATGAAATCCCATTTGATATTGATGGTCTGGTTATCAAAGTAAACCCAATCGCGGTTCAGGAAAAAATGGGTTCGCGTGCAAACAGTCCGCGTTGGGAAATCGCCTATAAATTCCCGGCGGCGCGTGGTATTACAAAATTAAATGATATTACAATTCAGGTTGGACGTACCGGGGTTTTGACACCTGTGGCAGAATTAGAACCAATTAATATTGGTGGTGTTGTTGTGTCACGTGCGACATTACATAATGCAGATGAAATTGCACGACTGTCGGTAAAAATTGGCGATAAAGTCATTGTTCAACGCGCTGGTGATGTCATACCACAAATAGTGTCTGTTGCAGAGACTTCATCTGAATCTGTTCCGTTTGTTTTCCCGGATGTTTGCCCCGTATGCGGTGGTGCGGTTGTTCAAGAATCCGGTGTGGTTGCGCGCCGTTGTGTAAATTCGCTATCTTGCCCAGCACAAATTCGTGGTGAATTGGAACATTTTGTATCAAAGCATGCCTTTGATATTGATGGTTTTGGTTCGCGTCAGATTGAATTATTTACAAATATGGGTTGGATAAAACAAGCCGCCGACATCTTTACCCTGATTGAAAAGCATAGTGATGAATTGAAAGATATGGATGGTTTTGGTGAAAAATCCGTATCTAATTTAAAATCGGCCATTGAAAGTGCCAAAAATGTAGATTTATATCGTCTGATTTATGCAATTGGAATTCCAGATGTTGGTGAAGTGACGGCAAAATTATTGGCGCGTGAATTTGGTTCGCTGGAAAAATTGCGTGTTGCAACGTGTGAACAATTAACACAAATTGATGGTATCGGTGAAGTCATGGCGCATGAAATTGTTTCGTTCTTTCATGATGAACATGCGATGTCGGCATTGGATTCTTTGTTGCAATATGTGAATATAAAAAATCCAGAATTTAAAGTTATTGAAAATGGTCTTTTAAACGGAAAACGCGTGGTGTTAACTGGCACTCTTTCCAAATATACGCGCGATGGTGCCAAGGCTATTTTGGAACAACATGGCGCACGTGTCAGTGGCAGTGTTTCCGCCAAAACAGATATTGTTATCGCAGGAATCGCGGCTGGTTCTAAATTAACAGATGCACAAAAATTGGGTATAACAATTTGGAGTGAAGAAGACTTTGAAAACGCGATAAAATAGGGGGGCTTTGTGCAGAAAAACGCAAATCGGAAAAACCAAAAACAAACACGATCTTTTAAATCGCGTGTGATTGGTTTCTTTGTGAATTTATCCCTGATTCTTGTTGCGATTACCGGATTGTATGTTTTGTTTGTGTTTTTACAAATGCCGTCTCTGGATTCTGTATTGCATGAAACCCGTGAACCTGCAATTATATTTTTGGACAGAAATGGTCGTGAAATTCGCGCAGATGGTCGTATTATGGGTGCGGCAGTATCTGTGGATAATTTGCCTCCGCATGTATGGCAGTCAATTGTTGCAATCGAAGACAAAAGATTCTTTGAACATGGTGCAATATCTTATCGTGGAACAATACGTGCGGTTGTTTTGAATTTATTTCGTGGGCATTTTGCAGCCGGCGGTTCAACAATAACACAACAAACCGCAAAGAATATATTCCTTTCACGTGAAAAAAAGATGTCCCGTAAAATCCAAGAACTGATATTATCAATGTGGCTGGAAGACAGGTTTTCTAAAAATCAGATTCTGGATTTGTACATGAACCGAATATCTTTGGTTGGCGGGATGCGAGGTATAGATGCGGCGGCGAATACCCTGTTTGGACATGGGGCACGCGAAATGTCTTTGGCTGAATCTGCACAAATTGCCGCAATGTTAAAGGCTCCCAGTGCATACAGTCCGCTGAAAAACCCAGAACGCAATATAAAACGTGCGCGCGTTGTTTTAACAGAAATGGTGAAACAAAAATATATCACGATAGACCAGGCACGTATCGCTGCATCTGAATTAAAACCATCTGGTGAAATTCAGAACAAAAATATATATCGTTATTGGACTGATTTTGTCAGGGATGAAATAGAATCACGTCTTGGTGAAATAAATCAAGATTTGTATGTTTATACTACTTTGGATGCCAAATTACAGAAACGGGTTGCCACGTCTGTTTCGGATAATATCGGTGAATATCAGGGTGCGGTTGTTGCAATTGCGCGCGATGGTGCAATTCTTTCGATGCTGGGTGGTGATGATTATCGGGTCAGCCAATTTAACAGGGCATTGGCATTACGACAACCAGGTTCGGCATTTAAACCGGTTGTGTATTTGGTTGCGTTGGAAAATGGAATGACACCAGAATCTTATGTTAATGATTCACCGTTTTCAATTGGCGATTACAACCCAAAAAATTATGATGAAAGATATTATGGTGGAATAAACCTGGCAACCGCCTTTGCAAAAAGTGTTAATTCCGTCCCTTTAAAATTAACAAAAGAATACGGTATTGATGCGGTATTAAAAATGGCGGCGCGTTTGGGCGTTGGTAATAATTTAAAGCGTGAATATTCGACAGTCCTTGGCGCATCGGAAATGAGTTTGCTGGATTTGACCACAATATATTCTGTTATCTGGAATGATGGACAATCGGTGCATCCGTATTCAATTACAAAGATAACTGATGCGGGCGGTCATACAATATATTCGCGTAATCCATCTGATGAATTAACTATTTTACAGCCACAAACCGTTGAATATATGAAGGAATTATTATACGAAGTTGTGACAAAAGGCACCGGAAAACGTGCATATACTCCGGATGTATTTGGTGGAAAAACCGGAACAAGTAATGATAACAGGGATGCATGGTTTGTTGGTGCAACACCAAATTATGTTATGGGCGTATGGGTTGGTCGTGATGATAACAAACCAATGTCTTCAAAGATTACAGGTGGCACATTACCCGCCATAATATTCCACGATGTTGTGAAATAATACCTTGATTTTATCGTGTGTGTATGCAAAGATTTTACCTGTACAGGTTGGGGGAAGTTATGCAAAAATTTGAAAATATTACAAAATTACCAAAAACTTTGTTGGGTTTTTATCGAAAATATGGTTTTTATGGTCAAAAATCATTACTTTTGTTGTGGATGATTGTATTTCTGTTTATGGTACTTGGTAATAATGTTATTTATCCAAATTTTCAACGTTGGGTTGTCGCGTTGTTTGAAAATCCTGTTCCGGACGGTATGTCTTTGGTACAATACGCTGTGCCAACAATTTTGTTGATTACAATCATAAATATGTCTTTGACGGTGTGTGAATTGATACAATCAACGGTTGCTTCACACACACAACCAAAAATACGAAATAAAATATCTGAATTATTGACAGGTTATACACATCAACAATCTATGTCTTTTTGGACTGGAAAAATGTCTGGTTCAATAAATACACAAATTGGATATATTGAAAATGGTGCGATGGCTTTTTACGATGTTTTTGAAATTATATGTCGTGTATTGGTAATTTTAATTAATGGAACGTTATTGTTCGCTGTAAACAGATATGTTGCATATTTATTTGTTTTTGCGGTATTTTTCAGAATTATATATGCATGGATTTTAAGAAAGAAAGTGAAAAAAGCCAGCGAAGATTTGTCAACTGCAAACAGTAAATTAAATGGTAAAATCGTAGACAGTTTTTCAAACTATGCGATAGTTAAGTTGTTTTCCGGGGCAAATAAAGAACAAATGGCATTAAAACAACCACGTGCAGAAAAAATACAAAAAAGTATGTATTCACGTTATACCATACGTTTATTTTGGGGAATACCTGGTATTTTATGGGATTTAATGTTTGGTGCAACAATACTTTTTTCGTGCATATTATATCAACATGGTGAAATGTTAGTATCAGAAATAGTTTATACAATATCTGTGTATTTAAATGTTATGGGGACAATAGGGGGACTTGTAAACAGGTTCCCTGATATTATTGATAAAACCGCGTCAGCCAAGAAAGCCTATAAAGAATTGGTTGTTCCATTAGATATTGTTGATGCAGAAAATGCAAAACCGTTACGCGTTAAAAAAGGTAATATTGTTTTCAATAATATTTATTTTAAATACAGAAATAGATATGTATTAAAAAATTTGTGTTTGGAAATTAAACCTGGTGAACGTGTCGGTATTGTCGGACAATCTGGTGCTGGTAAAACCACATTGGTTAATTTGCTGATGCGTTTTTATGAACCACAAAAGGGTGAAATATTCATAGATGGTCAAAATATAAAAGATGTTACACAAAATTCTTTGCGTGAAAATATATCGTTTATTCCACAGGACCCAACAATGTTTAACCGAACAATAGGCGAAAATATTGGTTATGGTAAATTCGGGGCATCGCTTAAAGAAATAAGAACAGCGGCAAAAAAGGCATCTGCGGATAAATTTATTATGGATACTGAAAAGGGGTATGATTCATTAGTTGGTGACAGGGGAATCAAATTATCCGGGGGACAACGTCAACGTATTGCAATTGCGCGTGCGTTTCTTAAAAATGCGCCAATATTGGTTTTGGACGAAGCGACATCTGCACTGGACAGTGAAACGGAATTATCAATACAAAAATCTTTTGATAAATTGTCACGTGGACATACAACAATTGCGATTGCGCACCGTTTGTCGACATTACGCAATATGGACAGAATAGTTGTGTTACACGAAGGTGTTGTTGTTGAACAGGGAACACATAACCAACTGTTACGTAAACGTGGTGAATATTATCGCCTTTGGCAGATGCAATCTGGCGGATTTTTGCAAGAAAAATAAACAATTTGCTTTTTGTTTATATGGGTGGTATGCTTTCCCATTGCAAGAGATAAATTATGTCAGTAAAAGCGAAACGTTTTTTTAAAAGACTTATCAGTTATGCTGGAATTTTCTTTTTCATACTTGCCGCAGGCATGCTTTATTGGCAATTGCGTAATTATTCATTGATGGATATCGCGCGTGCGCTTTGGCATATACCATTTACGAATTTGGTTTTGGCATGCATCGCATGTTTGTGTGGATATATCGCATTGTCTTTATATGATTATTTGGCATTGGATTATGTTGGTCGCAAGGTGTCTTGGTGGAAATGGATGTTGGCTGGGATGCTGGGGTTTGCGATATCTAATAATGCCGGTCATGCGGTGGTAAGTGGTGGCGCAATAAGATATCGTTTATATACGCGTTGGCGTGTGCCAGGTTCTGATATTGTTAAAATGTTGATGTTTTCTGGCTTTACTTTCTTCTTGGGTTATGCCGCGATTGCGGTTATTGGCTATTTTCTTGTGCCAAATGATATGTTTGCAAATTCGGCAACCGCGTCATTTGGTGTAAACGGGTTGTTTATTGTATGTTTGTCGGTGATATTGGCATACTATATAATTGCGACCATGTTAAGCGGGAAAACTATAAGAATTGGTGAAATAAAAATCCATATTCCAACCATTGGCGAAGCAATTGTCCAAACAATTTTGGGAATTGCCGACGCACTTTGCGCTGGATTGGTTCTTTATTTCTGTATCAGTCCGTTCATAGATATGCCATTTGGTGTATTTATCGGATTGTATGTGATAGCAAACGTGGCCGGCGTTTTCAGCCAGGTTCCGGGTGGTATCGGTGTTTTTGAATCTATATTTATGGTGGCTTTGCCTGAATCTGTTGACAAGGCCAGTATATTTGGGGCCCTTTTGGCATACAGAATCATTTATTACGTATTGCCATTGATTGGGGTTGGTGGTTTGTTCTTTATATATGAACGTTGGTTGCGTGCGCGCATGAAAAAATGGCTTGCTGAGGCCAAAGAAAAAATGCCACACATCCAATTGCCACATAAAAAACCAAAAATTCAGAAATAAAACACCTTGCCTTTGGAATACGCGTCTGGTATCATAAAAACCGTTGTATAAAATGGGGTAAGACAGTGTTTGTTTTGTCACTTTTTACTTTAATCCGAGTCGCGCTTTTTCTTATCGTTGCGTGCATCCTTGGCATGGGCGGGATTGCCCCACGGGAACGGGTTATATCTGTTTTATACATCCCCAACACAAAAGGATTTATAAATGTCAAAAAAGATTTATGTGGATGGTGTTCATCCAGAAGAAACACGGGTGGTGGTGGTCGATTCTGCGACAAATCGTGTGACTGATTTTGACGTAGAAACAACGACAAAACCCCAGATAAAAGGTAATATTTATCTGGCCAAGGTTATTCGTGTTGAACCGTCGCTTCAGGCTGCATTTGTTGATTATGGAACCGGTAAAAATGGTTTCTTGCCGTTTTCAGAAATCCATCCTGATTATTACCAGGTGACCCCCGAACAAAAGAAAAAATTATTAGAATTGGCGCATGCTAATATCGTTGACGACGATGATGATCCAAATGACGAAGAAGATGAAGTCGCCGAATACGATGATCACAGTGCCGGTGAAGATAACAAAGAATTATTGAAACGCGCACACGAATTCAAAATTCAAGATGTTATCAAACCAAAGCAAATCTTGTTGGTCCAAGGCGTAAAAGAAGAACGCGGACAAAAGGGCGCATCAATGACAACATTTTTGTCGTTGGCGGGTCGTTTCGCGGTCTTGATGCCTAATTCCAGAAAACGCAACAGCTATGGTATTTCAAAGAAAATATCTGATAAATCTGAACGTGCGCGTCTGCGTGAAATATTGCATGGCCTTAAAATACCAAAGGGTATGACGGTCGTTTTGCGTACGGCGGCTATGGATGCCAGTGCGGAAGATATCACAAAAGATTACGAATATTTGACATCGCTTTGGAACGATATCCGTAAAACAACATTGGAATCTGTTGCACCTGTGACAATTCATACCGAAGATTCTTTGCTTCGTCGTGTTGTTCGCGATTTCATTTCTGAAAAAGACGATGTTATGTATGTCCAGGGTGCCGAAGCATATGAAGAAGCCAAATCATATTTCCAACAAATGTATGGCAAGGCACCACGCAAACAATTGGTTCAATACAAAGATGCTGCGGTTCCATTGATGACCAAGGCCGGTGTTGAAAAACAATTAGAAGGCCTGCACGGACCATACGTCACATTGCCATCTGGTGGTTCAATTGTTATCAATCAAACCGAAGCCATGGTGACAATCGATGTTAATTCATCACGCGCAATCAAAGAAAAAGATATTGAACAAACCGCATTGAATACCAACCTGGAAGCAGCCGAAGAAATCGCATTGCAATTGCGTCTGCGTGATTTGGCTGGTATTGTTGCGATTGACTTTATTGATATGGAAGAAGAAAAGAACAATCGCAAACTGGAACAAAAAATGCGTGAAGTCATGAAACACGACCGTGCACGTACCCAGGTTGCAAAGATTAACGCATTTGGTGTTTTGATGTTATCACGTCAAAGATTGCGTTCTTCGTTCATTGAATCTTCGTATGTCGTATGCCCACATTGTATGGGTGCGGGCGTTGTGCCAAGTATTCAAACCGCGTCAATTATCTTGTTCCGTCATTTACAGGAAAAATTGTTGGCCAAGGCGGCACAAAAAATCATTATGACCGTGCCAAGTGATGTTGCGATTTACCTGTTAAATCAAAAACGCGCTGAATTGGCGGCGATGGAAAAAGAATTTGAAACAGAAATCGTAATTGTTGGCGATGACAGTTTAATGAATATCGACCAATATTCAATTCAACGTGTTATGGCGGACAGTGTCAAAACAGACGATGTTTTGGAAGCACACGAACCGTCAACCGATGCGAAAAAGAAAAACGCCCAACATGTTGATGCTAAACGTGTGACAACAACTGCACCACGTCATCGTAAACCAGTTAAAAAGCAACAGAAAAAGAAACAAACCCTGTGGCAAAAATTGGTTGGATAAAAATAACCGCCCAAACGGGCGGTTTTTTTATTGATGTTTTGTGTGTTTTTTTGTACAATACAGAGTGTTTTATGAAAGGATGAATTATGCAGGCAAGCAAACAATTTAGAAATGCGACATTAAACGTGTTACGAATGATTATTACAAATCCTGAATTTAAAATAAAAAAAACAGAAAATAAAACAGATGGCAAAGTGGCCGTTACCAATAAAAGGGGTAATATGTTTGTACAAAAAAGGGATTTAATTTTTGTACGATATGCGTTGTTATCAAAAGATAATAAAACAGTGTTAAGTATTAAATCACAAAAATCGTTGTCTGGTCCAATTGTTTTAACAATAGATGGAAAAATTTTAGATGGTGAATTTCTTGATTCAGAATTAAAGGCTTTATATAAATCGGTTGAAAAAGAATATAATAAACGAATTGCAAATTCTATGGTTGAAAAGGAACAAACCAGAAGATAATATTCTGTAATGATAAAAATCGCCCAAACGGGCGTTTTTTATTTCTTTAATATGTCACCAGATTTTATATATTCTGGCGAACCTTTCTTGGATTTCTTTTGTGCGGATTTGGCATATTTCTTTGCGTTCGCTTTATCGCCGTTCATATTATAAAATTCAGCCATCGCCCAATCTGATTCACCATCCTTTGTTATACGTGCCAATATCCAATATGCCAATGGGGCAGGTTCGGTCAATATCACGCGTTTTGATAATTCCTTGGCACGTTCTGCATCACCGGGCTTGTCGCGTTCAGATAAAACCAAAGCCAAAGCGGTTTCAATTTGTGGCGCGTTTTTCGATAATGACAATGATTTTTCATATGCAGCAATACTGTCGTCATATGCGCCAAATTGGTATTCGATATCACCCAATAATTCGTAAAAATAAGGATTGTCTGGATGACGTTTGATTAATGTTTGTGTACCTGTTTTTGCGGTTTTTAAATCGCCAGCGCGCATGTTTGCAATCGCGCGTGCATAAATTGCCGCATCTGATTTATTAGAATACGGATATTTTGTTATAACATTTTTATCGTTATCCAAGTATCCAATCAATTTAGCACGCAATATTTCATATTCTGCATTTTCTTTATCAATAACAGATTGCGCGGTTTGTGGTATCTTTTTAATCTTTGCAATTTTTGTTTTTGCATTATTAATGCGTTCGTTGGTCAATGGGTGATTAATACGATTTGGATTTACTTTTGTTTCAAATGCACCGTGCATATCGCGCATTTGTTCGAACACTTCAATAAGTCCATTTGGATTTTTGCCGGCTTTTATCATTAAATCAACCGCCATATCGTCTGCCATGCGTTCTTCGTCACGTGAAAACGATAACATAGATTGTTGTGCAATCCCGGTTGCGCCCGCCATTACACCAACGCCCGCTGTTGGATTGCCGCCAGCCACCATTAACCCGACACCCAGGGCCTGAATTATCATCGTGCGAACCATTTCATCGTGCATGCGCGCTGATATTTGAACCATGTGTCCACCAATAGTGTGTCCCATTTCGTGTGCAACGACCGCACGCAGTGCATTTGGATTCTTGATTTGTTTAAGCAGGCCTGTATAAATAAACACATCTTCGCCGCCACGGACAAAGGCATTGAAATCATCATCACGAACAATGTAAACTTTCAGCCTTTTTTCCGGTATGTTCGCCGCGCGTGCAATCGGCATGATAATTTCGCTGATTTCTTTTTCGATTTCTGTGTCGTTAATCAGTGTTGCCGCGTTTGCAGTAAACACAAACAAAACAGAAAACAAAATCATCAATATTCGTTTCATTTATGCCCCTGCAATTGTTGAACAATTAAATATATGGCGCAAAGTTTTTGCCCAAATATCATCATCACTATTATTATTCATAGCCGCACTTTGTGCCAATTTGAATAAATCCCGATGTTCACGATAATTAACAAAATGATATTGTATCCAACCGCTTTGTTTTGTACCTAATAATTCGCCAACACCACGCATCATTAAATCTTGTTCTGCGATAACGAATCCATCGTCTGTTTCGCATAATGTATCCAGTCTTTTTATACCATCTGGTGAAATATTGTTTCCATAAAGCAAGATGCAAAACGATTGTTGTGAACCGCGCCCAACGCGCCCGCGTAATTGATGCAACGCCGCCAATCCAAATCGTTCGGCGTTTTCAATAACCATAATTGTGGCGGATGGGACATCAATACCAACCTCTATAACAGTTGTTGAAACCAATACGCGCATTTTTGATTCAGGGGCCGCGAATTCTTCCATAACTTTGTCACGCGATTTTTTATCCATCTGACCATGACAAAGTCCGGTACCTGGGAAGTGTTTGTTCAGTTCTTCAAATCGCGATTGTGCCGCCATCATATCTGAATTTTCAGATTCTTCGACCAATGGGCAAACCCAGAAAATTTTTGCACCGTTTGCAACCTGGGGCGCAATGCGTTCAATCAAAGCACCAACGCGATTAACCGGCAATTTAGATGTCTTTATCGGCATACGTCCGGCTGGCTTTTCATTTATAATCGAAATGTCCATATCGCCATAAACCGTCATAGAAAGTGTGCGCGGAATAGGGGTCGCAGACAATGCCAACATATCTGGATTGTTGCCCTTGGCACGCATAGTGCTGCGTTGGTCAACGCCAAATCGGTGTTGTTCATCAATTATAACCAACCCCAAATCTTTGTATTCAACATCTTCGGAAAACAGGGCGTGCGTACCGATTGCGATTTTAGTCCGACCTGATTTTAACGATATCAATTTTTCGCGGCGTGCCACACCTTTGTCGCGCCCAGTCAGGACATCACAAACCAAACCCAATTCATCGCACATGGGTTTCAGCTTTGCAAAATGTTGCTGTGCTAAAGTATCGGTTGGGGCCAATAATACCGTTTGTGCACCGGATTCAGCCATTTTTACCGCAGCCGCCATCGCAACCATGGTCTTGCCAGAACCAACATCACCCTGGACCAATCGCATCATGGGAACAGGCTTTTGAAAATCTGCAAATATTTCATCAATCGTTCGTTTTTGTGCGCCGGTCAATTCAAATGGCAATATTTTATAAAATTTATCAATAAGATTCTTTTGTGATTCGCGAACAGGGCGTAGATTTTTTTGTGCCATGCGCGCGCGGCGATTTATCGCAATCGCACTTTGATGTGCCAGCAATTCAGAATAGGCCAGTTTTACAATATATTGTCCATTTGGTGCCAGGTCATCATTGGTTTCTGGATAATGAACATGTTCCAACGCATCCAGTAATTCCAACATTCTTTCGCTTAATTTATACGCGGCAACTCGTTCGTGCATTATGTTAAAAATCTGGTCACGTACAGCGGAAAATGTTTTTTGGGTCAGTCCTTCGCCAGATGGATAAATCGCCTGGTGTCGTGGAATTTTATTTGCATTGTCTGGTAATTCAATAAAGTCAGGATGATTGATAACTGCACCATTGCGATTATTAAATTCCAGTTTACCACTTATAATACGCCATGCACCAATTGGTAATTTTTCAATCCAATAATCCAGAAATTTAGTATTAAAAAATTGTATTGTCACCGGTGCTGCAAATTTATCAGCGCATACAATCTGGGTTGGTGCGCGACGCCCATGAAACACACCACCTTTTTTGTGAGATTTTATCTGCAGAGAAATGGTAATCGTGTCGCCGTTTTGTGCGCCAATAACAGAATCAAGGATTTCGCGCGGACGAACATAAGATGGAATATGTAAAAGAAAATCAAGAATGCGTCGACCCCCCAATACTTCATTAAACTTAGTGGCCAACACAGGCCCCACGCCATGAACATATTGCAAATCAGTATTAAAAAAATCAAAGATTTCATTATCCATAACATAAATCTAGCAAAAAATTGCCATTTAATTCAATAAAAAAACCGGCGCAATCGCGTCGGTTTAATTTTGTTAAAATTGATTATTTTGCAAATGAATAATCCATTTTCAAATGATCGGCATTATAAGTGCCGTTCATAATGGCCAGTGTATCTTCAACAATAACCAATTCTTCATTTGTTGCAATCTTAAAGACCTTGATTGGTGAATCAGGTGTGCTTAAAACCGCCTCTGGAACATCTCTGCTGATGTTTTTGTTTGCTTCTTTATCAAATTTAATACCCAATTCTTCCAATCCTTCACAGAATTTTTCGCGCATATAAGCATCGTTTTCGCAGACCCCGGCGGTAAGCACCAATGCATCAACGTGACCGAGTTCTGCCATATACGAACCAATGAATTTTTTCACTGTTTGTGCCTGCATTTCCAACGCCAATCTGCAGTCGTCATTTGTGTCTTGGTTATTTTCGACATCGCGACCGTCAGAAAAGCATTTTGTAATACCCATCAAACCAGACTTTTTATTCAATTCATTTTGAACCAATTCAATGGATATACCCTTGCGTGATGCAACATAAGATGGGATGGATGGATCAATATCACCGCAACGTGTTCCCATCATTAAACCTGCGGTTGGTGTCATACCCATAGATGTATCAACCGATACACCATTGCGGATGGCTGCAATAGATGCACCAGAACCAATGTGTGCAGTGATTAAATTGCATTCACTGGCAGGTTTGCCCAGCATAGCGGCGGCACGTTTAGAAACATACAAATGAGATGTTCCGTGGAATCCGTATCTGCGAACGCCTAATTCAGTGTACCATTCTGTTGGCACAGGATAACGGAAAGATACAGGTTTCATTGTTTGATGGAACGCAGTATCAAATACAGCAACTTGTTTTGCGTTTGGCAATAATTGTTGTGCAGTGATAATTCCCAAAACACCACTTGGGTTATGCAAAGGTGCCAACGGTGTCAATTCGTTCAAAGTTTTGATAACATCATCTGTGATTTCAACGGATGAAGCAAATTTATCACCACCCATAACAACACGATGCCCAACACCACCGATTTCATTCATATCAATAGAAGCGCGGTCGCGCAACATGTACATAACAACACTTAATGCTTCCTTGTGGTCTGGCATAGATGTTTCTTTCTTTTCTTTTGTTCCGTCTGGATATTTTTGAGTGACAAAAGAATCAGGCAAACCGATTTTTTCAACATTACCGCCAACGACGACTTTTTTAGTATCTGCATCAAACACCTGGTATTTCAGGGAAGATGAACCACAATTCAAAGCAAGTATGTACATTTGTTATCCTTTTAGTTATTTTACGGCCAAAGAATAGCAAATGATTTTATCGGTTTCAATAATAAACTTAGGATTTTGAAAAACCTTATGCCGCAAGTCCATATTGTGAAACATAATTTTGATACATGGATAATTTATTGCCATCAAATTTCTTTTGGGCATTGCCTAAACGCAGACGCCATGTTTTAACATCGCCACTTTGCAAGAAATTCCAATAATTTTCCAGTTCCAATACGGCATTAACATGTTCTGAATCCCAATTGTTCAAAGCATCTTGTTTTTGTTTGATGTTTTTATTTAGTTCATCAATTTCTTTTGTTGCGTTTTCAAATTGTGTTATTTTTTCAGAAACATCAGTATAACCAAGATTTTTAGCCTGTTGTTCGTATTCTGTGTTTGCATTGTTGTAATTATTTTGTGCAGTATTATACGCAGTATCTGCATTTTTATAATCTGTTACAGCTTGGTTATAACTGGCAAGGTCTGCTTTAAACTCTGGATCGTTCAAACGGTTTTGGGCATTAGCTTTTAATTGAGCCCTTTCTGGAGAATGTATTTTAGCTTTTTCATCATTAATGGATTTGTTAATTTGTTGAATTTGTTTGCGCAAATCTCCCATATCTGCCAACAATATACCTCTATAAGATTTTTGGTCTTCGGGATCTGTGATTGGATTGTCATTAGGATCCTGCAATTCTGGTGCAGACAAAGCATCCCTTATATCGTTTACTTGTTGATGCAAAGAGTCTCTTTTTGCGGTTAATGCGTCAATTTTTTCTTTTATATCTTCATCGTTTATTAACTTGTTTAATTTGTCATATTCATCTTTTCTTTCTTGCAAACGTTCCTTGGTGGCTAAACTTTTTTCTTTTGCCTTTTGTTGTTTTTCCATGTCTGCAGCAGCGTTTTCTTTTGCATCCTTGTATGGTTTAAGTTGTGCCTCTAAATCGGATTTATGTGTTCTGATATCTCCTATGTCATTATCGTTATAGTGTAATACGCGACCGCCAACATTAACGGTTTCATTGCCTAATTTTGTTTTGTCTTGTTCTTTTTGTGCAAGTTCTGTTTGTTTGTTGGCTATAATATTACCCAAATCCTTTTTTTCTTGTGAACCAGATTTTGCTATTGTGTTTTTCCAGTATGAAAATCTGTTTGCTAATGGTCCGCCGGAATTATTTTTGTCTGTAAATTCCATATCACGCATCATTATTTTATTTCTGGCAAATGTGATACCATAACCAACCCCCAGGAATGCCGCCTTGACACTTTGGTCGAATGCCTTGGTGACGAATTGGATACCTTCATTTTTATTCCATGATAATTTGCCATCTGAAAATATATTAAAATCAGTTTTTCTCATGGCATCCATAATTTTGCTGGTCATCATGCCATATTTCATAACAGTCATGATTTCCATAGCGGTTTTGGCTTTTTCCATGTTAGATTTCAAGTTTGCTTTGTCGTTAGGATCTGTCGCCTTTAATATGATTTGTTCAATCACACATTTCATTTGTTTGGCATCTTTCCAACAACCTTCAATCGCCTTTGGAATTTTGTCTTTTAATGCGCCCATTGTTTCGGTAAACCAATCAAAATGTTCCGCAAGAGTTTTATTGGTAAGGCGTTTTTTTACAGCCGCAGCTTTGTCTAACAATCCAGGTAACCCATCGGCTGGTTTTATACCTTCTTTGTCAATTGCCTTGCAGATTTCCTTGGCATGTGGACCAAAAAATAAATGTCCACCACGTAATTCTTCGTATTTTTTCAGTGTGTCATTATATGTATCTTTGACCTGCTTTTCAATCCATTGTACAGGGTTCAAAGAATCTTCAATTTTTGGTTCAACATAATCATTGCTGTTTTTGTCGTGCCAACTTATTTTCTTTTCTGCTTTCTCTATAATTTCAACAAAACCGGATTTATCTTTGTCCGCAAATTTTGCACGCACAGATTTATCGTTATACAATTCACTAAGTATTTGTGATCCATAAATATCCCTGAAATCATTAAGTTTATTAGGGTCAACATCTATTACAGAAAAACCTTTGTCTAGAGAAACAGGTTGTATGTCTTCTATATATCTGCCTATGGCGTTAGCGGTCACATCATTATCGCGTGCATTGCGCCATGTGCTGATAAGCGTGTAAGCAATCTTGCGAAGTTTTTCTTGTACAGATGTATCAGAATTGTATTTATCTTTAGATATGCATTTTTCATTGATAAATTTTTCAACTGCTGCGGTGTCTTTAAATACTGCCTTACCTTTATCGTCCTTGACTTCATCCGCAATGATTTGGTTGATGTTGTCTCTTTGAGGCGATTGGGTTGTTAAAAATATAATTTTTTCTATACCGTTTTTACATTCATTTGTTGCCTTTGGAATAGGAAAAATTTGCAGGTCATCAACCCAGTGTTTTACAAAAGCCGATGCATTTGCATCGTTTACAGAATCATAAAAAATACTGGCGTTTTTCATAGCCGCCATTACGATGGCAAGACGTTTGTATAATTTGATTAATTCATCTTCGTGTAATTCGCTTGTGTCCTTTAATTCAGGAAGAGCCTTTGCCCTGTATTTAGTATTGCCATCGGCATCTTGGTATTCTTCTAGAAAATCCTTAAACCATTCCTGTTGATGTCCGGTTAAAAGCCCTTTCTTTTTATCTTCGACTAATTGGTCAAGAACACTGTCGGGCATGGCATCGGTGTGTAAACGCCGATAATACAGTTTTAAAAAATCATCCATATCACCTTTTGCCATAACATGCCCCTTTTGTAAACACCAATCTTTCTTTGTAATTATAGCATTTTTTTGGTGTGATTTCAAGTGCGATAGGGCGGATTTTTGGGCTTATGTTCCTGTGAACAAATGTTGGGGTGGGGTGTATAATATCTGGCATGACTTTGATGCATTTTATTTTGAAATCAATACCCTATGTTCTGTCTATCGCCGGCGGAATAATTGTGTTTGATATATCCCAAGATTACCTGCATGATGCAGGATGGATAGATTTAATGGATAATGTTGCGGCATCGCTTTTAGCTATACCATTGGTGTTTTTGTTTTATGATTATTCTAATTTTTTAATCACGCGTCGTGTTCATAAACATCAACATACTACATTGATAAATACTTTGGACGATTATTTATTCAAAATACTGGCACAAATGAAAAATATTATTGGATTAACTCGTATCGAAGTTCCAATGCAGGACATCAATCTGAATTATAAAAAACTGGCGTTGGAACCGCGGTATCTGCGCGCAATCCGTATACAATTAAATAATCTGGAAGATTTGCTTTACAAGTCCGATAAAATCGAAGTCCTTGAGCCACAACATACGCAAATTTTGTCTTTTATTGCACAAGAATTGAACCAGATTCTGAATGAATGTAAATATCATAATTCGCCAAAAGAAATCGCGCGATATATTGAAACAACTCTTTCCATGATAGACGATTGGTTTTATGCCACCGGATACACCACGCGTAAAAAAATCCAACAACAAGAGAAAAAATAAAACGGCCTTGGGGTCGTTTAATTTTTCTGGTGGAGGCACAGGGACTCACTCGGCATAAATGCCTGCGTGCAAACCGTGACGGTTTCGCTGCGTTTTACTTGCAAAACCTACTTGTTTTCGAACCAGCAACTTAGTTGCGAGGGTTCTCGTCCAAATGTGCCACAAAAAAATAAAATCACCAAAAGGTGATTTAATTTTTCTGGTGGAGGCACAGGGACTCGAACCCTGGACCCACTGATTAAAAGTCAGTTGCTCTACCAACTGAGCTATGCCTCCATACGAACTGTTTCATTCGCGTTCGGGGCAAATTTTGACATATAAAAAACAAAAAATCAAGAAAAAAGTATAAAAAATGTGAATTTGGATATGTTTCAATTTGGTGTTTGAATTGGAAAACAAAATGTTTGTTATTTTATATCCAAATTCACATATGAATTATGCAAAAAAACAGGGATCTAAACAAATTGTTTAAATCCCTAGGTTTTTACGGACAACCTTGTTTATCTTTCTGGAATATACGGGCGTTTTTGTATGTTTTGCATAATATCTCGCACGGTATCCATATAAAATTCAAGTGACTTATCTTCTGATGGGAAACTTTGTGTCTTGCCAAAGAATCCGTTTTTGATTTCAACAACATATTTATTAGTTTTTGGGTCCAATACGGGTCTGGTAATTATTTGATCAATAACAGAAGTAATTGATGCAGGTTTTGCCTTTTCTTCTTTGGTTTTTGTTATATACATTACGATTTTTTTATCGGCAGGCAACAATTTGTATGACAGTGCCATATTTAATGGAACCCATTCCATGTCGTCATGCACAGACAATCTTATCAATCCATCGTAATATTTAACATCATATGCATATATTTCATATGCGCCATCTTTGACAGATGTTATCAATTTGCCGATTTTTGCCTTGATGTCTAATTCTTCGTCTAATTCACGATGAAGTGCCGCTGACACGCGTTCGCCATTTTCAACTTTGCCACCTGGAAATTCCCAGAATCCGGCAAGTTTTTGACCTGGTGCACGACGCATCAATAAAACCTTGTCTTCATATTTTATAACAGCAGCAGCAACTTTTTGCATGGTATTATCTTTTGTTCGTGTTTGTATTAAAAAACGCGTATGCTTTTGCAACGTCCAAAAAGCTTTTAAGATATTGTTTGTTGTTAACTGTATATGCAACATCCCACCAAAAATGATTGCGTTTTGGTGCTTCTATTGATTGTATGTCGTTTATTCGTTCCACCATATTTATACCTCTTTTTTAGGGGGCAAGGGAATACCAGCCTAGCATATCAAATCCGAAAATCAAGTTTTTTTAACAGGAAAGTATGCTTTTGTTAGCAGTTTATATTTTTGATTGACAAAATTATTTGTTGTGCTATTTTTGTGTCGAAACATCAAAAAGGGTGTCACATGAATAAAAGATTTAAATTTAAAAACATATTCAAAAATTTGTACTCAACAAAAACAAAAGTTTTTATATTGTCTGGTTTATTAGGCGGAATGACGGCATGTAAAGATGTCGTGGAACCAGAACTAAAAACAAATTCACAACAAACAACCCAAACTCATTATGTTGTAGATACTGATGATCAATCAAGTGGCGATACATTCTTGAAACATTTGTCAGATATCTATAATACAAAACTTTATGTTGGCTCAGATTGCTATTTCAGACCAGATGTTGGTGCAGATGGAAACGTTGCGGGTATTTATGGCAAAGAATCATCAGATTCGTATTCTGGGGAAAGTTTGATGTGGAATTCTGATTCAGAAGAATATATGGAACGTCGTTATAATCCTATGGATACAAAAGCTTTCTTTAAAGATAACGAATGGCATTTTTATGTTGGTGGTTTCTTTAGTGACCCAGCAGAAGATTGGAAAATCAAAGGTGTTTCAGCAAATGATTATCAAAACATATTTGCAAATATGTCCGACAGTGCATTGGCACAATTGGCAAAAAATCACTTGCAATCTGTTAATGCAGATCCTGGACATGTCCAAAATATCTATCAGGGCATTATAGATGGTCATGGCGTTTGGACCCAGGGCGAAGATTCAGTATCTATGTTATCTTTTGGTGCAAAGATTGGTTTAAAACATTCTGATGTTGGATTATGTGAAGGATCACAACCTGTTATGGGCGATTCAACCAAACATGAAACATTCCCTTATTGCGGTGGTGTGGAACATAAACGTTTAAATGCTCCATCTGCGCCAATGAAATTTAAAGGGACTGCATATATTTCTGTTATGCCAGCGGAAAAATCTGTTGAACATTCTGGAGCTAATGGTGGAATAACAGGTGTTGATTTGCGCACTTTCGCAACAGATTCTGCCACGGCAACATTGTCGCACGGTGTTGATGCAGATACTCTGATAATGCCATTTAATAATTGGTATACAATAAGAATAATCACAAATCGTCAAACATATCAGATTGAAATGCGTGCTGAAAATTATCAATCTTCTTTACCTAAAAACGTATGGGGATTATATACTGAAACGCAAAATAATTCGTATACAATAGGTGCATCAGATATTATGCCAGAAATAAAATGGCTTTCGACTGAAAATGTAAATCAGTCAATAGCTATGTCTTTGCCAGAGTATTTTGGTGAAGAAGAAAATATTACCACTGGTTTAGATTATGTTTATTGTGCACCTGCACGTAAAGCAAAGGCATCAAGTGACGAAACAGAACCAAGCGAAGTTGTAGTTCAAGGTTTTATTGATGAAGTCAGAACAGAAGGTGCATTATTAAAAGGTGCTGAAATTGGTTTTGTTTTTGGTGGGGTAAAACAAAGATAAAAAGGAACAAATATGAAAAAATTTATTAAAAAGATAAATAATCATAAAACAAAAACATTTGTCTTGGCAGGTCTTATGGGTTTGATGCCATCTTGTAAAATGATGGATAAAAACGAACCAGATGCACCAAAAACACCAGATAACACATATTCTGTGCCAAGTGTGGCGGATACAATTCCAAATGTTCCTGTTGATTCTTTTATGACACATATGCCATATGCGACTGGTGCCGCGTTTTACGAACCAACAGAAGATACTCATTGTTTTGTGTTGCGCACAGACAACTATACAGGCTATGTAAATGGTATTACAGAATTGCGTGATATGAAAGATCGTGATAATAGTCTACAAAATCCATATGATTTAACAAGAATTGATAATGCCAGTGTCAACGGCAGTGCAAAGTTTATTACTCCGGCATATTGGGTGTATAAAGTAGAATATTCTAATGAATATGGTGGTGGTAATTGGATGATAGATTGTGTCTCAGATGCAGAATATAATTCTAAATATGCAAATATGACGAACCAAGAATTAGCGAATTTGGCACAGTCACGTATTTTATCAAAACATCCAGAAGAAACGTATCATGCAGAACAAATACGTAATGCTATATTGAATAACCAAGGTCAATGGACACAAGACGAACCATTTTACGTGACATTTAATTCAAATGGTTGGCAACAAAACCTGAAATATTCTGATTTTGGAACATTTGATGCTGCAACCCTTGATTATTCCGAAGGTTTTACAAGCATGTTTTCTGGTGGTTTGCATGATTATGAAATAACAAATACCTCAGTTGTTCAACCACAAACATTTAAAACAACAGCATATGGGAATGTAAAATATGACAATCGTCAAGGTTCGGAACAATTGATGGTTATTTCTACTGGACGCGATTCTGCAACATTTACAATTGATGCTTTGCAGAACGAAACTATTGTTATGCCTTTCAAGAATTGGTACACAGTAACAATTATCAGAACCAATAATTCTGTTGTTTCTACTTTTGAAAATGTCAACGGAACAACAATAGCGGAAACTTGGCAATTACCAAACGCAAATACAACAGAAACAGGCTATCGCGAAGGTGTTCAAGATAACGGTTTGGCTGTCAAAGATGGTTTGTTTGGTTCAGAACAAGGAAACGGTATTTTGACAGGAACGTCTGTTAATTATTATACCGATGAAACAGGTTATGTTGAATTGGTTGGCCAAGGATACAGACAAGATTGGTCACAAAACAAAAAAATCCGATTCACTTTCAGTTTTGGTGGAACAAACAGACCAAAAACCAATGAAGGTATTGCAACAGGATTGGAAAACGTTTATTGTGCGCCTGCTCGTAATCGTCAAAGATAATAAAAACCGCCAATATGGCGGTTTTTTTATAAATATTTGACATGTTGACTGTTGCCGGCTAGAATCAGCCGAAAAGGAATATTATGGCATATTTTCGTATCAGTTTTGATTTAGACGATGTTATTTTTAACTTAAAACCACTTGTCAAAGAGGCTTTTAAACGGGCAGGTCAACCGTATAAAAAACAAACTTCGTGGGATATTGCCAGCATATATGATGAATCCGTTTGCAATCATTTGATTGATTTGTGGTCTGATGATATGCTTTATAATATGCCGGTGCTTGACAAGCGAATACCGTACATCTTGAACAGCCTTATTGCGAACAAAGAAATGGAAATATTTTTTGTGACCGAACGCAGATTAAAACAGCCTGAAAAAACATTTCGTCAATTGCGTAACGCTGGCATAAATTGCAGTTTTTCCCAGGTCTATGATATGCCGGGATTAAAGTCGGATATTTTGCGTGAAATAAAACCAGATCTTCATTTTGATGATTCCCCATTTGTGATAAAAGGATGCATGGAAAAAGATGTCCCGATTGTGATGATAAGTAATGATTCCACGCTTTATAATCATCATTTGCGTCCGTATGTTGAATATTATGCAAACCTGCGCACAGCACTGATAAAAAAGGGCATATACGTGTCACAAAAAAGTTTATAAACATATATTTCACAGACAATTCTTTTAATGTTGTTGTGTTTATCTTTAATTGAAAACATACCAAAATTTCATTGCTAAATAATCGCGACATTGGTATATATATCATATAAACACAAAAGGAGAAAAAATGAAAACAGCAATCATAATCGCAATCGTGTTAATCTTAGGAATACTGGGTTATTTTCTTATACCTTGCAACAAATGGGATAAAACATTTGCCAAGAATCCGACCGTAATTTCACAAAAAGTACATTTTCATAACCGATATGGAATAAAACTTACTGGGGATTTATACATTCCTAAAAATAGAACCGCTGACAAGATGCCCGCAATTGCAATATCTGGTCCATTTGGTGCAGTTAAAGAACAATCTTCTGGTTTATATGCACAAGAAATGGCATCTCGTGGATTTATAACTTTGGCTTTTGATCCATCTTTTACTGGTGAAAGTGGTGGCAATGTTCGTTATGTTGCATCCCCCGATATAAACACAGAAGATTTTTCTGCCGCCGTTGATTACTTAGCAAACCGCAAAGATGTAGATGCAGAAAAAATTGGTATCATTGGTATTTGTGGTTGGGGTGGAATGGCAATCAACGCTGCAGCAATGGACACCAGAATCAAAGCAACCGTTGCATCAACAATGTATGACATGACACGTGTAAACGCAAATGGCTATTTTGATGCTGATGATAATGCTGATTCCAGATACGCAAACAAGGTTGCAATGAATAATCAAAGAACCGTTGATTACAAAAATGGCAAGTATGATTTGGCGGGTGGTGTTGTTGACCCATTACCAAATGATGCGCCACAATTCGTTAAAGATTACTATGCATATTACAAAACACCACGTGGATATCATAAACGTTCATTGAATTCAAACGGCGGTTGGAACAAGACAAGTTCTTTGTCATTTATCAACATGCCAATCTTGCAATATGCACACGAAATTCGTACCCCTGTATTATTGATACACGGCGAAAAGGCGCACAGCCGTTATTTCAGTGAAGGTGCTTTTGCTAAACTCACTGGTAATAATAAGGAATTGATGATTATCCCAGGGGCAAACCATGTTGATTTATATGACAATATGGATGTAATACCATTTGATAAAATGGAACAATTCTTTAAGACCAATTTGAAATAATGAAACAGGAAATCATAAAATTCATAGATAAAAAATATAACGCTTCCCCAGAATACCTGTGGAAACGTTATCCAACATATTGTATTTTTCGGCACGCTAGTAATAAAAAATGGTTTGCTATTATTATGACTGTACCACGACGGGTTTTGAAACTGTCTGGCGATGGAAATATAGACGTTATAAATGTAAAATGTTCGACTGATGATATTGGATTCTTACGTGATGTTCCTGGTATTCTGCCTGCGTATCATATGAGCAAGGCAAATTGGGTGTCGGTTGTTTTGGATGGCACAGTGCCGCAAAAAAATGTAAAACAGTTGATTGTCGCATCTTTCGACCTGACAGAGAAAAAACATGTCATATTGTAATTGGGAACACACATCTTTATTGAATCAAAAATACCATGATAACGAATGGGGTGTACCAGTTCGCGATGACAGGAAACAATTTGAATATTTGATGATGGAGGTTATGCAGTGTGGGCTTAGCTGGGATTTGATGATAAATAAACGTGATATTTTCAGAAAATGCTTTGATAATTTCAATTATGATAAAATCGCATCATATGATGATACCGACATTAAGCGCATTCTGAACACAATGGGAATGATAAAATCAGAACGAAAGATAAAAGCTATTATCGGCAACGCAAAATGCTTTCAGCAAATCAGGAAAGAATTTGGATCTTTTTGTAATTACCTGTGGGCATATTCTGATAATAAAACCATTTTGTACGATAAACATAATGATGGTTATATTCCTGTCAGCAATGGCCTGTCAGATAAAATAAGTCGTGATTTGAAACATCGCGGATTCAAATACCTGGGACCAGTCACAATATATTCACACCTGCAGGCGTGTGGCATTATAAACGACCATGATGAAAACTGTCCACGTTTTAGTTATATCAATAATCGAGCACAAACTGTTCACAAGAAAAGATTCTTAGAAAAAGACGTTCACAAGTTTGTATAAAAAATTGAAATATAACTGGCAGGATAGAAGATAAATCTAAAATCCTTTGGGGTGTTTCCTCGAACTGCGAAATAGAAGATAAAGATGTTAGATTTTCAATGAAAAAGTCTTTTAAATCATATCTTCCAAAGACTTTAGGCCAATCTGGCTCAGAGGGTTGAACATGGGTCGTACAAGAGATGTCTTAGATTTACTTAGCCTGGGTAAAAATATTTCAGACCTTATGCAGCGTCTTCGAACAGAAAATGTGTCAACCCAGCAGGAATCAGACAAAATCGTCAAAATGACACCATTGCCATCCCATCTGCTCAACCGACACACGGATTAACAGCAGGTCCAAAAAATTCAGAAAAATTTTTTGTGAACATCGTGTGTGGTGCAGAAATAGTGGGCTTGCGAATTGTGTAGCCGTGTATCCACCGTGTAGCAAATTTTTATTGTGTAGCCCCTGTGTAGCAAAAAAATTGTGTCGTCGTGTAGCTAAATGTATCCAAAGCAAACAAAAAAGCACCCCATAAAAATTGGTGCACGGAATTTCATAAAAAATTATTATCAGTTTTTTATAGAAAAATATATGCTTTTTCTATCAAAATTACATCTGGCAAAAAAGTCATTTTTTTGTCGGGTGACGCCGATGCGTAAATTGGACAAATGTTGATAAATGTTGCTAACCTAGTCTTTTTTATGCTTTTGATACATTATGATACATTTTTGTTACTACAAAAAGTACAATTTTCTGCGGTTTTTAGAAGATTTTTGTTTTTTAATGTGCTATAAATTATATGTACGGATATTAAAAAATGTTGCGATATTTGACGATATCTTGAGACATTTTTAAACCGGACAAAAACCATCAAAACCCAAAGGAGAAAAACATGGAACAAGAGTTCAAAAAAAATTGGGGGATGGAGAGAGATACAAGTTGTTATTTTATAAACGAAAACGGAGAAAAAGATAAACTTATGACGCCAAGACAGTTGGCTCAATATCTTGAATCATCCATTTCGGCATTAAGTCAATATCGTGCGCTGGGTACTGGACCGGAATACTTTAAAATCGGCAAAATGGTGCGATATCGCAAATCCGATGTGAATCAATGGTTGGAACAACAAAGAATCGGCAAAAAATAGTTGTTTTTACTTGCTATTTTATTTGTGTGTTGCACTGTGTAGTCGCAACCAAAGGAGTTACACATATGGAAAAGCAATGGAAATGCTATACGAAGCCGTTTCGCGATACTTGGATACATTTGTTGCGTTCTGATGTAAATTTACAGGTAAGCGATGGAACAATCCCCGGATTGTTTCTGCGGTATTCCGCATCAACGCGCGCAATCAGATTTTTCTTGGGATGTAAAATCGATAACAAGAAATGCAATCTTTATATCGGGCGATATAACGATTATTCAATTAAAGACATTCGTGAAATGGCATGGAATTTGCGGCGTCAAATTGCCAATGGGCAAGACCCGCGTCGTGAAAAAACAGAACAACAGGAAGATCTTGGTGAAAAATTCGAAGATCTATTTCCCCAATACATGGAAAAATATGCCAAGGTTTACAAGAAACCAAGAACGCAAGATTCCAATTGGGGCGAATATCGATTATACCTGGGGCCCATGTTTGATAAATTATACATGCGCCAGATAGAAGAAAAGCATGTAATGGACGCCTATGCTAAATGGGTGAAAAAGATATCGTTTTCAACCGCAAATAAAGCATTGTCGTTATTTTCAAATTTCTGGGACTGGTGCGAAATGTATAAATATGTAAATCGCAATACAAACCCATGTAAATACGTCCGTAAGGGTTCAAATCAAGTTTATAAACCACAAATTCTGGATCAAGAAGGATACAGGGCATTGTCTCATGCGCTGGACGTTGGACCAGAAGTATCCAAAATGCATCCTCGTTTGTTTAATGCACTACGCGTTTTAATGTTAACCGGGTGTCGTGCATCTGAAATAACAGGCCTGGAAGTAGACGAGCTTGTCCTTATGCATAAAGTTATACATTTGAAAGACAGTAAGACTGGTGCCAGAGATGTAAAATTATCCGATGCAGTGATACCATATTTACAAACTGCGCTGGATGAAGCTCTTGCGCTGGGTAGTAGATACGTATTTCCTGGTGTGGGTAATATCACAAGACCAATAAACAACATACGTAAACCATTTGAATGGGCGCTTGAATACGCAAAACTTCCGCACATGCGAATACACGATCTGCGGCATTCTTTCATCAGTATGGGGGCGAATATAGGCGAAAATATGGCCGCCATGAAGGAAGCGGCAGGCCACAGTCGTATAACCACCACCGAAGGGTACACGCACATCATGGATAGTAGCACTTATCGCGCAATCAATAACGTTGCGAACGCAATATGCGGATAGTATTTTGAAAACATATTTTTGATATTTTGCGATGGTTTAATCGCATCGACAGCACTTTTTTATTCTTAAAAAAACACCTGAAATCAATATTGAAATCAGAACAAATTTCATACCAGAAATCACGATAGAAATCATCAGTAGAAGAAGAGAAAGAAGAAATATATATAAATAAAAATAAAATTAAAAGGAAGAGAAAGAAGAAATGCAAAAAAAATTGTTGAAAACTTGTTGAGAAATTACGTACAAGTATCGAAATGTCAATAATGTTTTTAAAAGTGTTCATAGATATTTCAATCAATCTGGATGTATTATAAAATATCAAGATGTTTTTCTTGGCAAATGTCATGATCGTGGATGTTCCTCAGCCTTAAGCCACAATTGAAAAAAATGGCGGAAATACGCGGTAAAAAATAAAATAGGTTCTGTGACAGATGTTTTTTATCGAGGGTAACGGCGAGCGTGCCACCTCGCTACACACAGAACTAAAAAAACGGTCCGCGGTCCGCACCCTGCAGAAAAAAGAATCGTATTTTCAATGTGTTAAGTGCGGACCTAGGGTGCGGACCTGGTGCGGACACATTTTGGCATTTTTTCATTTTTGGAGGAATTTCAAAAGTAATTTCTTTGAAAAGTGGTCGTATGTGCCAATTTATATCAATTTGTATCAAAGCGCATTTAAATGTTTCAATAGATGTTTAAATACAAAAATTTCTCATTTTTTGGGTTAAATGTATCATAGTGTATCATCATGTATCAACGCTAAAATCCGCAGAAAATAAAGACTTTACAAATGAAAATTTTTCATGCATGGTGGTCATGTAAAGGAGTAAAAGCACACTGCCAAACAATGCCGATTGGGACACAGATCGGCGAACAACAAAATGGTGAAAAATTATGAAGAATGATCAAAAACCATCGTTTTTTACAAATAAATGTGATTTTTTCACATTTATCTTGACTTTTTGGTCAAAAAATGATATTTTTGTGCCAAACAAGGAGTAAAATATGCTTATAGATTTTTCTGTTTCTAATTTTTCTTCGTTCAAAGATAAAATCACATTGTCTATGGAAAAAACATCTATCCAGAAGCACAAGGAACACATAATCGGGGGCAATTTACTTTCTGGCGTAGGGATTTATGGTGCCAATGCTAGCGGTAAAACCAATTTGTTACACACAATTACCATGTTGTCTGAGTTTACTGCTATTGGCGACAGGGACATTGTTGCATTTATCAATTCCAATCGTTTTATGTTGAACAATGATGCGCCTGTTGAGTTTGAGGTAAATTTTATATCAAACGGGTTCAAGTATAATTATAAAATTTCAATTTCAAAGGATGAGATATCCAATGAGGAATTGTATTTTGCGGAAAAAAACAAGAAAAATTTGATCTTTAAAAGAACGGGGGTTGAAAAAGAGTTTGGAAAGTTATTTACAGATAATTTTTATAAAAACTGCAGTTTTTCCAAAAATAGAACATTGTTATCCAAAATGATAATGGATGGTATTTTTGATAATGATGTTAAAAATAAACAACACATATTGAACGCAATTCACTTTTTGCGCAGCATAGGTTATTTTGATCCAAAAACACAAATAAATCCGTTATATGTGTACCACAATTTTAAGTTCCCAGAATTTAAAAAGTTTTTGCTTGATTTACTTGTTCAAGCGGATTTCGGAATAACCGATGTGGATTTCAAGAAATTGGATGTGCCACAAACAACACTTATGAGACTGGACTTAGCAGCATTGACTCGTGGTGAAGTGTTGTGTCGCCAAGAAGACGAAGATTATTATTTCTTTTCGTTAGAAAACGGTCGCGTGGTATGCCGGCAATTGGTGATGTTCCATGGTGACGCACAATTCCCAACAAACAGAGAATCTGCTGGGACGATAAAGTTATTTAAACTGGGATTCATGTTGTATTCATTCAAGAAAACAGAAGGCAGCAAATTGTTGTTGTTAGACGAGTTTGATAATTTATTCCATCCGTTTTTATCAAAGGTTCTGTTGAAAAGTTTATTAAATAATCCTATGGGGGGGCAAATCATAGCGGTGCTGCATAACACGCTGTTATTGTCTCATGATATTTGGAGAGTTGATGAAATTTGGTTTACAGAAAAAGACAGCGATGGTTCCAGCAGATTGTATCCGTTGACGGATATAAATCCACGTTTCGATAAAGATCTGGAGAAGGATTACATCAATGGTAGGTATGGTGCAGTTCCTTTCTTAGGAGGCGAACAAGTATGGCAAGAAATAATAAAATAATTTGTTGTTCTAGATCACGAGTAGTACCAAAAAAGACAATATATCTTGCCTGCGAGGGTGGTGACTGCGGTACAGAAGCGACTTATATCAAACAATTGTGTAAAAAATATAATTGCACAATTGTTTGGTTTTATAAGAAATCTGATACTGACCCTTTAAGTTTAGCACAATATGCAATAGAGTTTTCTAAAAAACAAGAGACCTATGGGAAAAGCGAACTATGGATTGTTTTTGATAATGATAAACCAGCAAAGGTTCATCAAGCATACACAAAAGTTCAAGCGTTTAATCATTCTGTTCAGGGGTTAAAGAAAAAATATATGCCTGTTAATATCGCATTTAATGCACCAAGTATAGAAACATTCGGCTTACTTTGTTGTGGTATAACAAAGATATCAACAAGCGCAAAAACAAATCAAAGCAAATTACGGGCCCCAACGATGCCTGGTTATAGCCATGAAAAAACACCACATGAAGGCCCATATTTTGATTTTGCCACAATGGAAAACGGCTATAATAATGCCATGAAGCAGGCTAAACAATGGGCTATTTCGTTTTGTGAGGAGCCTGAATATACGGCGACGGTATTTGCTGGCATCTACAAATTGACCGAAAGCATAAAAGGATGACGCTATGGACGATTTTGAGTTTGTTTTTGATTTACTAAACAAAACGGGTGCTATTGGCAATTGTTCTGTGGATCTGGAAATAGCAAAACGGAACTACAATGCATTGAAAAGCAACGATGATTTGCGTGTGCAAAGACAATTCAATATCAGTTTGCAAAGATATCATAACGAAATTGACGAATTGCATGAAATGCTTGGTATCAATCCACCATCGCCAAACGAACCAGTAAACCACAATCCCAGAAAAGAATTACAATACATAACAGACAGAATCCCCGCATATGTTGCTTTGCGCGAATTAAAAGGCGAAGTTAGGGAACGTGCTATCAAGCATCTATTGTATAAATCCTTGGTGTATAGAACTGGGGTTGCGTAATGCCAGAAACAAAAAGCCAGCATTATGTGCCGAGATTTTTGTTAAAACACTTTTGTGCCGATGGCAAAACTATTGCGGTAACCGATTTGAAAACCAAAAATAAATATAAAACCAACATAATCAATGTTGCTCAAGAAAACCGTTTTTATGATTTGAAGACCATGAATGGTGATATTTCACTAGAAAAGCAATTTGCAGGTTTAGAAGACAAAACAGCCCCGATAATTGATACTATTGTTAAAACAGAATCTATTGGTTGGTTGCAAGACAACGATAAACGAGTTGTTGAAGATTTTATTTTGTGCCAATTTTATAGAACCAGAAAATACGTAAATCATGTAAAAAACATTTTGCAAACTAACAATCTGCATTTGTTTGATTTGCATGGACCAGATGGGAATATAAAGAAAAGCTTTTATTGTGATGATGTTAACATCGACGATAATTTTGCGCGGGTTATGAGTTACAATTCTTTGTACGATATAGAGCATGATAATGTTATTCGTGATGCCATAGCATCAATGGAATGGGTATTGTTCAAAGCTACTGGCAAACAAATATTCATTACTTCGGATAATCCAACTGTGCTAAATAATCATTTGGCTTTTATGGAAGACAATGGAAAAACTAGCGGTTTTGATTTGCCGCATTCCCAAATATTTTTACCAATATCATCGAAACTTATACTTGTTTTAACGGCAAAAGTAATGGCAGAAGAAGCTAAAATAAGATTGATAAAAATGATGATGGCAGGATTACCGGTTGTTATAAGTGATGCTTTCAGGTGTTCTGTAACAGGTGAAGCTGGCAGTTGTCCAGATGCGCTGGTAAAGGTATTTAACGAAAGTCAAAGACACAATGCAGAACGTTTTATATACGGAAACGACAAATAAAAACAAAGCCAAAAACAATAATTTTTCTATGGAAAAAATCATAACAAATCTGCTATGATCCCTACCAAGAAGCAAAAAAACTATGCCGAATGGAGAAAAAAGATGGTTTTGAATAATAAACTTGATTTGTTGTGGGATGATAATCCGGTTGATGTGACAGCAGAGGCGAATTTTATTTGGTCGATTGCTAATAAATTGCGTGGAACATACATGCCAGATAAATATGGTGATGTGATTATTCCAATGACCATCTTACGCAGATTGGAGTGTGCACTGGTTCCAACCAAAGAAGCGGTTATTAAAGCATACGAATCCAATCCAGATTTACCAGCCCAAATGTTAGAAAATGTCGCTGGTTTTCAATTTTATAATACAAGTCATTACGATCTTGCAGAATTGTTGAATGATACCGACAATTTGGCTGAAAATTTCAAAAGTTATATCAATGGTTTTTCTGCAAACGTAAGAGATATTATGTCTCAATTGGAATTGTTTAATCATATTCAAACCATGGACAAGGGTGGTTGTTTGTTTACGGTCATGAAGGCTTTTTCTGAATTGGATTTGAACCCTGCTACTTATGATTCTATCAAAATGGGGTACATCTTTGAAAATCTGATAGGCAGATTCTTCCAAAATGTGGATGCAGGGCAATATTACACGGGGCGTGATATCATCAAGTGTTTGGTTTCTATTTTGACAGCAGAAGGTTGTGATGATGTTTTTGAAGACCATAAAGTTATAACTGTGTGTGATCAGGCTGCGGGAACTGGCGGTATGTTATCTACAGCATTTTCTTATTTGAAATACTTGAACCCATCTGCGGATGTTCGTTTGTTTGGTCAAGAATTTATGGGACCATCTTATGCTATTGGTTTGGCAGAAATGTTAATCAAGGGGCAAGATGCACGTAATTTTCGTCACGCAGACACATTCAAGGAAGATTGTTTTGAAAACACACAGATGCGTTTCTTGATTGAAAATCCACCCTTTGGAACGCCTTGGTCCGGTAAAGATGCCAAAGATGGTCAGGAAGATGCAGTAAGAAAAGAGCATGCCAAAGGAGATTATGGTCGTTGGGGGGCCGGGTTGCCATCTGGTGGTGATTCACAAATGATATTCTTACAATCTGCGGTTGCCAAGATGCAAGACAAAATTGGCCGCGCTGCTATCATTGAAAATGGGTCGCCTTTGTTTACTGGTAGTACAGCATCTGGTGAAAGTCAAATTCGCCGCTGGTTACTGGAACAAGATCTGATAGAGGCGATTATCGCGTTGCCAACAGATTTATTCTACAATACCGGAATTCAAACGTATGTGTGGATATTATCCAAAAATAAAAGACCAGAACGTAAGGGTAAAATTCAACTGATCGATGCTTCCGGTATCTATCATAAGCTACGCAAAGCGTTGGGTAATAAAAGAAACGAGTTATCACCAGAAGACAGAAAGAACATCACAGAATTATACACGAACTTTAAAGAAAACGAACTGGTGAAAATATACAAGAATACAGAATTTATGTATCGTGAATATACCATCATGCAACCATTACAACGCAGCTATGCGATTACACCAGAACGCATTGAAAACATGGTGCAAAACGGTTGTTTGTCGTCCATTTATGACGAAGGCAAGATGTATGAGTATGAAAATTCTTTGGAACCATTGGATGAAAAACAAAAGAAGAAACAAAGAGAGTTTATAGCTAATAAACCTTTGTATGATTCTATTCTGAAGGTGCTGAATGATAATTGTTCAGATAAGCTTTTTCTATCACCAAAAGAATTCGAACCATATATTACGGGTGTAATGCAGGGTTTTGATAAAAAAATCATTACCAAAGTGACCGATGGATTATCAATTATGGACAAGAATGCAGAAATTCAACGGGATAAAAAAGATAACATCATATATGATAAAGAAACCAAAGATACGGAAATTGTCAAATACGATGAAGATATAGATGACTATATGGAACGTGAAGTTTTACCACATATCCCAGATGCCAAAGCATTCTTTGAGGGTCGTGATGAAAACGCAACATTTGCTGATGATCGTGGCGAAAAGACTATCAAAATTGGTGCCGAAATTCCGTTCACCAGATATTTCTATAAATATCAAGAACCAGAACCAAGCGAACAGCTAGCCAAAGAATTTCAAGATTTGGAAAACCAAGTTCGAAACAAAATCAATAAGTTGTTCTAAAGGGGGGCTGGTATGCGTGAAATGAAAGATAGTGGTATAGGCTGGGTGGGACAAATTCCAAGTACATGGAGTGTTATACGTGGTAAATACGTATTTTCCAACAACAAGCAAGTTGTGGGAGCAAAGGTAGAACAATATGATAGATTGGCCTTGACTCTTGGAGGGGTGATCAAAAGATCCAAGGAAGACAACGAAGGTTTACAACCAGACAAATTCGATACATATCAGATACTGAAAAAGGATGAGTTGGTATTCAAATTGATAGATTTGCAAAATGTTTCTACAAGTCGAGTAGGATATTCTAAATATACAGGGATCGTATCGCCTGCATACATAGTATTGAAAGCAAATGAAAATATGAATCCAAGATTTGCGGAAAAATATTATCTTATGATGTGGATGAACGAGGTATTTAATGCTTTAGGGGATGCCGGTGTTAGAAGTAGTCTTAACGCAAAAGAATTGTTAGAAATTTGTTTGCTGGTGCCATCACTACAAGAACAACAAAAAATTGCTGATTATTTGGACCGTAAGTGTGGTGAGATTGATTCTGTGATGGCTGATCTTCAAGAACAAATAGATAAACTAGAACAATACAAACGATCCGTTATTTCCGAAGCGGTCACCAAAGGCTTGAATTCTAAAGTGCCAATGAAGGATAGTGGTATTGCATATATTGGTAAAATACCTGCAAATTGGGAAACAAAACGAGGTAAATATATATTTACCTATGTGCAAAAGCCAACTCGTGAGGATGACGGGGTTATTACTTGTTTTAGGGATGGAGAAGTAACATTGCGATCCAATAGACGAGAAGACGGTTTTACCATGTCAGAGAAAGAGATTGGCTATCAAGGTATTGACGTTGGTGATTTAATTATTCATGGTATGGACGGTTTTGCGGGAGCTATAGGGATTTCAGATTCTAGGGGCAAAGCATCTCCTGTCTTGAATGTGCTGGAAACAGATCAATCTAAACGGTATTTTATGTATTTGCTGCGCACTATGGCAAACGAGGGTGTTTTTGAGGCGTTATCCACCGGTATAAGGGTAAGAACGTGCGATACCAATTGGGGAAAGATAAAAAACCTATTCTATATTGTACCGTTATTAGAGGAGCAATGCCGTATTGTTGAACATCTAGATAAAAAATGTGCAGGAATAGAATCAATCATAGTAGACAAGAAACATCAATTAGAAGTCGTTGAAAATTATAAAAAATCACTAATTTATGAATATGTAACTGGCAAAAAGGAGGTCAGTGATGAATAAAATTCTAACAGAAAAACAGTATCAAAGACACATTATTGACTACCTGAAAAAGCATAACGGTTATATTGAACGCACAGATGAAAACTTTGATCGTGCGCATGCTATGGATCGTGAATTGTTGTTCAAATTTTTGAATGATAGTCAGCCAGATGAAATGGCACAATTAAAAAAGATTTATAAAAATAAACTTGAAGAAACCCTGATCGGTGTAATAAATGGTCAAATAACGGCCAAGAAAAGCTCTTTGTTAGAAACTTTGAAACGGGGTATCGATTTATCAAATATTCATTTGTCGTTAATGTATACGAAACCGGCAACGGAATATAATAAAGAATTAAATGAAAAGTATGCAAAAAACATTTTCTCTGTGGCAGAAGAAGTATGGGCAACAGACAGCGAACGTATTGATCTGGTATTATTTTTGAATGGTTTTGCGATAATATCTTTTGAACTGAAATGTAATACTGCCGGTCAAAACTATGAGAACGCAATCACTCAATACAGATTAGAAAGAGATTCCAAGGCTAGATTATTCTTGTTCAAGGCTGGATGTGTTGTAAATTTTGCCATGGATTTGGAAGAATGTTATATGACCACCAAATTGAATGGTGCTTCAACTTTCTTTTTGCCATTTAACAAGGGTAACGGCACAGGTATAGATGCCGGTAAAGGTAACCCAATAAATCCGAATGACATTGCTGCGGTATCCTATGTATGGGAAGATATGTTGCAGAAAGACCATTTGATAGAAATACTGACCAAGTTCACATTCGTTGAACGCAAGGTAGATGATAAAACAAAAAAATTAAAAGAAAATATTATATTCCCAAGATATCATCAACTGGACTGTATCAGAAAGATTTTGGACGATGTGACTAATAATAAAACGTCGCAAAATTACTTGATTCAACACAGTGCCGGATCGGGAAAAACATATACAATTGCTTGGTTGGCTCACAGATTGGCTTCATTACACGACACTGAAAACAAACAAATCTATGATACTGTTGTGATTGTTACAGATCGTGTGGTTGTGGATAGACAATTGCAAGATGCTGTTCGTGCGCTGGAACACAAGGCTGGTTTGATCAAGGTTATGGATAAAGATTGTTCTTCTGGCGATTTAAAATCTGCTTTGGAAGGTAACACCAAGATAATCGTGACGACAATCCAAAAGTTTTTGTATATTGCAGATCTGGTAAAAGGATTGAAAAACAAAACATTCGCAGTAATTATTGACGAAGCGCACTCTTCAACGTCCGGTAAAGATATGGCTGCTGTTACCACCACTTTGGCATCGGATGATGATGACGGTGATGATGCAGAAACAATGATAGCTAATACCATAAAAAAACAAGGCAAACAAAAGAATGTATCTATGTTCGCATTTACTGCAACACCAAAACCAACGACTTTGGCGTTGTTTGGCAGACAAAGCGGCAATGGATATGAGGCGTTTCACCTTTATTCTATGAAACAAGCCATAGAAGAAGGTTTTATTATTGATGTTTTGCAAAGTTTCACGCCGTATGAGACATTATTTAAAATAAACAAAAAGATAGCAGAAGACCCAAAATTCAAAACAGCAAAAGCAAAAAAGAAAATTGCCCGTTTTGCTATGTTGCATCCGACAAATATTGCACAAAGAATTGAAATAATCGTAGAGCACTTTAAAAATATCGTGTTATCTGAACAACCATGGGCAAAAGCGATGGTTGTGACCAGTTCTCGTGTTGAAGCGGTGCAATATTATAATGCTTTCCAAGACTATGTGAAAGATAAGGGATATACAGATGTTCATCCTTTAATCGCTTTTTCTGGAAAGGTAACCGAGAAACAGTTGGGTATCTCTAATGATACAGATAAATTCGTTACAGAATCATCTATAAATGGCTTTAGTGAAGAAGCAACAGCAAAAAGGTTTGATGAAGGTGACTATCAGGTTCTTTTGGTCGCAAATAAGTATCAGACCGGATTTGATCAAAATAAATTGTGTGCAATGTATGTCTTGAAAAAGCTGAGAGACATTGCGGCTGTACAGACATTGTCCAGATTGAACAGAATTTGTCCGCCATATAACAAAAAAGTGTTTATATTAGATTTTGCTAATAAAATAGAGGATATTGAAAAATCGTTTAAACCATATTTTACATCAACAATTCTGTGTAATACGGTAACGCCAGAATCTGTGTACGAATTGGATGAAAAGATCGATAGTTATAACATATTTACATTAGATGATGCTATAGAGGCTAACGACATATTCTATTCTTCGGAAGTTAAGGATAAACAAAAAGAAATTAAAATCATAAATTTGTTATCCAAGTCAAAAAGAGCATTTGATGCAAAACAAGACAAAGATAAACGAGAACTATATGTAAGTTTGCGTAGATTTGTCCGGTTCTATGAATTTTTATTGCAGGTGTCTACAGATGTGTCGGATATAGATTTGTACAAGAAATACAACTTTATTACGTGGTTACTGCCATACCTTAAAACAGGTAAGTCTGGGGATGGTTTTGATTTAAAAAGCATGATTCAAGCCAGTAATTTTGAACAACGAAAGGGGCAAGAGGTAAAGGTTAACATTGCTGCTGATCCAAAGGTTGTCTTACCAACCGCCGAAACATTCAATTTAACAGAAGATGAAGAACGCCGGTTGTCAGAAATTATTGATGAAGTCAATGCCAGAACAGGTAAGCATTTTGATAAAGATATGGCATTTAATGCTGCATTACAGGTGCGTGATATCCTGAAAAAAGATTCAGATTTGGTGGCCAGTGCCCAAACTAACACAATAGATAATTTCAGTATGCCATTTTATGATCATATTGATGATGCGCTGGTGAAAGGATTTACACAAAATCAGGACTTTTTCACAATGCTTTTAGACAATACTGATATCAAGAAAGAGGTCTTGGGCATATTTATGAAAAGCATTTACAATGAGTTAAAAGACAAAAAGAATAAAGATAAAAAAGTATGATACAGATTTAAATTATAATCAAAACAATTGAAATTTGGAGAATAATTATGTCAGATAATATTGAAGTGATATCAAATAAAATTAAAGAGATAGAATCTATTTTATCTCCAGAGGATTATTCTGAAAATGATTATATTGAATATTATAACAAGCAGGTGGCCATATTAAAAATTTTAGAGCAGAGAGTAAAATCTCAAAAAAATGTGTTATATGGTACATCTTTTTCAAATAGCATTGTAAATAATCTGAATAATTTATCGTCATATATGAACTCGTTCCATCAAAGTAAAAATTCATCTTATATAACTCACATAAATAATACACTTAATGAACTACTGGATTTTATATCTAAAATACCGGTAGTTCAAAAAGGTGATACTTCAGCGGCATTAGATAAAATTGTAAAGGATTTTGAGGACAGTAATTCAAATATAACGAATAAATTGCGCAAAGAAAATTCTGAATTAAATCAACAGATTTTAGTTTTGACCCAGAATATCGCAAAACTTGAAAGAAAGATAGAAGACAAGTCTAATCAATTGGATGGTATAACAACTACGCAACAGCAACAATTTTCTGCGGCTCAAGAAAAAAGATTAAATGATTTTTCTAATAAATTGGACGACTTTTCAAGTCAGTTTGAGGCGCAAAAAGCTGAACAAGATAAGTTATATAATACAAATTTCCAGTTGTTAAAAGACGGAGCAGAAAAACGCCTTAGTGATATGGAACAGATCCAACATAAAATAGAGAAAATATATGGTATTGTCGGCAAAGAGGCAGTGGTTGGTTCTCAAAAAAAGTACGCAGATAATGCGAGAGATTTTGCCAATATATTGTTTTGGAGCTCAATCGGTTTAATGTTGGTATTTGCACTAGTGGTTGTGTGGCCCGTACTAGAGGCTTTGTGTAATAGTATATTTGTTTTTGATCAAACGAAGACTTTTGCTAATCTAAATTGGAATATTTTATTGTGTAGATTACCGATAGCGGCATTGTTGTTATTGCCTGCTGTATATATGGCTAATGAATCCAAAAAACAGAGAGATAAGGAAAACAAATATCGCGAACTTGAAATCAAAATGGCGGCTGTAGAACCATATTTCAATAATATTAGTGAATCTACAAAAGATGAACAAACACAAATCCCAGAAAAAGATGTTGTGAAATTGGAATTAGCAAAGGCATTGCTTTCACCTGGTGGGAATGCACCAGACAAAAATGTTATTATTCCACATGAGATTTCCAATTTAATAGAAAATATAGTCAAGATAGTGTGTAGTAAAAAATGAGTAATTTGTCACCAGCGGATAGAGAATATCTAGAAAATGCCCTTAGAATGGATACAGGGTGGGTCTTACATTTTACAGATAAGACATTTAGCGAATTATTCGCTGCTTTCGGAATAGATATTAACGATGAAAAATATAAAAAATACGGTGAGTCAAAAGCCAAACGGATGCGTGCATTTTGGGATATAGATAATAACAAAACCGTTGGGCGTGTTATTTTGGAGCTTGCCGCATTTTTTAGAAATGCGGAATTAAGACAATCGTTAACAATCAAATTTAGTGAGCAAATTGAGAAAATAGGTAACAAATTATTGAATATGCCCGATGTTGGAAGAACAGCAGTGGAGATAGTAAAACCAAATATTACGTCAAATATAGATTTTGTATTGCATCCTGCTATATTTGAACATGTTGAAAGATATTTGGTGACAGAAGATTATTTCCATGCTGTTGAAGAGGCTTATAAAATAGTTAGGCGAAAATTAAAAGATTTAACAAATGAAGAGCAGGCACATAGGGCCTTTAGCGAAGAAAACTATATGCGCATATTTGGGCATGAACCGGTTAATGAGGTAGAGAAAGATTTTTTTGAGGGAATAAAATTTCTGAACATGGCGATTCAAAAATTTAGAAACGAAAAAGCTCATGATTTGGCAAAATCTTTGGATAGAAATATTGCTATTCATTATTTGGCCTTAGCCAGTTTGGCTTATGATCTGATCACAAGAAATGAATAGGTGCAACGCACAATAAAAACATGAATACGGTATATTTTACTAAAAATTGTATTCGGGTTAAATTTATGCTATAATTCTCATGACAACATAGGAGTTTTTATTATGGCGCGTGGGATTATATATATTTTAACCAATGATGCGATGCCTGGTTACATCAAAATCGGACGCACAGATAAGACGGTTGAACAACGCATGAAGCAACTTGATAAAACAGGTGTTCCTTTGCCGTTCAGATGCCATTTCGCCGTCAGGGTTGATAATTATGAAGAAAATGAAGCTTATGCACACAGAATCTTTGCTGGTAGCCGCGTAAGATCAAACAGAGAATTTTTCAGAGTTGCCCCGGAAGATGCGGTGGCTTTATTGGAAGTACTGGCCAAGGGATTCAAAGGCGAAGAGATAAAAACAGACAATACCATGTTTGGTGAAGATGGTGTGGTGAAAGATGAAGATATCCAAATAGCATCAGATAAAAAAGGCAAAAAACAATACGATTTTGCTGCGGTTGGTATCAAGCCGGGGGCGACATTAGAATTTGCGCGTACATTAAAAAATGGCACGGTTTTGAAATGCACAGTGAACGATTCCACGCATAAAAAGAAAGTATCATTCAACGGTACGGATTATTCATTATCTGAATTGGCCAGAAAGATCATGAAAGAACATTTTGCCACCAATTGGAAACAATACCGTGGACCGGATTTCTTTAAATACAAAGGCGAAATTTTAACCGAACGCAAAAACCGCATGCTGGGCGAAAGCGAATAATCGGTTTAATTGGCTATTTTTTGCGATGGGATCAGGACAATGACTTTGATGTCTGTAATGATCATTCATCCATTGTATCGATCGTTGTTGGGCTATACTAGGCCGAATAGGGGTTATGAAGAAGATATGCTTAGCATCATTTTGGATGGCCGTGGCCAACATTTGACCGATATCCGCATCGGTTATTGCGCTGGGTAACGTGACCAAAAGAGCCTTGGCACCGGATCTGTTACCAGATATTGTTGCAATTTCGAATTTGCGCTGGTCGGATTTATGCCGGGCGGCCATTTGGACACATTTGTACATCAACCGGCGGAGTAACCACGCCTGGCGATTGGTTAATGCACCATCTTGCGTGCGGCGTACGGCCGATTCCAATTCGCGCAAAGAACGACATGCGGCAAAATACAGCATCACAAAATCTGTGCGATGGTTAGGCGCAATATCATCAAAATGTTTGTATTTCATAGACGATCCTTTTTAATGTCGTCGTAGTAAGCCGTAAATTTTTCCACTTGTCCAGTAAAAAGTGCAAAAAATGTTAGATTTCCGGTGTGTTGCGGCTTTGTGGTATGATATCATATAGATATCAAAATAGATATCAAGATTGATCTTAATAGTGCGGATTCTGTGTAGCTATTGTGTAGCCAGAAGGTTGTTTCATGATGATTTTTGATGTACCGTGGTGTGTGAAACATAGAAGTGTTAAGTAAAGAAAAATGCCGCAAACCTGCGGGGTTTACGGCGGAATTCCTTGGCTCGGGCAACTGGACTCGAACCAGTGACATACGGATTAACAGTCCGTTGTTCTACCGACTGAACTATGCCCGAATAACAGAGCCTATATTATACCTAAAATCCGCACAAGTCAAGGACTTTCTGAATATTTTATACTATAAATTTGGGGGGGCAGTTTTCTGCGGCTTGCGTGTGATTTTGTGTGTTTTTTTCACATATACGTACACGAAAGCAAAAAGTGAAAATTAGCACCTGATTCCTTTGAAATATAACTTGTTGTTTATTGTGTATTTTTTGTGCGTGACCATATGTAAAGTGCTAACAGCGACACACAGAATATTCTGTGTGTCGTTTTTAGCAAAATCACAATTAAAATCAACATTGATTTCATATTTGATTTGTATTGAAAAAATCTTGTTTTTTTAGTATGCTATCGCCAGTCAGAACCGAGTGTATAGTATGATAAAAGAAGATTATTTTATTTTTACTGATGAGTCATGTATAACAAACCCTGATAAACCATACAGTGCCATTTGTGCGATGTCTGGCAGTGTGCAATTTTTTAAATCGCAAGAACAACAAATAAAGAATATTCTTGGTAATAGTACGGAATATAAATTTCAGAAATTGAATAAAAATACCAAAGACGATTTATTAAAGTTATGTGATAAAGTGTTGTTCCCTGCAATCAATGAAGAAAAAATGCGTATAGATGTATTGATCTGGAATAACCAGCAATACGATAAAAACCAAGAAAACATGCATTATCATTTGTTGTTAAATGTGTTGCGAAAATATCCGAAAAACATAAAATGGCTATATTATCCAGATCAAGATATCGGAAAAAATTATGCGGAAATTACGAACATAGTGAATACTGCGGCTAATTCTAAAACTCCATATGAATTAACTTTAGAACAATTAGCCGCAGAATATATGATACATTATCAGGGAGAATTAGATTCAAAAAATTCCAAACTCATTCAAATTACAGATGTCTTCGCTGGCTTGGGAGCTTTTTCATACAATTATTATAATGATTATACAGATTGGTCAAAAAACACGACAGGAAGTTTATCGTTTGATTTTGTTCAGCCAGACATTGAAAATAACAGAAAAGCTCAAAAATACAATAATAGATTTATTTTGCTTGAAGCAATCAATGCTAGGTGTAAAAAATATAATTCGCATCACTCAATCAATTCTAAACATGGGTTGCATTCATATGGGTCAAAATATGGAATGAATTTCTGGTTGTGGGGTAATGATAGAAGTAATATGTTAAAGCGAGAGCAGTCATGTTAGTATTTTTGAAAGAAAATGCACAATGGTTATGTGCTGTTGGTATGTTAATATTTGCTGGTATACAAGTATGGCTAATGTATTCGCAGATTCATCAACAGTTGAGATTACGTAGATTGGATTTGGCAAACAAGCTGGGAGCAATATTAGCGGATTTTGATGCGAACACCGATTCAATGAAGCAAATGACCTCTTTTATTTATACTAATTACACGGATTTTATTTGTTTGTTAAATAAAAAGGATAGTATTGTATTTAAGGAATTTATTTTATCTTTTAAAGAAATGCTAAAAGAATCAGACGAAGATAAATACATATTGCGAAATAAATGCATGGAAAGGGGGTTGTGTCTATTAGAAACTCTTGGTGATGCAAAATACGGTATAACAAAAACAGTGGCGAAGAATAAGGATATAACCCCAAAAAACAAGTAATTTGTTTTACAAAAATGAGTGACAGGGAATTTATTGCCACCAATTTTTATTAAAATTTATTGTTTAGAACCGTAACCCTCGTATATTTTATCATAGTAGTAATAACCTGTGGTTTGTTTAAAGGTCTCACCTATGTTAGCAGGAAATATGGTTGTAACAGGGCGAACTTCTGGCTCTTGTGCGTTTTGTAGAGTATAAGATACGTGAACATTTTCACGATTGTTGTCAAAACGAATATTTGCTTCGTTATTGCTTAAAATCAAATTGTTTGCTGGGTTATGCATAGTAAATTCAACAACTTTATTATTTATATCGTGACCAAAAGTGATTTTCACAGAACCATAATCAGGATTGTAGTCTATTTCTTTACTGCCGTTTTCTTCCCAATACCTAAGGTGGTTTCTCATTACCGCAGGACCAGTAAATACGGCATCTGCCACAGAAATATCTGCTGGTTTATTGAGATTAGAACCAAATTTATTTATAGTTGTTCCCATAAAAGAATAACTTTCTGGATGTACAGTTGTGAAAAATGGTATATTGGTAGCGTTTTCTGATATATAATGGTCTATATCATAGACATCGCCCCAAGATGCAAAAGAAAAATATTCGTTACCTATTAGGTCCGTTTGTGTTAATAAACCTGTTGGTATTGCACCCAAACCATTCCCTTCGCCAAACAAAATTTCTGCGGGTGTTAATTGGTTTTGGTTATTGTTACCATTATTTTGATTGTCGCCACCAGCAAGCAACCAATCTAAAAAATCTTGTTCTGTGCCTGTGTGTCCTTGTGCTAACCATAATTCATATGCTGATTGTTCTGATGTGTTTGATGTTGTGCTGCCCGTGTTTCCAGAACCGCTTCCCGAACCACCACCACAAGCTGTTAAAGACAAGATAGATAATAAAATGACAAAGTGTTTCATAAGTTGCCTCTTTGTGAAATAAATTAAAACCGCCCCAAGAAAGAGCGGTCGGGAGTGTTTACAGTCGCTTTATCATTGACCCCGCGCTTTCGGGTTACCCCTGTTTTATTGCTAACGGCACCCCGGATAACGGTGCAAAAGACACCGATAACATCAGATTACGATGCTTTCGCACCGGATAAAGCGGGTTTGTAAAGACCCCGAACCCAATCTCTTGGATTCATATTGTATTATACCAGTAAATAATATTTTATCAATATACAATATAAATAAATTTGCTTTTATATAGGAAAAACGTATTATTAAATCGATTTAAAACGGGAGTTTTGTATGAAAAAATTTTTACAATATGGATGGTTGTTCCCTATTTTAACAATTGTTTGTTATATTAGCGTTTATTTTTATAAGTTATCTTACTTTAAAACTTTTGATATTCCTGCACAGTTGATGAACATTTCCATAGAAGATTTTTTTGTCCCAGGTCTTGTTGTGTTTGGCTTTTTTGTAATGTTTTTTTTCGGGTTAAAAGCGAAGTATGTAGAAAAACCTTCTTTTGAGTTGTTGGATATTATAGAATCTGGAAAACCTGTACATATATTTTTTATTATATTGATATTTTTTGGAGTGCCATGCTTGGTGTTGAACAATGAATTGGTATATATTTTGTTTTTTGTTTGTATTATATTGTTCTTTTGTTTTAGTTTTAGGTTCTTTGTTATTAAAAGTCTAAATGCAGAATGTTATACAAATATTATATTGGCAGCAATTTTTGCAGTGCTTACATCATGGTTGTTGGGGCTATATATCTCAACGAAAAAAGACACTTTTCTTAGTACATATTATAGCAAAACCCAAATATATTTGCTTATAGATAAGAATAGTCAAACTACAGGTATATTTAAATTATATAATAAAACTACACATACATTAGAAAAAGGCGTGTATATATTAGATCTTACGAATAAGCCAATTAAATATTATGAGATTGATAAAACAAGGGAGCAAATAAGTCGTGCAGCAATATCACAAACAATAAAACAATCTTTTAGAAAATAATATTTTGCGAACGATATGTTTTTCGTATGACCGATGGACTCCGTATGTCAATATGTGTTTTTATCAAAATTAGGTGCTAGTTATTGCCACTTATCGCCCTAATATGCTAGGTCATAGATATCATATATGATATCAGAATTGAAAAATTTTGAGTTAAAAAAATCCGCGGAAATCTGCGGTTTTTTGTGGTGGGTTCAAACGGTTTTGCTAAGAACTTCCGGTATTTTAACAGTCCGTTGTTCTACCGACTGAACTATGCCCGAATAACGCGACATATAATAACCATAAAATCCGCACAAGTCAAGGACTTTCTGAACATTTTGCAAACATTTTTTATCTGTCCCAGAAATCCGCATTTTGGGGCAATTTTTGCCAAGGTGTAGACTTGGTGTAGACGAGAAAAAATCAGGTAAAAATCACGAACTGTTTTAGCAAAAATACTCTGCATTATTCCGTATTCCTATGCGGTTTATCAAAATGAAGATATGCGGTATTTAAACTAAAATCTGCCTGAAATCAGCCCCCCCAACAAAACCCAATCCGTTTATGCTTTCATCAACAATGGCAATAATTTGTTACCTTGGTTAAATTGTAAAAAAATATGATAGATATATTTCAAACATTATATAGAAATAACATTGTCTGAACCAAACCATTCAGCAGCTTTTGTCAATGTGTCTGCTGAAGGTGATTGCATGTATACCACCAAATTGTTCATTGCTCTAGATACACATACATAAAACAATTTCAAGGTTTTCTGGTCTGGGGTGTCTGAAAATAATTTAGTGAAATTATATTGATTCCATTTACCGTTATCTAAGATAACTAGAACATCGTTAAATTCTGCACCTTTTATACCATGTTGGGTTGAATAAGAAGTCAAATTATGTTCTACATTGTATAAATTTTGGACTTGTTCAAAAGGTATATTCTTAATGCAATCGAATAACTCTTTTTCAGACTGGATAATGTCACCCGTTTTTAACAATTGTAATTCATCCATTTTGATTACGGCATCCTCAATAGAAAAATTTTGAGAAAGAAATTGTTCTATGTTATTTTTCAAAGTTATTTTGGAACCGTGATTTTGAAGTTTAAAATCAGTTTTTTGTATAAATTCATTATATTTGTTATATGTATATAAATATATTAGATTTGATATTTCTTCTAAATGTAAAGCCATACGATCTTTTGAGTCACCAATAAGTCGATCTTTTCCTCTTTTGTTATAAAAGTTTTCATATGCTTCAAATAATTCTTTAAATTTGGCTTTTGTCGCGATAAGCCTGTGTGTTAAATATAAGCTTTTATCAGGACCAGATTGTTGGAACAATTCGTAATATAACCTATGATTTTCAAAATATTCTATAGGATTGTTACTATATACAAACACAACTTTACCGACTTTATTGTCGATTTTGCCTGTTGAATCTCTGTGTGCAGGTTCTTGTTTTAAACCGTCTGTTCTGAGCTTGTTACAAAGATCTATAACAGATTTAGAACAACGAAAATTATCTGGTTTTTGTATTTCTACTAAATTGGCATTATCTACGTACGCAGATAAATTTCCTACACCATTCGAATATATCGATTGCATTGAATCACCAAAAAAACCTATTTTTGTACGATAATTAGCTTTAATTATTTTCATAAAGATGTTTATAACATCTTCTGCAGTATCTTGATATTCATCAATAAAAATATAATCATATCTATCACAAAATATTTTTATTAACAACGGATAATTCTCAAATAAATACTTTGATATTTTTAATATATCGTCATGCCAAACGATTCCATTATCGAGATCTCTATAATTTTTATAATCTATTCGCTTATCGGCGATTATGATGTTTATATTGTTTTCTTCCGTTTTTGGGGTCCAAGATATTGTGTGATTTTGAATCAATGTTGCGATGGCCTTTTTTAACTGTTTTTGATAGTTTTTAATGTTTTCCCATAAAAAACTATGTATTGTTGAAACCCACAGTTTGTTTTGTCTGTCTATAGTAAAACAGCGGTCCGTTATTTCCTTCGCTGCTACTTCCGTGTAGGTAATACAAGCAATATGTGCATTTGGATTATGTTCATAAATTAAATTTATAATATTCTTTAAAGTATGAGTTTTTCCGCTTCCTGCACCACCAGATAAGACAAAATTTTTATTGTCAGACAGACACCTATATAACTGATCAACTATTGTATCAACCATGTTAACCCCTTACGTATATATTCTGGTATTTCCCAGTTTGAAAAAGTTTCATCGGAGAAATACAAAATATCTCCCGCAAAATTTGACTTTTTGATTACGAAATTGTTTGAAAATTGATATTTGTTTTTATATGCGGCTAAATTCCCCGTGTTCTTGAGCGAAACAAAATTATCTTTGTTTGTGTTTATAAAATCTTTGTTAGTTTCCCAAAAAGAATCTTCAAATGATCTAGTCTCATCTTTTTGATAAGCAAGATATAGTTTGTTTTTTTCTATTTCTTCTGATCCGTCTTTTATAATGTCTTTTGCTATTTTTTTGTTTAGTAATTTTTTGATTGTTTCATTGGTTATTTCCTTATCTAAATCTCCGTTTGAATCATAATCAATGTCAGTAATAATCAAAGTTTTTATATTAAAAAAATCAATAAAAGGTTTCATCTTATGTGCATAAGCTCCGCCTATTGGGATAACGCTAATGTTAGTATGTAAAGCGTCTTTGGTTTCAGGGAGTAAACTCAATTTTTTTAGAAAAGCAGGGAATAGAATCCTTTCAGTGTCACCTTCAATGAAGACAGCTTTATCGGCAAAAAATAGTTCAGAATAACCAACGGTTAAATATTTTTTTAAAAACAAGAAAGACTGTATGTCGTCTTTGAAGTCTTGTTGTAATTGACTAAGATCTTTCGTTTTGACAGAATTGTTATCAATGTAGAAGTATTTTAAGTCTGAAAAATCGGCTTGAGATACTATATGTGCTGAGTGTGAAGAAATAAAGCCCTGTAAGCCATGATTCTCGAGCAATTTTTTTATATTTTTGATAAAAATGTATTGTAACTGAGGGTGAGTGTGAGCTTCTGGTTCTTCTATTAACAATAAAGAAATAACATTTTTTGTTGGTGTCGCTTGGTTGATGTATATATGGATATCAAATAAAATAGAGATCAAATTTTGGTAACCTAATCCATTATGATATTCTGGCAAATCATCTTTATATTTAACAATGGTGTTATCTTCAATAATTTTGTCACCAGACAATTCTGATACGACTCTGGGGGCAATGTTTTCGTCATCTATATAATTTTTGATGTCTTTAAATATATCCTTATAAATATCTCTATATTCTTCATTTAATTTTACATCAATTTGTTCTAAAGCTGATTCAAATTTTTCAATAATATTATTATCTTGTTTTTTTATCAGTTTAAAGAATTGTGCAGATTGATCAGACAAGGTTTTGGCATTGTTTTTAGCGAAGTCTCTAGGCGCTTTAATTACTTTTATATTTAAAATGCGTGTTAAATCTTTTGGTTTGATTGTATGTCTGTTATCAACATCTTTCAGATAATACGAATAGGCATCTAAAACTAACGATAAACATAAATGCTTTTTTATATAATTTTGTTTGCTGGTTAAATCTGATAACGATGCAACTTTTTCAAACAATTTTACATAACTATCGTGTGTCAACATGAATTTTATATCAAATGATACTGTTTTATTATCGGCATCCAAATCTGTTATAAATTCAGATAAGCAAGCAAGATCGTCATCTTCTGTATAAGTTATTTGAAAAGAAAAAGCTATAGCAAGTTCGTTATTTTTATATCTTTCTATAAATTCTTCTTCTGATATAAGCTTTTCTTCTGTTAGTAATGATTCCACTTTTTCTCTAAAGTCAATATTTATATCATAAAAGTCAATTTTCCCATCAATTAAAAATTTCTCTATAGCTGCAAAAAGAGATGTTTTGCCGGTATTGTTTCTACCAATGATAACCGACATGGTAGGATTAACCTTCATGTCAAAATCTTTTAACATGCGAAAATTTTTAATAGATATAGCTGAAATATACACAACAAACTCCTCATTTGGCGGACAGAAACATAATAGAATATTTAAACATAAATTCAATTATTTTTTAATCTTGTTTTTCCTTTTTTAATTTGTTTCCACTGGCTATTAACGTCCTGATTAAGTGGTAGTCTGCGGGGGTTGGGCAAAATATTATCAAAGTGTTTGTATTTCATAGACAATCCTTTTAAAGTTGTCGTATTTGGCATAATGTTTCGGCACTTGTCCAGTTATTTCTTTTTACTGGCTATTTTGGGTTGGGGTGGCTATAATTTTGGCAAAGGAAAAAAGAAATGGCACAATCAACCAGCATAAAATTATTTGAAGACAAAAACATCCGGACACTTTGGGATGAAAACCAAGAACAATGGTATTTTTCGGTTGTGGATGTTATCGCTGTTTTGACAGATAGTACTAATCCTAGGCATTATTGGAACGTGCTGTGAATGCAATAAAAAGACAAAAAAAGAAAAGCCCGAAGAAAATAACAAAATAACGGCTATTTTATCAAATACCTTGCTTTTGTAAATATTTGTAATACAATTCAAGTGTGTAATCTGAATAAAAGGATAAAAACCGATGCGTATGTAATATTGTGATTTTTATAAACAAACTGTGCATAGAAATATGCATGCGTCAATTACAATATAACAAAGGTTTTTATCATGTCTAGCATCTCCTTAACAAATGTATCTTTTTCTTATGATTCATACAACACTATATTTGACGGTGTATCTGCAGCGTTTAATGATTTTGACAAGGTTGCAATTGTTGGTGACAATGGTTCTGGCAAAACAACATTATTAAAATTGTTGGCGGGGGATTTATTGCCTGATGCTGGCACAGTTAACAAAAATGCCAGTGTTTATATGTTGAATCAAATAAATGTATCAGATTCTAAAAGTGGGGGCGAACAACAAATGTTTGCACTTATGCGTGCTTTTGAAAGTGGCGCGGATATTTTATTACTGGATGAACCAACAAATAATCTGGATTCGGATGCCAAACAAATATTCTTTAATCAATTAAACAGTTATCCAAATGGTGCGGTTATTGTTTCGCATGACAGGGAACTTTTGCAACAGATGGATAAAATTATTGATTTACAAAATGGCAAATTAAAAGTGTATGGTGGAAATTACGATTTTTATTTGGAACAAAAGAAAATAGAGTCAAATAACCTTTATTCCAGGTATGCCGATACACAAAAATCTATTGCCAGATTGAACAATACAATAAATATTGCACAAAACACTCGACAACATCATGAGGTCAAACAAGCAAAAGACATTTCTAATTCCAGACGTAGCAGATTAGAAGCAAATGCTTTGAAAGGTAAAAGCAAAGAGACCGAAGCAAAAAAACGTAACATCATTCAGAAAAAACTAAATCAACAAATCGAATTGCAACAATCGTTATCTGAACAAATGATAGACGATAAAATCAAAATACCTGTGCCGAACAAACCTTTTTACAGCAAAGAATTGATTCAAATATCTGGATTGAAATTTGGTTATGGTACGGAAATGATTTTTGATAATTTTGATTTTTCCATGTATGGCGGGCAACGTATTCGTATTATTGGTAAAAACGGTTCTGGAAAATCAACACTGTTGAAGTTGATTTGTGGTGATTTAAAACCAAAATCAGGAACAATAAAAACTTTTGGTAAAATCGCATATCTGAATCAGGATTTATCAGTTCTGGACAAAAATAAAAACATAGTTGAAAACATTATGGATATTGCTGATGTTTTGAAACATGATGCACATGTAATCGCGGCAAATTTTGGATTTCGTGGTGATGCGTCAAATAAGCAGGTTGGTGTTTTATCGGGTGGAGAATTGTTAAAGGCGACATTGGCGGCGGTTCTTGGTAGCACAGAACAACCGGACTTATTGATTTTAGACGAACCAACTAATAATCTTGAAATCAAAAGTATTGCGATATTGGAAGATGCTTTGAATCAATATCGTGGTGCAATATTACTGGTATCACACGATGAAATGTTTGTAAAAAATATAAAGACAGATATAGAGGTAAAATTATAGAACCCTATAAGAAAATAATGGCGAAAAAGTAGGCTAAAAACTGGCGCAGGCGGATGGGTGTGTGATTTTTATCTAACCCGTTTGATTTCAATGCCAACAACTTGTTCGCATTGTAATTCTTCGTGCGATACAAATTTAGTAACAACGCTAATCAGTTCGTCCAGATTTTGAAATCCAGAACGTTTTATATCTAGATTTTTAAACAAAGATTCAAAATCGGGCGCAACGTGCATATTTAATATTTCGCAGATAATGGATTCATTTGGATTTTCCGCATCATACAGCAAGAATATATCGCCAGATTTCATATTTTTGCGTTTTTTATCATATGCGCGTAATTCAATATCTTTTTGTCCGGACTTTATCATTTCAAAATATTTGTGCCGAACACTCATAGAAAAACAACATTCCAGGTTAGGTATAATATATTTTGCAAAAAAATCACGCATGTCGGCAATTTGAATAATTTGTGGGTCAGTTAAACTTGCAATATCTAACCAAACAACAGATATATTTTCATTTCGTTTTTCACAAAATGTTAGGTCAATATTTTCTGTTTCGTGTGAAATAAAATAATGGTGTTCTTCGGACCAAGCGCCACGCTTTTCTGCACGTTTTGGGTCTGTGTGTCGAAAAGAATAAGCAACTGGGATTTCTGTGACTAAATCTAACAAATTCAGAGATTGTTCGCCCAATTCTTCAGTTAATTCACGACGCAACGCGGTTTTGAAATCTTCGCCAGAATCTAATCGTCCACCAATCGGACCATACCCATTTTCGCCATAACGCAATAATGCGACTTTGTCATTGCGTATTGGCAAAATATAGGCAGAATAACTTTTATCTTTTATCATATGTAACCTTTTTATCTGGTTGCACTTTTATACGATTTACATTCGGAATAAATTTGTCTCTTTTCTATATCTATCAAGGAAATACGTGTTGTTGATACAACATTTTTCAAGTTCTTAATCTCGTCCATTGTAAAATATTGCATATCGGCACATTTATCGCCTTCACAGTTGCGAATTGTGCCAGTATATTTTGACACTTCAAAAAAGAAATCGAAACTTTCTGTACGGCTAGCCAAATTACTCATTACATGAATACATTTTATATCAGATGGCGCAATATCAATGTCCAACTCTTCTTTGGCTTCACGAATGGCAGCATCTTGCGCGGTTTCGTGTTGTTCAATATGACCGGCCGGTAAAACCCACCAACCACCATCATAGTTAAAAAATCCATCATTTCTGAAAAACAATAAAACTTTATCGTTTTTTTTGATGATAAGGTTAATAACCCCTTTAAACATTGCACGTTCCGGCACAATAATACCCTTTGTTCAGATATTATTTTTACATGTTTATTTTGATTTTCAAGATTTTTATAATCGCTATTTTATATATATAACAAAAACTGCAAATGTGTAACACGTGTATAACTTTTTATTCGTTTGTTGGGAGGGTGCGAGCGATTTGTTTTTTTACAAACATATTGACTTTGCTTTATTTTGTTCTACACTGACACTAGACAAGAGGTTAATTGATGCGGCTATCGTCTGTGCCATGTTCTCAAAATATAACTTTTAATAACCTGTCTTCGTCGCTTTCCGAAAATCAAAAATTATTACTGCTGCAAGCCCCATATATAAGTTCGTTATACACACGGTTAAAAGCAACATGTATACATTCACATAAAAAAAGGACGAACGTACAATGATAAAACCAATATCGTCTTGGCAAAACCCAAATAATCATTTGGAACAATTGCTAACAACACCGTGGTATCGTGCTCTTAACAAAATATTTTCTCAAATTTTATTGTTAACGCACGATTTTTATAAAACAGAAAATATTACACCAACAATTTTTCCAATAACAACAGGTTCTGTCAGCAGTCCTTTTGGTCTGGGCAGTGATTCTTTGCCGGTTAAAATAAATATAAAAAATAACGATATGTACTTGGCTGATTCGATGCAATTTTCGTTAGAAATAGCAACCCGTTTAAACGAAAAAGGTGCATATTATATTATGCCGTCATTTCGTGGTGAAAATACGGATGCGCGCCATTTAAATGAGTTTGTACATTCCGAAGTTGAAATTAAAGGCGATTTGAACGATGTGATGTCTTTGGCAGAACGGTATATTAAATATTTAATTCGTGGATTGAAAGATACCTGTGCCAAAGAAATAGCAGAAGTTTGTGGCACGACAGAACATCTGGATAATGTGTTAAATAAACCTTTTTATAAAATTAGGTTTGAAGATGCAATGCGTGAGTTGTCAGATATGCCAGATGCATTTAAAGAATTAGATAAAGATTTATATGCGATAACATCTGTTGGTGAACACGCTTTGGTAGACAAGTATGGTGATTTTACGTGGATTACGCATATGCCGTACAAATCTGTGCCTTTTTATCAAGCAAAAGAGGCTGGTACAGATTTTTCAATGACAGGTGATTTATTGGCCGGTATCGGCGAAACATTGGGGTGTGGTCAACGTGTATTAAGTTCACAGGATGCTATTAACTCGCTGGATGAACACAATGTTGATAAATCTGGTTATCAATGGTACATAGATATGCGTAACATTCAACAGGTGCAAACATCTGGATTTGGAATGGGCATAGAACGTTTTATTTTATGGCTGCTAAAACACAATGATATCCGCGATTGCACGCTTTTGATTCGTGACCATAACAAAATCATATTTCCATAAAAAAGGATTTACAATGCAATTAGATAAATTAACATCTGCTGATATAAAAAATATGTCCTATAATGAGCTTATTGGATTGGTTAAAGAAACAAACCGCACGCCTGGGGGCAGTAAGTCTGTATCGTATATAATGCAGATGTGTGGATTGCGTCCTGGTAAAAATATGTTGGATATCGGAACCAGTACAGGGGTCACTGCGTTGGAAATGGCTCAATTATCCGGGTGTAATGTGGTGGGTATAGATATAAACGAAGATAGCTTGAACACAGCGACCAAGCGCGCCGAACAACTTGGAATGTCAAATATTACAACATTTAAAAAGGATGATGCGACAAATTTATCGTTGTCAGATAAGTCTTTTGATGTAGTATTTTGTGGTAATGTTACATCGTTGGTTGATAACCGTCAGGCAGCATTGACAGAATACAAAAGAGTATTGAAAGATTCTGGGTTCTTGGCGGCTATACCGATGTATTACATAAAGACACCATCTGATAAATTGGTTTCAGATGTTTCTGCGGCAATTAAGGTAAATATTCAGCCGCATGATAAACAGTATTGGCAAGATTTTTTTACTCAGGATATGTTTGAAGTGTTTGTCCAAAAGGATTTTAAATTCGATTATATTTCAGACGAAAAAGTTAAACAATTTTGTTCGGACATTTTGCAACGCGAACATTTAAAAGCATTGTCATCCGATGCGTTTGATACATTAAAAACACAATATCTGAATTATATGTTATTGTTCCGCGATAATTTGTCACATATGGGATTCACTATATTTATACTGAAGAAACAAAATCCAGAAATTGATCCAGAATTGTTCACGTCACAAGAAATATAATATTAAAACCAAAGGAGAAAGGAAAATGAACACTTTGATAAAACCGAAAGCATTGAAAGTTGGCGATACAGTTGCAACAATCAGTTGTTCTTGTGGTTTGGCGAGCTGTTTTCCACATCAATATCAATGGGGCAAGAGCCAAATAGAAAATAATTTTGGTTTAAAGGTGATAGAAACTCCTAATGCATTAAAATCTATTGATTATTTATATGAACACCCTGAAGAACGTGCAAAAGATTTAATGTGGGCATTTGAAAACCCAGAAGTTAAAGCAATTATTTCTATTATTGGTGGTGACGATTGTATTAGATTATATCCGTATTTAGATTTAAATGTTATCAAAAATAATCCAAAGATATTTTTAGGATATTCTGATCCAACGGCTATACACTTTATGTGTTACAAGGCTGGCCTAAGTTCGGTTTATGGCCCCACTGTGATGGCGGGATTCGGTGAAAATGTTGGCCTGTTTCCATATACAATAGAACAAACTAAAAAAACTTTATTCTCTACAGATGTTATCGGTGAAATTTTGCCTGCAACAGATGGCTGGACGGACGAATTTTTAGATTGGGCAAATCCAGAAAATCTAAAAATTAAAAGAAAGCTACATCCTTTTACTGGTCCAAATTATTTGCAGGGAAATTCTGTGGTGCGTGGTAAATTGATTGGTGGTTGTTTTGAAGTATTGTTAATGTTGTCTGGAACAGAATTGTTCCCGAAAGCAGATGAATTCGATGGGGCAATTTTGTTCTTGGAGACATCTGAAGGTTTGCCACCAGAAGACATGTTCTTATACTGGTTGCGCAGTTTGGCAGCCCAAGGGATTATTAACAAGATATCAGGAATTATTATGGGACGCGCAAAAGGTAGTAGCAATAATTTATCAGTTTATGAAAATGCGCTGTTGAAAATCACACATGAATGTGGACGCAGTGATATGCCAATTGTAACCCAGATGGATTTTGGACATACAGACCCGATGTTTTATCTGCCATATGGCGCGTTGGCAGAAATAGACACGATAAACAAACGGTTCTCAATTTTGGAAAGCGCGGTGGTGTAAAATGTGACATTGCCCAGCAATAACAAATTATTGCTGGGTGTTTTATCGTTTCTTTTGATGTGATATATACATTTTTAATGTATTTATTGCGATAGCCAGTTGATTGAATTGTTCCATATGTTGTTTAGAGTTATTGATATCCGGATGGTATTTTTTTACAAGTTGTCTATATTGTGCTGTTAAAGATTCTATTGGCATATTTTCTGTCCAAGAAACACCAAAACTATTCAAAATTCTTAGGCATTCATCTTGTGATATGGGGCTGAATTTTAAATCTTTTTCTACGCAACCAGCAGATTCAACCCCATAGCCAAGAGACATCTTTGTTGCCAATGTTTTTAATTCCGATGCTTTTTTATAATGGGCAATATCCTCGTATAATTTGCCATATTTTCGTAATGACAAATCATCTAAAATATTCAGTTTTAATGTAACATTCCAAACGTTTTGTGAAAACGCATAATGGATATGTCTAAATATGGCTTTGCTGGTCACTTTTTCTAGAACATCATCGGCCAGATTCATATAGCAAACCATATCATATGTAGAAAACATCAGTAGGTTATATTTATCAATTTTTCTCCATTTTTCAGGGGAAAGACGAGCTAACCAAAATATATGATTCCAAAAATCATATCCCAGGGCAGATTCTTTATATCTAATCGTCCGTTTTGTTGTTTTATCGTAACCAAAGCAACTTTTGTGATCATTTAATTTTAGGGGATTGTGCACAAACTCTTTGTTTTTTATAAAATCATGACCAAAACGTTCGTTGATTAAATACGGATTCCATAATAATTTGCGTTCAAAGATGTTATTAAATTGGATATCGGGCATTTCGGAAAGCCGTTGTATCAAATGAACTGGAAAATGTTTATGAAAATTTGGTAAATCTTTCACTTTAAAATTAGGGACAGGGTGTAATGATACAACGGTAAAATCTTCCAACAATTTACGCTTTTCGACATTTTCCCAATTTATTGTGTAATCTGTTTTGGGGTTGTGTCTTTTATTTTTGTGTCCAAAAAAATTTCCTGTCACCAGCATAATGACTTCATCAACAGTTAACGGTGTTTTTCTTCCCGGAATATATCTGCAGGTTCTTTGTTTGTCATCTTTGAACAGACCATGAGATTCAATATCTTCTAGTTGTTGTGGTGCTAAATCTTTTAATTTATGTATGTCAGGAAAAGAGAGCGACATGTCGTGCCACTGTGCTTGATACGGACCAACAACGGTGATATATTTGCGAAGATTTGCTGGTATATTCATATATAAATCTTATTATTTTTGTTTTTCGGTGGCAATAAATTGTCTGACTGTGTTTATGACATCGTCAGGCGAAGAACATTTTGCCACTAATGTGCCGCTACGGTCAAAAGTACTAAATATATTATTTCTGTCCACAACTTTTAATCCTGTGCCTATATAATCGGCATTATCTAAACGCTTTGTATGTGTTTTCCCAAACATATTGTCTGTATATGCAGAAATCCCGAATGCCGACATGTCTGTTTTCATCTTTTGGGCCGTTTCTAAACCATGTTCGCTTGTTATTATAGCAACATCATATGGGCGAATATTTGCTGGCAACGCAAACCCCTTGTGGTCCTTAAATGTATCCATTATTATATAAAGTAATCTTTGGGTGCTGATGGCATATGATGTTATAAATGTTTTGTCCTTCGTGTGTGTTAATGGGTTGATGTGCATTACGTCAAAAGGGCATTCTTTGGTGTAATCATAAATCATTGCAAAACTAAGTGCTTTTGTTTTTTTATGTGGATCTATACTGCGGATAACATAATTTTCTGTTTCTTTGGAATTCATATAAAAATACTCGCATGTAAATCCACTGGAACCATATTCTGCCAGAAAGGGAATTTTACAATCATTAAATGTTTTGTGTAAAATTTCTAATAATTTATTCTCGGTTTTTAATCTGTCTTGATGTGACCTGTCCAACGAAACCCCGCCAATAACACGAAATTGTTTTGAACGAAGTATGTTTTTTGGGTCAGGCATATCCCTAAACAAATTAGATATATAATAATAATTTATCGGCAGTGAATTAGCATCTATGTTATTTCGTCTTAATGTATTTATGAACAGCATTTCTGGCGATGTAATAAGATGATAATCGGTCATTTTTCCTGATAAATGCATTATCTTGCGGCCAAACAATTCGCCGATTTCTTGACCTTGAGCCAACAACTCGGTTGTCATCAGTTGTGGAATAATAACTTCATCGCAATCTATAGTTGATGCATTTTGTTTAAAGACATTTTCTATGTTATTAAATAATTTTGTTCCTATCGGTGTAAAAAACGGTATATACGGATCATTAAAGTCGTAAACCAAGTCCTTCATCAACTTAGATGTAGGAATATCTTGAAAATTATCTGGTTTGTTGAAACGAAATAAATTATTGCGCAGTTGCATTTTTTGCCCCTTATAATTTATCTCTCTCAACGTTTCTATGTTAGTATAAAAAAGGCTAATTTCAACAAATTTTTATATGACATATGAACCGTATAACAAATGTATAACTGCAAATGTGTAACACGTGTATAACTTTTTATTCATTTGTTGGGGGTATTGTGGGGCGTTAGAGCAGGGAATTGTATGTAACACATTGCCAGTAATCTCATTTGCCGGTGTGACATAGTGTGATTTTATAAAATGCATATGGCACGTCTGGTGTGTTACCACCAAACGTGTCCCACGAGACAAAACAACAAACCAAGCGGTTTAATCTGCTTTGTTTGTTTTGTTAGTGTCTTCGGATGTGGCAGGGTCGTCAGTAATAAATTTGAAGAAATCCTGGGCGGATGCGCCAGTCGCAGCCAGAATTTTTGATATACTGCATGTTGATGGCCAACGTGGCTGGCCAAATATAGTTGCGCGTTTGCTTTTGTTGAAAGTTGTTGGATCTAATCCGCTGCGTTTTGCCAATCCCGAACAAGACATGCCGTGTTCAGCGGCAAATAATTCAATCGCATGCCAAATTTGATAATGTGTCATTTTGGTTTTTCCCTCCTTCCGTTTTGTTGACCATGAACAAAATAGCATTTATTGTGATTTTTATCAAACAATTCAATTATAATTAGAAAATAGAATTAAAAACATAGGAACGAATACATATTTAAAAAATAGGTTCGAATCGTAACAAACGGATAATTTATAATATTATTTTATGGTTTTTTATGATATAATACATTGGTTGGTAATAATGGAATTAAATTATCTGGTGGTCAAAGACAAAGAGTATCAATTGCTCGTGCTTTGTTAAAGAATGCCCCAATTTTAATATTGGATGAAGCAACTTCTGCTCTTGATTCCCAGAATGAATTAATGATTCAAAAATCATTGGCTAATGCTATCGTAAATAAAAGGCGAAACATATGACAGACAAACAAATAATTGCTACAGTTCGTAAAATCTTGGATGTATTACATGATCCAGATACGGGATTTAATGCTTTTCGTAAAGAATTACGTAATAAAAAACTAAGCGAAACAGAATACAAACAAGCCATTACAGATAAACAATATGAAATCGCCAGCAAATATGGTTTGACAAGAGAAAACAATGAATCAGAAGTGAAATTTAGCCTTAGTGGTAAAGATGTTATGGATAATCATCTTTATGTATCATGTGGTCAAGCAGCAAAGGCTTTTTGTTATGTAAATTCACAATTACCAAAAGAAGAACAACTGGATCTGAAAGTTTTATTCAGCACAGATATTGAACATTTGATAGATGCTATGGAAGGTCATACTCTGCCATGTGTAAAATTATCAGACGGAAAATTACATGCAATAGAACCTCAAATTCAACCAGATAAAAACAAACATCCGGGCTTTGAATTTGTTTGTGATGATGTAAAAGTTGGTGGTGAAATATGGCATCAACTGTCATCAATCAAAGAGAAAGGTCGTCCATACCAAATAACTAAAATTGTAACACCAGAAGAACATCTTGCTGTATATTCTGATTTCAGTAAATTCTTAGAAGCCTCAATGGTACATAAAGATAAAATAGCGTTTGTTTGTTCTAGTCTTAGGATGATATTACACAATTTGAACTCTGAACAAAACAAGAACAAAGGGATAAGGCAAATTTACGAAATATGTAAAGCATTGAACGGAAAGCAAACATCAATAAAAGTATTACATTTTATCAATGGTGAAAAACAGTCAGATAGAATTGCCATAGAATATGATGGTGCATATTATGATATAAATCCAAATGTTCAATATTTGACCCTGAAGAAATATAAGACCCCGGAAGATTTCAAATTCAATATCGAAGGATACAAGTTACAAAAAATTATGTCTCCCGCGGAATTTATCAAAGCATTTGAAGCGCACGAACAGATGAAACAAACCCAAGGACGAGAATAATCATTTCTTCCATTCTGACTTTAATTTACCAAAATATAATTTATCTCGTATTGAACCATTAGGCCATTTAGCATCTTGACGAATAACACCTTCCAAAGTATAACCATTTTGTTCTGCTATGGTTTTAGAAGCAATGTTTTTAGCATCACAATGTAATTGTATTTTGTGACACCAATCTTGTTCAAATGCCATTTTTGTATCCTTTTATTCATAAATTATAGCACAAAATGCATAATTTTTAAAATGCTATACGTAAAAACCAATTGCGTATATTTTTTCATTTTGCTAGGATATTATTCATGTAGGAGATGTTTCTTATGAAGCGAATTTATCTGATTGCCGCGATTTTGCCGACTTTCGCGTTTGGTGCGGATGATTGTGCGACAATGCGTCATGTTCCAGACGGCGTTCAAACTTTGCAGGATATTGTTCATTTGGGTTTGTGTCGCAATCCACAAACTGCTGCGGCATATGCGTCTTTGCGGTCCAGTCATTTTAACAAAAATGCGGCATATTCTGCATATTTGCCATCTGTTAATGCCGGGATTTCTGCGGGTAAAGATTACAGAAATAAAAATTGGGATGATTGGGGTTATGGTGCATCGATTTCTGCATCTTATTTGATTTTTGATTTTGGAAAACGTGAATCTGATTTTGCATCAACTTTGGCGGCATATCGTGCGGCAGGATTTGATTTCAGCGAAACAGTTCAAAACTTTGTTTATGGTGTTGTTGGTGCATATTATGAATTATTAAACGCAGACGCGGATGTTGAATCATCTGAATCTGCATTAAAGGTTGCAAAAACAGCGAAAGATACAGCCGATAAAAAATTCAAGGCTGGTTCGGTGGCCAAGGCTGATGTGTACAAGGCTGAAACCACATTGGCATCGTCTGAATTAGCGTTGGAACGTGCAAAAAATAATCGTGAAATTGCCAAGGGAACATTGTTAACCAAACTTTCTTTCCCCGCAGATGAAGAAATTGCGATTGCAGATATTTCATCAACATTTGGATCGGACGCAGAAAGCGAAAGTATTGATGAATTGATAAAAATTGCACGCGAAAAAAGACCTGATTTATTGAAAGCAACGGCAAATAAAGATGCGGCATGGCACAAAAGAAACGCGGCGTTTCTGAAAAATTTGCCATCGGTATCCGCCTCTGGTTCGGTATCTTGGAACGATGAAAAATTGCCAGGCGTGTTTGAACCAGATTCAAACAAGGTAAACGGTTCAATCGGTATTCGTGCATCGATGCCTTTGTTTGCAGGCTTTGCAAATGTTTATGGGGTTCGCGCTGCCGAGGCTGACTATGACCGTGCAAAATATAACGAACAACAAACATCAAATGCGGCAATGATGGATGTCTTTACAGCATACCAAAATTATAAAACCGCAAAAACAGTTTTAAAACATACAGAGGCGCTTCTTAAATCTGCAACAGAATCCGAACGCGTCACATCTGGTATGTATAAAGTGGGGCGTGCAACCATGTTGGATTGGCAAACTGCACAATCTGAATTGGTAAATGCACAAAAGCAAAACAATTCTGCAAAATATGATTTGATTATAAAACGTGCAGCGGTCGCATTGGCAATCGGTGATATTAAATCTGAAATCGAAGGAAAGGACAATGAGCAATAAAAAAAGAAATTGGTTTTTGCGCCATAAATGGTGGATTCTTTTCATAATCGCACTGGGGATTGGTGTTTGGGTTTTGCAATCTAAAACGCCCCAGACCACAAAAAAGAATTATGTGACAATGGAAATCACGCGCGGCAATGTGTCCCAGACTGTGACCGCAACTGGTGAAATTATGCCGGTAAACACGGTCAGTGTGGGTTCCCAGGTTTCTGGTACAATCGAAGAAATTTTTGTTGATTATAATTCGACTGTAAAAAAAGGCGATAAATTATTAACCATTGAACCGTCTGTATTACAGGCATCTGTTGATGAAGCCAAGGCATCATTAGACAGTGCAATTTCACAACGCAATTATGCGAAAAATGAATATAATCGTAATAAATCACTTTATAATGATGGTTTTATCGCACGCAGCGAAATGGAACAATCACAAACACAATACGAACAATCAGAGGCATCTGTTATTCGCGCACAATCCCAATATGACAAGGCTGTCACAAATCTGGGCTATGCGACAATCGTGTCGCCGGTTGATGGTACTGTTATTTCCAGAAAGGTGGACAAAGGTCAAACTGTTGCGGCGTCTTTCCAAACGCCAGACCTTTTTGAAATTGCCGAAGATTTAACCAAGATGCAGATTGAAACCGCTGTATCCGAAGCGGATATCGGTATGATAAAAAACGGTCAATCGGTGACGTTTACAGTTGATGCGTATTCATCGCAAACCTTTGAAGGTTCTGTTCGTCAAATTCGTTTGTCACCAACAACAACTTCCAATGTTGTTGTTTACACTGTTGTAATAGATGTTGATAACAGCGATTTAAAATTGATGCCGGGTATGACTGCGTTTGTGACAATCATAGTTAATTCAGCGGAAGATGTATGGAAGGCGACAAATTCTGCATTTTTATTGCGCAGTTTTAACGGTATTGTCGAAGTATCAAGTGATGCAATCAATCCAAACAATCATTTGGCAATTCAAAGGGATGGCAAAATAATCTTGGTTCCTTATTCCAAGGGCATCACAACCGCCACAGAAACACAGATAATATCTGATGAAATAGAGGCTGGCGACAAGATAGTTGTTGGATATATCGGCCAGTCATCTGCTAAAAAAACAAATAATAATCGCGGCGGCGGTATGATGGGTGGTCCTGGCGGTGGTCCACGTTAAAGGAAAATCCTAAATGAAACAAACACCAATTATATCTATGAATAAAATCTGTAAAAGTTTTCCACTGGAAATTGGTGGTGAACAACAGGTTTTATTTGATATAACATTTAAAATAAACCCGGGTGAATTTGTTGCGATTATGGGGCCATCGGGGTCTGGTAAATCTACGTGTATGAATATTGTTGGTGCATTGGACAGCGCGACCAGTGGCACATATGAATTATATGGCAAAGATATAACAACGCTTTTGCCGGATGAATTAGCAACAATTCGAAATGAATATATCGGATTTGTTTTTCAGAATTTTAATTTGCTACCAAAACGCAATATTTTGGATAATGTTATGTTGCCATTGATGTATCGCGGTCTGCCAATGGCTGAGCGTTTATCGCGTGCGCGTGAAATGTTAAAATTGGTTGGGCTGGAAAATTTTGAAACCTATCTTCCAACACAATTATCAGGTGGTATGAAACAGCGTGTCGCAATCGCACGTGCTTTGGCGGGTAATCCAAAATTGATTTTGGCAGACGAACCAACCGGCGCACTTGATTCCAAAATGGGAAATGAAATATTAAAGTTTTTTAAGAAATTAAACAAAGATTTAGGCATCACAATCGTTATGATTACGCACGAATTTGAAATTGCACAATATGCCAATCGTGTAATTCATATTTATGACGGTCATATCACGTATGATGGACCAATTCCACGTAATGAATCTGTGTTATTAAAATCAGAAAAAAGGGCGCATAAAAAATGACATTTTATGATATTGCACATGAATCTTGGTTGTCAATCAGCGGTAATAAAATGCGCTCTTTCTTAACTGTGTTGGGTATCGTTATTGGTATTATGGCGGTTGTGGTAATGGTTGCGGTTGGTGAAACAGTGCAACAATCAATAACAGATCAATTTTCTTCGCTTGGGACAAATACGATTATGATACGCGCAGGTGCTGCACAAAGCGGTGGTATTCGTTCTGGAAATCGTATGACATTAACAATGGATGATGTAACATATATTTCGCAATTGCCAGATGTTGCCGCTGCCAGTCCGGTTGAAAGCAGTGGTGCCCAGGTTGTGTATGGAAATAAAAACTGGTCAACATCAATGATGGGCGTATATCCAGGCTATGCAACCGTTCAGAATATAGAAATGGAATACGGTTCTTTTATTGATATGGCATCTGTGCGTAACGCGTCAACTTACGTCGTGATTGGACCTGACACAGCCGAAGAATTAGGGATGCCTAAAAATCCAGTTGGTGAAATTATTCGTGTTCGTAATACGCCGTTAACTGTTATCGGTGTGACCAAGGCAAAGGGTGACTCTGCAATGGGATCACAAGATGATATGTTAATCGTTCCAATAACAACATTGAAAAAGCGTATAAATGGTTCACGTTTTCCAAATTCTGTCGGAATGATTTCTTTGAAGTTATATCAGGATGCAGATAACAATATTGCGACAGATCAAATAACCACGCTTTTGCGTCAGCGCCATAAATTAAAAGATACAGACGACGACGACTTCCAAATTACAGATATGAAGCAAGTTATGGAAACAATGTCAACTGTGACGGGATATTTAACATTGCTTTTAATAGCAATTGCGGCGGTCTCGCTGCTTGTTGGGTCTATTGGTATTATGAATATGATGTTGGTATCTGTTGCCGAACGTACGCGTGAGATAGGAATTCGTAAAGCAATCGGCGCCCAAGAATCCACAATCGTCACACAGTTTCTATCTGAATCAATTTTGATATCGTTTATTGGTTCTATGTTTGGATTGATTCTGGGTGTTGGTTTATCACAAGGGGTGGGGCGTCTGGTGCTGCATTATAATGTGCCATTTTCGGTTTGGCCTGTGATAGTATCCATATCGGTGGCAGTTGTTGTTGGATTGGTATCAGGTGTTATGCCTGCAATCAAGGCGGCAAAATTAAACCCGATTGACAGTTTAAGATATGAATAATTTTTAATCGTTGTCGCTTATAAGTTTAAGAATATCAGCAGTTTGATTTTTCCACACCAACGATGCGAACACAGGACATCTTGTACACGGGCAAGATTTGATAATTTTTCCACTTTTTAACATTTTCAATATATTTGTATAATGGCGGCTGTTTAATGCAGCGTCCATGCCCAAATCAAAAGCATTGATAGGGTGTTTTTCGTCTGGATTTTGCCAGCAACCTAACAAAGATCCATCATAATTTAACATTGGTTCGCGTAATAAATTTAAACAATGTATATTCTTGATATCATCAGCAAGATTATAAAAAGCATACGCAGTATCAGATATTTCTTCTTGGGGTGAATGTTTTTCAGATATAATTAAATTAATATCAGGCAAATCAGAATTAAATTGCTGTTTATATTGTTGCAGTAATTTCACATTGTGTTTGTCTTCATGAATATTTATGAATAGAACATTTTGATATTCAACCAATGCGCGCAGATTATCTGTTGATGTTTCGCCAACTTCGCCAAAAATAAGATAGATATTATTTTGTGCACAAAACCTGATTAATTCTGGGAATTCTGGCATGTCAAATATAGCCTTGCCGATAAAAGCCACACGACGAATAAAAGGGGATTTATTAATAAATTTCTTGAATCGTTCCAAATCCACAGAATTTTGTGTGGTTATGATGGCAATATTATGAATGTTTTCAGTATTTATGAACATTTTAATTGGTCCCTGTTTCGTTGCAAAATGGTGATTAAGTCTGGTTTTGTATTATCCAAAGTTTTCGTCCAAACATGAACATTAAAGATGTAATATTTAATCTGTTCGATAACCTTTGTTTTTTCCAGTTTCATCGCATATTTTTCGTGATAAATAAAATGTTTGCTGTTAAAAATAATTTGTTTGGTTAACACATTTAATCGTTGAATTGTTGATGGTATATATGTGCGATAAAGTGCGGAATATTTTATCGGTGCATTTTTCATCCACGGTTTTATCGCGGACAAGAAATGAACAATAAAAGGTTTGTTTTCTAAATTAACAGTATCGTTTGTGGCAAATTGTTTGTTATAAAGGTTATTGACACGTTCTATCTTGCCATCACAAACAACATTTATTGCATCTTGATCCGGGAATTTCGCAGTTTCTGGGTTGTCATGAATCCATTTTATACATTTTTGTGAAAAATCATATTCGCGGCATTTTTTAATATCAAATAAAATCATACCAGAATTGAAATAATTTGATGTCTTTAAAAAAGGAATGCGCGATTTGTATGAAAATCTGTCTACGACCATCGCCATCATTTTGTCGTGTTCAAAATTCATATTAAAGAAATCAAATAAATCATTTAATACCAATGTATCGCCATCAATATATAAAATTCTTTCCATTTCTTTAAATATTTCTGGAATCATAATGCGATAAAATATAGCGCTGGTCCAATGTTGCATATCAAGACCATGAAAATCAAAATCATATTCAGACATATCAATAAAATCGAAAGATAAATTATTATTTGAATATTTTCTTATCATTTCATCGCGATATTTTTGTGAAAATCCAGTAAATAAAACATGAACAACACATGTATGGTTGCTGGTGTTTTTATGAATTGAATTCACCAGGCATTGCAAAGGCAATTTGTAATTATTATCTGCGGCAATACACAAATGTATAGTGTCCATTATTTCCCCACAAAATGTTTTTTTATTATTTTTATATAATCTTGTTTTTCACGCATCTCCATTGTGCGTCCCATATTAGATTTATGAATTCTGCGCATGCATAAAACATCATCAATTTCCTTTGTTTGCAAATTTGTTTTTTTTGCGCGCAGCAACCAATCGTAAGCATCCCCGCACATTAATTCTTCATCAAAATTACCAACGGTTTCAAATACAGCTTTTTTAAACATTGCACATCCTGCAATGACACCATGCGATGATGTTTTTGTTTCTGTTTGAATTTCGTCACAATCAGGCGATATAAAATCAGAACGCAAGCCAATAACCGCATCAAAACCGATAATATTATCATACATAATGTTAATAGCGTTTTCTTTTAATACATCGTCGGCATCCATAAATACAATATAATCGCCATGTGCGTGGTTTAATCCAATATTGCGTGCAACAACAGGGCCAGCATGATTGATGTTTATAACTTGATTAGTATATTTTTTTGCGATTTGTTCGCTTTTGTCGGTTGAACCATCGTTTACAACGATTATTTCAATATCATCACCTTTAACGGATGATAAACATTCGTCCAGATATTTTTCGCCATTAAATACAGGTATTATTACAGATATCATTTTGCCGTTGGTGTCCATCCGTCCAGTGATACATCGTGAATTGGGTCGTCCAGCAACAGTTTTTGCACATCTGTTGATGGTTTTATTTCATAATTGAATTCTTCTTCTTGTAAATCCTGATGTGTTAAATAGTTTAACAGGGGTTCTGCAATATCATCAGGTGTATCGCTTTCAATGATCAATTTATATTTGATTAAATTATTGAAAACATCATCAATGCGTTTTTCATAATCAGCTGGAATTTCGGGAATTTCTGCGAATATTCCTTTTATATCTGATAATGTTTTTCCGTTTAATAACAATCTAAGGACCAAACTGGCAAACAATGGCAACAGATAAAACAGACCCTGGTCCATGTCAATAAATATAACCTGGGATCCTGTTATATCCGCAAAAAAATCAGGATTTCTTTTATACATTTACATCTCCTTTGGTAACGAAATTAAATACAGCCATTGCATTATCTTCGACAGAATTTGATAATTGTAGTGAAAATGCATCAATATTGGTAAACAAATCTGAAATCTTTCTATAATCAGCCAACGGATTCATTGAACGTGTCAATAAACTAAAATTAGAATAATCAGAACAAATTCTGGTTAAAACAGGTGCCTTTGGAACTTTTTGCAGGACAGGGGTATCTGAATTTGATTTGACTGGTTCTATAATCGCGTTAATCGTCAGCGATTCTGATATGTGTGATTTATCCAAAACAATAACATCCTTTGTTGAATTGTTGGAATGAACTGATGTTTTTACCTTTAATCCGTCAATGTGTTCCAACAATGATATGGTTGTATATATTGGATTTGCAATAACTTTGCCTTCTTCGCAATGCAATGCAACGCGGTCATCGCTGATAAATTTTAAACCTAACTTTAAACAATGTGCTGCTAATGTTGATTTCCCCGCGCCAGATAATCCAGTAATCAAGACACCGAAATCGTTATTACCAATCGCGGCGCTGTGCAAAATAATATTATCTTTTGTGTCAAAAATATACCCGAACAATTTCATCAAAAGATGATTTTCTCCTAGATGGTAAAAGTTGTACGGATTACTTTCGTCCACGGATATTATATATTTATTGTCCCATTTTCCGAAAATACAGTTAAAATGTGCGATCAAATCTGGTTGACAATATATATTATTCCCGGTCCAAAAAACATTGGTCGTCCATGAATCTGGCATAGGTATAAATTCGTTCGTTCCATTGTTTAATACATATAATTCTTTGGCACCGGCAATATGTTGATTTGGCAAAGTTTTCACAAAATAGTCTTCAATTTTATCTGCCAACCATTTAACATGACATTCAACATATAATGGTTCTTTGCCGACATAGATGGTCCCGAACCACAAAGGTTTTGTTTGCACGCGTGCACTATCAAGTTTTTGATAGATCGCTTGAAATTGGTTGTGATCAAAATTTTTTATATAATTTGTTGGCATCAATATTTTCCAGTTGTGTAAAATTTATGATTTATTTTATGCAGATACACTATCTTTTTATCGCGTCTCAAATATTTTCGTACCACATGGTCAGGGCAAAAATGATCTATGATTTTCAAGGCATGTTCTGAAACGATGCCCGGTATAATTTTGTTAAGCAGGCGCGCCAGAATTTTTATTTGATAATCATATTCTGACATTTGTGCGGTCTGCATTATGCGCCCCCAATTTAAATTTGGATTATCAGATATAATTTTATGTGCATCCAATACCCATTGCGGATGTTGACCGAATATATCGCAAATTGCGGTATCTTTAGACCCGGCTTCAAACAAATAATTACCATAAAATTCGCACATAATTATAATCAAAATATCTTCATCACATGGAATAAGTATGTCCAGTCCATTGGTGCTAATTTTTTTTGCGCGCGACCATATCAATGCATCCATCGTTGGATTTGCGCCCTTGAACAAAGAATAGTGCACATCGACACACCCCATATCTTTAAACTGTAAATCTGCAGAAAACAACATATCGTGATTTATATGAAAGCCATTTTCAGTTGCCAAATCAATAGCATCACGATAAAGATTTTTTGGAACTGCAAAATCTGCATCATTCATTGGGCGTGTTGATTGTGGATAAAGTAATTTTTGAACCAATCCTTTTTGCGCTAATACAGGAATATTGTGTTCGTTGTATAATTTACATATTTTTTGAAACGCAGACATATTCATAGCATTTCCAAATCTTTCATGGGAAATAACACCAGCCAATTGATTTGTTAATTGTGATTTGTTGGTTTTTATAATTGCGCAGGCCAACAAAAATACCAATGGCAACGGTTCATTATAAACATCAACCATTTTAAGCAGTTTGTTTGCATCTGTTTTTGTGTCAATCCCAGCATTAACACGCAGAATTTGCAATAAATTTTTCTTTGGTTTTAAAAATCTTGGAATAAAAAACATATGCCTGTCCCAATTGTACAGAAATATTATAAAATATAGGTTTTAATATAGTCAAACAAAAAACACGGTTAATCAACCGTGTTATGTTATTCTGAATTGCTTCCAAGACGTATCCCGAATATACAGGATTTAAATTCATCAGCACTGGATGTTTTTTGCCAGCATTGGCGCGAATAAGCTGTATCAATGCCCAATGGACCAAATTTCATTTGATCTTTTGTCAAAGTTATTGTGCATGCAGATTTTGTCGCATTGGCACGACCATTCAATGGGCAATCAAATATCCCTTGATCAACAGGCTGTATATCATAATCGCCACCTGGACAGTATTTCTTAACCCCGGAACATGTCACAGCCACACTTTTATTTGCAGGTAAATAAAATCCTGGTTCGGCATGAATTGATGTGCTGGATGGGGTTTCTTCTATGTTGGGAACTTCTTGAGATACTGGCGTTGTGTTTTCGCTAATACATGCTGTGTGTTCTGCGTTTGCAATCATGGCACCATCGCACTTGCGTATACCTTGGTCAAATGATTGTTTAACAGCAAATGTTCCGCCAGTGCATACGTAATAACGACCAGAGCAATCTTTACAATTTGTAGCGTTTTTTGGCAAATATTGACCCGCCTTACATGTGACAGAAGAACTTATACATCCTGTTTGTGTTGAATTTGGCTGTTTTCCGCTGGGGCACTCTTTAATCCCTTGATCGCGGTCAAATGATGGTGTAACTGTCATGCCACCCGGACAATAGTAACGATTACCAGTTGTTTTACATTTTGTGGCAGTATCTGAATTAACAGGTAAATAATTTCCCGGTGTTAATTTTATTGATTTGTTATAAACTTTTTTCCCGCCAATGTCGGCATAGCAATCTTCTGCAGATTTTGCGCCTGGTGCAGATTTTGGAAACTTTGAAGGACAAGTATAAACATCGTTCCAGCCAGAATTTTTCACAAGGGCACCAAATCTTATGGTAGATTTATCAGGATTACATGAATTTAAATATCCACCACCTTGATAAAATCCAGGGCCGGTACAATAACAACCTTCCGCACAACCATGACACCAGCTTAAATATGGGTACTGTCCCGCACTGCAAGAAACTGCACTTGCTCTTTCTGGGTGTAACAAAGAGTATAAACATAACAATGCAACAAGAAAAATGTTATCATCTTTGATTTTCATAGCGCAGAAAACTCATTTCCTTCAATGTGAACATTTTAATATATTATGTGATTTTACGCAAGATAAAAATTATATGCCCGGATATTAAAGAAATTTGTTTTTGCTTGCATTTGAAATATTTTAGTATAAAATATACTTTGCTATGCGCCCATGGCTCAATTGGATAGAGCATCTGACTACGGATCAGAAGGTTGAGGGTTCGAATCCTTCTGGGCGCGCCAGGAATTCAAAACACCACCTTGTGTGGTGTTTTTAATTTCTTGTGCCCAGACAGCAAGAGAACACTCAATAGGGTTCGACTATGAGTAAGTGAAAACGAATATAATGAAGTTTGAACGCTAACGAATGCCGCGCAGGCACAAGGTGCCGAGAGAATCCTTCTGGGCGCGCCAGGAATTCAAAACACCACCTTGTGTGGTGTTTTTAATTTCTTGTGCCCAGACAGCAAGAGAACACTCAATAGGGTTAAAAAACCGGCTTTTGCCGGTTTTATTTATTTCAATCTTTGCAATCTGTTACGGTACAAAGCCGCCAAAGATATATCTCCGTCGTATAATCTATGGAAATGTTTGCGACATACAGATTTGTATTGTGATGCACCGACTTCTACCTGGGCGCCACCACGGATGATATTACCGTCTTTATCAAATCTGATGTGATGTGAAGCCATTGACGAACAGCGTGGAATTTCACATACTGTTTCCATTTGATGTGTTTCGTCAGCTTCTGCCAGTAATTTTGCAGATGCTGGGAACAAATCACCGTTGCTGTCCACTTTTAATCCATAGCAAAATATAGTAATTTTTGAACTGTCTGCAATTTTAACTAGTTTATCAATGTCGTGTGGGTCGAAAAATTGTACTTCATCAACCAATATAAACTGTGTTCCGTGTTTTGGTTTATAATTATCAAGATTTTTCAAAGCGCGTGCTTTTGTTCTTATTCCAATACGTGAAACGATATCTGTTGCAGAATCGCGATTGTCTGTTGCAGGCTTAATGGCTTCCCACTTGTTTTCTGTGCGAACAAAATTAAATGCGTTAATACCTAATTGGGCGGACTTAGAAGAAGACATCACGCCATAATAAAAGTGTAGTTTTGCCATTGTACCTTTCCTTTCGTTTGCTCTCTGCATCCCTTTGGGACAATATAAGCAAAAAATCATATGCTTGGTCAAGATAAGATTTGTTTTTGTCTTTAAAAATGGTATAATACATATCATGCATAAATGGACGATGTTATTTTTATCGTATCTGTTTTGTGTTGCTCCAACTTTTGGGGAAAGTTTTTTAACTGCACAATCTTTTCCAAAGACTTTTGAAGATTTGTCTTTTTTTGACAGAATGGAATTCAAAACCGCAGATTATGAATTATATCGCCCGATATATGATAAAGAGACGGGATTTTGTATTCAAAATTGTGCGTATCCCGGATTAAATATTACATACGAAACAGAAAAAAGTGAAATAGATACACAAAACGCAGTTGAACAATCAAAAGAGTATGAACAGGGAACAAAATTACCTGTTAATACCCAGGTTATCATAGGGGCTGTTGAAGGTACATCTTCTGCATCGGCAACCTGTGCAAATCGAAATACTGATATTCCAGTTGGTCAAAAAATTCCGTGGGGTGAACCTTTGAAATATTCACCAAGAATATCTTCGCCATATGGGCCGCGTACATTACAAGGCAAACAGAGTTTTCATGACGGTATTGATTATGCAGTTGTTGTTGGAACGCCTGTATATGCAACAGCAGAAGGTCGTGTTGTTCGTGTTATAAATGATGGAACATGCGGATTGGGATTACGACTGCAACATGGTGATGGAACCCAAACTATATATTGCCATTTAAGCAGACAAATGGTATCTGTTGGTGAATATGTCGGGGCAGGGTGTCAAATCGGACAAAGTGGAAATACAGGTCATTCAACAGGACCTCATTTACATTATGGTATGCGTGATTCACATGGAAATAAAATAAACCCATCCAGCTATACGCATCGTGCCAGATAATCAATCATGTTTTTTGTGAAATTTAACGGTGAAACTGCCGTTGTTCAAAGCACAAAAAGATTCAATGCGTGGGCTTAAAAGACTGTCACTTGCCCATTGCTGAAATTTAGTTTTTAATATGCCACTTGCGCCCGTAATAACGGTTGCAGTGCGAATATTAGTTGCGGCAACTTGTGCCAGCATTTGCCAGGCTTCTTCTTCGGTATGATTATGAAAGTCTATTGTTATGTGCGCTGGATTTTGTGGTTCGATTTTTGGAATTCTTGTTGACAGATGCAGTTGTGTTCGAACAGATTTTTTTGTTGATATGTCATCGGGGATGAAATCATCCCCGATCATATTTGCAATATCTTTATCTGTTAACTGTTTCATAAATTATTCAGCCAAACTTCCAACAGACATCGTTATACGACGAATACCTGAACTGATAGATTTTTCTTTGTTAATGCGTGCCTTGATGATTTCACCTGTATGGTATATATGTGTTCCACCACATAATTCGCATGAAACATCGCCCGCAGTAATCACACGAACCGTATCACCATATTTTTCGCCGAACAAAGCCATCGCGCCACGTTTTTTTGCAGATTCAATGTCCATTTCTTCGTGTGCAACAGGCAAATCAGCGTTAATCCATTGATTAACTAAATCTTCAACTGCTTGCTTTTCTTCAGCGGTCATTGCACGACCAAATGAAAAGTCAAAACGTACAGAATCAGGCGCAACCTTGGATCCGCGTTGTTCTACATCTTCATTTAAGACTTTGCGCAAGGCCGCTTGCAATAAATGTGTTGCAGTGTGCGCGCGTGCAGTTTGCTGACGTATTTGTTGATTGATTTCAGGCATAACATCGTCGCCCACAGAAATCGGCGCAACCAATGTTCCCTTGTGAATAACAACATTGCCAACACGATTTGTTTCAGACACGTTCATAACAACATTATCGCCGATTTTTAACACACCGCTGTCGCCAACCTGGCCACCCTGTGTGCCATAGAAAGGCGTGTGGTCTAATGCGATTTCAACCTCGTCATCTGCATTTGCAGATTTTACGAATTCTTCGCCACGTAAAATTGCCAAAACTTTCGCAGGTGTTGCGGTTTTTGCTTCATATTTTTCAGTGTCAATTGTATCTGGCAAATCGTTTTGTGATTCCCATAAAATGCGTGTTCCGCGGGTGTCGGCACGTGAACGTTCTTTTTGTTCAGCCATACATTTTTCAAATGCTGCCACATCCACATTTATATTTTTATCTCGCAAAATCATTTGGGTCAAATCCAATGGAAATCCATAAGTATCAAATAACTTAAACGCGATATCGCCAGGCAAGATATTATTGTTTACCTTTGGCAATTCTGTTTCCAGTAATTTCATACCGTTTTGCAACATATCTGCAAATGCATTTTCTTCATTTTTAATAATTTCAACGACATGTGCTTCTTGGGTTTTCAATTCAGGATACGCATCACCCATTTCTTTAACCAATGCCGGATATAAAGCAGAAAGCAGGGCACCACGATGTCCCAACATTTGTCCATGACGCATTGCACGACGTAAAATACGGCGAATTACATAACCACGATCGGCATTGCTTGGTATAACACCATCTGCAATTGCAAAACCAACAGCGCGCAAATGGTCTGTGATAACTTTGAAACTAGATTTGTTTTCATTTGTTTCTTTTACGCCTGTTAAATCAGAAACCGCAGCTTTTAAATTAACAAATAAATCAGTATCATAATTGTCTAATTTATTTTGCATGATTGAAGCAAATCTTTCCAATCCTGCACCGGTATCAACATTTTGTTTTGGTAATGGTGTCAAGACACCATTTGCATCACGATCATATTGCATAAACACATCGTTCCAGATTTCAACATAACGTCCACCATCTTCATCAGGTGTGCCTGGTAATCCGCCTGGAACGTCCGGACCAAAATCATAGTGCATTTCGGAACAAGGACCGCAAGGACCTGTTTCCCCGGCCGACCACCAATTGTCTTTATCAAGACGTATGGCGTCCTTGCCCGTAAGTTTTTTCCAAATAGCTGTTGCTTCATCATCACTTATATGTGTTGTCACGATAATGCGATTTGGATCCAGACCAAAAACCTTGGTCAATAATTCCCACGACATTTCAATGGCGCCTTCTTTGAAATAATCACCGAAAGACCAATTGCCCATCATTTCAAAGAAAGTATGGTGACGGCCATCAAAACCAACATCTTCCAAATCATTGTGTTTACCGCCTGCACGAATGCATTTTTGAACATCGGCAACGCGTGTCGCAAATGCAGGTTCTGTTCCTTGTAATATTCCTTTCCATGGCACCATCCCAGCGACAGTAAATAATAATGTCGGATCGTTTGGAATCAGTGAAGCGGATGGAACGATTTTATGTCCCTTGGATTCAAAATAATCTAAAAATAATTTTCTTATTTCATTATATGTCATAACTGTTTTCCTTTTGTCGTCTAATGATAAAATTAAAAGTGATAATATTCAATCATAAAATTGCACAAAGCATATTTTTTATGATATAATATATAAAGATGTAGGATTATTTATGAATAAAAAACCAGGTTTGCTTTTTACAGTTTCGCTGTTGGCAATTATAATATTGGCGGCATCGTTCGATATGAATTTTGGTGGCAATCCACCGGTTCATTTGCCAAGCGGTGTTAATCCTGATAATGTTTTATATGTTTGTCCGGCAACAAATACGTCTGCATTTGCGCAATTATCAACGGCATTTCATGCGGTTGGCAGATACGTGTATTTATTCTTTGCCTTTTTTGTCTTGGTTTTGATGTTCAGTTGGGGTTGGGCATTATATCAAAATTTGTTAAAGGATAAATTCAGCACAGATGTATATAAAAATCCATGGGATTTGACCAAGGCTGTATTTTGGGGCGCTGTCATTGCATTTGTTTTATATATGACACCAAATTATTTCAGACATGTGGAAGTGCGCGGACATGGCACAGATTGGGTTCTTTGCGAGAATACATCTGATGGTGCCAGACCTGCAAATTTCAAGGCGATAGGTCTGCCTGAAAAATAAAATTTTTGTCAAGTTTCCCTTTTTCTGCACCTTTGAAAGATTTGTCTTGACTTAAAGCGCGGTTTTCTCTACGATTCGGGTAAGCAGTGGAGGCAATGTCTTTGGAAATCAATGTTTCAAATGATATTGTTCCAAGGGCATTGCCTTTGAAAACTGCCGGACAACCTTAAAAAACTCTATATGAAAGGAGAAACACATGAACAAACAAGAATTGATTGAAGCAATTGCAAACGAAGTTGAAGTTACAAAAGCAACTGCAGCTGGTTGTTTGGATGCATTTATCAACACAGTAACAAAAGTATTAAAGAAAAAAGGCGAAGTTCGCTTGGTTGGCTTTGGTACATTTACAACTGCTAAACGTAAAGCAACAACAGGTCGCAACCCACAAACAGGTGCACCAATCAAAATTGCTGCTTCTACACAACCAAAATTCCGTCCAGGAAAATCCTTGAAGGAAGCTTTGAACTAATCACTAGTTTGTTTAGTAAGGTTAAAAACACCCGCAAATTTGTGGGTGTTTTTTGTTGGAAAAATTTCTGCTGGATTTTATTTTTTGAATTGCTAGAATCAACATGTATAACAAAAACAAAGGAAGGATACAATGCCAGCAAAAAAATCAACAACTAAAAAAACTGTTACTAAAAAAGCAGCTGTTAAAAGAGCCGCTGTTAAACCAGCGCCAGTAATGGAACACAAATGTGAATGTGGTGAAAACTGCAAATGTCATTGTCATGGACGTGCACACTTCATTAAACATATCATCGTTTGGGCAATCATTTTCGCACTTGGTATGGTTTGTGGAAAATTGGTATGCTGTGGACACGGAATGCATAAACATATGCAAAAAATGCACCCAGTTTTTGTGAACGGATGTTTGGATATGCAATCAATTGAATGTCCAAAGATGCAGGAAAAATTAGCATCTGCAGATGTTAATGGTGACGAATGTATTTCTATCGAAGAATACAAAGCTGTCAAAAAAGAAATGAGACATGCGCACAAAGGTCTACGTGGTCCAAAGGCACCAAAAGCAGATATGTAATTTATAACTTAAAACAACGCCCCGCGATTGCGGGGTGTTTTTTATCTTTTCATAATTCTGGCTTTTGTTATTTCCCATTCACGTGTTTTGATTGTTTCGCGTTTGTCGACTTTATTTTTACCGTAACCTATACCTAATAAGACTTTCAATTTGCCACGATTATTAAAATACAATTTTAACGGAACAATCGTTGCGCCTTTTTCTTGTAATTTTCCAATCAAACGATTGATTTGATTGCGGTGCAACAATAATTGTCTTTGACGTCTTTCATCAAAATTAACAATACGTGCAGCCGTTGGTAATTTTTGAATTTCAACCCCAGCCAAAAATAAATTGTTTCCACGTCTTTGAACAAATCCATCAACAATAGTCACTAATCCATAGCGAATTGATTTTATTTCCGCACCAGTTAACGAAATGCCAGCCTCTATTGTATCTTCAATAGAGTAAGCAAATCGCGCTTTGCGATTTTCAGAAACCTGACCAAATTTTATAATTTGACGTGGCATTTCGGGTATAACCTTTGTGTGTTTTCAAACAGTATAGTTTCCAAATCTTCAATTTTCAAATTTTTTATTTGTGCCAAAACTTTTGCGGTTTCAATTACAAATGCCGGTTCACATGTTTTGCCGCGATGTGGGATTGGGGCGCAATAGGGTGAATCTGTTTCAATAACAATACGGTCGATTGGAATTTTCGAAAATGTTTCACGCACAGATTCGGCGTTCTTGAACGTTAAAATGCCACTGGCAGAAAAATAAAATCCACGATCCAGCATTGTTTTTGCTAAATCCCATGATGACGTAAAACAATGCATAACACCATGATTTTTATCGGTTAAAATTGCCGCCGTATCTTCGTCTGCATCGCGTGTATGTATTGCAACCGGTAAATCGTGTTCGCGTGCAATTTCCAGTTGTTGTTCGAACAGTGCAATTTGTGCTTTTCTTCTTTCTGGATAAAAATATTCTTGTGGTGAAACGTAATGATAATCCAAACCAATTTCACCGATACCAATAACGTGTGGATTATTTAAAATTTCATAGGTTAAATGTTTATGTGCATTGATATCTTTGTATTCTTCGGGTTTAAATTTACCTATGTAATCAGGATGAATACCAATCGTTACAAATATGTTCGTATGTGTATTTGCAATTTGTAAAGCATTTTTAAAATCAAATGGTTCTGCGGTCGCGCAAATTATCGCATTAACCCCGGCGCTGTTTGCGCGATTTATAATTGCATCAACGTTATCGTCATATACGTGTTCTGGTAAATATGTTAAATGGCAATGGGTATCTATAAACATTTTTTGATTTCGTTAATTATTTTGAATATAGTGATATCGGCTTTCAAATTTAATCTGTTTATATCAGATATTGCCTGGTTCGCTTCTGGGTAAATGTCCGCCAATCCTAAGGCTGCAATCGCATCCAACACAATTCCGTAAAGGGCGGGCGACATTGCTATCTTTTCCGAGACATCCATTATATCACTGGCGGTTGAATGTTTGTTTTGTAAAACATTTAATAATTCTTCATAAATTACATCACCACCTGTTGCTTTCAGATTTGCAATCTTTCCGAAACTGCCGTTTGAAAGTTTTAATATTTCATCGCTGATTTGTTCTTCTCCCAAAAAGCGTGCGCACAATTCGCGCAATTCTGACATTGTTAATGGATGCATTTTTTCAACGCGTGCACGCGAACGAACCGTTGGTAAAACATTTGATAATTGGTGTGTCACTAATAAAAACAGCGTTTGTTGTGGCGGTTCTTCTAATAATTTTAATATCGCGTTTTCGGCGGCAACAGTTAATTCATCAACTGCATCAATTAAAACTACGCGCCATTGACCCGACATAGATGACATTTGCATGCGTTCAATCATACCGCGCACAGTATTAACAGAGATGTTTTTTGCGTCCGCCTTGATGTTGCCGCGGTCATCCAAATTGTGCGCTAAATCAATTATAAAGAAATCGCCAACATTGCCATAAACTTGTTTTGCAATTTTATATGCCAATGTAGCCTTGCCAATGCCGCGTGGCCCACACAGCATCCATACCGGATGAATAGGGTGCGTTTCACGATTGTCCCATGCGTCCATAAATGTTTTAAGTGTGTCACGATGTCCAACCAAATAATCGTTTTCCATTGGGGACGGGAATTCAAATAAAACTTCTTTCTTTTTCGTTGCCATATTATTTGCCCCCCAACATTACAGATATATTTTTAATTATACGACCGATGAATTGAATCTTTCTGACTTTGTTCTTGGCAACTAAAGGGATTCTTTTCACAATATCGCCATTTTTCTCAATAACTATTTCACCAATTTTTTGACCTTTTTTCACAGGTGCACTGATTGGTTCATCATACCGTGCCAAAACACGAATATTTTTTAATGTTGCATCTTTGGGTAATGTAATCGCAACGTTTTCATTAACCGTTGCAGTCACAGTTGGATAGCGTCCATACCATACTGGAATTTCAGTAATATCGTCACCAATATGATAAAATACCTTTGTTTGTGTCGTTTTATATCCGTGATTTAAAAGTTTTTTCATTTCATCTGCCAACGCATCATGCCCGCGTCCGCGAAATCCGTTTATAACACCAATCAATCTGCGCCCGCCAATTTTAGAACTGGCAACCATGCCATAGCCACCATCACTGGTGTGACCGGTTTTTAGGCCGTCCGCCCCAGACATAGAAAACAATAATTTATTATAATTCAATGTGTGTGTTCTGGTCCAATCATGACACCAATCGGTTTGTGCACCGTCAAATTCAAATCTTTTTGTTGCAAACATTGGATAAATATCAGGATATTCATCAATAATATATTTTGCTAACATAGCCAATTCACGCGAAGTCATCAAATTATTATCGTGCGGCAGACCACTGGCATTTCCAAAACTGGATTTTTCCATGCCAATTTCACGTGCTTTTTTTGTCATTAAATCGGTGAATTTGTTTTCGCTGCCTGCCATTTTCTCGGCAACTGTGACCGAAGCATCGCCTGCTGATAATACAATAATTCCCAAAATAGCATCGCGTACAGTTATTTTTTGACCGGTTGTTAAACACATTTTGCTGGCTGGGTACCAAAGTGGATTTTTATAGTCTGCGTTTTCAGAAACACTTAACAAATCGTCCATTTTTAAATTGCCTGATTTAATCGCGTCAAATAGCACAGTTAATGTCATCAATTTCAGCATAGAAGAGGGTGGCATCAGTTTGTCGGCGTTTTTTTCAAAAATTACATTTCCACTGTCATAATCAAGTAAATAAACAGACTTCGCATTTGTTTGATATTCGGCACCTTTTGCAACTGTGCAAAACAAACATATAAATAAAATCAGGAACTTTTTGATCATTATGTCGCAATAATAGCAATAATAATGTCCTTTTCCAATGTTTTTTTACAAAAAAACGCGGATTTTTATTCCGCGTATTATAATTTAGCAATGTAAATCGATTATCTTGATTTGTCATTCATTGTCATGATATAAATTGAATGATTGTTCGCAAATGTCGACAATATTTGTTGTATATATTCTGGATTTTCAGATATATGTTTGTCCACGACATTAAATATTGCCATTTCCATATTTGCAAAAATTTGTTTTTCTGCAAAATCAGATTTTGGCTCTTTGCTTAATGAATTGTTAACAATGTGCAAAATTTGTTTTTGTTCCGCTTTGTTCAGATTATTACATGCGATTGCACATATTTGTTGTAATTTTTTTTGGTCATTAAAAACAGATTCGTATTGTTTTAATTCTGGGTGTTTATCAAACACATTTTGCAGATATTTTTGCGCTATTCCATTTGCTTGTTTTTTTGCAGAACGTGGTAAACTGATCAATCCAAACCATCCCATCACAATAGCCGATACAATTAAAACACTACAAACGAATTGATTTGTACTTGAATGGATAAACGAAGGGTTTTCTGAATAAATAACTTTTGCTAATTTAGATTCTGGGCGCATTAAATCTGCCGCGCATGCACCCATTGTCAAAAACAAGACAGCGTTAATATAATAGGGCAATAAATATTTATTTAATATTTTATTTTGCATTTTATGTCCTCTGATTAACGGGTGTGTTGTATGTTTGGCATAACATAAGTTGAATCTGCGCGTGCCATAACAATCATAACTTCCTGAATAAATTCTGGATGAGTTGATGCATGGTCAGAGATAATTTTGATTACTTTATCGCGTGTGCTCTGTATTGCCATAACAGCTTTTTTTCTTGTTGGATAATAATATTGTGTCAATTCGTTAATTGCACGTAAAACAGCGCGTTCTTCGGATTCAGTCAAACTGTTGAATACAAAAGTTGCAACATTATCCAATGCGCGTGGTGTGCACAACACTTTTTCAAAGCTTTTTAATTCAGGGTGTTCTTGTATTGCTTGACGCAAATATTTACGTGCAACATTTGCGGCAACTTTTTTATTTTGTTCGGTCGCTTTTACAACAGGGGATACAATTATTGCCAATGCTAATAAAAGCATAATAGATCCAAATGCAATCTGTGGGGTCTTGTATGTTGAATCTTTTACGTCTTGAACGGTTGCGTATACGGCTGGTATCGACAATGCCAAAGCCAGTACGCCAGTCAATATTGTTTTTGGTAATAATCTTTTAATAATAATTTTGTTTTGTGCCATTTTTAGACCTTTTTGTTTTGTTTATATCTGTATTATAGACATAAAATATAATTTGTCAACTATTTTTTTGTATTTTTAAATTTGATTCAAAATATAATATAAAACTTGACGACAATAATTTTTGTGTTATGTTTGTTGTAAACAAAACCAAAAGATTAGGCTTATGAACAAAAATATAAAACATAGTGCAGTAAAATATTTAATTGCAACGGCTGCTTTGATGCCGATTGCAAAACCAGCGGATGCCAAGAATAAACATACCGAAGATTTGCCAAGTGTTGGCGAATATACCTTGTCTTTTAATGCTGGTTTCCAACATTTATTGCCGTCGCGTATAATCAATTGTCAAATCAAAGGTACCGATTTAGAGGGTTTTAATCCTGGGTTTTTCTTGGAAATTGGTACATTTAATTGGTCTGGTCAACATGGTAAATCAAATTATGAATATCATATCGGTTTTACAGGTCGTTTTGATTATCACAATTTTCATTCACGTGCATACAATATAAAAGATGCTCAAAATTCAAATATCATGGCCGGTGAACCATTAAAATATGTTGATCCGTCTGAACATGGTTGTGCACACGTCACAGATCTTATAAACACGTTAAATGTGTATTCTGGTCTTGGTTGGGGTGGCGCTACATTTGATATTAACACTGGTATCGGATGGCATTTTGATAATCATGGAAATTTCGGTCCAGTTGTCGTATTGGGTGGTGGTATCGGATACAGATTTAATAAAAATGTCAAAATGAGTGCAAAATGGCGTTTAAATATGTTCCCATTTGAAAATCTGGGATCACAAACACTGTTGCCTACAACACCAGCTATACGAAACAGTATTGAAATAGGTATAATGTATAAATTAAATGCGTTATACAAAGACCAGCAAAAAAATAAATCTAATCGTATCAGAAATAATAACGGCAGAAATCGTTAAATAAACCGCCCAAATGGGCGGTTTGTTTATTGTGGCAGAGATACGAGAAAAGACGATATTGGAAATGTTATATCTTGATAAACAATAACCAAACCTGGATGCAAAAACTCTATTAAACATTATCCGTTTTTGCAGGTTTGTTAATTGTTCGTCTGCGGATTCACCATGCGTGTTTGCGGGCTGACGCCCACGAAAATTTCGTTTTCAAACGACACTTGTGTGCCGTTAACACTCTGGCGCATCCCTTCGTCCCGCCTAAAATCAAAACCGCCTGAGTGGCGGTTTAAGATTTTAAGTTCCTGGCGGAGATGAAGGGATTATCTCGGTCGGCTTTGCGCCGACACTGCGGTGCAACCGTAACGATTACACCGCACTTTGTTTGTGTAATCTACTTGTTGTCGAACCATGCAACTTTGTTGCGAATATTTCAAATCTGCCTTGCATATCACACGACAAAAATAAAACGCCCAAAAGGGCGTTTGATTTTTGTGGCGGAGATGAAGGGATTCGAACCCTTGATACCGTTGCCGGTATACCACATTTCCAATGTGGCGCACTAGACCAACTATGCGACATCTCCGGATTTGTGTGGATTTTTATTCTTCGTCTTCTGATGCGTCTGGTGTATCATCTTCGGCGATGGATTCGCCGGCGCCGGCTTCTTCCATCAAAGAATTTTCCAATTCTGCATCGATTTCGCGCAACATAGGATCTTCGCTGGTGATTTCCAATGATGCATCTTCATCAACAACCGCAGGTGCATCTTTGTAAGATTCAACGAATTCGTGACGAACATTTGCGACATCCAATTTACCACTTGCGATTTCGCGTAATGCAACAACGGTCAATTTGTCGTCTTTCTTTTCAACGACCGCTTCGGCGCCACCATTTAAATCGCGAACGCGTTGCGAAGCCAACATTCCAAGTTCATAGCGGCTTTCTACAAAAGGTAAAGTGTCAGAATTTGTTACACGTGCCATAATTAAATCCTTTGTTGAAATCATTTTTGTCAGCGTCTATAATGCCTTATAAGGTGTTAAAAATCAAGAAAAAAATGAATATTAAAACATTATCTTTTGGTTGCCGTCTTAATGCGGTCGAATGTGAAAAAATATCTGCAATGTTGCAGGGGGTTATTGATACGGCAATTTTGGTTAATACGTGCTCTGTTACTGGCGAAGCCGAACGTCAATGCGGTCAGACTGTGCGTCGTCTTTCACGCGAAAATCCAAATGCCATTATTTTTGTGACTGGATGTGGCGCAACGCGTAACCCAAAATTATTTGAATCGATTCCAAACACTTTTGTAATTGATAATGCCAATAAAATGAATTTGGATGTTTATAAAAACGCGATAAGTACGGCAAATATTGATTTAAAGACATTGAAAATAGATTCTTTTTATGGCGAAGAAAACCATTTGTCTAAGAAATTTGTCCAGGTTCAAAATGGTTGTAACCATGATTGCACATATTGTGTGACACGCCTGTTGCGCGGTCCAAATGTATCTTTCCCGTATGATGAAATATTGGCTGATGTTCGTTCGGCAGTCAAAAACGGTTTTTATGAAATCGTTTTAACGGGTGTAGATACCGCATCGTTTGTTCAACACGAAAATGGAAATTTATTTTTATTGGCGGACCTTTGTGCCGCATTATTGACAGACGTTCCAGAAATGCAACATTTGCGCCTTTCGTCTATTGACCCTGCATCGCCAGAGTTTCCAAAGATAATCACATTGATGAAACAAAATTCGCGTTTTATGCCGCATTTGCATTTATCAATGCAATCAGGATCTGATACAATACTGAAATTAATGCGTCGCCGTCATAATGCGGACAAATTGCGTGAATTGATAAAATTGGCGGTGGACAATGTTTCTTTCAGTGCGGACATAATTTGCGGTTTTCCAGGCGAAACAGACGCTTTGTTCAAAGAAACAGCAGATTTAATTCGTGAAATAGGACTGATGAACGTTCATGCGTTTCCTTATTCGCCACGTCCGGGAACTGTCGCGGCAACAATGCCAAACCAGGTTCCTCGCAACATATCAAAATCGCGCGTAAAGGTAATATATGATATCGTTGCACAAAACAGGGCGCAATTTATGCAAAAACAAATCGGCAAAACTGTTTCAGTATTGGTCGAAGATAACAATACAGGGCGCACCCCCGATGATATTGACATTAAAATATCTGGTGAATTGATTCCTAATAAAACAGTTTGTGATGTTAAAATCACCGGTGTTGAAAACGATAGGTTTATCGGCTTACGCGTTTAATCCGGCAACATATCCGCTGGAAAAAGCCCATTGAATATTATAACCGCCCAAATCTCCTGTGATATCGATAACTTCGCCGGAAAAATAAAGTCCACCGCACAATTGCGATTCCATTGTTTTTGATGATATTTTATCTGTTGATACGCCGCCCGCGGTTACTTCGGCACTTTGCAGACCAATTGCGCGTGCGTCATTTATTTCAAAGTGATTGATTTTATCGGCGATTATGCGTAATTCGTTGTCGCGAATATCGGCTATATTGCGTGTATCATCACATAAAAAACGGCTCAGGTTCCGGGGCAATATTTCACCGATTATATTTTGAACTGATTTTTTACCATTTTGTGTTTTTGATTGTTTTAATAAATCAAATACATTTATATCGGGTGCAAAGTTTATGTTTATATTTTGTTCACCGAATAATGTTGCGCGATATGCCGCTGGTCCGCCAATTCCAAAATGCGTAAACAACAAATCATCATCAATAATATTTTTGCCAATTTTTATTTGTACAGGCACTGAAATTCCCGATAATTCGGCATTAAACATATTTGTTTTTATTGCGCAAAGGGCGGGGCGAATAGGCTCGATTTTATGACCAAATTTCTTGGCGATTATATGTCCAATGTTTGATACGCCCAAATGTGAATACGACAAACCACCGCTTGCAACAATAACAGACTTTGATTGAAATATTCCATTGTCTGTTTTTATTGTGAATATATTATCTGATTTTTCGATATCAATGATGTTTGTGTTGTATTTAATTTCTGTATTGCCAATGTCGTCCAACAATGCATTCACAATATCGTTTGCACCGTTTTTACTGAAATATCGTCCTGGTTCTTTTTCGTAAAAATCAATATTATGTGATTTTACCCAATTCAATGTATCCTTTGGTGTCCATTGTGAAAGCGCCGACATAACAAATCGCGAATTTTTTCCAAAATAATGCGTCCAATCCGCGCGCGTATTTGTAAAATTACATTTTCCGCCACCAGAAATCGCAACTTTGCGTGCCGGGGTATTCCCCATATCAATAATCAATGCGGATTTTTTGCGTGCTTTCAAAACCGCCGCCGCTTTCAAACCGGCTGCACCCGCACCAACAATAATAACATCGTATGTTTTCATAGTACAATTTTACCGCAAGACAACAAAAAGGCAAATAAAAAACCGTCATCTCTGTGGTGGGCTAAGTAGGACTCGAACCCACGACCAAAGCGTTATGAGCGCTCCGCTCTAACCAACTGAGCTATTAGCCCACAGCGAAACCTATTATATATTTTTTATTCAATCTTGCAAGATAAAAATGAACACGCCTTGCTTTTTATATCGATTTATGCGAATATGCGAATATGGTTGAAATGGTACCAATCTTGAATAAAAATCAAATGGATGCGTTTAATACGATTGAACGTACACATTCTAATGTTTTAATATTGGGGCAGGCAGGAACCGGAAAATCTACATTTGTTCAATATCTTAAATCTGCATCGGCAAAGCGTATTGTTTGTGCATGTCCAACGGCTGTTTCGGCGTTGAATATCGGTGGGCAGACTATTCACTCGCTGTTTCAAATTCAACCACGTGATTTCATTATGCCAGAATTATTGAAATTAAAGGCAAAGCCGCGCAATATATTAAATGCCACAGATGTTTTGGTAATTGATGAAATATCAATGGTTGCGCCTGATTTGTTGGATGCGATTGATATTTTGGCGCGCATGGCGCGACATAATAACGAACCTTTCGGTGGAATTCAGGTTGTTGCGATTGGTGATATGTTTCAATTACCACCGGTTATAACTCGTGATGCAGAACAATACTACGAACAAGCATACGAATACAAAAATGCGTATTTCTTTGATGCAAATGTTTACAAGCGTGCAGATTTTATAAAATATGATTTTAATAAAGTTTATCGTCAAAATGATGATGATTTGTTAAAGAACCTTGTGCGTTTGCGTGATAACGATGCATCGGCGTTGGCTTTCTTTAATCAATGTAAAATAGAAGATGACACAACACGCAGAAATGCGGTAATAATTACACCGTTTCGCACTGTTGCAGAACGCATAAATGCCGACAAATTAAATCAAATAAACGCGCCAATTGTAAAATATACCGGTGTTTTAGATGGTAATTTTAATGCAAGCGATGTGCCGGCGCCGCTGGAATTGGAATTAAAGCAGGGTGCATTGGTAATGTTTGTGAAAAACGGTGATAAATGGCATAACGGTTCGGTTGGTATCGTTGAACAACTAAATGCGCGCGAAATAATCGTGCAAATGTTGGATGATGATAATAAAGATTTGGTTGTTGTCAAACCAGACAAATGGCAAAAGATAGAATATGCCCGCGATGAAAATGACAGAATTATTGAAAACGAAATTGGATCATATAAACAATTTCCATTAATGTTGGGATATGCAATGACGATACATAAATCACAAGGTAAAACATTATCAAAGGTTGTAATTGATATTTCACGCGGTGCATTTGCACATGGGCAAACATATGTTGCGTTATCACGAACACGACACGCAAATGATATGCATATTGTTAAACCATTAACACAAAAAGATGTAATTTTTGATAAACGAATTTTGGAATTTATAAACGAATAAATTATATGTCTTTTGACATTAAAATTGCATCCACACCATCATAATATTTAGGGCGCAAACCAACGCGATTAAAACCGCAATTTTCGTATAATTTTTGACCTGGAATATTGTTTGAAGCAACTTCTAAAAATATTTTTTTAACACCTTGATTTTTAATTGTTTTTTCAATTATTCCAATCATCGCAGATGCGATTCCGTTGCGTCGCATTTCGGGGTTAACACCAATGGTTATTATTTCTGCTTCGTCAACCACAATTCGATACACGATAAAGCCATTTTGCGACATAATAATTTCGCATCCGGATTGTTTTAAATCACGAAAATCATCTGCCGACCAAGGCTTGTTTGGAAAACATTTTTTATGAAGATTTGATAATTCTTCGAACATTATTTTTTATCGTGATTTATTGTTTGGTAAACCATTTTTTGCTACATAATAATCAAACATTTTTGAATACATTCTTGCTACAAAACGTCTGTCAAAGAAAGATAATTGACACGGTGGCAATGAATATACATCGGCACCTCTAAGATTATATGTTATGCCAAAATTGGTATCGCCATAATAGTTTCTGTGCATTTCTATTGAAATAGAACCTTTGTTTTTAATTTCTACACTATGCATACCCGTAGAATTGCCAACATCATAATGATAGGCATATTTGACATTATCTTTGTTTTTATTAATGTGGTTTAAAATAGCTATTTTATGAAAAATATTCATGATGTATCCTTTCTATTTTTCAGCATAACTTGGACGTAAATACATCGGTATTACAGGTTCAATTTTTCCGTTCTTAATTTTTTCTTCCACTATATTTTTTGCGAACATTAGATTATACGGTTTGTGCCCAACGGTTGACGGACATTTCATTTGTTCGACTTCCACTTCATCTATTGTCATAGTTCCTGGTTTATGCAGTTTTGATGCAACAAAGAAATCGCCACGTCCAGAATCAATCGCAACAAACGCATCTGTATTTTCATAAAGATATAATTCGAATAAATTTACCCCAACAACAGGTATGTTTAATCCAATTGCTAATCCCTTGGCATATGCAATTCCCATACGAATTCCTGTAAAACTGCCCGGGCCAACGATAACGCCAATTGCGCTTAGATCTGACATTTGAACATTATTTTGTTTCATAAATGTATCGACAGATGTTGGCAGGGCGATAGCCTGTTTTTCGGCATCAAAATGCGCGATTTTATCGTCCAGCAATAAATCAATTCCAGAGCCTGATGTGTTTATAACCAAAATCATTTTCTACCCTTTATGCGCGCGCACTGAATCCGATTTTGTTTGTCATGTTTGCATTGTGATGCACAGACAACAATTCGTCGATTTTATCAATTGTAAATTCAGTTTTTACATCAACGCCATCATTTTGTAATAAGCTGCGTCGCAACAAGGTTGCGATTTCACGTTGCAATTCACGAACACCTTGTTCAGATGTATATTCGTGAATTATGTGTGCAATTGCATCGTCTGAAATTATAATGTTTTCGACATTCCATCCAGTATCTTCTGCCGCGCGTTTAAGCAAATGTTCGCGCGCAATCTGAATCTTTTCAGATTCGCTGTACCCTGGAATTTCAATAATTTCCATACGGTCTTTTAATGCCGATGACATGTTTAATGAATTAGAAGTTGCGATAAACAAAACATTGGATAAATCGAAATCAACTTCCAAGTAATGGTCGCGAAAAGATTTGTTTTGTTCTGGGTCTAATATTTCTAACAATGCAGATTCAGGATCGCCACGCCAATCGCGTCCCATTTTATCAATTTCGTCTAAGACAATAACTGGGTTATTAGATTTGCATCTTTTTAATGCGTCCATAATGCGACCACATTGTGCGCCAATATATGTTTTTCGGTGCCCGCGGAAATGCGCTTCGTCAGATATGCCGCCCAATGAAATACGACAATATTTGCGTGATAATGCGTTCGCAATAGATTTGCAAAGCGATGTTTTTCCAACCCCAGGTGCGCCAACAAAACATAATATGCTGCCACGATTTTTACCAGTTTTTTTCATAACGGCAATATGTTCTAAAATTCTTTCTTTGACCCCGGTCATCCCAGAATGTTCACTGTCCAGTACTTCGCGTGCAGTTTTTAAATCAATTGGTGCATTATCTGTTTTATCCCATGGCATAGATAACAATTCATCCAAATATGTTTTTAATAAACCGCCTTCTTGGGACATTGGTGACATAGCGCGCATGCGTTTTAATTCAGACATTGCCTTTTCTTTAGCATCCGCAGGCATTGCAGATTTTTCAATCTTTTTACGCATACTGGTCGTATCTATTTCTTCGTCATCGTCACCCATTTCTTTTTGTATGGCGCGCATTTTTTCTTGCAAAATAGCCTGTCTTTGACCGTTTTCCATTTGATTTTGAACGCGACGATTTATGGTTGCCTCGATTTTATCTGTTTCGATTAACAACATGACTTGTTCCAGTAATGCCACCAATTTTTCGCGCCATGTTTTCATTTTTAAAACATCAACTGCAATTTCAGTATCTATATCCGCCATTTGAATAACAGAATCAACGAATGCTGGCATTGGATAGTTTTGAATAATCGCCTGTAATTTTTCCATTTTGAATTTGTGATGCGCAGACAATGTTTGCATTGCTTCTGCAACTTTATCGCGCAGGGCAATTGTCTGTTCAAATGCGGCGTCATCCAGTATTTCAACCGGTGTGATATTTGCAGTGAAAATACCATTTGTTATTTCAATATCAGATAAATTAACAACATTTGTTGTACGAACTATTGCGTGAATTGCGCCGTCTGGCATGTGCAAAACCTGGGCGATTTCGCCGATTGTCCCGGTTGTAAAAATATCATCCACGGTTGATGGATAAGGCCAACTGTGTTGTGGGCATAAAACCAATTTCTGTTGATTTTTTGTTGCGGCCTCTATACACGCAACAGACAACGGATTATCGACATACACCGGCACCGTCAGGCCCGGGTGTACAACCAAATCACGAACAGGTAAAATATATTCTTTCATAGCAATCATAAATATAGAATATTTTATACGATTTTCAAGATATAAAAAAATCCCCCACAATCGCGGGAGATTTTAGAGATTTTATCGTATTTTAGTGACGACGGAAACCGTTAGAATGAGCCTGGGCATTGTTGCTTGAACGTTTAGATAAATAGCGTGCAGCAATCAAAACCAACCATTCAACAGACAATAATGCCAAACCGATAACTTTTTCTTGGCAGCCTTGCAAATATGCTAAAACATATACAAATTGAGCGATATAAGAGATGTATAAAACACCAAATATGCCTGTAAAGAATACTTTTTTAATTTTTCCAAACATTTTTTTTCCTTTTTTGTGTATTTATTATCATATAAATACCGGGTTTCTGGTGCCAGGTACCCGGCGACCCCGCAAAAGCTAAACGAAATACATCAACAATTGCCAACGTATTTCAATGCCATATTAGGCAGCCATTGCAATGCGAACATTGTCGTTCGCAGCGATTCTATCGCCATTCAGTTTTTATTTTGTTTTTAACGGAACAACCCGGATTCAATCGATTTGCCTTTACTTCGCCTGTCGAAACTATGTCAGCCCCGTGAAATAATTGGTGGAGCTGTGGGGTACCGCCCCCCAGTCCAAAACGATTATTCCGCAACGAATTCAGAATCATCACCACTTGTGTGGCAATTGATATTATAAATATTCCCACTGGAAATTGCAAGTTTTTAAGTTATAATGGATTCAAAGGTTATAAAAATGAAGTTCTTAGATAAAGCAAAAATTTATATCAAGGCTGGCGATGGTGGCAATGGTGCTGCATCGTTCAGACGCGAAAAATATATTGAATTTGGTGGACCAAATGGTGGCGACGGCGGTCGTGGCGGTGACGTGGTTTTCCGCGCGGTTCCTAATGTTAATACTTTGATTGATTACAGATATAAAACCAAGTTTGTCGCACAACGCGGTCAAAATGGTATGGGAAAAATGCGCACTGGTTATTCTGGTGAAACATTGTATTTGCCAGTGCCAACAGGAACAGTGATTTTATCCGAAAACGAAGAAATTGAATACGCAGACCTTAATCAAGATGGCATGGAATATCGTGCTGCGCGTGGCGGAAACGGCGGATGGGGTAATTTGCATTTCAAAAGCCCAACCAATCGTGCGCCACGTCAGGCTAATGATGGCCTGCCAGGCGAAGAAAGAACGGTTATATTGCGCCTGAAACTGATTGCAGATATTGGTTTGGTTGGTTTCCCAAATGCGGGTAAATCAACAATATTGTCGGTTGTGACTGCGGCGCGTCCAAAGATTGCAAATTATGCATTTACAACACTAAACCCACAATTGGGTGTTATGTACGCACATAATCGTGAATTTGTAATGGTTGATTTGCCAGGACTTATCGAAGGCGCACACATGGGGGTTGGTTTGGGTGACAGATTCCTTGGTCATGCTGAAAGAACAAAACTTATTTTGCATGTTATCGATGGTTCGGAAAGCGATTGGGTGGCTCGTTACAAGGCAATTCGTCACGAAATGGATTCTTATGGTGGCGGGCTTTTAAACAAGCCAGAAATCGTTGTTATTAACAAAATTGATACATTGGACAAAGACGAATTAAAAGAAAAACTTGCTGAATTTAAAAAATCATTTGGTCGTAAAAAGAAACCAGAAATTATAACCATCAGTGCTGCGGGACATATAAGAATCGACGAAATGATTGCTACGATTGAAAAACAAATGACAGGGGTATAAACAATGACACAGGCAACATGGAATGAAACTGTGCGTGCATTTCGCAAGAAATTCGCGCAACCAAAGCCAAACCGCAGAAAAGATCGTCCGTTAAATCCTTTGTCTGATTATTGGTACGGAACCAACAGATGCGAAGACGAAGCGCGTATTGCTAAAATTGCTTATTTTTTTTCTGACATAAATGAAAAACAAGCAATAGCCGAAGACGGTCGTTTAATTACACTTGGCGAAGACGGTGCAACCGAAAATGATGTAGATTTGGTAAATGGCATTTGGCATATACAAAACGATTTTGATTATAAAAAAATCACACGTGTTCGTGATAAAGATATGGTTTTGATTGATAAACTGCCACATACAGAAAGTACAAATTTTGAATACTGGACTGCAAAAGTGGTTGATTATAATTGTTTTGGACCATATATCACGAAAGACAAGGGTCCGGATTACATAGTTGCAAAATATCGTACTGACAAGGGTCCACGTTGGGGTTATGGTCATACAATAGAAGAAGCGCGTGCATATCTTGGATTAAAATTGTACGATGAATTCAAAGATATTATAGATGTTATCGCAAATCGAAACAGATTAAGAAGAAAATAAAAACTTTGCGTTGGTTTGATTTATCTGATAAAATCAGCGTGACAACAAATAAAAGGAGAAAACAAATGGTATCATTAAAAGGAACCCAAACAGAAAAGAATTTATTGATTGCTTTTGCTGGTGAATCCCAGGCACGTAATCGCTATTCTTTCTTTGCTTCTGCTGCAAAAAAAGAAGGTTATGAAGCAATCGCAAAAATATTTGAAGAAACCGCAGAACAAGAACGTGAACACGCATCACGTTTATTTAAATATTTGGAAGGTGGCACTGTTGAAATCACAGCGGCTTTCCCTGCTGGGAAAATTGGAACAACACTGGAAAATCTGAAAGCTGCGGCATACGGAGAACACGAAGAAAATACAGATATGTATCCAAAGTTTGCACAAATCGCGGCCCAGGAAGGTTTTACAGCAATCGCAGATGTTTTGAAAAATATTGGTTATGCAGAACGTTATCATGAATCACGTTTCAAAGCTTTGGCAGAAGCCATCGAAAACGGAACTATATTCAAATCTGATAAAATCGTAATGTGGCGTTGCACAAATTGTGGCAATTGGCACATTGGTACCGAAGCACCAAAAGTTTGTCCAGCATGCCTTCATCCACAAGGATATTTCATCAGCGAAGGTATTGTCACACGTTGCGATACTAACGAAGGTTTTTGTGAATACACAAACATTGATGATTAATTTAAATAATTATCATAAAAAAACACCGCAATCGCGGTGTTTTTTTATTTCTGTAGTTCATCCAAAATATCGTTCAGTTTTTGTATTGATGAATTCTGGCATCCGCGACCGCGCCATGACATTATTTCATTGCCTGTGGACTTTTCCGAAATTGCCACATTAAAATTCCACCACCAGAAACCATTGAACATACACCATATTGGGCGCAAAATTTCAGTGCGTTCTTTAACATAAACAGTATATTTTGCGTTGCGTGGCACTTCAAAAGTATGGAAATCTAAATCGTCAGAATCTTTATCTGTTCTCAATGTTCCAACATGAACTTTATAACCACGTTCTTCCAATGTTTGTTTAATTGTTCTTTTCATAGAATAACCGCCGCGTACTGCAAAAACAGTCGCGCCATTTTCCATCGTGTGTGGTTTCAGATAGATACTGTTGCAACCGCACAGGGTAAAACACAAGAAAACAAAGACAAATTTGTGCATAAGAATATTTTCCTTTTATTTTGATTCTAGACCAACAATGAAAAATAAATCAAGCACAAAAAACCGCCCAATCGGGCGGTCTTAATTTGTTTTTGTTATTGATTAAATGCTGTCGGCATTGACCCATTTGCCAGCTTTTAACAAGCCTGGTGCCATGCCTTTGTCACTGCGTAATGCGTCAATTACACGACGTGCATTTGCGGCATCCAAATCAATAATACGAACCTTGTACATATCCGCTTCGTGAACAACTACTGCATTTCCATAAGATGCTAATTCGCGCGCCAATGCGTTCGCGTTGTCTTCACTGTACACTGCGGCAACTTGTACACTGTAATCGCCAGATGCTGCGACAGGTGCAACTTCTGTTGTTTGAACTGTGACAGGTTCTGCAGCGGCAGGTTTTGTTGTTTCACCCAGTGTTGCGTTTTTAACAGCAATGGATTCGTTAGACAAAACTTGAACTTGAACTTTTGCTGTGCCGTTTAATCCAATTTGTTGTGCTGCAGCTGTTGATAAATCCATAATACGAGTATTTACAAATGGACCACGATTGTTTACACGAACAACAACTGAATTGCCGTTATCCAAATTAGTTACTTTTACGATAGATGGCAATGGCAAAGTCTTACTTGTTGCAACCAATTGATTTGAATCAAATGTTTCGCCGTCACTTGTTTTTGAACCATTTAATTCCACAGGAATAATACCTGCGATACCTGTTTGATTGTATGTCAAATCTTCGCCAGGGATGTATTGAACATCTTCAATTTTATATGGGCTGCCAATATAATATTTTGGCGCAGCCGCCATCAAATAAGCGTTAGTGTTTAATGTGTTATCGGTTGTTGTCAATTGTTCTTCGCCGAAACCATCATATCCGTATGTGGCATCGTTCTTGGAACCCATATCCATACACCCGGCAACCAAAGCAGTTAAAACCGCCAAAGATACTATTTTTTTCATATTCTCACTCCTTTTGTGGGCTTATCCCTGTGATTCTCATGTTTCATATTTTATCACAAAAGGGGCATACTTGCAAATTTATTTTATCAAGAATCTGTCGATGATAAATGCAGTTGGTAAATATAAAATCCCAAATATTGCGATTGCAACAGCTAAAACAATAATGTTTGCAATATTAAATATTGAAAGAATATATCCCAATGCCACAGAAAGCAGGGCAAATACAGATATCGCAACAAATGTTTTTTTGTCTGTTTTTACCAATCCGCGTTTGCGACAGACATGACCCAAAAGATAGTTTTTGACATAGCCGCTGACCACTACACCAACAGGAATTGATAAATAACCAATCAATGGGAACAATGCCAAATAAATCACAGTTGCAACCCCCAATGAAATAACACTGGTACGCACAGGTGTATTAACATCCTGAGATGCGTAAAGGGTTTTGCTGTAAATCTGGCTGATTAACATTGCTGGCAATACCAAACATTGTATTTTGATTGCGATTGCCACCGCGTGTGTTGATTCCGGGGTCCATGCACCATGTTGGAACAAAATACGAATAATTGGTTCTGCCAAAACAAATAATCCGACCATACAGGGCATGATTAACATCATTGAACGGCGCATAGATGAATTTTGTTGCAGGTGAACGCTGCGCATATTGCCATCGGTTAATGCCTTTGAGATTGAAGATATTAAAACCGTCCCGACTGCCAAGCCAATCATTGCAAATGGCAATTGAACCATGCGGTCTGAATAATACAGCCATGATACCGCGCCGGATTGCCAACTGGCAACCAAGGTTCCAACGATAATTGTTATTTGATAAAATCCAGAACCAACCAGGCTGACCCCAAAACGTTTAAACATATTTTTAATCTGTTGATTCCAATGTGGAATTATCAAGCGCAATCCAAAATGCTTGCTGCGAATTCGTTGCCAAAGGACAAAGAATTGAATAATCCCGGACAAAACGACTGTTGCAGCCATTACATAGATTATATATTGATTGCCGTACAATACAGATGCTGCCAATGCGCAAATTAACATGATGTTCAACATAACTGGCATAAACGCCGCCAATAAAAAGCGCGAATGTGCATTAAGAACAGCTGATAAAAATGCCGCGCCACAAATAAAGATAACATAGAAAAACATTATGCGGGCGATAGTCACTGTTAATTGCATTTTGCCAGGGTCTTCTGAAAACCCAGGTGCCAAAGCCCAAATAACCAACGGCATAAGTATTTCAAAGACAATTGTTATACCCAATAATATAACCATCAGCCAAGAAAAAACATTTTTTGCAAATCCTTCATCCTTTTTCATATCTGTGTACATCGGGATAAAGATAGCAGAAAGGGCGCCTTCGCCCAATAAATCACGGAAAAGATTTGGTAATTTGAACGCCGCAAAGAAAATATCAGACATACGACCCGCACCCAAAAATCGTGCGATTAGCATATCGCGAATAAATCCAAATATACGACTTATCCCGGTCATTGCGCCGACACCAAAAATATTTCTTCCTAATTTCATGGTTTTGCCTATTTTTTGCTTTTATTTTTTCATGCCTTTCATTATACTGCGAATAGCAAAGGGATTTCAAGTATGAAAAAAATCGTTTTATTGTTTTGTTTGATGCCTATGCTTTATGCGTGTGGGGGTGGCGAAGAAATTAAACCAGAACGCCCATTGGAAGATATTTACGCGGATGCATATAAAGAATTTAACAAAAAGAATTATGAAGAAGCCGCCGAATTATTCCAAACAGCCGAAGCGCAATATCCTGCAAATCCTTGGGCTGCAGATGCGCTGGTTATGATGGCGTATTCGCGTTATATGGATAAAGATTTTGCAGGTTCTATATTGGCGATTGATCGATATATGCGTTTTCATCCGGGACACAAAGATGTTCCATATATGATGTATCTGCGTGGTATGTGTTATTATCGCCAGGTCAGCGATGTTCGTCGTGATCCCGGTATGTCTGCATACGCATTACAGCAATTTCAACAATTGGTCGACAGATTCCCTAACAGTGAATATGCCAAAAACGCAGAAAACAAAATACTTATCTTGAAAAATTATATTGCGGGTAAGGTTATGTATGCGGCGCGCGAAGATATGCACAATCGTAATTGGACATCGGCTATAACACGTTTGCAATCAATTGTCGCAACCGCCCAAGAAACAGTTATGACACCCGAAGCCATGTTTCGTTTAACAGAATGTTATACCGCAATCGGTTTACCAGATCAGGCGGCAGGTTATGCGAAAATGCTGCGTGCCAATTTCCCAGATAACGAATGGACAAAGAAACTTAAATAAAAAACTGCCAAACGGCAGTTTTTTTTATTATCTTTGTCTGGTTTTTTTTGTGCGCATTATAATTGAATCCTTGTTCAAATACAATCTGTTTCGGCTATCCAGAACAAATTTTTCTCTTTTTTCATAATTTGGTGAAACAAATATTACGGTATCGCCAATATTAGATTGTTTTATTTGTTCTTCAAATTCTGGTAATTGATTTTGTTCGGCAAATTTATCTTTATAACCAGCGTATTCAATCATACGTTCCACGTGTGTATTAACATCTGAAATAATAATTTTTTTATCTTTGTCATATATGCCAGAAATAACATTTGGATGTTTTTTATTCGCTTTGTATTCTTTGTACATCACAACCCCACATGCTGTGGCTATAGACAAGACAAAAAGAAATAAGAAAACCGCACATCCAGATTCATTACATGAATTATTGTTACGTGTTTCTGGTATAAAAATAATGGTGCCGTCTTTTTCAATTCTATGATTAAATTCATTTAATTTAGATTTTAATATATAAATCGTTTCGCCAGTAATGGCGTTTTTGGCTTCCACAACGATAGCGTCACTATTATTTTGCATTTTGAAACCTTTTATCTATTTCTTTCAACAAGATCTTTGATAAATAAATCAACCGGCACAGGTGCCGCAGGCGTCGGTCCAACTTGACCATTATAATGGCTGGCTGGATTTTTATGATATTGTTTTTGGTCGCCAGTAAATTTTTCATAATATATTTGACCTATACGCATATAAGGATAAACAACTGTTGGGTACAAAACACGAATTTCCAGTGTCCATGTTCCACAAAAACCATCGTCACCACGACCAGCGGTGTGATGATTCAATATAAAATTGCGTCCCAAACTTGATTTGCCATCAATATAAGGGAACAAATTATATGTTTCCGTATATTCAACAGTTGATGCCAAATATCCAAATTGCGGATTCAAAATAGCCCCATATTCTGGTATTTCAAATTCTATGGTTTCATTCGATTTAGTTGGGTCAATCAAGAATTTAGGATTACGAAAATCATATTCTGGATTGCCTTTTAAATATTTAGCATATGTGTCATTTCTGGCGTCATATTGATCGCGATATTTCCACGAAAACCAATCTTCCATGGTATATTGTCTGCCTTCTTTATACGGTATTGCTGGCACCATACCATATGGAATAGTGTTTTTATATACCCGCATTTTTGGCGCCAGATGTAAATCATAACTATTAGAGCCCAGGCATCTTTCATCAAATGGTTCTATAATAATATTAGGTCTGCCGTAATCTCCAGGGTTTGCAGGATTGTTTAATTGCATTTGTCTTTTTATTTCAGGACCAGTCAATTGCATTCTTGTTTCCTTTTGCGTTTGGTCTCTCTCGTCTGTGATATTACTATACAATATTGCTTTTTCAAGGTTTTTGTTGAGTTTTAGATTTTGTGTGCTATTGTTTGGGTATGACAAAGACTTATTCTGGATTTATTGCGATTATTGGACCGACGAATGCCGGCAAATCGACATTGATGAACCAAATTATGGGGCGCAAGGTATCTATTGTTTCGCACAAGGTTCAAACCACACGAACACGTTTGCGCGCTATTAAGATGGTTGGCGACAAACAATTAATATTTGTGGATACACCGGGCGTTTTTAAACCATCACGTCGATTGGATCGGGCCATGGTTGGTGCGGCAATGTCTGCGCTGGATGATGCAGATGCGGTGTTGCTGGTAATTGATGCAGGCAAGGGCATAACACAAACCGTTCGTGATTTAATTGAAAAAATCAAAGAACACAAAAATTTGTTTGTCGCATTGAACAAGGTTGATTCGATTGCCAAAACAACATTATTGCCAATGGTTGCGGAATTGTCGCAAATGGCGAATTTCAATGAAATATTTATGATTTCCGCATTGAAAAACGATGGCGTTGAACAAATGCTGGAATCATTGTCTGCGGTTATGCCAGAATCACCATATTTGTTTGAATCACATGACGCAATTGATGTGCCGGATATGCTTTATTTGGCGGAATTAACCCGTGAAAAGATTTATAAATATATCCACCAAGAATTGCCTTATCATATTAACGTGGTTACGGAACGCGTAGAACAAGACGCAGAAGGTGTTCTTGAAATATACCAAAAAATCGTGGTTCAAAACGCGGCACACAAAAAGATTGTTGTTGGTCGTGGCGGGGAACAATTAAAGAAAATTGGAACGGCGGCACGCCTTGATATCCAGGACCAATGGGGTGTAAATGCACGATTACATTTATTTGTTCGTGTCGAAGAAAATTGGGAAGACGTTGCAGAAAATTACACCGACCAGGGATTAGAGTTCAAGTAAAAGGAAAAAATATGACAAGAAAAAACACCAAGACAATAACCAGGTGTATAAAGAAATAAAACAAATTGAGACCGCAAAACAAGATTCAATAATAAAATACCAAAACACAATACAAAGATAAAAAAGGATATAAAATGGGTGAAGATCTAGATACTCGTTTTACAGAATGGCATGATGATACAATCAGAATAGCGCGAGAACGAGCAGCAGCTGCAGCAAAGGTAAACCCTTGGTCTGTTTTTGTTATGGTAGCTGTTTCTTTATCTCTTTTGGCAGGCGTTACAAGTTTGTCTGTGTATCTTTCTGATAAAAAACAAGAAAAAAATATTCAAAAAACACAACAAGAATTTATTCAAAAACAAGATTCAATAATAAAATACCAAAACACAATACAAAGATAACCATGTTACACACATCTGATTTTGATTTTGAATTACCAACCGAATTAATCGCATCGCATCCATTACACGAACGTGATGCATCGCGTATGTTGGTTGTTGATGGTGAAAAAATAGACGATAAACATATTCGCGATTTTATATCTTTCTTAAAACCTGGCGACGTTGTCGTGTTTAATAATTCGCGCGTTATACCTGCGCGATTTGAAGCCGACGGACATGAAATAACCCTGCATACATCGGTTAATGACAAAGATTGGTGGGGACTTTGTAAAAAGTTTAATAAAATCAATATTGGCGATACATTAACAATGGTCGACGGAACAACATTAAATGTGTTGGACAAAGACGACGAAAGCGGTTTATTGTTGCATTTTAATTGTGATAATGTTTTTGATTTATTAAATAAATACGGAAAAATGCCATTGCCGCCATACATGAAACGCGAAGAAGAAACCGAAGACCGTGAACGTTACCAAACAGTTTATGCTGACCCACTGGGGTCAATGGCGGCACCAACCGCAGGATTGCATTTTACTGACGAATTATTAAGCGAAATTGAAAAGGCCGGTGCAAAAATTGTAAAGGTGACTTTGCATGTTGGCGCCGGAACTTGGATGCCTGTTAAGACAGAAAATTTAGACGAACATAAAATGCACAGCGAATGGTGCTGTATCACCGATGAACAGGCAGATATAATAAACAACGCAAAACGCGTTATCGCGGTCGGAACAACATCAATGCGCACACTTGAAAGTGCTCATCAGTTAGTGGCACAAAGCCAAGTTCCCCTCCTGCGGAGGGGTGCCCGCAGGGCGGGGTGGTCTTTTGATAAAGGTAAATCCGGGGTTAATTTTGATTTGCCATTTAATAAAAATCTTGTAGAACGTGCGCGTGAATTACGGAAATCAGGCAGTTTGCCCGAAGCGTTGCTTTGGAAAGAATTAAAGGGTAAACAAATAAACGGTCTTGATTTTGATAGACAAAAAGTTATTGGTAATTATATCGTGGATTTTTTCTGTGAAGAGCTTGGAATAGTTATTGAAATAGATGATAAATCGCACGATATGAAAGAAAAATATGATGAAATTAGAGAAAAATATTTAAAAAATCTTGGTTTAGAAATAATTCATATATCAGCAAAAGATGTATTAAAAGACCCAGCAAGAATAGCAAACTGGTTAAAGACCACCCCGGCCGTTGGCCACACCTCCGCAGGAGGGGAACTTGCTTCATTGCAAGAAAAAATGTGTCTTCCCCGCGTAATGCCAATATGCCAAACCACCGATATCTTTATCACACCTGGTTATAAGTTTGGGGCGGTTGATGTGTTGTTAACTAATTTCCATTTGCCAAAATCAACATTATTTATGTTGGTGTCTGCGTTCGCAGGATTGCCAGAAATGAAAGCCGCGTATAAACATGCGGTCGCTGAAAAATACAGATTTTTCAGTTATGGCGATTGTTGTTTGTTATTTAAAAAGGATGCTTAAAAGATGTCGTTGAAATTTAATTTGATTGCAAAAGATGGTAACGCAAGACGCGGAAGTGTGGAAACCGCACACGGAACATTTCAAACGCCTGCATTTATGGCGGTTGGTACGGCGGCCACGGTGAAAGCGCTTACTATGGACCAGGTTGCCGCAACAGGAACCCAGGTTATTTTGGGAAATACATATCATCTTATGATGCGTCCTGGTGGTGATTTGGTTGAAAAAATGGGCGGATTACACAAATTCGGTGGATGGCATGGACCAATTTTGACTGACAGTGGTGGATTCCAAGTTATGTCGCTTTCTAATCTGGTCAAAATGAAAGAAGAGGGCGTAGAATTCACATCACATATTGATGGCGGAATCAAACACTTTTTAAGACCCGAAGATTCTGTCCATATTCAACACCAATTGGATTCAAATATCACAATGGTTTTGGACGAATGTTTGCATTTGCCGACAACACGTGAAAGGGCTGAAAAAAATGTTGATATGGTAACCCGTTGGGCGCGTCGCAGCAAAGATGCCTTTGTTGACCGCCCAGGATACGGGATATTCGGTATTGTCCAGGGCGCAGATTTCAAAGACCTGCGTGAAAAATCTGCAAAAGCCCTGACAGAAATTGGGTTTGATGGGTATGCGGTTGGCGGGCTGGCGGTTGGTGAACCCCAGGAAGTCATGTTTGATATGATTGCAACGACAACACCGTTTTTACCAGAAGACAAACCACGTTATTTGATGGGTGTTGGAACACCACTTGATATACTGGGGGCGGTTGAACGCGGTATCGATATGTTTGATTGTGTTATGCCAACGCGCGCAGGTCGTACCGCACAAGCCTTTACAAGACATGGTACAATGAATATGCGTAATGCAAAATTTACAGATGATGAACGTCCAATCGATGATAAATGCGGATGTCCGGCATGTAAATTATCGCGTGCATACATACATCATCTTGTTAAGTGTAATGAAATCTTGGGGGCAACGCTTTTGACACAACATAACCTGTGGTTCTATCAAGATTTGATGCGCGGCATTCGTGAAAGTATAGAAAATGGAACATTTAAACAATTCAAAGAAAACTTTATTGCTGAATATACCAAAGGAAAGACAGATGAAGGGGACAAGGATAAGTAAACGTTCTGAACGTTATATTTCTTACAGGGTTAATGAAGTATCACCAAACGAATATAAAATAACAATAAATTATTTTATAGATGACGGGAACCCAATCCGTAATGTTGATTTACAACGCGTAAAGTATATTACATGTTCTGAATCAGATTTGCGTGCCAAAGAAAAAGAAATAAAAGACATTATAACCGAAACCAAATGGCGTTTAATACGTGCCTTGCACACACTTGGGGCAACCGAAGCAAATGTTGAAACATTTTTAAGACAGCATATGAGGTAATATAATGCAGGCCAAAATATCTAAGCGAGCAGCATTTAATTTAAAAACATTTGATGTTATAGTTGATGGATATAAATTGTTTTTTTATGCAGCTGCAACAGTAAGTGATGGTGCTAAAAACACTGTGTATGTTTTTGCTTCAAAATCTAAACAGTTTTTGGGTTATGATATAATACCAACAATCTTTATAAAAGATTTCAAAGATAAGCAGACGGCAGATTTATACCATAATACAGTAGAAAATGCCATTGCTTATCAGACGTGGCATGGCCCTTTTGGAATAAGGGACCTTTTTGGCCGTATCGGTGCTATACACGATTTTTATGATTTTGTAAAAAAAGAAAATGCAATTGTAAGATAATATAAAAACAAAAGGTGAAAAATAAATGAACGGAAACAAACCAAACTTAACATTGAAAATGGATGATAAAATATATCTGGCGGTTGCCAAGAAAGATGTGGATAAACTGGCTTTTGTTTACACTTTGGCATGTTTGAAAGCGGCAAAACAATCAAATATGTATAATATGGTTGCAACACCGGAAATACACACTTTTAAAAACAAAGAATCTGCGCAAGTTTATTATGAAACAATTGATGAAATCGTAAATGTAAATGCAAACGACGAAACAAAACAACAGTTTTTCAGTGTAAATGAAAAATTAATCGAAAGATTTAATGAAAATATAAGATAGTTTTAATAATGCAAATCAAAGAATATAAACTTGATACAGAACATAGTGGTCAAATGTATTCACATGACAGAATATATTTGGGTATTATGACTGTTTATGATAGTCCAAAATATTCTGTTTATACATTAGGAAATGACAGAGTAAAGTTTTCTGGTTACTGTGTAACCCCAAATGTAGATGTTGCGCATTTTAATAATAAAAAAGATGCAGATGCATACCATGATTATATAGAAAACATCTTGCAACATCAGTTATGGTGGATTGGGGAAACCGTAGAATGTGTTAGAAAATTGAACGCCAAGGAAACACATGATTTTTATAAATCAATATTATCTATGAAAATGGGTATAAAAATACTTGAAAAACAAAAGTGATTTTTAATATCATTGGAAAAGAAAGGAGATTTTAATGGCAAAAAAACAAATCGAAGTTATTGATATGGGGGGCGCAAAAACGGTCGCCAAAAAAACATCTGTTATTACAACTACAAAACGCATATTTGCGGTTATTTCAATTATTTGGATTGCTTTTGTTGCGTGGTATCCATTACACATCAAAAATACTTATTCAGGACCAATTAAAAAATCTATGGTTGTATCTATGTTCTTTGATTTGCAAAGAAATATTCAAGAACAATATCAGAAATTATTAAATGGTATCAAGGGTGCTATAAACCTGGAAAAACCAATTGGTATCGCGATTGAAAAAGTTAAAATTGTTGAAAGTGGCGTTGATAAAGTGACAGACACAACAGCCAAAGCAAAACAACAAACGAATAAAGTAAAACAAGAAACGGAAAAAGTTTCAAAAATAACAGGCCTGGCTAATAAATTCGGTATAAAAACCGGCGAAATAGACAAGGCCGTAAATGAAACAAATAAGGCAGTCGCAACAACTGATAAGGGTATCGCAAAGGTTGATGCGGTTGCAGACCAGGTTAACAAAAAACTGGATTCTGTAAAAACAGAATTAGTAAAGGTATCACAAACCGAAGTTGATAAAATGATTGATGAAGCAATCAAAAAACAACTGGATAAAAATTCTGGTGGTTTGGGTACAACATTGTTAACAAATTATGGTATAAAACATGTTTATCCATGGCGTCCATCCAGTTGGCCTGTGGCTGTGAAAATTTATAATGATTTGGAAAAATCAAACCTGGGCGTTGTTCAAATATTAACCAGCACAGTTAACAAATATTTTAACTATGTTGCATGGGGACTGGTAATTGCGGCCTGGACGGTTGGTTTTATAATCTGGTTTATCGCGTTCAGCCGTGTTAAATTATTCTTGAAACCTTTCTTGGTTTGTCCACGTTGTGGCCATACATTTGCAGATAAACGTACGGTGTTAGGATTATTAAAGGCCTTTCAGCCATGGAAATGGTTCTAAAATATTAATTAACACCGCCCAAAAGGGTGGTGTTTTTTTGTAATAATTAGTTGACAATAAGTGTTTTTGGTCTATAATATAGGATAAAAAGAGATGATTTAATGAAATATGATAGAAAAATATTATCTTTGGCGATGTTTGTGTTGTTGATGACGGGTTGTGCCGTATCTGCAAGTCATGTAAATATAGTAAAAAATGTTGCAGACAAAGGAATATTACTTACAGATGTTGAAACTAATCAAGAAAGAATATTGATGGTGTCTGATACAAAACAAGTCAGAAAAATATTAGAAAATCTTATACCAGGCGATACATTATGGATAAAATCGCCTTATTACGATGATTTGGTTTTGGCTCCTAGTATGCGAACTGTTGTTTATTATGATAATGACAGCATTAATGTCAGAATTCGTAAAAAACAATTTGAAGCAAAAAAACAAGAATTATTTTCTGGCAAGGTCAGATAAAAATCGCAAATCAAAAGGTTAAACAAATGTCAAGACCGGCAAAACCAACAAAACAACAAATTAACGAAATGTTCAGTGTTTTTGTGTCAAAAAAACTGATGTTGCGTCTGGTTAATTCTGGTCAATCAAATCTTAGCGATGTCCAAGATTCTTTGGTCAAAGAACTGTTTGATTGTGCGTATTTTATTTTAGTAAATGTCACCAGATTGGGGGATGCAGATTTGTTCAAAAGGGTGTACAACATGTCAAAAGACATAGTTCCTTCAAAAGCGATGAAATCTGTTATGAAACACCCAGAAATGTATGATAATATGTTAATGGCCAAGCAACGTTTTCTTGCTGATACCGCAGAATTGATGGCTCAGATCACAGGAATTTCAGGAAATAACGCGCATGTGCGTTAAAAATAAAAAAATACTTGCAATAATTAAAAAACTATGTCAATATAAGTCACGCAATGCGAGCGTAGCTCAGTTGGCTAGAGCGCAACCTTGCCAAGGTTGAGGTCGAGGGTTCGAGCCCCTTTGCTCGCACCAGAGTTTAAGGTGCAAAACACCAAGGGATTGGTTAAGCAATGAAATTAAACATGAAACGTTTTTTTAATTAAAGGTGCGACCATCCAAACAATTGTGACGGACGCACTTTTCTGCGTCCGTTTTTTAAATTAAACAACAAAAGGCCAAAAAATGTCAGAAAACACAAATATATCTACAAACGAATTAACCGCGCGCTTGCAAAAGGTTGAAAATATTAAACAACGTGATGGTGTTGTTTGGAAAGATAAATTTGAACGTTCTCATAAAATATCTGAAGCGCGCGAATTAGCGGATGAAACATCTGTTAAATTGGCAGGTCGTGTGACAGCACTGCGTTGGTTGGGTAAATTAATGTTTGGCCGTATTTATGATATCGAAGGCGAAATTCAATTTTCTATGTCACGCGAAGAATTGGGCGAAGAAAATTATAAGTTTATGAAAGCCAATGTTGACCTTGGTGATTTTATTGGTATCTCAGGAACGCTTTATCATACAACCGCAGGTGAATTGACTGTTCGTGTATCGAATTATGAAATCTTGGCCAAGGCTTTGCGACCATTACCTGAAAAATATCATGGTTTAACAGATACAGAAACACGTTATCGTCAAAGATATTTAGATATAATTTCTAATCCAGAAGCACGTGATGCGTTGCTTGGTCGTTTTAAAATGACCCATAATTTACGTGAATTTATGAATCGAAACGGATTTTTGGAAATTGAAACACCAATTATGCAAAACATCGCATCTGGTGCGGCGGCAAAGCCATTTACAACACACCACAATGCTTTGGATGCAGATTTTCAATTGCGTATTTCACCTGAATTATTCTTGAAACAGGCAATTGGTGCAGGTTTTGATCGTGTTTATGAAGTTGCCAAAGATTTCCGTAATGAAGGGATGGATGCAATGCACCTTCAAGAATTCACAATGATTGAATGGTATGCGGCATATTGGGATTACAAACGCAACATAGATTTCACATGGCAAATGGTTCAAGAATTGATTCAAAAGGCACGTGGTACATTACAAATTGAATACCAGGGCACTATGTTAGATTTTTCAAAATATGAAATGATAGATTATACCGCAAAAATGAATGAATTGTTTGGGTGCAGCATTTTAGATTTTGACGATGTTGATAAATTGCGTAAACAATTATATGACAACGGCATGTTCCCAGTCGGTGAATTAGATGATTTAAAATCGATTCCAACATTGGTTGATTATGTCTATAAACGCAAAATCCGCAATCAAATTGTTCAACCAACATTCCTTTATAATTATCCAACATATATGGTACCACTTGCGCGTCATAATGACGAAGATGATCGCAGATTGGATATGTATCAATTATTGGTTGCCGGTGGCGAATTATGCAAGGGCTATTCAGAATTAGTTAATCCAATGCAACAATTGGCGGCATTTGAAGAACAGGCTAAAAATATAGCCGGTGGCGAAGAAGAAGCATTTAATCCAGACAATGACTTTGTGCGTGCTATGGAACATGGTTTTCCACCAATTTCTGGCGTTGGTATGGGTATCGACAGATTGGCGATGATTGTGTTTAATCAGCCGACCGCACGTGATGTTATATTGTTCCCGATTATGAAATAACGAAAGGATAAATTATGTCATCCACAATTGACGACATAGATGTTTTTGCCGCAACTAAATTGCATGACGAAAAGAATTTAAGCATCGTCGAAGATGCGTTTAAGTCTGGTCGTATAGATGCTGCAACGCATGATTATCTGGTTAATCTTTATACGGATTCAATGGATTGGTTCCGTGAAGTTTTCTTGACTATTGGCAAATGTTTTGGTGCGCCCAAGGCGGCTGTGCATGCGTATGATTATGAAAATGATTGTGCGATAAATTCGCCAATAACAATTTCAGATATTAATCCATTGGAACCGTATTTGGTAAATCACCGTCTTGATGAAGATCCAATGCGTAATCAGTTTTTTGTATCAACACATGGACATCAAATTGATTTGGCTGTGTCATCAATCGTCACGGTTATTGTTGGTGCACAAAAAAGTGTTTCGCGCGCGATTGATAAAATTACAGGCAAATATTATAACGATTATGTGAACGAAGTGGCTCAAACTGCGTATGATGTAATTGCGCGCACAGAACGTATCGCATCGGCGCGTGCAGTATCCGATAAAATACATGAAACATTTGAAAAATCTTTTATCACAGATGCTTCTGCAAGTGTTTTGCGAATAATCGGTTCTGGACACGAAAAGATTTCTGCTGAATTAGTTCGTGCATTGGACAAAGTTCGCACGCCTTATGCGCGATTGGAAGACGTTTGGCGCATAAAATGTTTATTTGATTTGGTGCCCCAGGCACGTACGTTTATTGAACGCATTTGCAATATGTGGCCTGATAAAATTATCGCGGTGCGTGATAAGTTCTTTGATATAACTAATCCGCGTGGTTATCGTGATGCTAAATTGATATTGAACATTGGCAGTGCTGAAAAAATAATTCCAATGGAAATTATTTGTAATGTTCGAACATTTTTTGAATTTGAACATCAAACCCACGGCGCGTATGAACAATCAAGACGCGCTGAAACCAAGAAAGTAAAATCTGCGGCACAAATTGAAAACAAAACGGAAATTTTGCATTTAGAAGGTGTGAAAAAATATAATGCCATCATTTGCGACTGTGTCGAAGATTTGTTTGACAGAATTGGTTGGAATATTTTATACAGTGTTGGCAATGAAGATATGTTGTTTGACGGATTCCCAAAGATATCGACAATATATTATCCGCAAAAAATCACAGATATTATATTGGAAAAGGTAGATAACGCCGTTGAAAACGAAGTGTTTTATGTTCAAAATGCACCGGCTCATTTGACCAAGGATCAGGAAATACGAATCTTTCGTTGGATGGCGCGTTTTATATTGGTATCCGCGATGCCATATTCATATTCTGATTGGAATGTGAATACCGATACAATGGCGGGTAAATTCTTTAATTTCATTATGAAGGAATTACAAAGGTATTATAAAAAATAGGGTAAGCGGGGATAAGATTTTATCCCCTGTCTTTTTCCTTGCGTTTTATTTCTATATTAATGTAAAATAGAATTAAGGTTGTTGATACGGTTTCCAACAATCATTAACAGCATAAGAAAGGATACGATTATGCGTCAAGGAAAGGTAAAATGGTATAACGGCAAGAAATGCTTTGGATTTATTGCCCCAGACACACCAAACGAAGATGGAAACACAGATGATGTATTTGTTCATTCATCTGCATTAAAGGCTGCTGATATTCGTTTTTTGAATGAAAATGATATCGTTGAATTTGAAGAAGAAGTTCGCAACGGAAAATTATCCGTGACAACTTTGAAATTGATTCAAAGGGATGAAGAATCTGCAAAAAGATTTCAAGAACGTCGCGCCGAACGCCGTCGCGCACGTGAAGAACGCAAAGCGCACGAAGAAAAGAAAGAAAAACGTGGGTTTGCATTCTGGAAAAAATAAAATCTTTATTTTTAAAAACCGTCCAAATGGACGGTTTTTTTAATCTTCGCTGGCTAATGGATGGGCATGCTTATATGCGTCCATGATTTCCGCCATGTTGACCTTGGTGTAAAGTTGGGTGGTGGACAGCGATGAATGGCCCAGCAATTCTTGCAGTGAACGCAAATCTGCGCCACCTGCCAAAAGGGCGGTTGCAAATGTGTGGCGTAATGCGTGTGGTGTTACATAATCTGGTAATTGTAAATAATGGCGCAGGTTTTCTATAACTTTTTCCGCCATGCGTGGCGACATGGGAAGCCCCCGAACACTGCGGAAAAGGGAATCTTCGCCACGCGTGCCAAACGGATTAGTTTTCATATATTTTTCAATCGCTGTATTTACCGCCGGCAATACAGGAACAATTCGTTCTTTGTTGCCTTTGCCGATAATGCGTAATGAATCTGGTGCATTTGCAACGTCAATATTTTTTAATGATAAAGCTTCGCTTATACGCAACCCACATCCGAATATCAACACAACCAAAGCCCAATCGCGTGCCGCAATCCATGGTTCATTGTTATCAATCGCACGAATTGCATCGTGCATATCAGATACATCTGTTGTTTCGATTGCTTTGGATAATTTGCGTTCAACCTTTGGCGAAGATATCAACGCAATCGCATCATTTTGTATGTTTTTATATCGTGCCAACCATTTATAAAATGTGCGCAGCGAAGACAACGCGCGTGCTGTTGATTTATGTGTTAATTCGCGTTTCGCACGATCTGCCATCCATGCACGAAAAGAAAAAGTATCACATTTAGCGATATCACTTAATTCAACATTACCGTCATTAAATCGTGCAAAGAAATTTGTAAAGTCGCGAATGTCACTTTCGTATGCCGCGCCAGTATGCGCCGAATAATTTTTCGTATTCAATAAATAATCAACAAATTCAGCAATTATTTCGTTCATTTTATTTCAAAAGTCGCAGATACACTGACTGTTATTTCCGTGTCTTTTCCAACAATGCTGCCGCCGGCATCGAAAGATTCTTCCATTGCGGCACCGGTTGCCTTGGCTGCCATCAACCTGTAATTAGCAAACGGTCTTTCGTTATAAGATATATTATCATAAGACACAGATAATAATTTTCCTGCTTTTAATTTATCACCGGCGACCAAAGCATTTGCGCGCGCACGTGCATCATCCAATGCCACCGATAAGCATTTATCAAGCGCAGGTTTCATCGTTTCGCTGCTGGTGAACATGCGCAGATTTTCTGTATAAACATCACTTTCACCTGCAAATTTATTCAAGACGCCTTCGATAATTTCTGGATTTTTTGCAGATACTTCAATTGCAATACGCGTTTCGATCCCCAAATTTTCGGATTTCTGCAATTCATGATTCCATTCGGTTTTTTCATATGAATTGAATTCAGTGGTTTGCATTTTTACATCAATTGTTTTCAGATATTCGGTAATTGCGGCAATTTTTTCAGTTGCCTTTTTCATAGAAACAGCCGCGTTTTTATCCAGTGTTGTCACACGTAAAGTGATTGCTGTTCTGTCTTTTGGAACAGATGTCAAACATTCACCACTAACATTGATTTTGCGAATTTCTTTTGGTTTTTCAAATACACCAAAAATCAAATCCAGTACGGCGGCAACGCCGATAATTCCAGCGGTTAATGTTAATGTTTTTTTCATCTCTCCATCCCCCTTGGTTTAACCCAACATTTTCTTTTTAACTTTTGCGATTGTCTTTGATGCGACAAATCGTGCCTTTTGCGCACCATCTGCCAATATGGCATCGATTTCAGATGTGTTTGCCATCAATCTTTCGTATTCGGCACGTGGCGTGGACAATACAGAATCTATCTTTTCAAACAATATTGTTTTCGCAGTTCCGTATCCCATACCACCATCCAGAAACCGTTTGCGTAATGCCGCAATTTCAGATTCATTTGCAAAATGTTTGTATAATTGGAATATTGTTGATGTGTCCGGATCTTTTGATTCTTCGGGTGTTTTTGAATCTGTGATGATGCGCATAATTTTCTTTTTTAATTCATTACTTGGTGCGAATAATGGAATTGTGTTGTCATAAGACTTGCTCATCTTGCGACCATCAAGTCCCGGTATCAATCCAGCATCTTCGCTGATTACTGGTTCTGGCAATTTAAATGTTTTGCCATATAAATTATTGAAATATCCAGCAATGTCGCGTGCAAATTCAACATGTTGTTTTTGGTCTTTGCCAACCGGTACGATGTCGGAATTATAAAGCAAAATATCAGCCGCCATCAAAATAGGGTATGTATAAAGCCCCATATTAACCCCGGTATCCACATCTGCGCCCATTTCCATATTCTTTTCAACACATGCCTTGTAAGAATGTGCGCGGTTCATTAAACCCTTTGGGGTAACATTCATCAAGAAACTTGATAATTTATATATTTCATCAATGTCAGATTGGCGGAATAAAACTGTATTTTCTAAATTTAATCCCATCGCAATCATCAATGCAGCGATTTCATATGTGTGTTGTTTGATTTCTTTGGCATTATGGACAGCATTCAATGCGTGCAAATCTGCAATAAACATAAAAGTTTTATGCGATTGCGACATTTTTATCAATGGCTTTAACGCCCCAATATAGTTTCCAATATGAGGTGTCCCAGTTGGTTTAATCCCAGTTAAAACAATTTTGTCATCCATAATTATAACCTTTGTATCAAGTGAATTATAGCACTGATATATTAAAAAATCAAAATAAAAACCCCACAAAAGTGGGGTTTCGTAAAAGAATCAATTCCATTAACGAGAATAGAATTCAACGACCAATTCTGGTTGCATTTGAACAGGATAAGGAACGTCTTCAAATGCAGGAACGCGTGTGAATGTCGCTGTGAAATTCGCGCTGTCCACTGTGATATAGTCTGGGAAATTGCGGCTGCCATCTTCAAGGGCCAAAACGACCAATGGCATTTGTTTTGCTTTTTCGCTGACTGTGATAACATCACCTGGGTTTACACGATAAGAAGCAATTTTAACGCGTTTGCCGTTAACATAGATATGACCGTGGCTGACCAATTGACGAGATGCGAATACTGTTGGGGCCAATTTTGAACGATATACAACAGCATCCAAACGGCGTTCCAACAAACCAATCAAGTTTTCAGGTGCGTCGCCTTTCATATTTTCAGCTTCGGCATAATATTTATGGAATTTCTTTTCGCCAATATTGCCATAATAACCTTTCAAAGTCTGTTTTGCACGCATCTGTTTTGCGTAATCAGATGATGAAGAACCACGTGATGTTGGTCCATGTTGTCCTGGTTTATATTTGCGTTTGTTAAATGGAGATTTAGCCTGACCCCAAAGGTTAACACCCAAAGAACGGCCAATTTTTAATTTACGTGTGCTGCGTTTTGCACCAGCTCTTGCCATAATTTTTTCCTTTTAGTTTTTGGTTTTCATTGTGCCGAACGTTTCACAGAATCCT
>OOHL01000004.1 GCA_900321105.1 uncultured Pseudomonadota bacterium | reverse complement strand
CAGACAGGGAAAAGCCGTATCGCCGATGGTACTTTGACTTAAGTCACGGAAGAGTAGGTCGTCGCCAGAATTAAATCCAGATCGATATAAAAACCGTTTTGACCGCCCAAGTGGCGGTTTTTTAATGGAAAAAGGAATATATAAATGAGTAAAAATGTAAAACGTAATTTTGAAACTTTGGCTGTTGCGATACTTTGCACCGTTTTTGTATTATCTATGCACCAAAGTTGTTCTGGAATACTAAAAAGATTTTCAAATAAAGATAAAAATACAGAATTAAAAAAAGCTCAAGAATTGAAACGAGACACTGTAAATACTTTCAAATTAGAACAAAGGGTTAGATAAATGGCAAAAGAGGGTGGCGATTTATTTAAACCGAGAACTTTCAAAGAAAAACTTGTTAGTCGGACCCCTGACATATTGTGTGTAATGTTGATTACGGCGATTATATTTGTCGTTTTTAATGCCAGAAAGAATGGATATATACCAAATAATAATATGCAAAAAACATTAAAACGCACGACAGAAACAAAACAACTAAACACTGTTTTGTTTAACGATTCAATAAACCAAAATATCCGTTAAAAAATTTGACATTGTTGTATTTTGTGCAAAAATATTTTCATAAAAAATAAAAGGTTTTTAATATGGAAATTTGTGATGATGAAATAATTATTCCGGCCGAAAGTGCAGCACATATGTGGATGGATCGTTTTATAAAACAGTATAAATACGGTATTGATGAAGGTGTTGTTGTTAAAAACGGCAAAATTACTTGGACTGGTGACTGGAGTGAACACAGTATTTATTTGAATAAAGATAGATTCATAATCGATGGAAACGAAATCTTTATCAATGCGGAATTATGGAAAAAATATTTAAGAATGCGTGAATTGTGTGGCGCTGTATATGTTCGTGCCCCAAGAAAAATTGCCTTTCCAGATGATTGGTCAGAATTATCGGATGACCGAGTATTAGAAAATATACAATATTTACAAAAAAATTATAAAAAATACAATATAACGGTAGATGCTGATAATGTAAAAATAGATAATATTTTAATATGCCGCAAAACTAAAAAAGTAGATGGCAGAGATAAAACCTGTTTCACAATAAATAATAAAACATATTGTCGCGAAAATTCGATAGGCAAAGAATTAATAGAATTAACCCATTTTTGCAAAATGCACAGTTTACCGTTGAAAACGAAAGCTAAAAATTGGTGGCAAGATAATAAAGATATTTTAGAAATAACTGTTTTGATAATTGGGCTTTTTGGGGCTGTTGGTGGCTTGGTTTGGGCTGCTGATAAAAGTGAAAAAAAATCAAAAGAACAGTTTAAGCAAGAAGTTATCAAAGAAGCACTTGATTCTTTGCGCAAAGAACAACAAAAAACAATAAATTATAATGATTCTGTAAAAGTTAGATAATAAAAGGTTGGTCATGAGTGATAGTGATTTAAAAGTAAGTCTTTGTAAAATTATAGAAGATTATGGCTTTTTTCCTGTTTTTGAAAATGGGGGCATAATATGGAATATTGCGATTTTTCCACAAACAGGTAAAAGAGAAAATCTTTGTAAAATTATGAAAGAATTAAAAATACCTGTGGTATTTGATTCTAAAAAAGGACCACGTATAAAACAGGTAAAAGAATGCTTTGTTTTTGATAAAAGTAAATTTCCAGAAATTACAGCAATGATAGAAAAAGCTGTGCAGACAAGATAAAACAAAACCGCCGATATGGCGGTGTTTTTATATTCCAAAAATTTTGTTTGCAATTTCACCAATTGTAAATGCAGCAATTGAAACAATTGTGCAAACAGATAACATTTCAAAAAAGTTTTTAAAAAACGATTTTTTATGATAAAAAATCAGATTGAATAACAATATTATAAATATCGCCATTATAAATACAAATGTCAGAGCAATGTCAGAATCAGAAAATATAAAAAAGGGCGATATTAATAAAATACAAGTCATCATATATGCAAAAAATGTCCACAATGCCGCAATGATTGCCTGTTTGTCACCGTTGGATTTTACCGCCAAATAATTTGCCGCCCCCATGGAAAGTGACGCAGTGATTGATGAAATAATACATGTTATAATGATTATATTTGCATCTGTGAACGCAAAGAAAAGTCCGGCAATCAATCCGGTCAAAGATACGATTGCGTCATGCATGCCCAATATAATTGCGCTTTTGTAATTATGTTTTTCCATAAATAATATTTTACTATTGTGCAACAAGCAAAAACAATTGGTATAAATACCGAAAAATCTTGCAAACAAGAAAATATAGTCTATGATGAATGCTGAGAGAGAACAAAATAAAGGTATACCAAAATGAAAAAATTTGTTCTTTTGTCTTTGATTGTGTCAATGTTTTCCACAATTGCAGTTGCAGATGTTTATCGTGAAGATGTTATTTCTTGTGATGAAGGCGAAATGCGCGCTGCGCTGGATCGTGCATCGGCTGATAAACGTGCTGTTATAACAATTGTTGAATGCGATAACGGTGTTGTTCGCACTGTTAAACAACCTGCACCAAAACCAGTCAAAGCATATAACACATGCGGTTGTGGTTGCGAAGAAAAACAAGAAGTTGTTAAACGTGAATATTTTGTTCGCGAAACAGTTCAAACTTACAAACCGGTTGTTCAATATGTTCCAGCAGGTACATATACACGTGTAAAACCAGCATGTAATCACGGTTGTTAATTTTAAAAAAATTAAAAAATAAAACCGCCCGTTTGTCCCCTTTTTCGCGTAATTACGAAACTGAGGTAGAAGCAAGGGCGGTTTTTTGCAACACCCTGTTCCACAGTTATGTGGGGTATTGCTGGGTCCAGTTACCTCAAGTCACCGTCGATGTAAAATCTTTGGGCTTGCTGTGTTCTGAACAATATCATTATGTATTATTTTTATTTTGATTGCTACAGGTACGTATTCTTAAACGCCTAGAATTTATACCCAACGCCGAATCCGACGAAATTAAAGCCTTCGTTTTTATTTGTAAAGTTTCCATTTGAAAAATGTATTGTAAACAATTCGATATTCCAATTTTCGTTTATGCTTTTGCCAACAAAAACCTTTTCACCAAATACCAAACGGCTTTCAACCCAATAATCCATATTGTCGCGCATATACGGACCAATACCAATTCCCATATACCAATCTTTGTATTGCAAAAGTGCACTGTCCAGCGATATAGACATTGCAAAGAACGATAAACCTTGGCTGGAATTATAAGCAAAATTTTGTGCGACATTAAAATTTAAACGCGAATCCAGGCGAAAAAATTGCACGGGCTGGCTGTATTGAAACATTGCGAATGTTTGTGGGTGAAAATCCCAAACGCCCGGATAAATTAGTTTTAACAGGCTGCCCGAACCGGTTGATTGTGCGCCATAAAGTGTGATTGAATTAATTTTTTCGCCAAACATAACATTGTTTTTTGCAAATGTTGGCAAAGTTAATATCAGTGATAATAAAAAGATTGAAATTTTTTTCATTTTTTTCTCTTTTTTGCGATTATAGTATTTTACATTTTTATGTCCAATAAAATATGGCGGATTTTATACCGCATGCTTTATTTTTATTGTTTACAGAATTAACTAAAAATGTTATAATTTCAATAAGTGAAGGAAGATTTTGCGCAAAATTGCCTGAAATCAGGGTGTTTTTGCGTATTGTGAATATACAGGAGAAAATTATGAATTTTCGTATAAATGCAAATTCGTTCAAAAATGCGATGGGAACGGTGTTCCTGCTTGCTGCGGCATTTTTTGTTTGTTCTACATTTATATCAATGCGTTCGGTGTTTGCGGACCCAATTGCGCCGGCAAATACTTTGCCACAGAGAACAGGGCGTGCCAGTCCGCGTGCAACCGCAAATAATAACGCAAGTGTTGCGCGTTCGACGGTTGCGCGTTCGACGGTTTCGCGTGCAACTGTAAGACCTACAAATGCTGTATCCCGTGCGACAGTTGCTCGCGGTAATGCATCGTCCAGAACGGTTTCGCAACGTGGAACAACAAATCGTAACGTTAATGTCGCAAAAACGACAACAACGCGTGGTGTGACATCACGTGGACAAAGCGCGACACGTTCAAACCGTGCGGTTCGTGCAAGAACCGCGACAAGCGCAACACCATCACGTGTCAGTGCAACCGGTTCAATAATGGCGGGATCACGTGCGTCTACATCAACATCTTATTCTTATCTGGCCAGCAGTTTATATACTGGTTCGTATTCAAACATTATTGATTCAACAACTGGTTTGATATCTGCGGATGCATATTCAAATTGTATGGCGTCTTATTATACATGTATGGATGAAATCTGTACAGCAAGAAGCGATACCAAAGGGCGTTGTTCTTGCGCTGGGCGTGCAACCAATTTCTTGGATGCAGAAGAAGCTTTAGAGGCTGCAAACGAAGAATTGATTAAATTGTCCGGTCAATTATCGCTTTTGATTGCAACCAAGGGCAGGGGGAATGATTTGGCATCTGCATTTTCTTTGACTGATGCTGAAAAAGTTATGAATTGTGTATCATACAAAGAAAATGTTATTGGTAAAAAAATGACAGATGCACAATGGTATGAACAACATTTATCTTTCAGTGATAATGCATTACAAACATCTGGTATGCCAAGTTATTGTTCGGATAACGATTTTGGTTTTGATATTAAAAATATTGATGGTTCATCATCTGATATTTTGGCGCAATTAAAGGCATGGGCTGATGCAAAAGACTTGGCAAAACAATATGAAACAGATGATGGTAATCTGATAACAAAGTACACAAATATTGCAAATGTTGTTAACAATATGAACGGTGTTTCCAGTTTGTCGGATAGCGATACTTCATCGTTGGATTCTTTGGCAAACAAATGGGGATACAAATTGTTTGAATATGCACACAACAATGTTTGCGGACGCGTACTTGATTCGTGCTTTAATGGAATCTATGAAGCATGTGGAACACCTGTTAATGTGACGGATTCCGAAGGCAAGACACATTCAAGATGTGGGAATGGTGCAACATCAGAATGTCCGTTTAATTATAACAGTTATATTTCGGTTGTGACCAGTGGCGATAACCAAGGTGATGTAAAATTGAATGAACGTAATTCAAGCTCTTCTGTGAAATCAACAGCATCTTGTTTCGGTTATACTACAACCACAACCACAACCACAACAAGCCGCTTAGGAACAACAACGACATCGACAGACCCATATGCATCATTGCGTGGTCCGGTTGCAGATGCCCGTCGGTCCATTATGCAAAAATATTTATTGGATGCAAATGCCGCGTGTGATACATATGGTACTGCATTAAAGCAGACTGCACAAAACATCAATTATCAAAAGATTGCGGCAGAACAGGCATTGCAACAAAAACGTCTTGAATTCAAACAGGAAGAAGAAGCAACAATTTTGGCTGATGCAACGGCTGCAATTGATAATTTCAATGAATGTATATCTGAAATCTGGGATTGTTATGATGAATATGAAGACGAAGACAAATGGACAACTGCACGTATCAAGGCATATTGCAGCCAGGTTTCCCAGGTTCCGCATTGTTATGAAACAATGATTTGTTCACCATTACAAACTCAATTGGTGGCGGTCGTAGATAAAGCGGACAGTAATTCTTGTATATATTCAAATGATTATTCTGAAAACACTTGTCGTAATGTTGTGACAATTAGTGAAATTTTGTATGGTACAGGTCAAACAGCTGACGATAGTTTAGACAACTGGAATTCTGTAGGCAAGTTAAGTGTTAAATCTGCTGCGGTGCGCGAACAATGTCTTGAACGTGCATTAGGTTGTGCAGAAAATAGTACGGATACAGAAACGACATATTGTTTAAGAACCTGGAAGAAAGGGGATACAAATAGTACAGATTCTGGAACAGGGACTATTGGCAATGGTACAAGTTCTGGTACAACATCTTGCAGTGATGATTTGTTGACTACATTAAATGCAGCGACCGGTTATATACAAGGAAATGATTGTATAATAACAAGTTGTATTGCCGATTACAGTTTAGCAAATAATCGTTGTGTAAGAAACAATTGTTCAAGTTCTTTGTTGAATTCATTGAACGCCACAGCCGGTTATGCTAACAACGGTTCTTGTGATATAACACAATGTAAATCAGATTACAGCCTGGTTGATAATCAGTGCGTAAGAAACAGATGTTCTTCTGCTATGTTAGATTCGTTGAATGCCGCAGCTGGTTATGCTAATAACGGTGCTTGTGAAATAGTAAGCTGTAAATCTGGTTATGGATTATCTGATGGTTTATGCGTAAAATTATCAACAACAGAAGAAACAGAAGAATAAGAAAACAACCGCCCATTTGGGCGGTGTTTTTTTTGCAAACAAATATATCTTCACCCTTTACACCAATCTTTTTTTATGATAAAATTGTGCATAAGAGAGATGAAAAATTTATCGCGCATTTTAACAATGATGCTTTGTTTTGCGCCGCTTTGTGCAAATGCGGCGGGGACTGTTGCGACAACATCTGGGTCTAATTTAACCGCTTTTAATCCGTCAAATGCGAATAATAATCAGTGGGCATCAATGACAAATGGTCGTTATGATACAAATACTGCGGCCAAGGTTGATTTTGGAAACTGTAATGCGGTTGTTTTGCGCTGTGCACAACCAAAATGTGCAAATGGTGGATGTTCGGATATGTCGATTGCGTCGGCGATTGTGGCTGGATGTGTTCAATCTAATGATACATGTAAACAATATGGCAATGATTTGGTGCAATATATGTCTGCGCAATTGGTTGCATCGTCCACGGCAAAAATAAATGAACAAAACGCGGCGGCACAACAGGCTGCGGCGGCCGCAGCGGCACAACAATCGCAACAACAAATGCAGGAAATGCAATATCAAATGCAGCAGATGCAACAACAAATGGCCCAGCAACAGGCTGAATCTGCGGCACAATTACAAAACGCATTGGCACAACAGGCCGCGCAAAATGCGGCGGCATTGGAAAGTGTAAAATCTGCGGCAACTGATGCGGCCAAGGAAAACGAGGCTGGCATATCCGCATATCAACAAGATGCGATAAATCGTGGTATTTCAACTGATGTTTTGGAACGTCAGAAAATTACTGGCCAGGTTATGACCGAACTTGAAAATGCAGAAGTTCAAATGAAAACTTTGAAAACGGTAATGAATACTGCATTTGAATACGCGGGTTGTGATGCACGCGGGAACAATTGCACCGGTCCAAAACGTGTGAAAAAATGGCGTGAATTGGCAACTGAATTCCTGGACCCATACGATGAAGTAATTAACAAAACATATGATGCATTGGAATTGGCAATATTGGTTGGTGTTAATTTGTCTGATATTTATATGATGTTAAATAATTCATGTAATCGTTGGGGACAATATATGTGCCCTCGTGTCAGCGGCGGTAAAATAGAATATACCGATATAGACAGCAGTTATAAAGGTATACCACAGGTGTGTACAGGTGGTTTTAAACCTGATTCTGAATGTGTGGATATGTGTTGGGAAAAGAACAGTTGTAATCAAGATGGGTGCGTTGACGGTAATACTAGTGCATATAATTCTTGTATAAATAAGTGTAGTTACAAAAAAAGCGGGACAAATTGTCGTCCTTGTACGCTATTGAAAATTTTATCAAATGATAACGAAGTTTATGAAGGTTGGATTGATGCGGAAGGTGACACATCAAATGGTAACACAACAGTTGTTGCGTGCGCATCGGGTGCGCTGGATGCATCTGCTTTGTTCAGACGCAGAACCAAGAATAAAAACGGTGCCGGGTTGGTTGATATTGATAAACTGGATACATGGTTGCACCAAAAAGAACCAAGCAAGGAATTGCGTTCTGGTGTAAAACCGTTGGATTATTGCGATGCAGATGATAACAAAGATATTTTGGAAAAGGCTATGTTAAGCAAGGTTGTCCCTGTAAAAGGTTCCGCGTTATGTGTTGAAAAGATAGAAGCAGGAAAACGTGATTATACAAAAGAAGATTCTGATTGTGGGTATATAAATCCAACCTATGCGATTTGCGATATACATCCATATAATGTTGGAAAATCTGGTGCATCGGATGAAATTAAGAAAAGATTCCCAAATGATTGCACGGACGAATTACAAAAAACAGATCCAAATGTGCTTTGGGCAGAAAAGGATAGTCAAGGTAACTGTACAATAGTGAAATGGTGTAAGGAAGGTTATAAATCAAACGGAAGAGTTTGTAGCCAATTAATATCAGATGATGGTAAAGCAAGCTGGAAGATCGGTGTTGTTGCGTATGATCAAGGACTTAAAGAATATAATGAGCATATGAATACAAAACTGGGTGAAATCAAAGAAATGCTGGCGCTGAAGACAACGGTTATTTCACAACAGATGTATAAACAATATGAATATTTATCTGCGACGCTGCGTCGTTTAAAGACCCAACTTGAAAAGGCTACGTTGACTGCGCAATTGCAAGCCGCCGGCGCAAAAGATGATGATTCGTCTTCTTCATCTGGTTTACTTGGCAGCAGCAGTTCAAAATCATCCCAATATCGTAATTGTGCCGGTAAAGATGATGCAAGTGCTGTAGAATGTTTTAGCGAAAATTATAGTGTTTTATGGGACAGGACAAAAGAAGGTAAAAAATGCAATAATAAAGATGATAAATCGCAAATAGAGAAAGATATTAAAATAATGAATGCTTTGTTGTCTGATACAAGACAGGTTGCAAAAGAAAAAGATAAAAAGTTATGTGATACAGTAGACAATACTAATTGTGACGATTGTTTGAATCATTATACTGCAGGTATAAATAATTTACGCCGACAGATAAAGGATGACGAGGCTGCACGTAACAGAAGATATTAATAGCAATAAAAATGTATTATTCATAACCGCTTCGGCGGTTTTTTTATGGTTTTATTCCAGAGATTAAAGTTCTCCTCCGTTGGAGGAGTACCCGCAAGGGGGAGGTGGTCTTTAAAAAATCAAATACTAAAGACCACCCCGTCACTTCGTGCCACCCATCCACCGGAGGGGAACTTAAAATGCATAAAAGTTTCGACAAAATTGTTGACTTTTGGTGTTTTGTGTGTATAATTTGCATAAAATTTTGTGCGAAAGCATAAATTTCAGTTTAACAAATTAACAAAAGAGAAAGTATAATGGCTAACATTGCAATCTTTCAAACCGGTGGAAAACAATATCGTGTATCTGAGGGCGATATTATCAAAGTTGAAAAACTGGACGCCACAGGTTCTGTCACTTTCGACCAGGTTTTAATGGTTGGTGACAAAGTTGGAACACCTTTTGTCGATGGCGCATCTGTTGTTGCAGAAGTTGTCGAACAAAAACGCACAGACAAAGTTTTAGTGTTCAAGAAAAAACGTCGTCAAAACTATCGCAGAACTGCCGGTCATCGTCAGTTTATCACTGTTTTGAAAATCAAATCAATCAAGGCCTAATGGACAGACCCAAAACCTAAGGAGTTAAATTATGGCACATAAGAAAGCGGGCGATTCAGCCGGACGCAGATTGGGTGTGAAGAAAAGTGGTGGATCTCACGTTATCCCAGGAAACATCATCATTCGTCAACGTGGAACATCTGTTCATCCAGGCGCAAACGTTGGTATGGGCAAAGATCATACTTTGTTTGCTAAAATCGCAGGTATTGTCACATTTAAACGTGGCAATGGCGACAGAAAAACTGTTTCTGTTGTTCCAGAAACCGAATCAAAATAATAAAATTTATTTTGTTATCTGCACCGCCAAATCTGGCGGTGTTTTTTTTGTAAATACTCTATGTCATTCCGAGCGAGCAGTGCAAGCGCGGGAATCCATCATGGCGACAGGTTTGTTATGGATGCTCATGCTTCGCTCAGCATGACATTGAACTTTTGACGAATCTTATTCCAAGAATTTTAAATTCCGAACAATTAATCCTTTTTATCTGAATTTCTCTTTTTTTATCTGGGGTTTTATGGTATAATTATCCTTAAGGAAATGAGAAAGATTTCGTTATATCTTTTCGCCGGGCTGTTGTGTGTCGCAAATGCTTTTGCGGCGGATGGTTCTATATCCCGCGCAATTCCAACAAAAAATTCAGTTGAAGATGTCGAACAAAAGGTGGAAACAACTGTTAAAAATCGCAGTGCGCGCACCGATGAACGTGCAACGACGATTTCACGCACGGTATCGCGTACGGCACCTGTTTCAACAACAAATACCAAACCATCAACAAATGTTGTTTCACGGTCTGTAAATAATCGCAAAACCGGAACACGTCAAACTTTAAGTGATGCTGTAAATACTGTCGGGCGCAGTGCACGTACCGAAGCAGCCAGCATTAACAATACTGCGGCTGTTCGTCGTGCAGGTATAACTTTGCGTGCATCTACTGCGGAAGTTGGTGGTCGTGCAACAATCGGAAACACAGGCATTCAAACAGGTTCTAATATTGATGAACAGGTTCGTGGTATTCAATCGCGTGCATCTATATTTGGTTCTCAGAAACAACAAAAGACAATAACGGCAGAATCTTTGGCAGAGGCAAAAGATATTCTGGAAAAAACATCCGATTTAAACAGTACATGTCAGCAACAATACAATGAATGTATGGATCAATTCTGTGCGGTTGTGGATACAAATCAAAAAAGATGTTCTTGTTCTGCGAATTTGGCTAAATATGCCAAGGCTCAAAAAGCAGTCGAAGATGCAAATGTTGAATTAAATGATGTTGCACAACGTATCCGTTATGTTGGTTTGTCTGCGGATGAAATTCGTGCGATTATGTCTGCAACCGAAGCAGAAGTTGAAATGGGTAAAACCAAAGATAATACGCAAACACGTTCTTTGTTGGATGATATTGCCGATATGATAAAAGATCCGACTTCTTCTACAACATTGACAGCGTCTTCATCGACAGATTCTTTGTTGGATATGGATTTTGATTTTTCATCTGATTCTTCGGATTTGTTCTCGCTTGATATGTTCAATTCAGGCGGCAATGATATTTCATCTAAACGTGGCAAGGCACTTTATACAGAGGCTAAAAAACGTTGTAAAACAGTTCTTAATCGTTGCAAGGATGCAGGTGGAACCGAAGATCAAATTTCTGGAAACTATGATTTGGCAATTGATAAAGACTGTGTAGCGTATGAACAGGGTCTGGTTAAATTAAATGATACGTTGAAAAACAATGTGCGCAGTGCAAATTTAATGTTGCAAAAGGCGCGTTTGGCGGTTCTGCAAAATAAAAATGAATATGATATCAAAGGCTGTGTTGGTGCGCTTGAAAAGTGTATGCTGGATGATATGGTTTGTGGCGATAATTATGTAAAATGTTTGGACCCAACCAAAAGATATATTGACGAAAACGGCGAAGTTGTGTTGGGTAAAAATATTGCAAATATAACTGATTTTATGACCGGTTATAATAATACATCCATTACAGCTGATTTTATAAAAGCATCGTCTGGCAATACAACGTGTCCAGAACACGATGGTGCGTGTATCGTTAATTATTTAATGCAAAAAATTGGAACAGGTAACAGTGTCAAAGATGGTGGGCTTTGTCGTGCCGTTTTGGACAAATGTCAAGATTATACTTATATACAATCTGGTAAAAATTCTAACTATAACCCATACAACGAAGTTGTTATAAATTATATTCAACGCGCAATGGTAAATATCAAGGCCGCACAATCAAGAATCATTTCTGATTATGCATCAACCTGTATGGCCGATATTCAGGATTGTTATAACCAACAAAATAGTCAAATAACATCATGGACAACATCAGCATCTGTGAACAATATATATAAAGTTATGACAGGTGCGTGTTATAATGTAGCCCTGACATGTGGTTATGCTGTGTTTGCATATGATAAAGATATGGGCGACAAGATGTTGGAAATAAAGAAGGAATATTTGCAGACCGATAGTGATGAAGAAGCGTATTCTGCAATATTGTCTCCGGCACAGGTCGATGCATTATCAAGATTGCAAGCACCAGAATTGATAAGTGGTATTTCGGAAATCTTTTATCAATCATTGCTTTGTCCTGATAATTCCTATTTTACTTTGACAGATCGGGCAGATGCGGGGGATGACCAAGATCGTTATGTCAACGACAGATGTGTTTGCAAAGAAGGTTATTTAGTCAGTGGTTCTACATGTGTTTCATCGTGTCCAACTGGCTATTATTTATATAATTCTTCATGCTTGACATCGTGCCCATCTGGATATACTGCAAACAGCAGTAATGTTTGTATAGCAAGTGACAGTTAGGGCTGATTATTTTTCTGGATTTAATAATTTATCCATGAATTTATTGTGAATTTCCAGTTCGTCGTTTGGTACATCAAACGTGCGTTTTGGAAAATCGTTTCCAATCTTAGGTGTCTTTAAAAATTGTTCGTGTTGCTTTTCAATCAATTCATTTATATCTATTGCTGGGGCTGTGTTTTCCAATTCGGTATAAACATGTGCCAAAATTTCTGCGTCAATTAACGCACCATGCGCATCTGCACGTGCGGTAAGGGAAACACCAAACCATTTTGCCAACGCGTCCAGCGTGTAAGATTTAGGCCCATAAACACGATTACGTGCAATAACAATTGAATCCAACATTTGTGATCGCGGAATTGGTTTTAAATGTAATTTTTCCAATTCAAAATTTATAAATGGAAAGTCAAAGTCCAGCCCATTATGTGCGACGATTTGTGAATCACCGATAAATTCCAGAAACTTTGGTGCAACAACTGACATTTTTGGTTTGTCTTCCAAAAATGCATTAGATATTTTATGAACCATATATGTTTCTGGTGGAATAATTTTACCTTCGGGATTGATATATTCATGAAAAGTGTTTTCTGTTAATTTGCCGTCAATTAATTCAACCGCACCGATTTCAATACAGCGGTCGCCGCGCATGTATTCGAATCCGGTTGTTTCAATGTCAAAGCAAATTATACGTGACATAAATAATCCCTTGGCTTTTTAAACAAAATGATTGTATAGAATTCTTTTATAAATTACAATATGGAAAATTAAAAAAATGCCTATGGATTACATGTCTGATTTGAACGATGCACAAAAACAGGCTGTCACAACACTGGACGGACCTCTTTTAGTGTTGTCCGGGGCTGGGACCGGTAAAACGCGCGTTTTAACATCGCGTGTTGCACATATTTTATATACGGGTGCGGCATATCCATGGCAAATATTGGCTTTGACTTTTACTAACAAAGCCGCGAATGAAATGCGTTTTCGTGTTGCACAATATCAAGAAATAGCACATCTTTGTGGTGATTTGTGGATGGGGACTTTTCATTCAATGTGTTTGCGCATTCTGCGCAGCAATTATGCGGCGGCTGGATTGCGTCATGATTTCCTGATTTATGGCGAAGATGACCAAAAGGCTGTCCTTAAACGTGTAATAACAAATATGGCATTGGATGCCAAGGAATTTAATCCGTCTGATTGGGTGGAAAGAATTTCAAATATCAAAGACAAAGGTTGCAGTGATTTTGAAAAAATGTCCCTTTCACCAATCGCGTTAAAAATATTAAATGCATATAATGCGGAACTGCAGAAACTGGGTGCGATTGATTTTGGTGATATTATTTTATTTGTTTTGCGGTTGTTCGAACAAAATTCAGAAATTTTACGTAAATATCAAAACCAATTTAAATATATATTGGTCGATGAATTTCAAGATACTAACGTGGCACAAATGAATTTATTAAAAATATTAACTGCTGATAAGGAAAAACCAAATATTTGCTGTGTCGGCGATGATGATCAGTCTATTTATTCGTGGCGCGGTGCGGAAATAAGAAATATTTTGGAATTCGAAAAAACTTATCCTGGGGCAAAGATAATTCGTTTGGAAATAAATTATCGCAGCACGCCGAATATTCTGGGCGCGGCTAATTCATTAATTAAAAATAATATGGGACGTCTGGGTAAAGATTTGCGCGCATCAGATGTTGAATCAAACGGTGAACCTGTTTATGTTTTAACATTGCCATCTGATTGGGATGAGGCGCGATTTGTTTCCGATACAATATCACGAAATGCAAATAATAATTATTCATCGTTTGCAATACTGATTCGTATGGGATCTCTATCCAGAACTTTTGAAGAAGAATTTACTTCGCGTAAAATTCCATATCGTTTGATTGGTGCAACAAAATTCTATGACAGGGCCGAAATTCGTGATGCAATCGCTTATACGCGTTTGTTGGTTTACCAATTTGATGATGTTTCCTTTGAGCGTATTATTTCAAAACCGCGTCGTGGATTTGGCGAAGGTGCAATTGCTAAATTGCGTGAAACTGGTAAAAGTTTAATGGATGCATTAAAACTAATCAAATTATCATCGAAACAACAAACGGCCGCGGATGAATTTTTATCTGCATTTGATTTTGATTGGCAGGCATTGCCACCAAAAGATGCAGTGCAAAATTTATTGGAAAAATCTGGATATTTAAAAATGTGGCGCGAATCTAAAGATGTTGATGCCGGTGAAAGATTAGAGCATATTCGTGAATTGATAAACAGTGTTGTTGCAAAATATAATACACTTCCTGAATTTTTGGAACACGCGGCATTGATGATGACTGATGATAATGATAATGAAACAGACGATAAAAATCTGGTTTCAATAATGACAATACATGCCGCCAAAGGATTGGAATTTGATACAGTGTTCTTGCCGGCCTGGGAAGAGGGTATATTTCCAAATGAAAATAAATCAGACAGCGATATAGAAGAAGAACGTCGTTTAGCATATGTTGCAATTACACGCGCAAAAACACGTGCAATAATTACTAATGCTATGGTGCGAACTGTATTTGGTCAGCGGCTTTATCAATTACCATCGCGTTTTATAAATGAAATTGATAAACGTTTCGTCAGTCTTAATGGTGGACGAACATACAGTGAACCTAAAGCAGTGCCATCAAAACCAAAATTTAAATCAGAATCTGTTGTTGGTAAAATGGTTATGCATGCAGAAATGGGTACTGGTGTTGTTATTGCTGAAAATGACAAGACACTAACAATTGCTTTTAAAACACGTGGTATAAAAAATGTAGCGCGTGATTTTGTGAAATTTATTTAATCTTATTTTTTCTTTAACCAATCTTTATATGCCATAGAACCAAGCTTTTTTACATCGCCCCAAAGTGTTTTTGTATCACCTTGTAATTGTTTCCCAAATGAATTATCAATTTTTCCACCAAGGTCTTCAGCCAGTTTTTCAGCCTGACCAGCCAAATAGAATACCAATGCGCCACATAATATCATTGTCATTGCAGAACCAACATGATATTCGTCATTGTTATTTATCGATACAATATTTGTTAGTAATGCCGCACATATTGCAATTATAATTGCTAAAGATACAAAATATATTGTTGCGTTTATAAATTTAGATATTATGCCCGATAATTTATAATCTTGTGCATTAAATACTTTTAATAATCCAGAAAATATTTGTCCGGCATAATTGTCTTCTTTTATTTCAGGCATTGATTCTGCAAGAGCGGTAAATGGTAACATCAACAAAGTTAAGAACAAATCTGCAACAACACCCAATGTCATGAAAGCATATTTGAATATGCATCCAATAAACATAATAACACATACAGCACCAACTACCACCATTGTTGCACTGTTACCAAATCCGTTAACCATCCATTCAAATGCAGATGCGGTTGCATGATAAAAATATACAGAAATCCTTGCCGGTAAACACATTATATTAGCCGCGGCATCCGGGTTTATTAACAATTTATCTGGTACATTTGAATTAACATATTGATGTATTGTTGCACATGTGTCTGGAATATTCACATTATATGTTTGGGCAACAGCATCTAATATAAAATCAGACAAATAAACACCCAGTGAGATAATAGGCGTTATTATCATAGTAAATATTTTTGCGGGACCATAATTTAAAATTATTATCCATGCGACAATGGTGATCCCTTTGATAAAAACATTATATAAAACGGTTTTATAATCAGATGATTCACGAATTAGTTTATATGCAGTCAATCCAACCCAAAATGCATACATTATAAATAAAAACCATATAACAAATCGAACCAGAGATGTTTGTAGAACATAATCAATTGATGATAACGCTTTCATAAACACCAATCCGATTTTTACTTCAATTGGAACAAAATTTGTTGAATGCAGATTTGTTTGGAAATCTTGTTGGAAATTTTTTGCATCACTAGACAAAATTTCGTTATATTTTTCCATGTTATCAGATGTTATCCAATTGCCATATTCACCGATATCACCATGTGGAATGTTTCCTGCTGCATATGAATAACCAATGAAAGCAGTTGCGCAACAAATGCAAATCAAAAATAATTTTAAAAATTTACGAATCTGCATTTTATTTTCCTTCTTTCATTTTTTCGCGAACTTTCATATAAATATCTGTTGGGGCATTATATGCTTTCTTTCCAGCATCTTTAAGCCATTGACCATAATCAAATGTTTCGGTGCTTTCTTTGCCAAGCAGTTTTTCAATCTTTGGTGATATAACCCAAAAATATAGGAAGAATACACCAATCATAAACATCAAGAATTCAAATCCATCGTCCATAAAATCAAATGCACCAGGATATCTTTGTTCAACTATGTTTTTCTGAGTCTTGAAACATTGTGTGAATTTTTCTTTGTCCATTTTGCCGTCAATCAGTGCAACTTTTTCACAATTTGAAAATGCATTCATAACAGACATTGTTTTTGCGTCCATGTTTGATGGGCTTATTTTAGAAACCAATGGGGGCAATATGTTGGTAAATCCATCAGCCGGTCCAGGAAAATACTGATCGGCAGCAAAATAAACAATGGCATAGGTTATAATAATTTTAAGACTGATTTTTATGATATCTACCGCGGAATTTACCAATTTGTCTATGGCTGAATTTAATAAATTTTTAGCAAGTTTCCACACTTGTTCAAATGCAGCGGCTGCTATAAGAATCGGCATAAATATTATGATAAATATCAATTTAAAAAATACGCTTAATATCTGGAACAATAAATCAAATCCTATGACTAAAAACATTATTACCAGCATCAGTCCTGCCAGCCAGGTAAATGCACCGCCAACATTATCATTTAAATCAAGCCACGCATAATTCATCAGTGCAAATCCGCCACCTGCACCAGCTAACATAACTGTATTTAAATTCCCCATTTCGCACATAAAAGGATGCAAGACAGGGGTTAATATATCTTCTGCTTTGTCGGTTTGGTCTGGGATTTCACATTTTGCACCACTTATTACACCAGTTGCCAACATTGATAGATTTGTTCCGATGTACAAAACTGGTGTGACAGTAAGATTTGTGACTGTTTTCAGCGAGGCTGTTCCAGTCCAATTTAGAACCCCAATAAATGCGCCAGCAACCATAATACGTGCGGCTGTTTTCCAAACCTTGTCAAACCATTTTTTGAAATCAAGTTTGATTTCGTTGTCGGTTAAATCTTTTATATCCTTTGATGATGATTGTTCACGGAAAAATTGTAATGTGTGGAATATGATAAATATCCCAAAACCGATTGCCATCAATATCCATAAATTATGAACGATGCCGTTCCAAAACATTTCTGTTGCGCGTCCCAAGACCGCAAATAAGTCACCCATGTATTTACAAAGGAAACATCCATTAACAGATGTGGCGTTCCCATCGGTCGCACCTATTTGCTTCATAAATGCATCTACGCTGGTGTAAGAAAGAGATGCACTACCAAGTGAATGACTTAGATACCAAATACCGATACCCAACGCAATTGCGCCCATCAAAAATTTTAATCCTTTTTCAATAAGCCATTTTTTTATCATTTTTTATCTTTGCTTTCTTCTTTTGATTTTTCATCAGTTTTTTTATCCGGATTAATAACTGTTTTTGCTAAATCTTTGGCTGTGTTGGCTATGTTTTTTGTTAATTGAAATGTATTTTCGCCCATTTCTTTGGATATAGCATCTTCTTGTTTCACATTAAATACGGTCAATATTTTTTCAGTGATTTTTGGAATTTGATCTGCAATATAATTTATTACATAAACCAGAACGATAGCGCCAGCAAATGTGATTTGCATTGCACTGGAATTTTCCAAATTAAAATCAAATATAGATTCGGATGTATTTTGTACGGAATTTGTGTCAACACCATTGGCGTCCAAGAATCCTTTGATAATCAGCATAATTATAGTATAAGTTAAAATTGTTGATGCAACCGAGACTATCGCATTTATCAGTTTTTTGATTTGTCCGCCACCAAGATTTTTACCCAAATCTTTCATCCAGCCTGGCGCATCGGTTGCACCACGGAATATAAATAATATTACAGACAATGGAAAGAAAAACGCAAACATTGCCATTGCGACAATTATATCCATAAAACAGAATGAATATTTTATAAATAATTTTACAAAATTGTATGTTAAAAAGATTCCAATATAACATATGATGATATGTTTTATCAAAGAACCAATACCAAAAAGGGCTTCTATAGAAAAGGCCTTGTCAATAATGGCAATTCCAATTTTTATATATACTTGGAAATTTGCAACAGAGGTTTCAAGAATTTGTATAATTGTATCGCGCAATGCCGGATTAAAAAATCCTCCATCTCCAAGATTTATCGCATTTTGATATGCCGGGATTACATAATCTGGTGGCAGCAGTGCACGCGAATATTGTAATGTCATAATTGCAACAGGTTCAAAAGTAATCGTTGAAATAAATCGCGGAATAATCAGCCCCATTCCTAAAATAGAGATAGCAACCAAAGATTTAATCAGTACAGGCCTTAATGTTTTTTCGAACAAAGAATCTTTGGCGCCATTTTTAATATTTTGCCATACGGCATTTAAAACATAAAATGCGAATAAAACACAGAATATAACAATACTGAAAAAACATAATCTTTGATATGCCGCTGCGGCGGTGTTTGAAACAATGGCGAACAGATTATCAAACACTGGACATGTCCAACATTGTGTGCCTGAATCTATTAAAGAGTTTGCCAATTCTTGCATTGTTTATTTCTTTAGTTTTTTTGCCGTATCCAAAATAGTTTTTATTGTATCTGGTGTTGATTTAACTTTGCCCCAAAGTGTTTTTGCATCCCCTGTCACATTGTTGTATATTTTACGTGGTGTGCCTTTTGTATATGTATCTAGTCTTTCGCGGGTCATTTTGAATATATTTTGCATCAGGAAAAATGTTAGCAAAGAAGATATCCACAATATCGAATGTTGTCCAAAATTTGAAGCAGTGTTAGCAATAGACGGTACGTTGGATGTTGAAACCCCACCGGCTGCAACAACAAATACAGATGACGACCAATTAAATAATGCACAAACAACCGCAATATTTACACACAATATGAATGCACATGCAATCATAGTTATAATCAGATTTTTTAATGCATCGATTATTTGTGAGAACGGAGGCAATATATCAAACCATTTATCTGATTTTTTTGCGACCCATGCCAGCACGTTAAATGGATACATGATAAGCGATAAACAGAAATCAAATATACCTTGAATTATAAGCAGTGCCATAAACACATTCGCAGATATGAATGCAAACAATAGTAATATTCCAGTAATAATATTCATTAAATCTTCGCCACCGTGTGGTATTAAATTCATCATGCCGCGAATACCCGTTTTAAGGAAATCAAATCCATATTTGATAACCTTGTTATTTTCTTTTGAAATTATATAAACCGGTCTAACCAAGAAATCGCAACTGCGTTTTGAAATCCAACCAGCTTCTTCGATTGATGCAGGACACGCCGGGGCATCGGCTGTTTCAATGCTGGTATTATTTATGTTTGTTAAAATCTGTTGAGTATAAATTGATCCGAATTCTAAAAACGGATTGACCAACCATTCTGTCACGTATACTGGTTTTATTTGTAATAAGAACAAAGCAGCAATAATTGCACGCAAACAAGGTTTTAAAATATTATCTGTAATCTTCCATACGTCTGCTTTGCCATCCCACATTTCGCCACCGTCCGAAAAGCCCAAGAATGAAAGCCAATTTTTCGGGAAATGCATTTTTACCAGATATAACCCGATGTAAAATGCAAGAAATGCATAAATCAATATGTATATTATCCCGTCGCCTTTGCCGACAAAGAAATTATAAAGCGATGTAGCGATGTTCATCATTGTTTCCAATACCAAAGGAACAAATGGTGCCAGATTGTAAGCATCAAGTATATCAGCATAGGCAGAACCAGTAAAAAAAGCACAAAAAACAAACACCCCAAACAAAATTTGGGCACGCGTAAACAGTCGCGATATCACAGATTTTTGTGTATGCATTCTCTCTTTTTGTTTTTTATATATTGAATTATATCACATTTAACTTAATTTGTGGTATAATTAAAATTATGAAAGCATTAAAAAAATTCTTTATGGGGCTTTTTGCTTTGCTGCCGATGTCGGCATGGGGGGTCACGCCATTTGTTTTAGGTGGTGCCGCGATAGGTGTTGGTATAATTGGTGTTTCTATATGGCGCAGTGCATCGCCAGTAGACATAAAAGATGCATTGGATTTCTTTACATCGTGTTGGACTTGCCAGATTTTTTCAGATGTTATGATTTCGATGTCTGATTTATTACCAAAGGTTTATTCGGCGTTATCGCGTGTAATAATACCAATGGCAGGGACATTGCTGGCGATTTTTGTTGCGTGGAATTTAATGTCTGGTTTTTTGAATAACAAGATGGACAGCGCATCTAAAATCATGGGAAATTTTGGAACGTATATATTCAGATTGGCAGTTTTGGTTATATTGCTAGCCTTGCCATTGCCACGATTGATAACAAATATTTTTATAGAACCAGCATTGGTTGTTGGAACATCGTTTGATTATGTGGTATCAGATAATAATAATTTTTCAGAATGTATGGTTGCTACTGCAATTGCGGACCCGGTATCTGTTTCTGCCGATGCATCTGCATATGGGGCTTTTTCACCAAAATTACGACATCAATTGACATGTGAAATTGCAAATGTTCATCAAATAACCGGATTGGGAATGACAGTTGGATGGACCATAATGAATATGGCTTTTAACAGTGATTATATGCATAAGATATTGGCGGAAATCCCAATATTTCCGAATGTTCCAATTTTCTTTGCTGGACTTTTGATATTGGCATTATATTTTTATGCGCTTTTGCCAATACCTCTTTATTTCTTGGAAATATTTGTGAAATTATCAATGGATTTAATTATGTTGCCATTGATGTTAATGGCTTGGATGTTTGATGATGAAAATTTCGCATTATTCCCAAAGGGTGAACGAACGATTCGCAAAATGATAGAAGATGTGATACAGGCTGTTGTTGGAATTGCATTGACTGTTGTTTTTTTGACTTTTTCAATAATGTTTTTAAATGCAGCCTTTGGTTCGTGGGATGGCGCAAATGTTTTGCAAAATGCAATTGCCAATAACGATTCGAAAATATTGATGGATGGCTTGGTTTTAGCAAATGACAGTATTGTCACAGTCGTTTTGATGGGTATATTTATTGCGATGTTTATGACTATGATTCCGCAATTAACAAAAATGCTTTTCGAGATACAAATATCAGACAAATATTATCAAACAGCTAAAAATGATTTAAATTTGATGTGGGAAAACCTTAAAAAATGGGCATCAGCAATAAAAAAATAAAAAATCAAGTGGTTTATTTAACAAAGTGCTCTTTTTTATTTGTTCCGAATCTGGTATAATCGTTTGTGATGAGTAAAATTCCGATTCTTTATTGGCCACATGCAACAAAAGGTAATAACGATTACCAGTTGTCGCGCAAGGTTATAAATAACATGACCGGTCTTATGCCAGAGGTTATTGTTGATGACCTGAATATTGGCGCCATATTTAATGAAAAAAAGGATGCGGTTATATATTATCCTGTGTTTTGTGAATCAACAGGATGGTGGGGTGAATTGCTGGGTGGTGATGGCATTATCGTTGAAAAAATAATTGTTTCACCAGAATGTCAATTGATGGTGATTGTGCCAGAAGAAAGCGCAAATTTACAGGGTAAAAATCAATTATTAGCCGCGGAAATAAGACCTTCCAGCGGTTTTTTCAAGAAAATGAATTCTTCAATTGCGACAGTTTCTGATATGTTGGCAACAGATGCAGGAACAATTTTGGCTTTGTTTTCTGGGAAAAATCAAAACCAGTTTATAAATGTTATTGAAAGCACTGGTAATTCTTATTTGGGATGTATCGGGCAATATTAAGCCATATTTACTAACTTTATCTTGATTTTAATAAAAAAGCAGGTATAATCTTCGGGCTATTTAGGTAATTTTAAACAAAGGACAACACGATGAAAAAAGGAATTCATCCAGAATATCATGAAATTAACGTCACTACAACTGACGGAAAGACAGTAAAAATGTATTCTTCTGTTAAAAAAGACTTGGTTTTGTCTACTGACAATTTGAATCATCCTGCATGGACCGGTCAACGTAATAACGAAGGCGCCAAAGGTAAACGCGCAGAAGAATTCAAAAGCAAATTTGCTGGATTTAAATTTTAATAAAAACCAAGGGACTTTGGCATGGATTTGCTGATAAAAGGTTCAACGGAATTAAACAAAATGTTCGCGGCCTTGCAAAATACTGCAATGGGCTTGCGTCACGATTTTGGCGAAGTTGAAAATTTACAGCAATCTTTGAAAAGTGCGCGCGATTTTGTAGCCAAGGCATCAGCACGAATCGAAGAAAGTATTTTGAACGATTTGCAATTGGTTCGTCCAAGTGCGGGTCTTTTGACACCTGATGTTTCAAAATCTGGTGATGGTCGCGATGAATTTGTGCTGGCATTATCTGGTGCGGCAAATTTTGTTCGTGGTAATGCGCATTTTGCAATATCTTTGGCATTACGAACAAAAGGTGAAACAAAAATCGCTTTGGTTTATTCACCAATTGATGAAAGATTATATTATGCCGAAGCGGATAATGGCGCATACGTGTTCAGCGCATATCATTCCGAAAAAATCCGCGTATCGAATTTAAAAGAGCCTGTTGATTTAACAATTGGTTATAATACAAATGGAATTCGTCCGATTATTTCTGGAAACGCATTGGAAACAGGCTGTCCTGCATTGGATTTGGCGTGGGTCGCAGCTGGTAAATTGGATGCATTTATATCGGACCCAATTGATTATGCAGAAATTGCAGCCGGCGAATTATTGGTGCGCGAGGCTGGTGGAAAGTTTTTAATGGATACAGGCGACATAATCGCCACAAATGGCAAAGTAGAATTATAAATCAAACCGGCGTTGCCGGTTTTTTTAATACTCAAACTTGCAATAATTAAATATTAAGATAAAATAAATCTTATGAAATTCAAAAAATATTTTCGTATTTTTATTAATTTTATTTTCTGGTGCTTTGTTGCCGCGATTGCTGTATTGGCTGTTTTGGTTTTGATTCATGGGCATAATTTACCAGATTATAAGAATTTAGCGACCTATACACCACCGGTTGCAACACGTTTGTATGCTGGGGACGGTTCATTGCTTATTGAATATGCCGAAGAAAGACGCGTATTCATAGATTTTGAAGATATGCCACCACAACTGGTTAATGCTTTTATTGCCGCCGAAGATCAAAATTTCTGGACCCATCCTGGTATTGATGTTCAGGGTATTATTCGTGCCAGCCTTAATAATGGTATGCGACTTCTTGGTTTTAATACTAAATTTACGGGCGCGTCAACAATCACACAACAGGTCGCAAAGAATTTCTTTTTAACATCAGACCGAACGATTTCCAGAAAAATCAAAGAGGCTATTTTGGCATTGCGCCTGGAACGCAGCTTTTCTAAAAAGCACATAATGACACTTTATTTAAATGAAATATTTTTGGGTGCGCGTGCATACGGTGTTGGGTCTGCGGCATTGATGTATTTTAATAAGCCTGTAAAAGATTTAAGTTTATCCGAATGTGCATTTTTGGCATCGTTGCCAAAGGCACCAAACGATAGAAATCGCGCCGTTGAACGCCGCAATTATGTTTTAAAACGTATGGTTGATGATGGATATATTACGCAAGAAATGGCGGATGAAGCGATGGCACAGCCTTTGAATATAAATTCTGGATTTACCGCCCAAATGGAAATGGATTTTCAATATTTTGCAGAAGATGTTCGCCGTAAATTGCTGGAAAATATCGGTCGTGAAAAACTGTATAATGACGGACTTTACATCAAAACAACTATTAACCCAGAATTTCAAAGGGCTGCGGCTGCAGCATTAAACAAAGAATTGGATGCTTTTAATCAAAATAAATCTGAATCTGAGCCAAAATTACAAGGTGCCATTATCGCGATGAATCCACATACTGGTCGAATTTTAGCGATGACAGGTGGCCGTTCGTTCAAAGATTCTTCATTTAATCGTGCAACCCAGGCATATCGTCAGATTGGTTCAACGATTAAACCTTTTGTCTATCTGGCTGCGCTGGAAAAAGGATACAGCCCAGAAAGTTTGATATTAGATGCGCCAATTGTTGGATGGCGTGAAAATAACAAGGAATGGAAGCCTGAAAATTATGACAGAAAATTCTTGGGTAATATCCCGCTTCGTTTTTCTTTGGAAACATCACGTAATGTTCCAACGGTTCGCCTTGTTGAACAAATTGGTGTTAAAAATGCAATTGATGCCGCGCAAAGATTTGGGGTATATCCAAAAGATTTGCCGCAAATCAATGAATCGATGGCTTTGGGCAGTGGTGAAACAACATTACAAAAATTGGTGCTGGGATATTCTGCGTTTATAAATGGTGGACGCGCAATTGAACCAAAAATGGTTGATTATGTTGAAGACAGATATGGAAATTTAATTGGTGGTGCGAAACATCAACAAATTGAATGGGACGAATCACTTTTGCCGCCTGTGGATGATGCAAAATCAGAACCCTTGTCGGACCCACAAAGTTTGTATCAAATCGTTTCTATATTACAGGGGGCTGTTGAACGTGGAACCGGAAAACAGGCGCGCGTTGCAGGGCATACAATTGCTGGAAAAACTGGAACAACAAATATGGTCAAAGATGTTTGGTTTATCGGTTTTTCCAAGAACTTGATTGCAGGTGTTTATCTTGGATACGATACACCAAAACCATTGGGCAAGGGCGCAGGTTCGCATATGGCGGCGCGTGTGTTTGCTGATTTTATGAATGTGGCATTGAAAGACGAAAGTAATCAACCTTTTTCTGTGCCTGATGGATTAAATATTGTGCGTGTTAATCGCAGTAATGGTGTTGCGGCATCCCAGGATCCAAATGGTATAATTATTAACGAAGTGTTCAAGGTTGGACAATCACCAAATAAACCGCACAATGTTGAAATACAAACCGAACAAGCGGTCGTTGGTGGAATATTTTAAAAATATTTTTATATTCATTTATTTAGTGTTTTTTTTATGGTAAAATAGTCGGTATGAAAAGGAGTTTTTTATGCTGACTGATTTTTTAATAAGCCGTGGTTTTCAATTTTTTGCCAGTGGTTGGACACAATTTGCCGCTGCATTTGGAATGGCGTTTATCATAATGATTGTTTTTGGTCGTGGTTTTATCAGATTGATGCATAAAATTCAGGGCAAGGGTCAACCAATAAGTGAAAATGTACCATTGGAACACAGAAAAAAAGCAGGAACCCCATCAATGGGTGGTCTTTTAATTTTAATTGCTGTATTTGTTTCGTCTTTGTTATTTATGCCAATGCATAATGTAACCGGTTGGATTGCATTGTCTTCGTTATTAATGTTTGGTGTTATCGGTTTTGCAGATGATTATAAAAAAATAAGCAGCCAATCAAAGAAAGCGTCTAATGGTTTGTCACCATCAATGCGTTTGGGATTGGAAGCGATTTGTGTTGGTATTCTTGCATATTTAATAAACAAAACAATGCCTGGTTATGTCCCAAATTTATCAATAGTTTTAGGTTCGTCAATTGAATTGCCGCTTTATGCATGGGGTGTTGGATTTTTGTATTATGTGTTTGCATATTTTGTTATTTGTGGATCTGCAAATGCAACTAATATCACAGATGGTTTAGATGGAATGCTTTCAAAATTATATTTGCCTGTGTTGGTTGTTTTGGTTGTTGCGCTTTATGGTGCAACACGTACAGGATTTATGGATGCGGTTATATTCTTGCCACAAACCAGTGCGCTTTATGCGGTGTTGGGGGCAATGTTTGGTGGAGTGCTGGGATTCCTTTGGTTCAATACAAAGCCAGCCAGTATATTTATGGGCGATGTCGGATCGCTTGCTCTGGGTGGTTTTATGGGAACGGTTGCAATGTTACTTAAATCTGAAATTATCATGGGTGTTGCGGCTGGTATGATGGTTTTAATATTATTGTCATCATTTATGCAAACAATGTTTTTCAAAATCACGCGCAAAATAACCGGTACTGGTAAACGCATATTCTTACGCGCGCCTATCCATCATCATTTTGAAGAATTGGGTTGGGCAGAAACAAAAATAGTGGACAGATTTTTTATAATATCAATTTTGTTCGCAGGAATCGCATTGATATTGTTAAAATTTGCATAATTTGGAATTAAAAAATGTTCAGAATTACACGTGGCGAAGAAAGCAAATTAACTGGCTGGTATTTTGAAATAGACAGAAAATTATTAGGGATGATTCTGTTGATGGTTGTTGTCGGCGCAATCACCATGGTAACCGCGGGATCTGCCGAGGCTGCACGTATGGGATATCCATGGTTCTATTTTATCAAAAAAGCATTCTTGCCATATACAATAGGACTGTTATGTTTGTTCGGATTTAGTATGTTTAATAAACAACAGATTATAAAAATCTCAATTGTTGGTGTGATTGTTGGTGTTGCCGCTTTGTTTTTTACTTTCGTTCATCCAATCCGTATAAATGGTTCATTGCGATGGGTTAATATTGGTGGATTACGTTTTATGCCTGCGGATATATTAAAGCCTTTCTTTATAATGATTACCGCGTGGTTTTTATCATATATGCACAAGATATACGGGGCCGATATTTTCTTGAATAAAAATGCATGGAAGGCAAGATGGCAAACATGGTGGCCATATCTGGTTGTGTTTTTAATTTCTGCAGGCTTGATGTTTAAACATCCGGACGTAGGAACGGCGGCATTGTATTTTGGTGTGTTATTTGTAATGCTTTTTGTTGCGGGATTTCCATGGAAATTTATGCCGGCAATGTTAGGTGCTGTTGCGGCTTTGGCAGTTGCCGCAATAACGTTTATGCCACATATCCGTTCGCGTGCGGCACATATATTTGATATTGTTCCGCGAACACAGGCTTGGTATTCGATAAATTCAATTAAACATGGTGGTCTTTTTGGTAGCGGGGATGAAGCATTTGTTAAAGACGTGTTGCCTGAATCTACGAACGATTTTGTTTATGCGTCAATTGCAGAAGATTGGGGGGCAATAGGTGCCTGTGCATTGGTCGTTTTATTATTCTTGGTGTTAAGTAATTTAATCAAACATGCCAGCACTGCGCGTGACGATTTTGTTGTTTATGCCGTTGCCGGAACAGCTGCGCTGTTTGGAGGTCAGGTATGTTTTAATTTGATGACAGCACTTCATTTGGTCATAGACAAGGGAATGACGTTGCCATTTATATCGTATGGTGGTGTTTCATTTATAACGTTTTGTATATTATTCGGAATGGTTTTAGCACTTATTCGCGAAGATACGTGGCATAATTAAAATTGGGGGTAAAAAATGAAAATATGGATTGCGACAGGTGGTACAGGTGGACATGTTTTTCCGGCACTTAGTGTTGCCAAAGAATTAGCACGACGTGGTCATAAAATAACTATTTCAACCGATGGTCGTGTTATGCAAATGGTACGTGATGGAAAGCCTGAAAAGGCACGTGTCGCATTTATTTGGGCGGCCGGCGTTGGCGCAAAATCAAAATTAAAACAAATGCTTGCATTGGCAAAGATTGCCGTATCTGCATTCGCGCTGATATTAAGATTTGCTTTCGTCAGACCTGACAGATTGGTTGCGTTTGGCGGATATGCATCGGTGCCGGCTGTATTTGCAGCACATGTTTGGAAAATACCTACGTATTTACATGAACAAAATGCGGCTATTGGTCGTGCAAATAAATTTGCAATGCGTTGGGTAAAGACTTTAATGACCAGTTTTAAAACGGTAGATGGTATGCCAAATAATGCGACAACGAATATTGTTTATACTGGGCTTCCTGTGCGTGATGATTTTATGAAAAATGAAAATGCACCATTAAAACACGAAAATAAGATCTTGGTAACAGGTGGTTCGTTGGGGGCGCAAATTTTGGATGATGTTGTACCTGTTGCAATTTCTAATATGAAAAACAAGAAATTGTTTATAACACACCAAACACGTCCTGAAAATGTTGAAAAATTACAGCGATTTTATGCGGCACATAAAATACATGCAAATGTGTTATCTTTTGTGCGCGATATGGCTGGTGCGATAGTCGATGCAGATTTGGTCGTTGGACGCAGCGGTGCCAGTACGGTCATAGAATTGGAAACAATCGGTCGTCCTGCGATATTAGTCCCATTGAATATCAATCCAGACCAGGCGGCGAATGCAGCATCTTTTGCAAAACTGGGTGGCGGATTTGATATCGAACAAAGCAAGTTCACACATAAATGGTTAACGGCAACATTGGACGAATTATTCGAAAATCCAGTGCGCCTTGACAAAATGGCAAAGAAAGCATTTGTAAAAAATACTGCGGTGCAAAAAATAGCCGATACAATTGAAAAATAGTTTTTATCAAATTTTAAATGCCCCGATTTATTCGGGGATTTTTTACGACTAATTTTTTGCTTGCGCCCGATTCGCCATTTGTTCTATGATTAAGTCAAGGAAGGAAAGGAATGAAATATTTTTCGTCATTTTTTGTCGTGTATTTGTTATCTGTAAGTGCCGGAATTTCCGCGTATTTGCCGGTTGTTGATGTGTCGCGCGGAAATGTGTCTGCACGTGGTGCATTTGGCGAAGAAATTATTCCACAAAAATCAGTTGCAACACAAAGTCGTACAAATACAGAAAAAAAAGTTGTAGCGCGTGCCGCAACTAAAAGAACGCTTGCTGCAAATACAGATGTTTTAAATCCGAAACGCCCAAGTTCTGATTTGTGGGCGCGTAATGTAGATACGCCACTTCGTATGCCGCGCATGGATGAAATAGCCGTGATTAAATCAGATGCGCTTTTGCCAGAAGAATCTTTGGATGAAGATTCTTTGAAAATTGCAAGCACAACAAAAGGTGTCGCATCGCGTGTTTCAAAAGATGAAGCGTTGGACGAAATAAAACAATTGCGTGCGGAAATTGCACGGTTGTCGAAATTACAAGAACAACAAATTGCAAATGCGCGTCCTGTTTCTGTGCGTACACCAATTGCAGGCGAAACACGTGTTGTGCCAAAGAAAGTATCAGATGAAAATATTAGTGAAACATCTTTGAAACGCAGTGTTGTTTCAATGGATACGCCAAAACAAATTGCACAACGCAACGCGGCAAATGTTGCGGAACCAAAATTTACATCTGTGCATGATGATATGACAAAAATGTCGCCAAATGAATTAAAAAAGGCGTTTAAGAAAACATATTTGTCAGAAAATAAACATTTATCAACATATCAAATTGATGACAGATTTGATGCAGTCAGCGATATGACATCAAATATAGAGGGTTTTTCAGCAGCACGTGATTTGTCTGAAATTGACGGTGGTGTGCGTCCGATGGAAATAAAGATTTCTTTCTTAAATTCAGACAGTGGTTTGTCGCGTGAAAATTATAATTTATTGGCCGAAACTGCGGCGATTGTTGTTAATAATCCAAAACGTGCGGTTCAAATCGCAATACCGGAATCTGCGACACATACCAAGGATGCACGTAAATTAGCGGCACGTCGTTTGGCTATTGTTGAACAGGTTTTACGTGATACCGGAATAAGCGATCAAAGAATTGTTCCCGTGTTATCACAACGCGATGGTGATGAATTTGTTTTGCGTGTGATTTCTGGTGATACTTTTGATTCTTTGACACAGCAAAAACGCAATATGTTTGGTGACAGTGTTTCAACAAAAACATACAAAAGTATGTCGTGGTAAAATTATTCAAATCTTTGATAAATTTTATATATCCCCCGATTTGTCCCGTATGCGGCGATTTTGTTGATTCGCATGGTTATTTATGTGCAGCATGTTGGTCGCGTTTCAACTGGATATCAAATCCCAAATGTTTTAAATGTGGCTATCCTTTTCCGGCAGATTTAGATTTGGGGTCAAAGCCGCTTTGTCCACATTGTGCGGCCGGAGAATGTGATTTGGATTTTATAAGATCTGCATGTGTTTATGATGATGTTTCAAAAAATATAATGTTGCCGTTTAAACATGCAAGCCAACTTAAATACCAAACATTAATGTCAAATGCGATGATAAATTGTTTGCGGGATTTAGATATAGATGTAGACGTTGTGTTACCTGTTCCGCTGGCATATAAAAGATTATTTAAACGTGGATATAATCAGGCCACTTTATTGGCGCATCCAATTGCAAAACATTTTAATGCAATTTTAGATGTTGATTCAATCGCACGAAAATACAGACATGATATGGGACATAAAAGCGCAAAACAAAGACGCGAAAATGTGCGTGGTGTTTTTGAAGTTAAAAAATTAGATAATATTGTTGGCAAAAAGATTTTATTAGTTGATGATGTTATGACAAGTGGCGCAACATTTTATGAATTAAATCGTGTTTTGCGCAAAGCCGGGGTATCTGCCGTATACGCGGTTTCATTTTGTCGTGTTGTGCATGCAATTTAATTAAACGCGGCAAAGTGATTTTTGTAAAAAATTTGCCAATTCCAGTTCGTGTGGTTTCATTGTTTGTGCGGTTTCTTGTAAATCAATTTTTTCTTTGCAAGTATTTATAATATCAACCATTGTTTTTTGATCACTTGTTAATGGTTTGCTGTTTGTTTCGTCCCATCTGACGGCAAGGACAGATTTTTTATTAACATAGACATTATAATTACCATTTGCCCAGCCATTTATTACCGATAAAATTTCGTGTCCATTTTTATCCAAAACTATATATTTTTCACCCATTGGGACTGCCGTTCGAACCAGGCGATTGTTATGGATTGTTTCCTGGATAAGCATTTTGATAATTTTGTTCATATTTTCCCCCGTAAAATTCATATGAATTATGCGCTTTCCAAGGCTCTTTTGCACTAGGAACCTTTTTCCGTTCATTTACTTGATTTTGTGTTTTTATTGTGTAAAATTTGACATAGTAAAATACAGAGGCAAACAATGAATATTGAATTGGGTAAAAATATAGATACACGTGAATTAGAAACCAAAATTCAAAAGTTTTGGGATGATAATCATTTTTGGGATAATGATGTTAATTCAGATAAAAAATCTTTCTGTGTTATGATGCCACCACCAAATGTGACTGGTAATTTGCATATGGGACACGCATTGGATAACGTGTTGACTGATATTGTTTGCCGTTATAAAAGAATGGACGGTTTTGATGTTTTGTGGCAACCTGGAACAGACCATGCATCAATTGCAACCCAATTATTGGTTGAACGTGATTTGTCAAAACGCGGAATAAACCCACATAGTTTGTCTTTGGAAGAAAAATTGAATGCCGCCTGGACATGGAAAGCGGACAAGGGCGGTCAAATCATAAATCAATTACATATTTTGGGTGTAACACCGGTGTGGAAACGTGAAAGATTTACCATGGACGAAGGTTTATCGCGTGCGGTTACAAAACTGTTTGTGAAAATGTATAACGAAGGTTTAATATATCGTGAAAAACGTCTTGTAAATTGGTGCCCGAAACAACAAACTTCGGTTTCTGATTTGGAAATTGATACCCGCGAAGAAAACGGAAAATTCTATTATTTTAATTATCCATTAAAAGATGGCGGTTTTGTTGAAATTGCAACAACGCGTCCTGAAACTTTGTTCGGGGATAAAGCAATTGCGATTCACCCAGAAAACGAAAAATTAAAACATTTGATTGGGAAAATGGCAATCATACCGTTAACAGATATTGAAATACCAATTATAGCGGATGAACACGCAGATCCTGAAAAGGGTACCGGTGCGGTAAAAATTACACCAGCGCACGACTTTGATGACTATGAAGTTGGTTTGCGTCATAATCTGGAACCACTTTGCATTTTAACCAAGGATGCGAAATTAAATAATGAATCTGTTGTTCCAGAAAAATATCGTGGTATGGACAGATATGTTGCACGTAAAGCAATCATCGAAGATTTGGAAGCCGCAGGTTTGATGGTTAAAATCGAAGATAAAATTATTCCAACACCTTATTCAGAACGCGGTGGTGTGCCGGTTGAACCAATGTTGTCTGACCAATGGTTTGTTGATGCTGCGACTTTGGCACAACCTGCAATTAAAGCTGTGGAAGAAGGAAAAATTAAATTCTTGCCAGAACACAGATATAATTTGTTTATGGCGTGGATGAAAAATATTCGTCCATGGACAATTTCACGTCAATTATGGTGGGGACATCATATACCCGCTTGGTATGATGATGAAGGCAATGTTTATGTCGCAGAAACCGAAGAAGAAGCAATAAAACAATCTGGTGGTAAAACATTAACCCGTGATAAAGATGTTTTGGATACTTGGTTTTCATCGGGACTTTGGCCATTTTCAACACTTGGTTGGCCAGATGAAACATTGGAATTGAAAAAATATTATCCAACAGATTTGTTGTACACCGGGGCAGATATTATCTTTTTCTGGGTTGCGCGTATGATAATGATGGGTATGTATGTAATGGGTGATGTTCCGTTCCATACGGTTAATTTCCATGGCCTTGTTCGCGATTCCAAGGGACAAAAAATGTCCAAGACCAAGGGTAATGGCACCGACCCATTGGACAGTGTGTCAAAATTTGGTGCAGATGCATTGCGTTATTGGATTGCAACTGCCCCAATCGGTACAGATTTAAGATACAGTGATGATGAAGTTAAACGCGGTTCAAAATTGTTAACAAAATTGTGGAATGCTTCAAAATACGTTTTGATGAATTTGACTGATTTTGATCCAAAATCTGCACAACAAATACCTGTATCTGAAAGATTTATCGAAGACAGATGGGTGTTAAGCGAATTGAATAAAGCAATCGCAGAAACGCGTCGTAATCTTGATAAATACGATAACTTTAACGCGCGCAGTGCGATTGACACATTCTTCTGGGATATATTCTGTGATCAATATCTGGAATTTATCAAAGACAGATTCTGGGCGCCTGAAAAATACAGCAATGAATCAAAAATATCTGCACAATGGACATTGTTTGAAGTATTGCGTGCAATAATTGGTTTATATGCACCATTTATTCCATTTATTACCGAAGAATTATGGCAAAAAATCTATAAAGATTATGAGGGTGGAGATACATTGCATTTAACACAATATCCAATTGTAAAAGAAGAATACAATACTGATGTTTCACAAATGGGTATTGCGCTGGATATTTTGAAAAATGTTCGTGGCCTGCGTACAGAACGCAAGGTTGGTAATGGCGCAAAATTGGAAACTTTGACTATCCCAAATGATACCCCAGAAATTTTGCATGGTCTTATTAAATCTGCGGCACGTGCAAATGAAATTGTTTTGGGAAAAGAAACTGATTTTGTTGTTGTTCAAAATAATGAATAATTACCTAGGATAATGGAGAGAAATCATGGCAACAAAACTGGTCGAAGAACACATTTTAAAATCATATCAATGCGACAGATATGGTCTTATGCGCCCAATCATGTTAATGAACGAATTACAAGGTTTGGCAGGTAAGCATGCTGATTTATTGGGGGCAGGTCGTGAATATTGTCATGCGCGCAATATCGCATGGGTTGTAACGCATATGTTTGTGGATATTATTGATATGCCACGCGCAAAAGACAAATTGGTTTATTCAACATGGCCAACTGTTCCAGGTGCAGTGCGTTCTGAACGTGATTTTGAAATCAGGGATGAAAAAGGTAATTTAAAAATTCGTGCAATATCACAATGGGTTTTAATAAACCTTGAAACGCGTCGTCCTGTTCGGATTTCTGATTATATTCCAGATTGGGGTGGAATTGATGAACGTGTTTGGGATCGTGATTTTGATAAATGTCCTGATTTTGTTCCAACCAAATCGCATGTTATGGCATGTCGTTTTGATGATATTGATGTCAATCAACACATAAACAATGCGGTTTATACAGTTTGGGCCACAGAAAGTGTCGGATTTGAATATCGTAATGCTCATAAACTGCGTGGGATTGATGTTTATTTTGAACATGAAATAAACCCAAATACACCGAATGTTCGTATAGAAGTTGCATTTGATGGAGATTTAACGCGTCATAAAATTATGACAGATGAAATCGAACATGCAAAGATTGTTTGTCACTGGGAAAAACAGTAATAAACAATATAAATAAAAAAACCGCCCAATAGGGCGTTTTTTATTTCGTTTTTTCCATCGTATTAATTAACGGCAGATACGGCCAAACGTTTACGGCCACATGCGCGACGACGATTCAAAACATCGCGTCCAGATTTTGTTGCCATTTTTTCACGGAACCCATGTGTTTTTACACGGCGTGTCTTAGATGGTTGATATGTTCTTTTTGTTGCCATTGTTAAATCCTTTTTGACTGGGTCTTATTTAATCACAAGTTTTTTGAAAACGCAACTATTTTATTTACTTTTTACCAAACCAAGCTTTTTTAAGCCTTCAACAAACAAATAATATACGAAAATTGCCGCGAATAAATTCCAAAATGGTAAAAATACGCCACTTGTTTTCATTTGAAAATCCTTTGGTTCATTTATATTTATTATAATACATATTGTTGTTTTGTCAACTGTTATAAAATATGAATTTTTTTAGGTTTTTTACGCTTTATTTCTTGACCGAAATGGTAAAATTTTGCTATGTTTTTATCAGTGAAAAACAAGGGAAAAAGTAATGTCTGATATTATTGAAACAAATGAAGTTAATGAAGTAAAAGTTCCAACTTCGCCAATTGAACATGAAATGCGAACATCGTTCCTTGATTATGCGATGTCTGTTATTGTAGATCGTGCTTTGCCAGATGTCCGTGACGGATGTAAACCGGTGCATCGTCGTATTTTATATGTTATGAACGAAGTTGCGCCTGCAACCAAGGCAACTGTAAAATCTGCGCGTATCGTTGGTGATGTTATGGGACGTTATCACCCACATGGTGATTCATCTATTTACGAAGCAATGGCACGTATGGCTCAAGACTTTTCTATGGGTGAAATGTTGGTCCAGGGTCAAGGTAACTTTGGTTCGCGCGATGGTGATAAACCTGCGGCTATGCGTTATACAGAAGCGCGCCTTTCAAAATTGGGTGCATCATTAATGGAAGATTTGGACAAAGATACGGTTGATTGGCAACCGAACTTTGATGGCACATTACAAGAACCAATTGTTTTACCAACTAAATTTCCAAATTTCTTGGTAAATGGTGGATCTGGTATTGCAGTTGGTATGGCAACAAATGTTCCAACATATAATTTAGGCGAAGTATGTAATGGTATTTTGGCTGTGTTGGATAACAAAGATATCACAGACGATGAATTGTTTGGTATTATACCGGGACCTGATTTCCCAACTGGTGGAATTATCATGGGACATGCCGGTGCATACAAAGCACACACAACAGGGCGAGGTTCGATTATTGTTCGTTCAAAAACTCATTTTGAAACTGTGCATGATCATCAGGCAATTATTGTTGATGAATTACCATACCAGGTTAATAAATCACAATTGATTATTAAAATTGCTGAATTAGTCAAAGATAAAAAAATCGAAGGCATTACCGATATTCGTGATGAATCATCCAAGGAAGGTTTACGCGTTGTTATCGAATTAAAGCGCGACACCATGCCAGAGGTTGTATTGAATCATCTTTTCCAAGATACAGAAATGCAATCTAATTTCCCTGTAAACATGATGGCGTTGAATCGTGGTCGTCCAATGTTGTTTACGGTAAGAACTGTGTTGGATGCGTTTATTGAATTCCGCGAAGAAGTTATTCGTCGTCGTACCATCTTTGATTTGAACAAAGCGCGCAATCGTGCACACACATTGTTGGGCTTGTCTGTTGCATGTGGTAATTTAGATGAAGTTATTAAATTGATTAAAGAATCTGCAAATCCAGACGATGCGAAGACTGCATTGCTTTCACGTGGTTGGGCGGCATCTGATATTGAATCTTATATCAATTTGATTGATGACCCAAATACAGAATACAAAGATGGCATGTTTTATATGTCCGAAGACCAAGCAAAAGCAATTCTTGAATTGCAATTGCACAGATTGACAGGTCTTGAACGCGACAAGATTCATAACGATTTGACTGAATTGGGCGCACAAATCAAAGATTTATTGGCGATTTTGGGCAGTCATGAACGTATTGTTCAAATTATTCGTGATGAAACAGCAGCGGTTCGTGATAACTGGGCACAACCACGTCGCACCGAGATATCTGATGCAGAAATTGATATTGATATCGAAGATTTGATTGCACGTGAAGATATGGTTGTAACGGTATCTAATACTGGTTATATCAAACGTGTTGCGCTGGATACATACCGTGCACAAAAACGTGGTGGCAAGGGACGTAACGCAATGACAACAAAAGACGATGATTATGTTGTAAATGTGTTCGTCGCGAATACTCATACGCCATTGTTGTTCTTCTCTTCCAAGGGATTATGCTATAAATTAAAAACATATAAATTACCAGAAGCGTCTGCCGCGGGCAAGGGACGTCCATTGGTTAACTTGTTGCCACTTACCGAAGGTGAAACAATCACCGCAATTTTGCCGGTCCCAGAAGACGAAGTTAAACGTGTGGCAGAATCTGGGGTTGAACACTTCCTTATGTTTGCAACTGCGTCTGGAACGGTGCGCAGAAATCGTATGTCTGATTTTGATTCAATTCGTGCAAACGGAAAGATTGCGATGAAATTGGACGAAGGCGATTCATTGATTTCTGTATTGCCATGTAATGAAAACCAAGATGTGTTCCTTTCTACATATCGTGGTCGTTGCATACGATTCCCGGTTTCAGAAATTCGTATATTCGCAGGACGTAATTCAACCGGTGTTCGTGGATTGTCATTACAAAAAGGTGATTATATCATCGGTATGGCAATGTTGAATCATGGCGAATCTGATTCTGTGGTTCGTGCAGCCTATGTAAAGCAAAGCCGCGCATTGCGCCGTGCACAAACCGGTATAGAAGAAGAGGCGGATGCCGAAGAAGAAAACACAACACTTGTTTTGTCTGATGAACAAATGGCAAAGATGGCGCTGAGCGAAGAATTCATTTTAACAATTTCTGAAAATGGATTTGGAAAACGTACATCGTCATATGAATATCGTTTAACACATCGTGGCGGTAATGGATTTACCAATATTAAATTGGGTGGTAAAAACACAGCCGTTGCAGGTTCGTTCCCTGTTCATGATGACCAAGATATCATGATGGTGACGAACGGTGGTAAAATTATCAGAACACCTGTCCGTGATGTTCGCATTGCCGGTCGTTCAACCGCGGGTGTCACACTATTCAGAACCGCCGAAGGCGAAAAGGTTGTTTCAGCCATTGCGATTGATCACGAAGAAGCGGAAGATACAATCGAAGAAACAGTGTCAACGACAGAAAATGTGGCAGATAATACGGTCAGCGAATAAAAATTGGATGCGCAGGTATGGAAAATAAAAATGAATTTTTTGTTCCAATAAACGAAGTTGCAAAAGAACTTTCGTTGCCTGCGCATACATTGCGCTATTGGGAAAAACAATTTGCGGGCGCAATTCGTCCGGTGACAGGTGCAGGCAATCGTCGTTATTATCGTCGTGAAACAATTGAAAAATTGCGTGCGATAAAATCATTGCTTTATGACAAGGGCATGACAATTGCCGGTGTAAAAAAGATTTTGCATAATGGCACATTTGATACAGAAACAAAAATTAAAAAAACACCGGTAAATGCCGGGGAAAAACCACCTGTTTCAACACCAAAAAATACCGATGAAATTGACTTTGCAATTCAATTATTAAAACAGGCAAAAATGTTGTTGGAATAATATCAAAAAATTAAAAAAATACCGGCAAATGCCGGTATTTTTTGTTTAATTTTTATGTCTTGTTTTAATTTTATAATTCTTAATTATATCTTCGAATACGGGTTCTGTCCCAATGTATTTTAAAGATTTTAATTTAGAAATATCAATCCATTCTGCAGGTTTAAGATACTTTTTTTCGTCTTTTGTAAAATGAATTTTTACTTGTGCGTTTGTTGTTTTGCATATATAAAACAGTTGAATACAATGATAATTTGTTCCTGTTTTAAAACTTTTGTACAATGAAGTATATATATTAAAAATTTTTGTAGGTTTAACAATTAAACCGGTTTCTTCTTTGATTTCTCTTATCAATGCTTCCGTATGATTTTCACCAATTTCAATAGACCCACCAGGCAAAGCGTATTTATATTTGACAGGCAATAATAATATCTTGTTCCGTTTGATTATTATTCCATAAACAGCAGGATTAAATATTAATGATTTAGAATCTACTTTGAAATTTTTACCGTTTATATCGTGAACAGCTACTTTTGCCATAGTAAAACCTTTTGTTAAAAACGATACATATAAATTTTGGCAGTCCCAACGGGAATCGAACCCGTGTTACCGGAATGAGAATCCGATGTCCTAACCGCTAGACGATGGGACCAATGTTTGTATTTTAATATTATAAATCTGCCTTTTCAAGTAATGGTGCCCAAATTGATTTTACATATTCAACATCCGTATTTATCTCTATGATTTTAAATGATTTTTTTATTATATCGATTTGTTCGTTCGTCCAATCAAGGTTTCCCATATTATTGTTGAACCATGTTTCCAATTCAACACTTTCAGGGTCTTTTAAAATATTTTTTTGTTCAAAATTAGCCGATGCCCAATCTGCAACCATTTCATAAATATGTATCAATGGTATTTCAAATGCGTGTTTATAAGATTCAACGTGATGCGCCGCGTGTTTGTGGTGTGTATCTTGTGCGTCTTTACAAAGGGCAAGATGTTCGGCTGTTGGATGAAAGTTTTTATGATATGCTTTATAAAATATATATGCGTATCCCGTGCGAATTGGTTCGCGGACTTTATCGCTGTCGTGTTCTGGAAAATGATAACCCAAAAGGGAAGCAAAATAATTAACCGCAGCAACATGGCTTTTTATGCGCAATTCATAGAAATCAAAAATATCATTCATGTTTATATTCATGGTTTAGCCGTTCATTTTGTTTTTATAAATCTTTTTGTGGATTGTTAATAATTTGTTTTGTTTTTTGAAAAAGATCAAGTGCGGCTTGTTCTTGCTGTCTTAGCATGCGTGCCTGAATCAAAGCAGATTGGTGGTTAAATTTTGCGGTTATCAATCTTTGTTCAAGATTGTGAATAAAGGTTTGTTTTTCGATTGATGGATTTTTTTCATATTCTGATTTCGCAATGGCCAATTTTTTCTCTATAACCGAAACGGATTTATATTGGGGTTCAACATTTTCTTTTACATATTTATCTGCTTTTTCTTTTGCTTTCACATATTTATTCCATAAATCTTCTAAAATAGAATTGAATTCAGGATTTGTATTTTCAGGATTAAAAGCAGTCGCAGATTCTTTTTCTTTGTTTTGTGTAAAATGTTTTTGAAATGTCATATTGGCGGCATTTATTTTTTGCATCATTTCTTTCGCAGAATCATCATCGGGATGATTGTCAGGATGATATTTTTTTGACATGTTCCTGAAAGCCTTGCGCACTTGTTCTGGCGAAGAATTTATGTCTATATTTAATATTTTTGCTGCTTGTGCTAAGTTCATATCTTTTTCCTTTTGCTGAAATTGTACCATAAAAACATGTTTTTTATAATATGTTTTATATAAGTTTTAAGTTGACAAAATATAAATATAGTCTAACATACGGTAAAGTGGTGAAAAAATGAACGATTGGAAAATTGAATATAAAACAGTGATTATCAACAACAAAAACGCAACAAGCTTTGGTTTGTTGCCTGGTGTTCGTGGGGTTTGCAGTTATGGTAAACGTGTGATCACTGTTTACAGATATGAGATCAGTCAAGATTTAGTTTTGCCTATGAGTGATATTGGCAGAATTAAAGCAGTTATAAATAAATCGCGTAATTCGGAACCTGAATTTTTGGCACACGAAAAACATCATGCACAAAATAATGATGCGATTGGAAATTATATGAATGTGGTTAAAAATATATATGAATATCTTGCATTGCGTTGTATGGATGAAGCGTCTGCATACACGGCAAATAATATGATTTCTATGCCAAAAAATAAAATTGGTGTTGTGCGTGCCGCAATCAAAGGGACAGAAGATTTATTGAACCGTACAGAGTTTTATTTTGCAGATTATGAAAAATATTTATATTCAAATATTATATTTTTTAATCCGGATAAACCAACGCATTCGATGTTGCAAAATAATGGTATGAAAATATTTGAAGAATCCTATTCTGATAGTTTCTATGCGGCACTATCGGCATATTTTACATTTGATGGGTATAAACTTTTCGAGGATGCTAGCATCAGAAATCTGCAAGAATGGGCATGTTTGCGTAATAATATTCAAAAAATAAGATCTGTATGTTCTGGGCGCGCCAGTCTGATTTCGAATGAAATTAAAAAAAGAATGCAACAATATTAATTATTTATAATCTTGATGCCAACTTGATTTCCCAGCATTCAGACAGGTGCAAATCGTTTTCCTGGTTCGTTGTAGCGATTGATTTAATTTTGTATTTGGCAATTGTGTTTGTGTATCCGCGATGAAAAACAACCGTGTCATAGTGTTTGTTTGTTAAACGTTTGTTCCAATATGGACTGCATTCGCGATATTCAGATGTTTTTGCGCCAGATGTGATTTTATCAAACCAGCAACCTTTTAATACCAAATGTAATTCGGAATCTTTTTTCATGCTTTGATTATATAATATTAAAGACCGCAATTAAAGCGTTTTAAAATTTTATTGAAAATTTTTAGTATAAATATATAATGATGCAGAGATTGGAGCGTCGTCTAATGGTAGGACAAGAGATTTTGGTTCTCTTTATCATGGTTCGAATCCGTGCGCTCCAACCAAGATTTATGCCGGTTTAAGACCGGTTTTTGTTTTTATAATTTGAAAGTTTTCCCGATTCGATTGTGGGCGCACGGATCCGCCAGAGCAACATAGTTGCGCATGGCGTATACGCAGATGAACAATTAGCAACCGCACAAAAACGGATATTTTTAATAGAGTTTTTGTATGGGGTTGGTTATCGTTTATCAAGGGTGTGCGCTCCAACCAAGATTTATGCCGGTTTAAGACCGGTTTTTGTTTTTTAATTTGAAAGTTTTCCCGATTCGATTGTGGGCGCACAGCTATATAAAAATAGTCGGGTTTACAGATGTTTAAAAATTATTAAATTTTTTAATAATTAAGGCTTGACTTTATTCTTAATTTGAATATAATCGTTAAAGTTTTTAATAATTTAAATCTTAAATAATTAAACAGGGGGTTATGATGACTCATAACGAAGTAACAGAATTAATGGCTGAAAATATGCGAATTTTAAGTCGCTTGTCCAGCCGTTTGCAACCAATTTTCGAAGAAACATCGCGTGCAACGCGTCAACAGATGTCAATATTGGTTCGTCTGTATTTGGCTGGGAAAATTAAATTAAAAGATTTTGCCGCCCGTGAAGTTATTTCTACGGCTAATCTTTGCAGTGTGTTTCGTAAATTAGAAGCAGAAAAATTGGTTGTTCGTTCAATTGATGAAAATGATCACCGCGATACATGGTATGAAGTTACAAAATCAGGCAAAGTAATGGCGGAAAAATTATTGGATAAATTTATGTGCGCACTTGAATCTTTGTGCCGTGTTTTGCCAGAAGAAGACGAAGATAAACTGGCCGAAACAGTTAAAACAACCAATACAATATTAAAAAAGATGGAGATGTTAAATGCGTAAATTATTATATGGTTTTTTGTGTGGAATTTTGATTGTTTCTAATGCGTTTGCGTTGGATTTATCGCTGTCAGATGCCGTAGATAAAATTGTTGCAGAATCTAACGATGTTAAGAAAGCGGATGCTAATATTAAAAAAGCCAAAGCGCAATTAAGTGCAGTTAATGCTAATCGCTGGATGAATGTCGAAGGAAGCGTGTCTTATATGAACTTGATTGATCCAAAACACCCAAGCAGCGGGAATGGGGTAAAGATACCATCTGAAATTGGCGCGCTTTTGGAAAGTCGTTTTCAGATTCCATTGGGCGAAATTCCAGATAATATGTTATCTGCTGGGGTTTCAATAACACAACCAATTTATACTTTTGGAAAGATAGGTAATGCGGTTGATGCAGTGCATGATGCAATTGATATGTCTAAATCAGCCAAGGAATTAACCATGCGCGAAGTAAAATATGCGGCAGCTAATCTTTATTGGACTGCAAAAATGACAGATGAAATCGTTGCAGCCAGTGAACGCAATTTGAATAACGCACGTGCGGCACGCAAAAAATTAACAGCGGCAGGTCGTGCAAATCGCAGCAATTTAATTAAAATTGAATCTGATATCGCATCAAAAGAAATCAATTTGTCTGATGCCGAATTTAATCGTGATACTGCATATCGTATGTTGAAAATTATGGCTGGAATTGATGCAGATGAAGAAATTGTTTTAACGGATAATTTTCCTGATAAATTTGAACCTTTGGATGCGGGCGAGTTAAAATCAAATCCACAATGGGATATTTATCAAAAGCAAATAAAAATGTATGAATCCAATGCATCATCAAAACGCGCTGGTAATTATCCAACATTGGCGGCAGTGGGTTCTTATTCTTATTATGCAATGGGTAATAATGCTTCTGGTATGTTTGATAAAGAAGGCAGTCAATCTGCGTATTGGGGATTGGCGTTAAAGGTTCCTTTAATCAGCGGCGGACTTCATTCTGCAAATGCAACAATCGAAGCGATGAATGCAGAAAATGCACGTCAAGATTTAGATAAATCTAAAAAATTAATCCGCGAAGAATATAATACCGCAGTTAATAAATATAAACACCTTTGTGATAATCTTGATAAATTAAACGAAGCACACACTTTGGCACAAAAAGCATATGATGTATCGGCAAATCGTTTCGCCGCTGGTCAAACATCTGCAATTGAATTGTCTGATGTGTCTGGTGCGCTTTATCAAATGGATATGGCGGTATTGAACGCAAAATATAATATTTTGATGGCGGGTGAATCTGTAAAAAAACTGGGTGAATAAAAATGGAAAAATTAACAAAAACCGAAAGAATAGAAAACATAGTCAAGAAACTGAAAACACGTAAATCAAAATCTGTGATTTATACGATTTTGTTTGTGTTGGTGGCGTTTGCGTTTGCATATCGTTTTTGGGCGGTAAGCATGGAAAATAATTTTGATGTATTCAATATCATCAGAAATAACGAACAAAATGGTGTTCCATCCTATGTTTTAGATATGCAAAAAACAGATGGAATTTTATATGAACCGATAACAATTAAAAACAATCGTGGTTTTGTGTCTGGTGCGCGTTTGCCTTTGTTTAAATCCGGACAAAAAATAGGTGATTGTAAAATTGTTTCTGTATCACACAATATTGATTTAGATACAGGTATGCATATTGTGAAGACATCTGGTTGTAAAAACGGATTACAATACGCAGAAATCAAGAAAAACGGATTCTATGTTCCTGTATCTGCATTGCATGGAAATGCGGTCTATGTTCTTGAAGATGGGATTGCAGTATTGCGTGAAGTCATAATTGAAAATCGTGATACGCAAAACGCGTTGATAAAATCAGGATTAAATGCGGGCGATATTGTCGTTTTGTCAAATATTCACGATGGCGAAAAAGTAAAAATAGAAAAATAATAAAAGGAATTACAGATGTTAAAGTTCTTTATTCGTAAACCTGTCACAACAATTATGTTCGTTTTGTTCTTTGTAATATTGGGATTGGTTTCTTTCCCAAAAATGAATATTGAACGAACACCATCTGTTGATTTTCCGTATGTGACTGCCACTTTCATTTATCCTGGTGCAACCAGTGCAGAAATTGAAAGTCAAGTTGTTAAAAAGGCTGAAAATGCAATGTCAGAAGTTGCGGGGGTAAAAAAAATTACATCCCAAGTTTATGAAAATTCTGCATTTGTAATTGCTGAATTTAATTTAGGTGTTAATGTTGACGACAAGGCAAATGAAGTAAAGGCAAAAATTGATGGTTTGGCCAATGATTTTCCAGATGATTTGAAACAACCTGTGATTGCAAAATTAAATCCATTACAACAAGCGGTGTTAGATATCGTTATTCGTGATGCCAATCCAAGGGATGTTGAAAAATATGTTTCAGATACTCTTTCCAACAAAGTGACCGCGGTCAAAGGTGTCGCATCTGTTAATACATTTGGTGGTTTGCAACGTGCGGTGCGTATTGCGATGGATCCTGATTTAATGGCGGCACGCGGTGTCACGATAAATGATATTGTAAGCGCAATCGCAATGCGTAATTTAAATGTCCCTGGTGGAAAAATTGAAACATCTATTAATTCTGAAAACGTTCGTTTTGTCGGCGAATTCAAAGATGTTAATGAAATCGCAAATCTGGAAATAACAACAGTCGAAGGAGAAACATTTAAATTATCGGATGTAGCCAGCATAACAGATGGTGCACGTGATATTGAAAAAGGTGCACTTTATAATGGTGAAAATGTTGTTATTATGTCTGTGGTAAAAGCTTCAGACGGTAATGCAATTAAAATATCCCAGGCATTGCGTAAAAAGATGCCTGAATTTCAAGCTGATTTACAAAGTCGTTTTCCAAACGCATCTATGGAAATCGTATTTGATTCATCAACCCATGTTTCCGAAGATACATCCAGCACCATCAATGGTATTATCCTTGGTGTTATATTTACAATTATTGTTTTATTGGCATTTACACGTAATTGGCGGTCAACAATTATTGCAGGTGTCGTGATTCCTGCATCGCTTTTGTCTGGATTTTTCTTGATGAATAATTCTGGATTTACGATTAATGCGATGACGCTTTTGGCATATGCAACAGCACTTGGAACATTGGTATCAAATGCGATTATTTTAATTGAATCTGCATTAAGTGAATTACGTAATGGAAAAACACCAGAACAAGCCGCAGAAGATGGTACACGCAAAGTGGCAATTCCTGTATTAGCCGGTGTTGGAACCAATGTTGTGGTGTTTTTGCCGTTGGCATTTATGGGCGGAATTGTTGGACAATTCATGTTGCAGTTTGGTATGACCGTCGTGTATTTAACATTATTATCGTTATTATTCTCGTTCACATTAACACCAATGATGATTGCAAAATTATTAAAATTACCGCGCAAGGTTCAAACAAAACGTGATATCAAAGAAATCACAGAACATAATAATAATTCGCGTATGCGTACTTGGTATGAATACCAAACACGTCATCCGTTCATTGTTATTCTTGGTGCGCTTGCAGTTTTAATTTTATCTTCACGTTTAACTGGATATATTGGAAATGAATTTGCACCATCAACAGATGCAAATGAAATTACAATTACCGCACGTGCACCAATGGGGGCTGTGTATTCTAAATCAGAAGACATTGCGCGCGAAATTGATAAACGTGTAAAACAATTTCCAGAGGTTGAATCCACTACAATTAAAATTGGCGATCGTGGATTGCAAAATATCAATGTAAAGGTTAATTTGGTTGATGTTAAAGAACGCAATATAAGTGATAAAAAATTGGCACAAAAAATGTTGCCGGCATTATCCGATATTGTTGATGCAGAAATCCAAATCCGTGCAGGTGAAGCTATCAGTGGTTCTGCGATTTCTTCGGATATGGTATTGAATGTCTTTGGTGAAGATGATGCAAAACGCAGTGATTATGCCAATCAAATTTTGAAGGCTGTTAATAATATTGATGCAGTGCAAAGCGCTGTTTTGGCACAACAATTACCAAGCAATGAAATTCGTTTTGTTCCAAATGATGAAAAAATGAATTTCTGGGGGGTAAAAAATGCCCGGGCTGGTTCTACTTTGCGTACTGCATTATTTGGAAACGATAGCTATAAATATAAAGAAAATGGTGATGAATATCCGATAATTTTAGAATTTGAAAAACAATTCAAAAAGCAATCTATGTTTGACAGTGTTTTTGTTAATTCACAAAAAGGTATGGTTGCACTTTCTGAATTAGGAACGATAGAAAATGTTCCGGCAACATCAAATATTTATCGTCTTGATAAAAACCGTGTGACAGAAATTGATATCAATATTGGTAAATCTACAATTGGTCCTGTCCAGGCACAAATTCAAAAAGAATTAGATGCGATAAATTGGGAACCTGGATACAGCGCATCATTCGCAGGTATGTCTGAAATTCAAGAAGAATCAACGGCTGAAATTGCCCAGGCGTTCTTGTTGGCTACGATTTTGACATTTATGTTGTTGGCAGCAATTATGAATTCATTTATACATCCATTTACAATCGCTACATCAATTATAACCAGTTTTGCGGGTGTATTTGTTGCTTTGTTTTTGTCTGGGGCATCACTTAATGTTGGGGCAATGTTGGCGTTTATTATGTTGGTTGGTTTGGTGGTTAATAATAACATTTTGGTTTTGGAACCGACCGTACAACGTGTTCAAAATGGCGAAAATGCACAAAAAGCACTTTGGGATGAATTGATGGATAAAAAACGTATGATTTGGATGACTACAATTGCAGTTGTCGCAGGTATGATTCCGCAACTTTGGTCTAATGATGGATTAAAGGTTGCAATGGGTGCGGTTATGATTGGTGGTATGATTGCATCATTGGTTTGGACATTTACATTAACACCGGCATTATTCTTTGTGATGGAAAAATTGCGCAAAAGAATATACAGAAACAAATAATATTGACAAAGTCTTGCCTTCGGGGTATCGTTTTTACGGTGAAATAAAGGCAAGACATGAAGAATTCTAAGAATATGGTTAGCAATTTAAAAACAGCGGGTGTTGTTGCTGGATTGTCTTTTACATTGTCTGCATGTAATGGAAATATTAATCAATCTGAAAATTCAAATTATACAGAAATATCCAACAAAACAGACAGCATTTTACAAAGAGATCCGATGTATAGATTATCTTTGAATGTAAACGATTGTTCAAGACGTGTGATAGATAAATATCGTGATGCAAATAAAAGCATTGTTCGAAAGTGTGCAAAAAAATACATAACCAAAAATATTACTGACAAATTATTATGCATTTTTATGTTAAGGACATTGCAAAATTCTTCTTATGAATTTGGTTTTGATGGCGTAGATTGGTCTTCGAAATATGTTGAAAGTACCGATGTGTCAAATTTGCAATATATATCAAGAATTCGTCGTGATTACAGATGGTTTAATGATGTTATGATGTATTTAGCCGGACAATATAACGATGTGCAATTTTTGAAGACGGATTTTTTCAAATTGATAAATGATAAAAATGCATTGAGCGCGTTCAATAAAAATCTGCAAGAAATTCAAAGATATCAACAATTAGAAAAAAGCTCTAATACAGAATTGGTTTCAAAATATACACAAGTCTGGCATCAACAGGTCAAAGAACAAGCAAAATCAAAACAAAGATAAAATATTATGTTAACAAAAGTAAATGTGGTTGTATTCGATTTTGATGGGACACTTTCGGCATCAGATTCAAATTGGGAATTCTTTAAATATTGTTTTAAACATTCAATCCGTCCATGGTTGTTTTTGCCGTGTGTGTTGGCTGGTGCAATTGGTGCAATATTGAATCACAATGGCATTTGGTGGCGCGAAATAATTCGTAATTTTATTACACCAAAAATGGTGCGCGATTATTCGGCAGATGTTATAAAAGCCCATAAACAAAATCGCTTTGGTTGGGCTGCGGCACAGGTAGCAAAAGAAAAAAAAGCCGGCAACAAGGTTGTATTGATTTCTGCGTCGCCTGATTACCTGGTGCCAGAATTGGTATCTGATATGAAATTTGATGCGGTTATGTCTTCCAAAATGGACAAAGAAAAACCGTATAAATATAAATTTTTGTGTTGGGGGAAAAACAAAGTTATCGCATTGGATAGATGGGCAACGGAAAATAAATATATTCCAAATGTAGTTCGTGCATATTCAGACAGTAAACATGATATGCCAATTATGGAAATCGCAAAAGAACAAGTTTGGATTAACCGAAAAACAGGTTTAAGGAAATAAAAAAACACCGGCATTTACCGGTGTTTTTAATCTTCGCCGAAATCCATATCGCGTAATTTTTCTGCGCGTGGGGTAATTTTTGAAATTGATGTTTCCAAATCCGCCATATCTTTTTGTGCCAATGTGAAATGCTGGTTAACCTTGGCTGCGCGTTCATCAAGACGTGAAAGGTCTGTTAATAATAAATCTAATTCCCTTTTTATTTTTCCCGCCACGCGTTTAATTTTTATGTCTGAAAGGACGGCGCGGATAGTGTTCAATGTCGCCCATAATGTCGCAGGTGACACGATAAAGACTTTTTTATGTGCGGCATATTCAATTGTATCTGGAAACGCGGTATGCAATTCCATAAATATAGATTCGGATGCAATAAACATCATTGCGCTTTCTGCCGTTGTGCCTGGAATTATATATTTTTCAGCAATTGCATCAATGTGTTTGCGAACATCAATTTCAAATTGTTTTTTTGCACCTATATCAGTTTTATCTTGTAAAATACGATTATAACTTTCCAGTGGGAATTTGCTGTCGATTATCATGTCACCAGGTGGATATGGCAGGCGTATTATACAATCTGGGCGAACACCAGTTGAAAGCACCTTTTGAAATTCATAGGTTTCTGGTGGCATAATGTCGCGCACTATATCTGCCAATTGGCGTTCGCCAAATGTGCCGCGTGCCTGTTTGTTGCCCATTAAAATATCTTTGAAATTCGCAATATCCGATGAAATATTCTTTAATTCAACCGCATTTTGAGAAAGCATCCCCAATCTTTCCGCCAATCTTTCGCGCAATCTTGCGTTGTCTTCGCGAATTGCAGATAAATCAAAAGTCTGTTTGCGAAAAACCAGCACCAAAAGCAATGCAACTATAACAATCAAAAGTCCGAAAATATAGGTTGTCATTTGAAATTCCTTTGCTAATATCTATATAGTGATTATAAAAAGGTTTTGTATATGTTGCAAATGAAACTTTGTGGTGATTTGGTTTTGCGTGAAAAATGTGCGCCTGTGGCGGATATTACGCCTGAATTACTTGATACCATGGATGAAATGGTTCAAATGATGAAATCTCAAAATGGGGTTGGTCTGGCCGCACCCCAGGTTGGTATTACACAAAGATTCCTGGTTATGATGGATCCAGAAAGCGAAACAATATACAAAATGATAAATCCAAAAATTACCAGTAAAAGTGATGATACCTGCGTTATGGAAGAGGGCTGCTTATCGGTTCTTGGCGCTGATGGATTGCCTGTTTATTCAAATGTGCGCCGTCCGGCATCTGTTGTTGTTGAATGGATGAATGAAAATGGCGAAAATCTTAGTGCACAAATGTCTGGTGTTCCAGCACGCATTGTTCAACACGAAACTGACCATTTAGATGGCGTTTTATTTATTGATTATTTATCAGGTGTTAAGCGCGAAATGTTAATGCGCAAGGTTAATCGGGGGCATAAATAATGAAACTGATATTAATGGGAACTAATGATTTTGTGGTTCCTGTTTTTGATGACTTGGCCAATAAACACGATGTAATCGCGGTCTTTACCCGTGCGCCAAAACCAATGGGGCGTAAACATATTTTAACACCGTCGCCTGTACACCAATGGGCAGATGGGCGTGGTTTAAAGGTTTACACTTCAATCAAAGAATTTGATTCTGTATCTGATAAACCTGATATGATAGTTGTGTTTTCATACGGTGTTATTTTGCGTGATAATGTTTTGAATGCCGCGCCTTGTATTAATATTCACCCAAGTTCGTTGCCAAAATATCGCGGACCATCTCCAATCAGAACGGCAATATTAAACGGCGATAAAAATATGGACGTGTGTTTAATGGCAATGACAGCTGAAATGGATGCCGGCGATATTTATATGCGTAAAAATATTGAAATTGCAGACAATGATACAAATGAAATTGTCGAAAAGAAAGTGTCAGATGTTGCAATCAAAATGCTTGATGAATATATGTCGAAACCAGCTGATTTTGCCGCTATTCCACAGGTTGGGGAACCAACATTTACACGCAAATTCGAAGGGGCTGACGAGATTATAGATTGGAACAAATTGCCAATACAAATTCATAATCAAGTTCGCGCGCTGGGGTGTGGCCGTACAAAGATAAATGGTATCGATGTAAAAATTTTGAAAACAAAAATAGAAAATAACGAGTTGAGAATTGTAAAAATTCAACCATCTGGAAAAAATCCAATGGATTGGAAAAGTTTTTTAAATGGTTTGCGTGGTGCAGATATAAAATACGGGGAATAAAAAATGATAGCGCCAAATTATACAACAGAATCAAAATATAAATCAAAACATCACAATAATTATACCGATGTTGTGGGACGCGATACATCAAATGAAAAAACTGATTGTCACGGATGTATTTTTGTTGGTGAAAACGAACATGTGTCAAAAGAACGTTTGTGTGCAGAACGCATGAGAGAAATAGCAGAAGTTAAAGGTTTGGCGTCTTGTGACAAAGGAAAACCATATTGGAAATGGTATAATCAAATAAATCCGATAAAAAAATGGTTGCTTGAACGATCAGGTTTCGTTTTTAAAAACAGATAAAAATGGCACGCTATAAAATAAATCTTGAATACGATGGAACAAATTTGATTGGTTGGCAGGAAAACCAAGATGGTCCATCTGTGCAATCGCTTTTACAAGATGCAATTTATAAATTTTGTGGTGAAAAAGTTGTTGTGTATTCTGCAGGGCGCACTGATGCAGGTGTTCATGCTTTAAATATGATTGCGCATTTTGATTTAGAAAAAGAACAAGCGCCTGAAACAGTTATGCGTGCATTGAATTTTTATTTAATAAATGAACCGGTTTCTGTATTGAGTTGTGAAAAGGTTGATGATAATTTTCATGCGCGTTTTTCGTGTACCAAAAGACATTATAAATATATAGTCCTTAATCGTGGCGCGCCTGTTGTTTTAGAAAAGAATAGGGTTTGGTGGGTACCACAAAAATTAAACATAAACGCAATGAAATCAGCTGCAGAAAAATTAATCGGCAAACATGATTTTACATCATTTCGTGCCGCACAATGTCAGGCTAAATCCCCAATTAAAACTTTGGATTCTGTGACAATAACTCAAAATGGTGATGAAATAGTTTTTGAATTTTCTGCGCGTTCTTTTCTGCATCATCAGGTGCGAAATATGGTTGGGACATTGGTTGAAATAGGTCAGGGTAAAGATTTAGATATTGATAAAATCTTTGATGCGAAAAATCGCGGCGCCGCCGGAATTACCGCACCTGCATCGGGATTATATTTTGTCAGTGCGGATTATGCCACGGACGCTGATTGATGATTTTTGTAATTTTTCCGTTTGGATATATTAACAAACCATTATCCAATATTTTCCCATGACAATTTGGTGATTTAATTCCAAAAGTTGTGACAATATAATCAATTGTTTTGTCGTTACATACGTTTTCAAGATTATTTAATATTGATGTGAAATTTTGCATATATACTAAATTCCAATTTTTTGTTTTATAAACACAAAAACCATGGTCGCATTTATATCTTTTGTTTTTAAATGGTTTTTCTTCGTTATTAAATTTATACCATGTATCAAATGCAAAATAATGTTTTGATGCACGGGCTTTGTTAAATTCCAGTTTGCCATTAACATTAAATGCGACCAATTCGTGATCGGTTGTTGCATAAAACAAAGGACGTTCTTGATTTGCATAAATAACGATTGCCAAAGATATACTAGTCATACATAAAACATAGTTTATATTTTTTATAAATAAATTTTTGGCATCGGATTTTGCAATTAATATCAAACATAACAATCCAATAATAATCAATATCAAAACTGTGTTTGAAATATCAGGAATATTTATATTTGCATATGGTAAATTTGATATATGTTCTGCGATTGATAATGCGAAATCATATATTTTATTTGCTATGTTTAATATAAAATAATTTCTAAATATTGCAAACAAAGTTCCAATCATAACCAATGGCATAATCGCGAAAGAAAATATCGGCAAAAGGATAATGTTCCCAATCAAGCTGTAAATCGGGATGTAGCTAAAATGAGCAATTATAAATGGCAATGTAAATATTGTCGCAACCAAGGCAGACATAAAAGATAAATAGATATAATGTAATATTTTGCCGATAAAATTATGTTTGATATATTGTTTGTTATCAAAAAACCAAAGCAATCCAAATATAGCAGCGAACGATAATTGGAAGCCTGCGGTCATAACTGAATACGGATTAAACAAAAATATTAAGATGAAAGCTAATGCTGCGTTGCGCAAAGATAACACGCCCCGTCCCAATATTGTTGCAATAAATATTAATGTTGCCATCAAGAACGCACGCAATGTCGCAACACTTATCCCAGATATCAGTAAATAAAAAACTAATCCAAACCATGCGCAGAGAATTGCAGGATATTTTGCAGGTATTCTTTTTGTTATATATGGAATTGCACGAAATAATAAATAAAACAAAGCAAACAACCATCCGCCAAGTAATGTCATGTGAAAACCGCTGATTGACCAGACATGTCCAACACCGACAGATTTCCAAATTTTGCTTTCGATTTCAGGAATAACGTTTTTATATCCCAATACCAATGAATCTGTTAATTCTGATTTCGCTTTATTATGGATAAATGTGCGAACATTTCTGTTCTCAGATTTTATTATTTCATAATCTTGAAAAAATCCAGTGCCTGAAATTCCCTTGAAATATGCCCAACGTGCAAAATCAAATCCGTTTGGAACATATCGTGCAGATGGATGAAATATATGTAATTTTCCAGAAATCGTATTGCCAATATTTGGTATGTTGGCTGTATCTTTTATAGATACGCGAATATTTATATTTTTGTTTTGTGGCAATTCTTTATCAATTTGATTTGATGGCACGCTTAATAAAACGCGTGTTGATTCGTTTGTGAAATTAACATCGCGAACAGTTGCGTTTATATCAATAAAACCGAAAGAATCATTTATTTGTGGTGTGTTTATTATATGTGTAAAAGACATCGCATAAAAGAAGCCAAATAAAAACAAAAATAATGAACGTACAAATACATTTTTATACTTGTAAATAATCGCGCCAATTAAAAAGGTGATAAGAATTGGAAAACGAAAGTCTGGTTCACTGCCAAGTGAAAAATAAAATGCCGCCCCAAATGCCAAGACAAAAGGCGTCCATAAAAATAAATTTTTGTATTGGTTTTCCAGGAATTCTTTCATGTTTTGATTATAGGATTTTATTTGCTTGACCTGCAACTAATAATTTTTGTATGCTGATTAAGCATAAGGAGAAAGCTTATGCCAAGATATATTTTTGTTACTGGCGGGGTTGTATCAAGTTTAGGAAAGGGCGTCTCGGCGGCATCGCTGGGCGCCCTTCTTCAATCCCGTGGATACAGTGTTCATGTTCGTAAATTTGACCCATATTTAAATATAGATCCGGGAACAATGTCACCACTGCAACATGGTGAAGTTTATGTGACCAATGATGGTTTTGAAACTGATTTGGATCTGGGATATTACGAAAGATTTTTAGGAATAAAATTATCGCGTAATGATTCTTGTTCTGGTGGTCGTATTTATTGGGAGGTTTTAAACGCTGAACGCCGCGGGGATTACCTGGGTGGCACAGTGCAAATGATTCCCCATGTTTCAAATAAAATCAAAGAACATATCGCAATACCAACAGACACAGATTTTGTAATTTGTGAAATAGGCGGAACTGTTGGCGATATTGAACAAAAAATATTCCTGGAATCGATCCGTCAATTTGCTAATGACGTTGGACGGCGAAATGTTTTGTTTGCACATCTTGCATTGGCGCCTTATCTTGAACAAAGTGGCGAATTAAAAACCAAGCCAACGCAAATGTCGGTGCGCAGATTATTGGAAAATGGTATTCAGGCAGATATGTTGTTCGTGCGTTCACCACGTATGTTGACACCGGAAGAGCGCGCTAAAATAGGTATGTTCTGTAATTTACCGGCCAAGAATGTTATAACCAGTATGAATGTTGATAACATTTATAAAATACCAATTGTTTATGATGAACAAGATGTCTTTGGTATCATGGCAGAACATTTTGGTTTACCAAATGCAAATGGTGATATGTCAAAATTCAAAAAGATAGAACATCATTTGAACGCTGATTTGCCAACATGTACAATTGGTGTGGTTGGGAAATATTTTGATGTCGCGGATGCATATAAATCATTGAACGAAGCGTTGTTCCATGCGTCTGTTCAAAACAATGTGCATGTAAAAATTAAAAAGATTGATGCCGAACATTTTGACCCAAGTGATTGCGCAGATGTTGATGGTATTTTAATACCAGGTGGTTTTGGAACGCGTGGTGTTGATGGAAAAATAGCAGCCGCCCAATATGCGCGTGAAAACAATATTCCATTTATGGGAATATGTTTGGGTATGCAGGTTGCGGTTATTGAATTTATGCGTAATGTAGTTGGTGATAAAAACGCGAATTCAACAGAATTTGCAAAAAATTGTACGCCTGTAATTGACATTATGACTGAATGCGACAGTGAAAATATGGGCGGAACACTGCGCTTGGGCGCATATCCATGTGAAATAAAACCAGGAACATTGGCGGAAAAAATTTGGGGCGCATCGCAAATATCAGAACGTCATCGCCACAGATACGAAGTCAACATTAAATACAAAGATGAATTGGAAAAGGCAGGTATGATAATTTCAGGTATTTCCCCGGACGGAAAATTGCCGGAAATAATTGAAATACCGTCGCATCCATTCTTTATCGCGGGGCAATTTCATCCGGAATTCCAAAGTAGCCCATACACCGGACACCCGATGTTTAATGCCTTTATCGCCGCCGCAAAAAGAAAATAATAAAAAAGTCCCAAACGGGACTTTTTTGTTATTATGGGCAAATGTTTACATATCTCTGCCAGATGTAAATATTGTGGTTTTATATGTTTGATTAATTTTTTTCAGATATTCATTATGACGTTGCAGGGTTTCTTTGTCTTTGTATAAAAGACCGTTTGTTTCGTTATATATCCATCCTATTTTTCCTGCTATTTCACGCATGTCTTGTTCTGTTAAACCTGTATCTTTTTTTGTATGCATTAAAAGTCTAATTTCATCATACAGCCTTCTTTTGTCATCATGATAATATGAATCATATATATATTCGTCCCCACGAATAGTCGTTTTTAAACTTGGAAAACCAAAAGGTTTTGTTCCTGTAAAAAATGGATCATTTGATAATAAATATTGTGGTGTATAAACATTATATTTTATATCTTGATAAACAAAAGCAGATGCCATTTCACATAATTTCTTAGATATATCTGAAACCAACATATCAGGATTTGTATCAAATCCAATATATAAAGATTTACCATATTCTTTTGCAGAATTACCAGATTCAAATTGGGTTTTATCGTTTAATATACCTTTGCTGATTAAATCGTCTGCGATTTTCTTATTTGTATCATCAAGACTTTCATATCGAACAAGTACATAAGATTTTCTTGGTGCTGTTTTGTTTGACGAACTCCAACAAGTCAAAATGTTTTTATCATACAAAGCTTCGCATAATGCTAAACATGGTAATTCAACAATTTTTGCTAAATCAGCCTTGCTTTCAATTTGAATATTGCCAGGTCTGAATATCATATCTACATCACGCAAATACACAGGTTGTTTATCTTTGTTTTCCATAATGTAATTCCTATGTTAGTTTTTTTAACAGTTATTATTTCCCAAAAATGAAATCTGGGTTTGATGATATTGATATAATTGTATCGATATCATCGTTTGGTGCGGAATGTTGGTTTATTGTTTTACCGCATTTTTCACATTTGTGTGTGATTATGTATCCGTCTTTATCAGGCTTTACAGATATTGGGCGCATCATTCCACCACAATCAGAAGCACGGTCACCCGGATTATTATCAACGTGCCGAGACCATAAACATTTTGGGCAATGGTTTGTATATCCATTACCTAAAACATCTGCGCCACAATGGGCGCAGGTGAAATCTTCAACACGTTTTGTGAATCTTTTCATTACAGTCCCAATGCGTCACGATACATTTTTGTTAATTCGTCTGCTTCGTCCAATTCATCTGGATCCAATTTGCGTAATCTTATCATTTGGCGAATATATTTTGGATCATAACCTGCAGATTTGGCTTCGCTATACACTTCTTTGATATCAGCGGCGATTGCAGCGGTGTCTTCATTTAATTTTTCAATTCTTTCGATAATGCTGATTAATTGGGCGTTATCTATTGCGCCATGATTTGCGTTTTTCATATTATCCCTCTTGTTTTTTCTATGAGATATATGATATATTAACAATTATAAAAATCAAATATTTTTATAAAGCACGAGAGAGAATATACATGACACGATTTACTAAAATTACCGCATCTATCGGGCCAAATTGTGAAAGCCGCGAAGTTTTAACCCAGATGATAAAGGCGGGCGTTAATGTGTGCCGTCTTAATTTCAGTCATGATACCGGCGATATCCAGGGGGCTAAAATAGATTTAATCCGTGATGTTGCGCGCGAACTAAATAAACCAGTGGCGGTTATGATTGATATTCAGGGACCAAAACACAGAATTGGTAATTTTGAAACTGAAAATCATTATCCATTAAAAATAGGGCAAAAGTTTATTTTGGATAACGACCCAACACCGGGAAATGAAACACGTGTTCAATTGCCAGACGGCGATGTTATGAAATCGCTGAAAATAGGGGATCGGGTTTTATTAAATGATGGCAAGATTGAATTAAAAGTTGATGCGGTATTTGATGATAAAATCGAAACGACCGTTGTTCGTGGTGATGAAATCTGGTCGCGTCGCGGATTTAATTTGCCTGATACCGATATTGATACAGAAATTTTAACCGCGAAAGACAAGGCCGACCTTGAATACGCAATAACAAAACAGCCTGATTATGTCGCGCTGTCTTTTGTGCAAAGGGCGGAAGATGTCGCTTTCGTTCGTGATTTTATAAATGCGCGTACATCATCGCCTGTTAAAATTATTGCAAAAATAGAACGTCCAAACGCAGTAGAACGAATTGTTGATATTGCAACGGCGGCCGATGGAATCATGATTGCGCGTGGCGATTTGGCGGTTGAATTACCTTTTGAACAAGTGCCGGCAATATCACGTCATATTATTCGTGAATGCAGAAAATTAAATCGACCTGTTATTATGGCAACACAAATGTTGTCGTCCATGGTGCACAGTGAATTCCCAACACGTGCAGAAATTTCAGATGTTGCAAACGCGGCTTATTTGCGTACTGATTCTACAATGACATCCGAAGAAACGACAATTGGTGATAATCCTGTTAATGTAATCGAAACAATGAACAAGATTTTATCTTATTCAGATGCGGATGCAATCGCGAATCCGTATGATTGGTCGCGCATAGATAATGTTCCTGAAAATGATTGGTCGCGTTCGGTATCTTCAATGGCATATTTAAACAAAGCCGCTGCAATAGTTGTTTTTGCACGTGACACTGATGCGGTGGTTCAAATTTCATGTCGTAAACCAGATATTCCAATTATTGCGGTATGTGGGGATGAAGCAACAGCAAATCAATTGGTGCTTTTGCGTGGGGTGTTCCCAATATCTGATGAATATCTTTATGGGCAAAGATTGGCTTTTGAGGCAGTGCGTCAATTTGGAATTGGAATCGGTAAATTGGTTATTGTGGATGATGATAAAATCAGTCTGCGAACACTTGATTAAAAAACGGGTCGTTTGACCCGTTTTTTTTAACGTTGTTTTTTATTTTGATTTATTTTTTTGTTAATATTATTAACAGATTGATATGTTTTATATGCGCTGGCACCTGCAATAGATGCTGTTGTTAAAATTAAAAGTGCCTTGAACCAATCTGGTGTAAGTGTTGAATCTGTAATTGTACCAACTGTAGAAGCGGCTGATGAACCGAAAAGTGCGCCCCATAATGCTGGTTCCCATGCGATTAAATTTTTATTGTTTTTCATAATATATCCCTTTGTTTTGCTGGGGCATTATTTTATATATCATAAAGAAAGTCAAAATGTTTTTTTGTTCTTTTTTATTGTTGACCCAAATATAGTATTTTTACTATCATTTCCTTGTTATGAAGAGAGTTTTATCGTTAGTTTTATCGTTGTTCTTGTTTTGTGGTGTTGCGGGTGCTGCGCAATACAAGGCTGCATTGGTTGCAGACATAGATTCTGGCCGTGTTTTATATCAAGAAAATGCAAATGAATTAAATTATCCGGCATCTTTAACAAAAATTATGACTTTATACTTGACTTTTGATGCGCTGGAACATGGGCGTTTACATTTGGATGATTACTTGATTGTTTCAAATTATGCAGCAAATGCAGATCCGGTAAAACTTGGACTGGCAGCGGGCAGTAAAATTAAAGTCGAAGATGCGATTAAAGCGGTGGCGGTGCATTCTGCAAACGATGTTGCGCGCGTTCTGGCCGAAAATTTACAAGGTGGCAAAGAAGGCAACTTTGCAAATTTGATGACACGTGTCGCAAATGAAATAGGGTTGAAAAATACCAATTTTGAAAATTCGTCTGGTCTGCCAAATGATGATCATATGTCAACGGCACGTGATATTGCATTGCTTTCCATGGCGGTATATAAGCATTTCCCGCAATACTGGAAATATTTTGGAATAAAAACATGGACATATAATGGAAAGACTTATACAAATGGCAACCGTTTGTTGGGAAACTATCCAGGGGCTGACGGTATGAAAACTGGATTTACAAACAAATCAAAATATTCATTGGTTGCGACTGCCAAACAAAATAATCATCATTTGATTGCTGTTGTATTGGGGGCTGAAAATAAAGATGTTCGTGCAAATGTTGCAACCAAGATGTTAAATCTTGGGTTTAGTAAATTTGGAAATTCAAATTATGTTGCGCCCAAACCTGTAAATACTGTTGCTGCAACCAATACAAATCCGATTGCTAAATATGCTGTCGATAAACAAGAAACATCTAAAAATAATATAACATATTCTTCTGGTAATGCGGGTATTCAGTTTGGTGCATATTCAACATACGATGCAGCAAAAAAACAGGCAGAAAAAGTAAAGTCTGTTGTTGGTTTAAATGCGAATATCGAACAAAATGATACGGGTCTTTATCGTGTTCGTGTAAATGGGTTGTCTGAAAGCGGGGCGCAGAATGCTAAAAATACAGCGATTGCAAACGGCATAGATTGTTATATATTTCATTAAAAGTAAAAAGCAATGAATATAAAGATAGAAAAGCTTATTAAACAATTTGCAAAATTACCACGTGTTGGAACACGTGCAGCAACACGTATTGTAATTGGTTTGTTGCAAGATAAAACAGGACGTGCACAATTGTTGGCAAATGCCTTGATGGATGCTGCAGAATCAATTCATCCGTGTCCTGTTTGCGGTATGTTAACGGATACTGACAAATGTGAATATTGTTTGGATGAAACGCGCAAAAATGGACAATTATGTATTGTTCGTGATTTATCTGATGTTTTGGTTTTGGAAAAATCAGGTGTCTTTCATGGTCGTTATCATGTGTTGGGCGGAAATCTTTCCGGGGTAAATGGTGTTACGCCAGACGATTTAAATATCGCGAATATCGCAGATCGTATATTGCAAGAAAATATCGAAGAAATTATATTTGCATTACCTAACACTGTCGAAGGGAAAACAACGCAACAATATATTATTTCATCAATCAATAATACAAATGTGTCATTTTCTGAATTGGCTTCTGGTGTACCATTGGGGGGTGATTTGGATTATATAGATGATGGAACGTTGACACTGGCTTTCGGGGGGCGCAAAAAGTTATGACAGACAAAGTTGCATCTTTGCCACCAGTATCAGAAATGATGCGCGAAAGCGGTCTGGAACCAAAGAAACAATTCGGTCAGAATTTTTTGTTTGATTTAAATTTAACATCGCGTATCGCACGCAATATTCCAGATATAGAAAATACTACGGTTATAGAGGTAGGACCGGGACCTGGTGGTTTAACGCGTGCAATTTTAATGGCGGGCGCAAAAAAATTAATTGCGATTGAAAAAGACAAAACGACAGAGCCGATATTATCAAAAATAGTTGATGTGGCAAATGGTCGCTTTGAAGTTATATATGGTGACGCATTGAAAACTGATTTATCAAATATAGATAAAGATGGTTTCGCAATTTGTTCTAATTTGCCGTATAATGTTGGCACCGAATTATTGATTGGCTGGATGCAAAAAATTGCAAATGGCGAAAAAATAAAATCGCTAACTTTGATGTTTCAGAAAGAGGTTGCACAACGAATTGTTGCGCACGTTGGTGATTCGCAATACGGCAGATTGTCTGTGCTATGTAATTTAATTGCCGATACAAAAATTTTATTTGATGTGCCAAATACCGCATTTGTTCCACGTCCAAAGGTGCAATCTGCGGTTGTGCAAATTATTCCAAATAAAAATAAAATTAAACAAATTGATGATATTTCAAAACTGGAAAAACTGACTGCTAAATTATTCGGGATGCGTCGTAAAATGATACGCGGAATTATAAAAACAGATTGGAATAAATTTGGATTGACAGGAACGGAACGCGCAGAAGAAATCAGTCCAGAATTATTCTTAAAAATATCGCGCAATATTGATGTAAATTTGTTATAATGTAATAAATAGGGAGAGAGAAACCATGTCAACCGCAACGCTTGTATTTTTTGCAATAGCTTTTGTCGCAGTGTTTTTTATGCGACTTTTCAAAATGGGGACTTTGTTGGCGTTTTTATTAACAGGTATATTGGCGGGACAACATGTTTTTGGGTTGTTTGAATTATCCGGGACTTGGACATTTCTGGGTGATTTAGGTATTATGTTTTTATGGTTTAATATTGGTTTGCAAATCAATATGCAAAGACTTTGGCAATTGCGTCGCACTATATTCGGTCTTGGTGCGTCCCAGGTTTTAATGGTTGCCGCGATGTTGTTCCCTATTTTGGTTGGGGTGACAACATGGACATTATTGGGTGCAATGATGATTGCTTTGATTTTGGCGATGTCCAGTACATCAGAAGATTTACAAATATTAATGGACAGAAATCAATTACAAACAAATATGGGACGCCAAACGTTTTCGATTTTATTGTTCCAAGATTTGTTATCAATTCCATTATTGGCAATGTTGCCGGTTCTTGCGGGAAAATCGATTAATTTGGGCGCATCTGCAATAGATATTTTGGTAATGTCATTTGGATTAATACTGGGGGTTATTATTGTATCTAAGTTTATTATCAACCCATTGATGCGTGTTGTTGCACGCGTTCAATCGGGCGAAGCTTTTGTATTAGCGATAATGGTTAATATTGCGGTGTGGGCAGTGATTTTAAGTTTAATGGGATTGCCGCCTGCATTGGGCGCGTTCTTGGCGGGTATGTTGATGTCTGAAACCGTTTACAGACATCAGGTTAATGCCGCAATAGAGCCCTATGCAACGTTGTTCTTGGCGTTTTTCTTTATTGTTTTGGGTATGGGTATAAATTTACCTTTCTTGGCGGATCATTGGTTTATGGTATTGATGGGTGTTATAGGATTGATTGCAATTAAATTTTTTGCGCTTTATATTGTGGCACGTGTTCGTCATGTATCTGCACATGAAGCATTTTTAATGGCGCTTATTTTAGCCCAAGGTGGTGAATTTGGTTTGTTGATTTTACAAACAATGAAAACAAATGGGATTTCGGCAATACCTGCAGAACATCAGGAAATTTTGACGGCTATCATAATTGTTTCCATTATGATGACACCGATACTGTTGATGATTTATGATCAATTGATAAAGGCTGGCAGAATATTCAACGGAAGCTCAGATAAAAAATTATCTGAAAAAATAAACGAGGAAACACCAACAGTTGTAATTTGTGGATTTGGCCGTATGGGTCAGATAGTCGCACAAATGTTAACCGCTGAAAAAATATCTTATGTTGCGATTGATGGTAATGTAGACGAGGTTGTTATGGCAAGAGAGGCCGGATATAATGTTATTTACGGTGAATCCAAAAAGAAATCAATTTTGTTAGCAGCGGGACTTAAAGCGCGCAAAACAAAAGCGGTTGTAATTTCTTTGAACGATGAAGTTGTTGCACGTGATATTGTTCAAACTGTGCATGGAATATCACCGCTTATAAAAATATTTGCACGTGCGCATAATTTGAAATCTTCACGTGATTTATTAAAAATGGGTGTGACATCTGCAATGCCAGAAATTATCGAATCTTCATTTATTTTGGGGTATGATGTTATGACAAGTTTGGGATTATCAAAGCCAAGAATAAATGCATTGATGAATCATTTGCGCGAAAATGACTATGAAAATGTTAAAAAACCAATCGATATAAAATAATGTTTTGTATTTGATTTTAGGGTCTCTAGTTGCTATATTTCTTGAAACGGGGAAAAAATGAAAAAGTTTTTAAAATATATAGCAATTATTTTGTTGGTTTTTGCCGCAGATTTCTTTTCAAAACAATATTTGTTGGATTTGTTGGCAAATAAATACGGCGATGTTATTTATAATCCAAATATGATTTGTGCCAAATGCCACATAAACGGTGTTATTGCATCGTGGCGCGATATAATCGGTGGCGATTACGGATTGTCTAATTTGTTTAATATTCATTTTATTTGGAACAAGGGCGTTTCGTTTTCTGCATTTAATTTTATGATGCCTGTTATTTTAAGTATTATAACTGCTTTAATTATTATATGGTTGGTTTATTATTTGTTTAAAAAAGCAATAAGTTATGAACGTTTGCCGTTGGCATTTATAATTGGTGGCGCAATTGGGAATCTGGTTGATCGTGTGCGTTTCGGTGCGGTTGCTGATTTTATACAATGGCATATTGGTGGACTTTGGACTTTCCCGGCGATATTTAATATTGGGGATGTATTTATTACGTTTGGTGTAATTATTTATTTAGTAAATATGTTTATAAACAGAAAGAAATGTCTTTGCAATTCATAAAGGATGAAAAATGGTACAGTATATGAATAATAATTCCGGGTTTAATCAATGGAATCAAATTAATACAAATAAGAAGCCATCAAAATTTTCTGGATTTTTGTGGTGGTTATTTTTGTTCTTGTTTGCATGGTGGATAATGGGGTTATGGTTTAAACCTCAACAAGCAGAAGTAAATACAATTACACAAACAACAATCGAAAAATCTGATGTTGCAACACGTACATTAGATACAGAAGATATTTCTTTTAATGTTCAGGGATTGCGCATATCAAAGGTTTCATTGAACAAACATAAACAAAATGCAAAGTCTGATGAAAATATATCACTTTTAAGTGATGAAAATAATTTTGCAGAAATAGGTTATACATCATCCGACATTCAAACACCAAATATAAACACCCATTGGGAAATGAAATCCGGGGAAATGCACTGGGATAATCCAAATGTACATTTTATGCGTAAAATATCAGTGGAAGGCTATGTTGTAAATATAACCGATACAATAAAAAATAAAACGAATCGTGAAATAGGTATCGCACCATATGTACAGGTTGTGCAAAGCGCTAAAAATCAATCATCTGCGGCAGTTGAAACGGGTGGGGTAGTATATGCAAATTCTGATTTAGACTATATTAATTGGAATAAATTAAATAAAAAATCATTTGCATATTCATCTGTGAATGCTTTCGTCGGATTTGCAGAACAATATTGGGAAGTTATCACATCAATTGATGCAAAAGATCAAACAATCAGTTTAAAGAAAAATGGTGATTTTTATTTGGCACAAACTGGGGCAGCATCAATTAAAATTGCACCAAAGTCAGAAACAGAAATAAATACATATGTTTTTGCGGGACCACGCCAAAGTGATGTTTTAAATAATGCATCTAAAACGATTCCAGGTTTGTCAAAAACAATAGATTATGGTTGGTTTTGGTTCTTTGCGGCACCGATGCTTTGGATGATAAATTGGTTATATGCTTTGGTCGGAAATTACGGTGTTGCGATTATATTGATGACATTGATTTTAAGATTATTGATATGGCCACTTACACGCAAATCATATGCTTCAACAATGGCAATGCAAAAAATGCAGCCCGAATTACAACGTGTTCAAAAATTGTATGCAAATGATAAAGCACGTCTTCAGATGGAAATGATGCGCGTATATCAGGCGCATAAGACATCGCCAATGTCGGGATGTTTGCCAATGTTGATTCAAATACCAATCTTTTTCGCTTTGTACAAGGCATTATTGATATCTGTGCCAATGCGCAGTGCACACTTTTTATGGATATCTGATTTGTCGGCAATGGACCCATATTTCATATTGCCAATATTGATGGGTGCAACAATGTGGTTGCAACAGTATTTGCAAACAACAAAACAATCATCAAACACAAATGATGTTATGGCATCAACACAACGTGCAATGAAATGGATGCCTGTAATATTTACAGTTATGTTTGCATGGATGCCGGCTGGCTTGGTATTATATTGGACAGTTTCTAATTTATTTGGAATTTTGCAAATGTATATAATCAAGAAAACAATAAAATAAAAATGCCCGTTTGGGCATTTTTATTTTCGGTTCAGATATTTAAATAACGCCAATGGCGTTTGTATTTTTATATTTTTGATACCACACATATCTTTTGTAAATTGAACGCATGTCAAACAATGCTTTTTGGGAATATGTGTTTGTTTTTTAGAATATTTTATAAATCGCCAACCGTGCATTTGTAATATTTTTAAATCGCTTTTTTGAATAATTATTTTTGCGATTTTATCTATACGCACAAATTGGTAAATTACTATATTAGTTTTATTGATTATAACTGGTGCACAATGTTTATATTTTTTGCAAAATATCTTGGCGTGTATTTTATGAGAATAATTTGAAAAGCCAATATATAACATATCGTGTTCCTTTTGTTATTGGTTGGCCAACCATCCCTTTTGGGATGCATAAGATGTTATGATATCCATCGCGGATTTCCAGAGTGCAGCCGCGCGATTTTCGCTGTATATATATTGATGTGGTGCGCGTCTTTTGTCGCCGAATTTTTTAAGCACAGATAGCTGTTCATCGTTTAATTTGCCGCATAAATAAAGTTTAGTAATTAAAGTTTCTACATCCAGAATTTCGCACGGTCGGCGAATATTTGAGTGATTGTGTGTAAAGCCGTTTTGCACAGATTTAGAATACACAAACCAAAACCAAAGTTGTTCTGCGTTTTGAAATTTTTCGTTTGTGTTTATTTCTTCGTTTTTTACTTCTTTTGGTAACATAATATTTTCTCCTTTTGTGTTTATGTTAATTAAAAAAGTGCATTATTTCCTAATGCACAAAAAGTATAATAAAAATCGAAAGTTGTAAAAGCATACAACCATAAATAGAAAGCCGAATCGAAAAACCGATTCGAAAATGATTTTTAATAAATCATAATCGAATCGGTTAATACAAGATTCTTATAATTTACGGTTTGTTATTGTACTTCGATTGGTGGGAAACAATCGCCACCTGCATCAGGACAACAATTAAATCCTGCTTCGCCCATATCGGTATATGTTTCGCCCGTGCAACATCCGTTTATATCCGGGGCGGCACCGTCGTCACACGTTAATCCTGCGTCTTCAACGACTGCGTCTGTGGATGTGTTCCATGGATTTTCAAGATTGCCTTCATCATCATATGTTAATCCAAGTATGTCTGTATTATAGGCCTTTGTTTGATCTGCATCGCCGGTATATACCAATCCATCGTTTTGATCCCATGTCATTGATCCATAGGTTTTCTGTTTATTTTTGGATTGTTCTTGAACATTTGCATTATATGCGTTTTGTTTTGCATTATTTATTGCCTGATAATTCTGTGATTCACAGTATGCCAAAACTGTTCTGTAATCGTATCCAGAATCCGCCCAAGATGCGTTTTTATCGATTGTGATTTTTCCATTACTGTCTTGTGTGCAATATTGATTCAGGTTAAATGAACGTATTTGACCACGCCAAGACGAATCAGTTGGATCAAATTTCGCTTTATCTTTAAGTTCTGACCATGTACGACGTTCTGAATATTGTGATTGTATAACAGCACACTTTTTTCCTGCGTTTTCTTTTGAATCACAGGAAACTATTAAATCAACAGGCGAAAATACATTTATACGTGTTCCTGCGGCAATTGAAAATGGAGGAACCGTATTATCAATTGCGTCAACCAATAATTTTTGAGTGATTTTATTCCATGTGTTAATAATATCTTGTTTCGCCATTTCAGATGATCGAATTGTTCCAGATTGAACAATCGTATTATTATCCAAATCAATTTGATTTATAACTGTATCAGTGATAGGCGCAATCATATTTACCGCAGCAGGAACCAAAGCTGTTAATATCGGCATGACCATTTGTTCAACGTAATCGGTGCTGCCGTGTCCTGGAACACCCATGCGTCCCTGAGCATCTGCAGAATATGGGTCCTGGTTGTCACTACCAAAATTAAATTCAACACCATCTGGTCTTATAAATTGATACCATTTAATATTCATGCGACCAAATGCCTGATATGGTCCTGGTAAATTTCCATCTAAATAACCCATCAGCAATGTACCGGTTGGCAATATGATTGTTCGCCCATCATCAGAATAAACATTTCTGTCCACCGTTGCACGAACAGGGATACTATAATTTCCCCTGGTACAATCGGCACCAGCTTTATTGCATCCATAAACACTTGGGTCGGCGCGAACCTCGGAAACGATGGTTGCCGGGATTGGTTTAAATTGACGTAATATAAATGTTCTGTCATATGGTTTTGATGATACGATTGATTCGCCACGACCAGAACCTTTTAATGCATCTTCGTTGTATTCTTTACCTTTTTCAAAATCTTCCCATGAACCAATAAGTTTTCCTGCTTCGCCTGTACCGATTATTTTTCCTGAATCATCAGACAACCAAATAGCATTTTCACCGAATGTTCCATTTTCGGACGGTGTGACATATGATTTTGGAGCGCTTAATTGTGGAACATCTAAATTACGCGTACGAACTTTTCTGTATCCGATATGATCAGAATCTGTTCCTATTTTTGAACCATCTTCCAAGGATGTTATTATACCAGTATTTATATCATAACGACCGGTCGGTTTTGAACAATCTTTGTCAGAAAAAGGATGAAAATAATTTGCGCCACGTTCTGGTTTTATCCAACCAATTTGACGACCCGATTGATCGTATCCAGGAATTGCGAATTCCGAACATTTTTCAGGTGGCAAAGCAAAACTTTCTCCTTCTTTGAACGGATTTTCAACCGCGATAGTTTTTATTTCTTCAACTGCCTTTTCAATAACAGGTTCTTTTTCAATAATAGGCATAGGTTCAATGATCGGTTCTGGTTCAACAACAGGTTCCGGCTCATCAACAATTTCAGGTTCGTCAACAAAAACTGATTCTGGCTTTGGTTCTTCTTTTTTCCATGAAGAATAAACAACATCGACATCAGCTGTTTTTACAATGTCTGGTTGCGATTCAATATACCAATTGATTTTTAATGTTGTATTTGTTTCCTTTTGAACATCCGTTGGGCGATATATAACATTGATTACACAAAAATCAGTTAAATTTTCACAATCATCAGTTGTTGTTATACCTTTAACATCAACGTCTACACTTTTTATCACAACAGGAGAATCAACGGAAACCTTGATACTTTCGCTGTTGGATTTGCCAACTTCTGTGTCGGTAAGTTTTATTGTTTGTGGTTCGATTTCAAATAAAACATTTTCATTAACTTTGGTTTCGGTGTTCGATTTATGTCCAATTAATAAAACAAGTAAAATAAAAACAACAATAAAAGCCGCACCTAATAATATCCATTGAATATGTTTAGGTGTGGAACGTTTAAATTCTATAAATTGTTGTTTTAAATTTTTCATTTTTTAATTTTATTGTATTCTGACCACGTGACAGCTTGCACCGCTGAATTTCAATAATTGGTCGCATAATTTTTGTGCCGTATCAATATCAGCCAATGGACCAATTCTTAAACGGTAAAGACGTGCGGTTGCAGAATCTGCGCCCAGTTCACCAACACCTTGTTCATCAACTGCAAAGAACACACTGTTTTTATAAGGTGTCAAAATACCATCACCATCATCACCACTGAATTTTGCCAAAAGGCTGGTCCAGTAATCATTTAATGCCTTAACAGATGTGTCTGATTTTAATTCGACTGCGACACCGCTTTGATTGCTGGTTATCAATGGAATATTTGTTTGTGGCAAATAAGATCCTGCCGTTGTGCGCGCACTTGGAATCATGCTGACACCCGACCCCACTGATACAGGATTTGGTTGATCAGATATATACATTGGTGTTGCAGAATAATCCATAATGCTTTGATCTATGGCGTATTGTTCGTCGCCGTAAGCCATTGCATTCAAAGATTGATTTGCAGCCAATGATTGTGCAACGTTCGCTTCTGCCAAAGCCATAACAGATGCCGTATCTGCAATCAAGAAAGGTTTTGCACGTTTCTTGATGCAAACAATTCTTTGACCGCTGCGCAGAACCATGTCACCAACAGCCTCTACAATCAATAAACGTCCATCTTCGCCGTCCGTGCGGAAACCGACAGGGCTTTCGCCACCTTCGACCAACAACGATACAACAGGACGTTGTGTCATAGAAATAACCTTGTCCCCAAAATCGATGTATGTGAATATACGATCACGCCATACACGTTCCGGTGCGATAACATAATCGTCTGGATTTGGGACAAATATATCCAAATCAAAACGGAATTCAGATGGATCAATTTTCATTGTTTTTATCCATCCATAATCTTCGCCATCTACGCCGATAGTATTTGTTGCAGGTGCAGATTTTGTGAATACAGACCCCATAGAGCCCGAAACATTTGATGTTTGTGGTGTTATGCTTGACCGACCACCAAGTGAAACATCAACCTGTGAATAAGTAATTTCACTGGAATTGACAGGATATGCACGTAAATAGAATATGTATGTGTTGCCAGATTGTCCCGTCACAATCATATTTGTATCATTACCCATATTTGCAGAGGTCGGCGTTATATACATTGTATTTCCGCCTTTGTCTGGTTTTATTTCGAACAAACCATCGTTTCCAACAACCGCATCAGCAATCTTTTCACCATTTGGTAATGTGACCAATGTTGCCATACCAGCACGTGTTTTGATTGGCAAAACAGTTCCTGTTGACCATGTTAAATTTGCATAACCAGGTTTTGTTGAACCAGATGCCATATTTGCGTTTGGATTATCCCATGCCGCCTGAAAATCGGCGACCGCAGGAAATGCACAGCATAAAACAGCCAACAAAGAAATACTGAATTTACATGTTTTCACAAATTTCATGTTCCTTACCTTTTCAAATCTTTACCAAGATGCCGTATCTGAATCAAGCGGATCGCCACTAGAAAAGTTTCGACCGCCCAAACTGTTATATTGAACAACCCGAATTCCAAGCGGATTATCGCGCAGTTTTTCCAGGTTTTCCAACGTTCCAGATATTTTTGTATCCAGATCAGATTGTATCTTTATTTGTATCTTATAATTTTTTTGTGTGGTCTGTCCACCAATATTTTTACAAATCCATGCAAATTCTACATTGTATGTGTCATCGTTCATTCGTAAAACAGGTTCATTATTTGTTGGACTGGAAAAACTAACAGAACAAGAAATGTTCGGCATTTGTTCTCCAAACCCAAATTCTTTGTAAAGGTGTGTTTGAGTAAAATCATTATAAACCTTGCCTGAAGACCATGGGCGTATTATGCGTAACCAATTTTTACGGGTTGCCCCAGAATTTGCGTAAAGAGTGTTTCTTGCAATCACATATTCGCGAACAAAGCCTGCCTTGTAGTTGTTGAGTGCATTTTTGTTTGATGAATCTGGAATCAATGGATCTATGGTCACATTTGTTGAACGAGTTGATGTAGATAAAAAGAATATTTCTGGTCTTTCAAGTGGTATCATTTTCCACAAAGTGAATACCAACGCCAACACCACAACCACAGACGTGGCCAGCACGAAAGTCAATATTCTGGACATCAAAACAGGTGGTTCGACAATCTTTGCCACACCAAACTCCTACATTATGTATGTTGATTGTAGACAATTTTATTTACATAGCGCAAGCAAAAAATGAAGTTTATTTTAACGTTTTTGTTCCATGCTGTCGTCAAAGACGGAATAAGTGTTATTCATAAAACTAACTTTCAATTTTTGTTCGGTTAAAACATTCATTGGTATATCAGCCAGAGTCATATTTGCAGAATAAATATTTCCATTAACATTGATGTATAAACAGTGTTCTGTGGGGTTTGCGGGGGCTTGGTGCATATAAATAATTTCATTGCCAATATGTAATATGCGACCACATTGATTGGCTAGCCACATACCAACTGGTGCAAAAGGGTGTTCTGCCGAACACGCGGTTATCCCCTGGGATTCTGTTTCGTTAAAAGTATACGTTCCACCAGGACAATAATGGTCGTTCAAACATTTTGTGCATTCGTCAATATTTGCCGGTAAATAATAACCTGGCAAACATGTATGAACATTTGGGGTGAATACAGGGCTTATATTTGCGGTATTATTTAATGATTTTGTAAAATCTGTTCTGCAACCGTTTGTTATATCTTTTGTGATAAGTGTTTTGAATTTGGCGCCCTGTATTTTGTTTTCGTTAAAAGTAAAATTTCCACCATTACAATCATAATATTCTGGACATACAACACAACCGTCATTATTTGCCGGAACATAATACCCATAATTACATTGATATTGGTTGCGAGTAAATGTAGCTAATAAATAAGTATCAGTATTCAAACCAGACGAACAACCATTTGGAACATTAGACATAAGTAATTGGTCTGCAAATGCAGATATGGGTATTATTAAAAATAATAACCATTTGTGTTTCATTATTGTAATACTGGACCTGCAATAAATTGACCTGTGCCTTGGTTATAGAAAAATTGTTGTGTCACTCTGTCATACATACAAGGGACCCCGTTATAATCAAGAACAGGTATAAAATCACGAACAAGGGTGTTATTGTCATAGATTTTTAAATAAAAACAACGTGCATAGTGTTTATAAATTGAACTTCCATTATTTAAATTAAAAATATAAAAAGTTCTATCACTACCACTAAAATAATTATTTATTTGATTTTCTAGTGTGTTATCTATGGAACAGGTTCTGTTAATTGCATCTATTTTTAGTATATGTCTGTTTAAGGCATTTATCCCACTAAAACTTACATTTGTGCCTAAACTACAATCCATACCGTTACCATTTGAACTAATAATAAAACGAAATCTTGTTGAGTTATTATCAGAGCCTGCACCAATTTGATAAGAAGTTCCAGATCTAGGGAGTTGTGTAAACTGGTAATCAATTTCTGCAACAGTTTTATTGGTTGGTTTAAATCCTGTATCAATCCATTGTGTCCCAGTAGACTCCAAATACTCAATCGGTATATAATTCGAAAGTTTCCACCCAGTAAAAGTATAACCATATTTTGTTGGTGGGGTGGTTGGTATATTTAAATCGCCATTAACTGTGCATGTTGAATTTTGATATGTTGTTCCATCTTCATTTAACCAGTGCAGGTTTATTGTGTCAGCATATGAAACAACACATAACAGTAATGAAAATAATAATACAAATAACCGTTTCATATCATCCCCCTGTGGTATCAAAAAATTAACCACCAATAAAAATTGGTGGTCGGAGAGGTGGTAAAGATCAAGAAACTAATCTGCTCCCCGACCTTAGATATATCGGGGATGTATAACGATGCAAAAAAACACCGAACACATCGGATTACGATGCTTTTCGCACCGGTTTCTTGAAAGACTTACCACAGTCCCGATTCCAATTCCCATTGGATATCAAGTGGTATTATACCATAAAATCACATTGGTTGGTATTGCTTTTTTACTTGCGCAAAAAAATCAAAACTATTATAATATTTCCGCTTGATTTTTAATATTGGTGTGCTATGCTTTCACCGATTATCAGATTAAAATGGCATAAATGCTGGGGTGTTGGTATGGGTTCAAATTAAAAAATGCGATTTTAAAGGGGCTTAGTTCAACGGTAGAATATCGGTCTCCAAAACCGCGGATAAGGGTTCGATTCCTTTAGCCCCTGCCAGAAAAATACTGATAATAAAACAAATTGGGAAAACATATGAAAAAAGTAATAGATTTTATCAAGGCAGTTCGCAGCGAATGGTTCAAAATCGTTTGGCCAACACGTGAGACGGTTATTCACACTACATTTATGATATTGTTATTTTCAGGGCTTGCTGCGTTGTTCTTTTTCATTGTGGACAGCATTTTAAATGCGTTGGTAAACTGGATTTTCTAAAAGAAATACAAAGGAAAGTGTCATGGAAGAAAAAATGCAGTGGTTTGTCGTAAATGTTCATACTTCTTGTGAAGACAAGGTTGCGCGTGAATTGCGCGAACAAATCGATAAACGTAAATTAAACGCTTATTTTGGTGAAATTTTGGTTCCAACACGCGAAGTTTCCGAAATCAAAGCCGGTAAACGCGTCAAAACAGAAAAAAAGTTTTTTCCAGGATATATCGTTGTTCAAATGGTTATGAACAATGAAACTTTTTCTTTGGTTAAATTGATGCCAAATGTTGTTATGTTTTTGGGTCAAAAAGTTAAAAACCAATCTAAACCTATTCCTATCAGTGAAGCAGAAGCACGTCGTCTGTTAAAACAGGTCGAAGAAGGCTCTGTTGTCACCGAAGACACTGTCTATGAAGATGGTCAGGAAGTTCATGTTATTGATGGACCATTTGCGAACTTTAATGGTATCGCATCTAATGTTGATAATGTAAAACAAAAAATGACAGTGACAATTTTAGTATTTGGACGTGAAACCAGCGTAGAACTGGAATTCGCCCAAGTCGAAAGAATTTAACCTGTTGGTTAAATAAACCGTGGTAGATGCGCCACATCGCACCACAACACTAACTAAAAAATGGAGTGAAAAATGGCAAAAAAAGAACTTAAAGGGATTGTTAAACTGGTTGTTCCAGCGAAACAAGCTAATCCAGCGCCACCAATTGGACCTGCGTTGGGTGCTGCGGGTGTTAATATCGCAGAATTTTGTAAACAATTTAATGACAAAACAGCAGATAAAGAACCAGGAATGCCAATTCCTTGCATAATCACTGTTTATACAGATCGCTCTTTCGAATTCATTATGAAATTGCCACCTGTGTCATACTATATTAAAAAAGCATTGAAATTGAAAATCGGTTCTCATAAACCAGGACGCGATTTCGTTGGTACAATTTCCAAGGCTCAAATTGAAGAAATTGCAAAGAACAAAATGCCTGACTTGAATTGCTCTACTGTTGAATCTGCAATGAATATCGTTGCTGGTCAATGTCGTTCTATGGGCGTAAAGGTGGAGGAATAAGTCATGAAAGTCACAAAAAGAAAACAAACTTGGGCAAATTTGGATGCCAAAAAAGTTTACGCATTAGACGAAGCAATCGAAACATTGCGTGGTTTTTGTTCAAAGAAATTTGATGAAAGCTTAGAAATTGCAATCAAATTAGGTATTGATGTTGCAAAAGCAGATCAAAATATCCGTGGTATGTTATCTTTGCCAAACGGTACAGGTAAAAAAGTCCGCGTTGCAGTATTTACAGTTAATTCTCAAGATGAAGCTAAAAAAGCCGGTGCTGATGTTATCGGTGGCGAAGAATTAATTGACAAAGTTGCAAATGGATTTTTGGAATTTGATCGTGTTATCGCAACACCTGATATGATGCCAAAGATGTCAAAAGTCGCACGTGTTTTGGGACCAAAAGGTTTAATGCCAAACCCAAAATTGGGTACTGTCACAAATAACGTTGCAGAAGCTGTTGCCAATGCAAAGGCTGGACAAATTGAATACCGTGCTGAAAAGAAAGGTATTATCCATGCTGGTATTGGTAAAATGTCTTTTGAAACATCTAAATTGGTCGAAAATGCAAATGCTTTGATCGAACAGTTGAAAAAAGTTAAACCTGCATCTGCCAAGGGTCAATATATCTTGGGTTGCAGTGTTGCAACAACCCAAGGCCCAGGTCTGAAGGTTGATGTAAAATAATTTATGGTGGGATGCATCCCACCATAACAACGGATTTCTGTCCAAGACTGATGGTGTGAATAAAATCACTTAATTCCCATCATAGACAAAGAAAAATTCTTTGGGGCAGGAAACGAAGCCCCACCCGTGGGAAACCACAGATGGAAAGATTAACAAAAAAGCTTAAAAGGATATAAAAAGATGAAACGCGAAGAAAAATCAGATTTGATTTCAGCGTTGCAGTCGTCCTTGAAAGAAGCAGACGGTGTTTTCGTTATTGAAAACCATGGTTTGACAGTAAAAGAAATGGAATCATTGCGTAATGAATTACGTCCATTGGTTTCTGTTTTCAAAGTTGTTAAAAACCGTTTGATGAAATTGGCGTTGAAAGACACAAATTTCGAAGCTGTATCTGATTTGATGAAACATCCAACAGCTGTTGCAGTTGCAACAGATGCTTTGGCTGTTACCAAAGTATTGGCAAAATTTGCCGAAGAACACCAAAATTTAACAATTCTTGGTGGTAAAATGGATGCAGAACTTCTGGATGTGAACGGCGTTGTGCAATTATCCAAGCTTCCATCGATGCTCGAAATTCGTGGTACTATCGCACGTATATTGATAGAACCAGCGTCACGTTTGGCACGTGTTTCAGCAGAATATGGAAAAAAAGAAAATTAATAAAAACTCACAAGGAGTAAAAAAATGGCAGATATTCAAAAAATCGTTGAAGAATTGTCAAAATTGACTGTTCAAGAAGCAGTTGAATTGTCTAAAGCATTGGAAGAAACATGGGGCGTAAGCGCTGCTGCTGCTGTTGCAGTTGCTGCTGGTCCTGCTGCTGGTGCTGCAGCTGAAGAAAAAACAGAATTT
>OOHL01000005.1:448-56214 GCA_900321105.1 uncultured Pseudomonadota bacterium | reverse complement strand
ATGACATATAAAGGAAGCAATGTGTTGAATCACAATTCCACACATTTATTTTATGAATAGTAGGTTTTTCATCATTTAAATGATAAGATTTATATTTTTGATTATCCATTAAATTCGGTTCCCAGTTTAGATTCTTCATTTATTTCATATAAACCAGAATCATCATCAGAAATATTTAATTCAGATGCACTGCAAAGCATACCGTCGCTTTCAATACCTGCAACGTTGCGTGGTTTTATCGGTTTGTTTGTTTTCGGTATTATTGCGCCAATTGGTGCATATACGACCAGCATGTCTTTTTTTACATTTGGTGCGCCACATACAACCATATAATCTTTTGTTCCGTCATTAACGGTTACAATGTGTAAATCTTCGCGTGACGGGTGATTTTTTATGTCGACGATCTTAACAACTGTTAAATGCGGCGTTTCTTTCTTTTTTGTGTATTTTTCGGTTAATTCGGCAACGCGTGTATCGTCAATTCTTTCAAAAAGATTTTCAGGGATTGTGAATTCTGTGCCGTCCGCAACGCGTCTTTCAAATTCATTTGGCCATGATAAATCGTGTTTATCTGCAAATATATTTTGCATTTTTTCTGCGGTATCCGGAATAAACGGAGCCGACACACGCGCATAAAAATCAATTAATTGAAAACAGTTGTTTAATACGTGTTCTGCGGCATCCAAATCACCATTTTTAACCAATGCCCATGGCTCTTTTTCTGTCATATATTCATTTCCAATCGCCCAAAGACCACGCAGCGCAAATATAGAATCCCTGAATTCGCATTTTTCCAAAGCATCCGTTAATTCGTTTAATTTTTCATCAATTCTTGCTTTTAATTCTGTATCTAAATCGCCAGATTTTGGAACAGTGTTTCCAAAATTTTTGGCAGATAATTTGCAAACACGTGATACAAAATTGCCAAGCATACCGTTTAAGTCTTTGTTTACAATATCAGCGAATCTATCGATTTTGAAATAATAATCGTCTGTTTCTGGCGCAGATGCCATCAAAGCATATCTCCATGCATCACTTGGTGCGATATCAATTGCTTCGTCCAGGAATATACCGTTGTGTTCGGATTTCGAAAATTTACCATCTTCGAAATTAAGGAAGTTCATTGATTTTAACATATCTACGGTCTTCCAGTTATCATGCATAGCTAATTGTTGTTCTGGGAAAAATATTGCATGGAATTTTACATTATCTTTACCCATAAATTGTGCATAATAACAATCCGGGTTTTTCCACCAAGATTTCCAATCTTTGTTGGCAGCCTGAGATATGGAAACATAACCCCATGGTGCATCAAACCAAACATAGAAAACTTTATTTTCGTATCCTGGTTTGTTTACAGGAATTCCCCATGATAAATCACGTGTAATTGATGTATCACGCAAACCTTCATTTGCCCAACCACGTGCAATAGCAGATGCGGTTTTTGACCATTTTGGTGCATGTATATCCAGCCATTTTTTCCATTCATCTTGCATTTTAGACGCCATGAAGAACAGATTTTTTGTTGGGCGCATTTCAATGTTTGTTGAACCAGAAATTGCAGAACGTGGATTTATCAATTCAGATGCTTCGTATGTGGCGCCACATTTATCACATTGATCACCACGTGCTTTTTCGTATCCGCAATTTGGACATGTTCCGTTTATTTGTCTGTCTGCCAAGAACATACCATCGTCAACACTGTATGGTTGAATTGTTTCGCGTTCTTCAATTAATCCTTGTTCGTCAAGACGCGTGAATAAATCATGAATTAATTTTTCTTGTAATTCAGTGTGTGTGCGTCCAAATAAATCAAACGACAAATTAAAATTACTAAAAGATTTTTTCTGTTTTTCATAATATTTATTGTTATATTCAATAACCGGTAAACCTTCTTTGGCTGCACCAACAACGGCGGTTGTACCATGTTCATCTGCACCACAAATGTACAAAACATCGCGATTCATTGCGCGGCAAAATCTAGCGTATATATCGCTTGGTAAATAACAACCAACCAGATGTCCCAAATGCAATTCGCCATTTATATAAGGAAGTGCAGTAGTAATAAGATATTTTTTTGCCATGGTCGCCTCTTATATTTTTCAATAAAAAAGACAACCGTTTTGGTTGTCTTTTAAAATTCGTGGTGGGTGGTATTGGGCTCGAACCAACGACCTCCACGATGTCAACGTGACGCTCTAGCCAACTGAGCTAACCACCCAAAACTGAGTGAATTATAACAGCAAAAAACCGATTTGCAATAAAAAACCGGCTTGCGCCGGTCTTTTTAATACATTGTTTGTAAAATGTGTTTGCTCTTGTCAATATTGGACAACATTTTACCACTGCCCAACGCAACGCATGCCATTGGATTATCAACCAAAAATGCAGGCAATCCGGTTGCAGCACGAATCGCAGCATCAAGTCCGCGCAATAATGAACCGCCGCCGGTCATTGCGATACCAAGATCTGCGATATCGGCAGATAATTCAGGTGGTGTTGATTCAAGCGCAAGATGAACAGTGCTGATAATTTTAGCAACTGTTTGTGACAAGGCTGTCGCGATTTGTGATTCTGTGATGATGGTTTCACGTGGTGTGCCGCTCATCAAATCACGACCTTTGATTTTCATTGTTAATTCATTTGCCTTGTCCTTTGGCATAATTGCAGTACCGATTTTCTTTTTTATTTCTTCGGCTGTATTTTCACCAATTAACAAGTTCTTGTTTTTGCGGACATAATCAATAATATCTTCATCCATTTGATCGCCGGCTGTACGGACAGCATTTGAATAAACGATTCCACCCAAAGACATAACGGCAACCTCGGTTGTACCGCCACCAATATCCAATACCATTGAACCCAAAGGTTTTTCAACTGGAAGCCCAGCACCAATTGCCGCCGCAGTTGATTCTTCAACAATATAAACCTTGCGCGCACCGGCTGCATCCGCCGCTTCTTGAATAGCACGACGTTCCACCTGGGTTGCACAGGACGGAACGCAAATAATAATAAGTGGTGCCGCTAATGGATTTTTCTGGTGAACCTTGCGAATAAAGTATTTTATCATTTCTTCAGCGACTTCAAAGTCTGCTATAACACCGTCGCGCAATGGACGAACCGCGCTGATTGTTCCAGGCGTACGACCAAACATTTGTTTTGCTTCTGCGCCAACGGCCAGAATTTCCTTGCGTCCCAACAGTCTGTTTTCAGCAACAGCCACCACAGATGGTTCATTTAAAACAATACCACGACCCTTGACATAAATCAGGGTGTTTGCTGTTCCCAAATCAATAGCCATATCTGCGGAAAAGAACTTTAATAACCAATTATACATTTATAAATCCCTTGGCTTTGTTGTTCGCATTATAAAACAGGGTTTAAAAAAATCAAGTCTGCATGCTAAATTTTGCTTTTTTATTTGCATTTATGTTTATTCTGGTATAATTTCGACGCTATGAAAAGAAAAACGATACGCAATCACAAGGATTTTTTAACAACACCAGACAATCCATCGGTGTCTAATTTTTATTTCATGGTGAAATCCAAAGATGCTGTTAAAAAAGATTCTAGATATGGTATTATTGCTTCAAAACGAACTTTTAAATTGGCAACACAACGCAATCGCGCAAAACGTTTGTTACGTGATTGGATTGCATTTAATGAAGATTTAATGTTGCCAAACAAAGATTATATTTTTATTGCCCGTGGTGCGATTTTTGATTGTGATCGTGAAAATGGACGCAAAAAAATGGCGCATTTGTTAAAGAAACTTTCAAAATGAAAAACGATTTTTTTACAAAACTGGGCTGTGGTTTTGTCAGATTTTACCAAATTTGTATATCGCCTTTCGTTGGTGGTCGTGCGGCATGCAGATTTATACCGACATGTAGCGAATATACAAAGCAAGCAATTGAAAAATATGGATTGATCAAAGGCTCTTTTTTAGGGCTTAAACGCATATCCCGTTGTCATCCTGGTGGGGGATGTGGATACGATCCCGTTCCTTGACATAAAATTTCATTGTGGTAAAATCTTATTAACATAGGTATATAAAAAGGATTTATTATTATGTCATCTTTTAGATCAACAGTTGAAAATATGTCCAAGTTAATGGATGAAATGGGCATAACCGAATTAGATCTGGAACGTCAACTGTTTTTAGGTTTATATCGTAAACATATTCATTTGTCTAAACAGCAAGCAGTCGCTGCGGCACCAGTTGGTTTTGTTCAATCAAAAATAAAATCAGATGAACAGATTTCTGGTCATGCTTTGAAATCACCGATGGTTGGTGTTGCATATCTTGCCCCAGAACCAGGTGCAAAACCTTTTGTAAAGGTTGGCAGCGCGGTTAAGGCTGGGGATACTGTTGCGTTGGTAGAGGCAATGAAAACATTTAACCCAATCAAATCCGATATTGATGGTGTCGTCAAAGAAATTCTGGTCGCTGATGGCGCGGCTGTTGAATTTGATACACCAATTATTGTAATTGAATAATGGGGTGGTCATGCCACAAATTAAAAAAGTTTTAATCGCTAATCGTGGTGAAATTGCATTGCGCGTAATTCGTGCATGTCGTGATATGGGAATTCGTACTGTCGCGGTTTATTCAACTGTGGACAAGGATGCAATGCATGTTAAATTGGCTGATGAATCTGTATGTATTGGTCCGGCGCAATCATCTGAATCTTATTTAAATGAATCTGCAATATTAACTGCGGCATTGCTTACAAATGCGGATGCGATTCATCCAGGATACGGATTTTTATCAGAACGCGCCGACTTTGTTGACAAGGTTGAACAACATGGTCTTATCTGGATTGGTCCGAACAGTGAAATGATTCGCAAAATGGGTGATAAAGTTAATGCAAAACAAACAGCCATCAAATGTGGTTTACCTGTTGTTCCAGGAAGTGAAGGTGCTTTGCGCGATATCGAAGATGCGTTGGTTTGGGCTGATAAAATTGGTTATCCTGTAATGATAAAGGCTGCATCTGGTGGTGGTGGTCGTGGTATGCGCGCGATTAACAATGCCAATGAATTAAGAGAGGCTTTTCCTATTGTAAAAGCAGAATCAAAATCCGCATTTGGTGATGATACGCTTTATATGGAAAAATTATTATTACATCCACGCCATATTGAATTTCAGGTCTTGGGCGACAAACATGGTAATGTTGTGATATTTGGTGAACGTGATTGTTCGCTTCAGCGAAAAAATCAAAAAGTTATGGAAGAATGTCCAGCGGCTGTTTTAACACAAAAACAACGCGATGACATGATTGAAATCTGTAAAACCGCAGCCAAGAAAATGAAATACACAAATGCCGGGACTTTTGAATTTATGTTTGAAGACGGGAAATTTTATTTCCTTGAAATGAATACACGTTTACAGGTTGAACATCCTGTGACGGAAATGGTTTATGGTATTGATTTGGTTCGTGAACAGATTCGTATTGCTGCCGGTGAAAAATTGGGTTATACACAATCTAATTTGAATCCACATGGACACGCGATTGAATTTCGTATCAATGCTGAAGATCCTGAAACATTTATACCTAATCCTGGAAAAATAACACTTTATGCACCATCTGGTGGACTTGGTGTGCGCGTGGACAGTGCGGCATATACCGGGTATACAATTCCATCAACATATGATTCGATGATTGCAAAGTTGATTGTTCATGCTCAATCGCGTCCAGCGTGTATTATGCGTGCAGAACGTGCATTGGATGAATTTGTTATAGAAGGTATTAAAACAACAATTCCATTACAGAAAAAATTATTGGGAAACAGTGACGTTCGTCAATTAAAGACGGATAATCATTGGTTAGAACATTTTTTAGAGTCCGAAAAAGTATCTGAAAATCAAGAATAAAAAAACCGGCATTTGCCGGTTTTTTTAAAGATTTCTTTTTTTTCTGAATTCATCCAAAGATACAACACGTTTATCGTCTGGGATCGTATCAGGTTTTTCTTCCAATGGTAATTCGATATTATTCGTTGCTTGTTCGGCAGCCTTTTGACGCGGATGAAAAGATAACATAAATTCAGTCGAAGGGTCTTTGAATTCAACCAGTGCTGAAAACGGAACGCGTATAAAAAATGGGCGACCATCAAATGTTAATTGGACACCAAATTCTTTATCGGATACATTTAAATTGTTGTATGAATATTGTAAAACAATTGTCATTGTATCTGGATATCTGATTCTTAGAAAATCAGGCAATACGACACCTGGGGCGCGTGTTTTAAATGTAATGAAAAATCCAGCATCATCACCCAGCCCATTATATTGTGCATAGATAAGGGCTTCCTTGACAACAGACTTTAATGCGTTATCTAATAACTGTTGATAATCTATTTTATGCATCTTTGTTCTCCGCTTTAACTATATTACTTACGGTGCCATCAATGCAAGTCACAAATATTGCATTTGGAATTGTGCGAAAAATATTGGCGTCCAATCCTGTTGCCCAAACCTGGGCGTTTGATGCATTAAGTTCGCTGAATAATTTTTGACGCGCATTGTCATCTAAATGAGCTGCTGCTTCATCTAATAAAATCAGAGGTTTTTGACCTGTTTTTAAATGAATCAATTTTGCGTGCGCTAATATTAAATCAATCAAGATAGATTTTTGTTGTCCTGTTGATGTTATTTGTGCTGGCAAATTTAATTTTTTATTGAATACTCCAAAATCAGATTTATGTGCACCATCAATTACCATTTTATCGCCAATCAGTTCGCGATTGTTTTGCAGGTATTCAAAATATTTGTTTTCAGCGATTGTTGCACTGTTTTCCAAAACTAATTTTTCAATCATGCCGGTCACAGATACTGCGCCTGTTTCAAAGAAGTAATTTATTTCAGATGCATATCGTATGCGCATTTCTGCGACAGAAACAGACGTTGATGCAATTTGTTTATCCAGTGCATCAAGCCAGTTATTATCTGCCCCAGATTTTATTGCCCCACCACGTTCAGAAAGTAATTTATTAAGGCGCGCGATACGTCCCATATGCGATGGTTCAAAGGACGACGCAAGTCTGTCAAAAAATGCGCGTCTGTCCGCGGCAGATTCTACGAAAATTCTATCTTCTTTTGGGGTTAACCAAACAATGCGTAATTTTTTTGCTAATTCAGATAATGGCGCGTTTTCATTGTCTAGTTTGGCACGTCGATTTGTATCACCGTTATTCAAAGAAATACTAATATCTGTTTCATCGTCGGTTTTCGCAAATACAGAAAAACCGCCGTCACCATCAAATCTTGCAATTGTGGTTATTTCGGCGCCGCGTAATCCGCGTTCGCCACCAAGCAGGGAAACGGCCTCTAAAATAGCGGTTTTCCCGGCTCCATTTAATCCTGTTATAATAACATTTTTTGCGCCATCAGTTTTAATTCGTGAACACGCATGATTTCTGAAATTAGTAAGAGTTATTTGATTTATCATTTTATAAAAGTGGAGGCCAGGGTCGGAATCGAACCGGCATCCAAGGATTTGCAGTCCTCTGCATAACCACTCTGCCACCTGGCCTTTCGCGCAAGGTCATATTAGGCAAAAAATAAACATTTTTCAACATAAAAATGAATTTGGTTTTCAAATGAATTTGTTCCGATGTCTTTTATGTCTAAAAACGGATATCTTGTTTATATTATGAAATGTTGGTGGGTGTTTTTTGTATTGTTTCCGTTGTGTGCATATTCATATGATGATTGTGCGACTATGCGGCATGTACCAAGACAAGAAATAACACTGATGGATGTTGTAAATATTGCACTTTGTCGTAATCCGCGCACAGCCGCGGCATATTCCGCATTACAATCACAACGCTATATTAAAAATGCCGCCCATTCTTATTATTTGCCCAGTGTTTCTGGACATGTTGGCGCAGACCGTTCCCATACAGAACATGATGATTGGGATTATACGGCTTCGCTTTCGGCATCGTATTTAATTTTTGATTTCGGCAAAAGGGAATCTGATTTTGCACAAAGCCTGGCAACATTTAGGGCAGCCGGTTTTGATTATGATGAAACAATTCAAAATTTTGTATATTCTGTTGTTGGTGCATATTATGAATTGTTAAACAGTGATGCGGCTGTTATTGCGGCGCGTTCTGCATTGACCGTGGCACAAACAGCAAAAGAAACCGCAGATAAAAAATATAAATCTGGTGCGGTTGCGCGTGCAGATGTTTACAAAGCAGATACAACATTAGCATCATCTGAATTGGCGTTAGAACGTGCAAAAAACAATCGCGAAATTGCCAAGGGAACATTGCTAAATATTTTATCGTTTTCGGCAGATGAAAATATAAATATCAAAGATATGCCGGTGTCTTTTGGTGGTGATGCCGAAAGTGAAAACATAGATGAATTGATATCGATTGCACGTAAAAAAAGACCTGATTTGTTAAAGGCAAAGTCACAAACAAATGCTGCATGGCATCGGCGCAACAGTGCATTTTTAAAAAATTTGCCGTCTATATCCGTCACTGGTGGGGTCAGTGTTAATGATAAAACCGTTGGTGGTATGTTTGATAATATAACAATGAAAACCCACGGAACATTTGGTGTTTCGCTTTCTATGCCAATATTTGCGGGCTTTTCGAATTTTTATAATGCACGGTCTGCAAATGCGGATTGGGAAAACACAAAAAGTATGGAACAAAGTGTTTCTGATAATGCGATGTTGGATGTGTTCAGTGCCTATCAAAATTATAAGACAGCAAAAACAGTTCTTAAACAAACAGAAAGTCTTTTGAAATCCGCAACAGAAAGTGAACGCGTCACATCTGGTATGTACAAGGTTGGACGCGCAACAATGTTGGATTGGCAAACGGCGCAATCTGAATTGGCAGATGCGCGAAATCAACATAATGCCGCTAAATATGATTTGTTTGTAAAGCGTGCGGCAGTTGCGCTGGCAATTGGTGATATAAAAAATGCTTTAAAGGAAAATAATTGATGGAAAATAAAGAGAATATCGTTGCTGAAAAACCATCGTTTCCAAAAAGATTGTGGAATTGGATTTGGCGAAACAAGTGGTGGATTGGGATTATAATCATAATTATTTGGCTGCTTTGTTGGTGGCTTTGTCCGGATAAATCAAAGAAAAAAGAATATATAACTGTCGATATAACGCGTGGCGATATAACACAGTCTGTGACCGCAACTGGTGAAATTCAACCGGTAAACACTATAAATGTTGGCTCTCAAGTATCTGGTACAATCGAAGATATTTTTGTGGACTATAATTCGCGTGTCAAAAAAGGTGATGTTTTATTAACAATCGAACCATCTGTTTTACAATCAACAGTTGATGAATCACTGGCGACACTTGATTCTATGAAATCAGAATTAAAATATGCAAAAAGCGAATATAACCGAAACAAATCACTTTATTCAGACGGTTTTATATCACGTGCAGAAATGGAAAAATCACAAACACTTTACGAACAGGCACAACAGGCCGTGAACAAAGCACAATATTCTTATGAACGCGCGGTGACAAATTTAGGATATGCAACTATAACTTCGCCTGTGGACGGAACAGTTATATCGCGCAAGGTTGACAAGGGACAAACCGTCGCGGCATCTTTCCAAACACCCGACCTTTTTGAAATTGCCGAAGATTTATCAAAAATGCAAATTGAAACCGCGGTAAGCGAGGCCGACATCGGTATGATCAAAGATGGTATGCCGGTGACTTTTACCGTTGATGCCTATCCAAATATGGTGTTCAAAGGCAATGTTCAACAAATAAGGCTGTCACCAACAACTGTTTCCAATGTTGTTGTTTATACTGTTGTGATTGATGTAGATAATTCAGATTTAAAATTGATGCCTGGGATGACTGCTTTTGTGACAGTGGTTGTTGCAAACGCAAAGAACGCATGGAAAACGAAAAATTCAGGACTTTTAATGCGTTCATATAAAAACATTATTGATAATGTTGCAGACGATATTACACCTAAAACACATCTGGCTGTAAAGCGCGACAAAGATATAGTTTTTATTCCATATAAACGCGGTATTGCGACACCAACAGAAACACAAATCGTATCTGAGGATTTGAAAGATGGTGATAAAATCATAGTTGGTTTTACAGGTCAAACCACAACAAATAAAAGTAATATGCCAGGCCCCAGAATGTAATCATGAAAAACCAAACAGATATCATCGTTTTAAAAAATGTTAATAAATCTTTCCCATTGGCAATTGGTGGTGAACAACAGGTTTTGTTTGATATAAATTTTACAATTAAGTCGGGGGAATTTGTCGCGATTATGGGCCCCAGCGGATCCGGTAAATCAACATGTATGAATATTATTGGTGCACTGGATAATGCAACAAATGGAATATATGAATTATATGGCAAAGACATCACAACTTTGACAGCGGACGATTTGGCAACAATTCGTAATGAATATATTGGTTTCGTTTTTCAGAATTTTAATTTGCTTTCTAAACGAACAATTCTGGATAATGTAATGTTGCCATTGATGTATCGCGGAATGTCAGTTAACGACAGATTGTTGCGTGCGCGCGAAATGTTAAGATTAGTCGGTCTTGAAAATTTTGAAACTTATTTTCCAACACAATTATCAGGCGGTATGAAACAACGGGTTGCAATTGCGCGTGCGCTGGCTGGAAATCCTAAATTGATTTTGGCGGACGAACCCACAGGATCACTGGATTCCAAAATGGGAAACGAGATTTTAAAGTTCTTTGAAAAATTAAATCATGATTTTGGAATAACGATAATAATGATAACCCATGAATTTGAAATTGCAGGGTATGCGCGGCGCATAATTCATATTTTTGATGGACGAGTTACATATGATGGCACTATTCCAAAAAGTGAAACAGTATTACTTGATTCAGAAAAACGGCATAAAAAATGACACTGGGCGACATATTAAAAGAATCTTGGATATCAATAAGCGGAAACAAGTTAAGGTCTTTTTTGACTGTTTTGGGCATTATTATCGGCGTTATGGCTGTGGTTATAATGGTTGCTGTTGGGGAAACAGTGCAAAAATCAATAACTGATCAATTTTCTTCGCTTGGAACAAATACCATTGTTGTTCGTGCGGGTGCGGCGCGAAGTGGTGGTGTTCGTATGGGAAATCGTCAAACACTAACATTGACGGACGGGGATCAAATAAAAAGATTAAATGATGTTGTGTATGTTGCGCCTGCACAAATGGGATCGTCCCAGGTTATATATGGAAATAAAAATTGGGCAACAATGATTTTAGGAACAACACCTGATTATGCAGCAATTCAAGATATTGATGTTGAATATGGAACTTTCTTTGATGAAAATGCGGTAAAAAATGCATCAACTTATGCGGTTATTGGACCAGATACAGCGATGGAATTAGGAATGTCGGAAAACCCAGTTGGTGAAATTATTCGTATTCAAAATATGCCATTTGTTGTAATTGGTGTTATGCGTGCGCGTGGTGATTCAACCTTTGGTTCCCAGGATGATATTGTCATCATCCCGGTGACAACACTTAAAAAAAGATTGATGGGTTCTAAATTTCCAGATGCGGTGACAATGATTGCATTAAAAATTTATCCTGATTCAGATAATAATGTTGTAATCGAACAAATAACATCACTTTTGCGACAAAGACATCGATTAAAAGATACGGATGAAGATGATTTTCAAATCACAGACATGAAACAAATCATGGAAACAATGAATACCGTAACCGGATATTTGAAATTATTACTGATTGCGATTGCGGCGGTATCATTATTGGTTGGTTCAATTGGTATTATGAATATGATGTTGGTATCGGTTGCAGAAAGAACGCGTGAAATCGGTGTGCGCAAGGCAATCGGTGCACGCGAACGCGTAATAATAATTCAATTTTTATCTGAATCCGTGATGATATCGTTTATTGGATCAATGATTGGTCTAGTTCTTGGTGTTGGTTTATCCCAGGGGGTTGGACGATTTATCTTGGATTATAATGTTCCGTTTTCATTTTGGCCGGTAATTTTATCTGTGACGGTTGCCATTGTCGTTGGTTTGGCATCTGGGGTTGCCCCGGCAATCAAAGCCGCCAAATTAAACCCAATTGATAGTTTAAGATACGAATAAAAAACAACCGGCATTTGCCGGTGTTTTTCATAATTTTTTAAAAAATTATTTACGCAGACCCAATTTCTTAATCAAATCTTCGTATTCAGCAACATTATGATTTTTGATGTATGCCAATAATTTTTTACGGCGGTTAACCATCAACAATAAACCACGTTTAGAATGTTCGTCTTTGTGGTTGTTTTTCATATGTTCTGTTAAATTGCGAATGCGTTCTGTCAAAATTGCAACCTGGGCCGCAGCAGAACCACCGTTATCGTGATCGCTGTTTTTATATGCAGCAACCAATTCGCTTTTCTTTTCTTTTGTTACGGACATTGTATTTTCCTTTTTTTAAAGTGTTCGTTTTGGTTTCAACGTTCCGGAAGATATGCGCCCTATTCCAATAAAAGTTTTATTCGAATAAACGCGATAAAAACCGTCGTTTCCGCCCGTTTTGATAAATCCACCGTTTTTATATAATTTGGCGTCTTTATCGTCCAGATTGATTACCGGAATGTCCCCCAGTGCACAATCTAATTGCATCAAATATTCATCAATGCGCCCATTATTATTAACCAGATTTTCCAGAAAATCAAGTGTGTGCGCATTTTTTATGTCAAATCCATTTGTATAAGTGCGGCGAATATAGGTCGTTGTCGCAATTGTTCCGCATAATTTTGCAATGTCTCTGACAATTGAACGGACATAAGTTCCACGTGAACAAACAACACGAAAATTGTATTCATCCCCGCTTTTACCTGTATATTCCAATTCGTATATTTTAATTGGGCGCGGCTTCATTTCTATTTTTTCGCCGTGTCGCGCCAAATCATATGCGCGTTTTCCATTTACATGAATCGCCGAATAAATTGGTGGAATTTGGAAGTCTGATTTCGCAATTTGTTCACATGCTGTACGAATTTCATCTTCGTTTGGGATAATATCAGATTTATTGATTTCGTTTCCCAATATGTCCAAAGAATCTGTTTCAATTCCAAATCGCAGTCCAAAAAGATATTCTTTTTTATTTGGCGTATTTTCTTCGATAAATGGAATCATTTTGGTTGCATTACCAATCGCGATTGGTAAAACCCCGGTTGCCATTTCGTCCAATGTCCCGATATGTCCAAACTTTTTTTCGCCGAACATACGCGCCACACGCGTGCCGATGCGACGACTGAAAAGACCGGTATTTTTATCAATTATTATAATTCCGTCCATGGGCTATCCAAATAATGATAATTGTGATTTTGTTGGTTCATCACTGACAATCGGTTTTACAGATGGTTTTTTATGTTGTGCTACTATTTGTGTATCTGGCGTATCGTTTTCAAGATTTTCCAATACAGATTCGGCACGTTTTATGATTTTTTCAGGCATACCCGCCATCTTTGCAACCGCAATACCATATGATCGATTCGCAACACCCGCGATGATTTTATGCAAAAACACGATATCGTTATTATGTTCGCGAACATCAATAGTTAAACACGAAACGCGATTCAGATTTTCGTCCGCAACCAATTTTGTTAATTCGTGATAATGTGTTGCAAATAATGTGCGTGCACCCAATTCGTTTAAATATTCCAGTACGGCCTGGGCAATTGCCATACCATCAAATGTTGATGTCCCGCGCCCTATTTCATCAAATATAATGAAAGATTTTTCCGTTGCGCGATTCAAGATATTTGATGTTTCGACCATTTCAACCATAAATGTTGATTGACCAGCCGCCAGATTATCTGATGCACCAACACGTGAAAATAATTGGTCACAAATCCCGATTTTTGCGGATGTTGCTGGAACAAATGACCCCAGATGTGCCAACACAACCAATATTGCGTTTTGACGCAAGTATGTTGATTTACCAGCCATATTTGGACCAGTCAATAATGCAATTGGCTGATTATTTAAATTACAATCATTTTTAACAAAATTGTCACCGTTTTTGCGCAATACATATTCGATAACCGGGTGACGGCCACCAACAATTTCAAATTCATTGTTCTGTGTGATTGTTGGACGAACCCAAGAATAAATGTCTGCAACATTTGCCAGCGCCAACCAAACATCGATATCGGCCACCAAATCCGCCGTATTCATCAAATCGTTTGAAATGGTGCGAATCTTTTCGATAAATTCATTTATGATATCAGATTCAATTGCGGCCGCCTTGTCAGATGCGCTGCGTATATCGTTATCTAAATCAATCAATTTTGGTGTTGTGAAACGCATATTGCCCGCCATAGTTTGACGGTGTATAAATCCAGATGCTGGCGCCATTAATGTGTCGGCACGACTGGATGGAACCTCTATAAAATATCCCAGTATATTATTGTATTTTATTTTCAGAGTGTTTATAGATGTTTCGTTTATATATTGTGCCTGAAGTGCTGCTATGGTTTCCATTGCGCCATTTGATAATTTACGCATTTTATCAAGGGACGGATTAAACCCGTTTTTAATAACATTACCATCCCTGAAAAATGTTGGTAATTCATCGTTAAGCGCAAGAATCAATTCGTTTGCCATGTCATCGTGCGTTTCAATATTTGCAAATTTATCAGATAATGATGGATCCAGTTTTTTTCCAACGTTTTTTATAACATCCAGCACTGATAAAAATTCAGAAACATTTTTTAAATCACGTGGTGTTCCGCGTCCTGATAACAATCGTGATAATGCACGGTTAACATCTGGCGTGCGGGTTAATACTGATTCAATTTCTGCCATTAACGAATGGTTTGTTAATAAATGCCCAATATGTTCCTGGCGTTGTAAAATTATATCGCGATCACCAGGTAATGTTCGTAAATATGAACGCAATTTGCGTGCACCAGAAGCCGTCTTTGTTAAATCAAGAACGTCCAACAAGCATGCGCCGCCATCATTGATTGGTGCGTCTATTTCCAGACTTTTCCATGTGGACGAATCAATCAATAATTGACGACCTGATTTAAACCCGTATGGCGCACGAAATGATATATTTGCGCCGCGTTGTGTATTGAATAAATAGCCTGCCAATAATCGTATTGCAGAAACATCGTTAATGTTATCTGATTTAATATTTCCACCAAAAACATGAGATACAATTAAATTTATATCAGAACGCAAATACAGTTTTTCATATACCGGTGTTGTTTTATAAATTTCACGCAGGTTTTTTATTATCTGTTTTTCCGCATCTTTTTCAGGATAAATAATTTCCGCAGGATTTATGCGAATCATATCATCAATAATTGAATCTGTTTCACCAATGAAAAATTCACCCGTTGAAATGTCGCATCCGGCCAAATCAAATTTTGCGCCATCAATATTTACAACAGAAATAAGAAAATTAGATTTCTTTGGTGTTAATAAATTTTCATCAGTTAATGTACCTGGTGTTAAAACACGAACGACCTTTCTTTCAATAAATTTATGACCGCGTTGTTTTGCCTGTTGCGGTGTTTCCATTTGTTCAACAAGTGCAACTTTGAATCCAGCCTTTACCAATCTGCCAAAATAATTATCAGATGCATGCCACGGAATTCCGCACATTGGAACATCAACACCAAAACCATCGGTGCCGCGATGTGTTAAAACCAAACTTAAAGTTTCGCTAACTGTTTTTGCATCTTCAAAAAAAGCCTCGTAAAAATCACCCAGGCGGAACATAAGCAATGCGTCTGGATTTTCCGCCTTCATATCAACATATTGTTGCATAACTGGTGATAATTTATTTTTTTCAGGCATCTTTATTCACCGGAACTGGTCACTTTCAATGTTTCAATTTTTAATTCGGCTTCTTTTAATAATTGTTCACAATAAGCCTTTAATTTAATTCCTTGTTCGTATGCCGCAACAGAATCAGCCAAAGGCATATCACCGTTTTCCATTTTTTGAACCAATTCTGTTAATTGTTTGTAGGCTTCTTCAAAAGAAAGTTTTTCTTTGTCCATCGTTTATCCTTTCGATTTCGATGGTTTAAAGATAGCCCATAAATCATTGATTTGCAACAATTAAAGGTAAATTTTTTGTATAAAAAAACCGCCCAAACGGGCGGTAATTATTTTGCCGGGGCAATTATAATTGATTTTGTTCTTTCATCTGGTTTTGATTTAGATTCAAGTGTTCCCTTGTCACCAATCAATTCAACAATATGTTCGAACAATTGTGGAACAGCATCACGACCACGTGCCAAAACTTTTTTTGCGCCCTTGGTCATAACGGCTATTTTTACTTTGTTGCCCTCTTCCAAGAATTCGAAAACCTTTTTCAATTTGATATTCAAATCGTTTTCTTCGATAAAAGGTTTTACCCAAACTTCTTTTAATTCAATTGTTTTTTGTTTTTTGCGTGCCTCGCTGGCACGTTTTTTCTGTTCATATTTATATTTGCCATAATCCATAATCTTGACCAATACAGGCGTTGCGTTTGCGTTGATTTCAACCAAATCAAGTCCCATATCATACGCCATATTCAAGGCATTGGCTGTTTCCATGACGCCCAGATTTTGACCGTCTTGACTTATAACCTGGACAGATTTTGCAAATATTTTTTCATTCATGCGTGGACCCATATCGCGGGCTTTGGCATTATTTGTATTCGGTTTAATAGTTGTGCTCCTTTGTAAACTATGGGGTAATTATTAAATATTTTTAACGGTTTTTCAACAAATTTTGAATATTTTGCAGTGCTGTCCAAACATCTTTTTTTGCACTGGGTTTTAAAAGTAAATAATTTGGATGATACATTGGAACAATCGTGTATCCATTTTCGGTTTGGATTTCGTGTCCGTGAAATTCATTCAAATTTGTTTTTGCGATTTCGGTCGTACTTAATGTGCCAAATGTTATAATTATTTTCGGAGATAACATTTCAACCATTTTGTTTACAAATGGCAGTGATAAATCAAGTTCTTCACGGTTTGGGCTGCGACCGCCGGGTGTTCGCCAGAATAATAACGGGATAACAGAAACATTTTCACGCGACATTTCAATCGCAGATAACATTTTATCTGTTAATTCTCCTGCAGGGCCAGATAATATTTTACCAGATAAATCATCGTCGCTGCTTGGGAAATCTGTGATTATCAAAAGTCCATTTGGCTTTGATGCGATATTCGGCAAAACTACATTTGTTGCGCTTGAACGCAATGGATGATTAAATTCTGCAATCATTCGAACAAGCGAATCGATATCGCTTGGGCGCATAACCATAGATTTTACGGTATCTAATGTTATCGGGACAGATGGCGGGACAATAACAGGCTTGTTTTCGTCTTTTCCTGGTATCAGAGTTTGTTGTTGCGGTGTGCGTTTTGCATCCTGCTTTGTCGTGTTTTCTGATAATTCCCAACGGACGCCAGCCATATTCAAATCCATCAACGCATTATTTCCCATGTTTTATTCCTTGATTTTTCACTATTCTTGGTATAAAATACAACTTGAGCAACAAAAACTCAAGGGAGTATTTTCATGAAAATATTAAATTTTGCTTTATTAGCTGGTGTTGCTGGATTATTGGCCGCTTGCGGTGGATCCAGTGTAGTTGAACCTTCTGATTTGAATAATCAACGCGTTTTCTTTGCGTTTAATTCAGCAGAAATTTCTGACGAAGCAGAAAACAACTTGTTGGGTCAGGCTTTGTATATGAAAAACCACGAAGACACAAAAATCCAAATTGCTGGTAATTGCGACGAACGTGGTTCCACAGAATACAACTTGGCTTTGGGTGCACGTCGTGCAAACGCTGCAAAAGCAGTTTTGGTTAAAGACGGTGTAGCTGCTTCTCGTATTTCTACAATCTCTTACGGTAAAGAACGCCCATTGGTTAAGGGTTCTGGCGAAGACGTTTGGAAATACAATCGTAACGCAACAACAACAGTTAAATAATATAACTTTTGTTATTTAAAAACACCGGCATTTGCCGGTGTTTTTATTTAGATAATTTATTTATTAAGTCTTCCATTTGGATGCGGTTTTCAAATGAAATAATAAAATGTCCCGCCCCACCCCGTTTTTCGTGCAATTTTACATTTGCATCAAAATGTTTTGATAATTTCGATTCGATTTTTTCAACATATTTAGCATCCAGTGTGGATTTTACCAAATTTCTGCTTTGTTTAGAGCGATTCGAATTTTTTACTTTCTTTTGTGTTTCTGCGACAGACATATTATTATTAATTATGTCATGCGCCATCTGTTCTGGGTTTTCAGAAACAGCGATTGTTCGTGCATGCGAGGCTGATATTTTACCTTCGATAATCAATTGTTTTACCGATTCAGGCAACGAATTTATGCGCATCAAATTTCTGATATAACTGGTTGATTTCCCAATTAATTTTGAAACATCTTCCAATGAATAGCCGCATTTTTCCATCAGGTTTTCATAACCGTCGGCTTCTTCAATTGGATTTAAATTTTCGCGTTGAACATTTTCAATCAATGCAATTTCCATTGCATTTTTATCGCTTAATGTTTTTACCAGTGCGGGAATTTCACTTAAACCAGCCATTTTTGCAGCACGATATCTGCGTTCGCCGGCAACAATTTCATAAAGATAAGGTTTATCTTGAACAGCACGTAAAATAATTGGGACCAATACACCCTTTTCTTTTATAGATTCCGCTAAATCTTGCAATTCTGTTTCGTTAAAGATTTTTCGTGGCTGATCTGGATTTGGGCTGATTTGAACCAAAGGAATTGGTTTTACAACAACGCGTTCGGTGCCCGTTAAAACAGAAATGTCCGGTGTTGTCCCCATTTCCGCATTTAATTGTGCAAGTGATTTTCCAAGAAATTTAGATGACATTTTTTACTTCCTTTGTTCAAGTGCATTAACAACTTCGGTTGCGACACGCAGATATGCCTGGGCACCGCTTGATTTAAAATCATAAAACAGGGCAGGTTTTCCGTGGCTTGGTGCCTCGGAAACGCGGACGTTACGCGGGACAACAGTTTTAAATACTTTGTCGCCAAATGTGTCGCGAACATCACTTTCAACGGCACGTGTAAGCCCCAATTTTTTATCATACATTGTCAACACCATACCTAATATGTCTAAATTTGGGTTCCATTTTTCGCGAATTGCGCGTATCGTGGAAAGCAAGTGTTGGACGCCTTCTAGCGCAAAAAATTCACATTGTAATGGTATAATCACATAATCAGATGCAGAAAGAGCGTTTATTGTCAGCATACCCAAATTTGGCGGGCAATCAATCAGTATATAATCATAATTATCTGATAGCGGTTTTAATGCATCACGCAGGCGATATTCGCGATTGTCTAAATCCAGCATATCTAATTCTGCGCCCGCCAATTTAGCAGATGCGGGAAGAAGATGCAGGTTTGGAATCGCAGTTGTTAAAATGTTTTCCGCAGCGCTTGCTGTACCCATCAGTGCGCCGTATACGCTTTGTTTGTGCGATGCGCGTATAAAACCAAGACCTGTTCCGGCGTTACCTTGTGAATCCAAATCAATCAACAATACGCGCTTTTTTATCGCAGCCAGAGATGCGGCGATATTTATAGCGGTTGTTGTTTTACCAACACCGCCTTTTTGATTTGCAAATGATATTATTTTTGCCATTTTAAAAATTCCTTAACCTTTTTTGACAGAATATAAAATAGCAAAAGAATAGTCAATATAAATATTAAATTAAGTAAAAACAATAAGTTATTAATTGTTTCATGTGAAATAAATCTTTATTTTATGTTAAAAACATTAATAATAAAACCATCACCTGTTTCAGAATTATATAATTTATAATCAAATTTATATTTAGTTTTTGCGGTTTGAATTTCAGATTCTATTTCCCGGCCTTTTAATAAAAAAAGCCGGCATTTTGTTTTATGTGTGTAATCTAAAATTTTAATCAATGGTGCAAATGCACGTGCTGTAAATACAAAATCGCCGGTATTTACCGGTGTTTTTGAAAGAAAATTTTCAATCCTGTCGTTGATGATTGTAAGGTTTGGTAAATCAAGTTCTTCTTTTAACGCGGATAAAAATCGTGCTTTTTTGCCAATTGATTCGGTGCATGTGACGTTCCAACCCATAATTGCCAAAACAACGCCTGGAAATCCGGCGCCGCTGCCCAAATCAATAATGTTTACATCTTTTGGTAAATATTTGGCCAATTGTGCGCTGTCGCGAATATGACGTGATTGTATATCACTTAAAGTGCTTGGCGCGACCAGATTCATTTTTTCTGACCATTGTTTAAGCAATTTTTCGTATTTAATAAATTTTTCTTCTGTTTTCATAAAATTTATTCTAACATGATTTTACTATGAAAGAAATTAAAAGTTTTTATATTGGTTCATTTTTGATTGCGACAGTGATTTTTTGTTCAACATTGTTGGGGCAAAAAATTGTTGATTTGGGTCACGGAAATAAAGAGCAGGGCGGAGAGGTTTTAAATACCGATTTTGGCTCGTTTTTGGCGGCCCAGCATGCGCTTTATATAAATGATTTTGAAAGTGCGTCAAAAATGATAAATGGTATCAAAACAGACAATAAAAACATTGCACAAATTAAAAGTCTGACAGATTTTTTTGGTGGCAAAATGCCACAAGATGTAGAATCTTTTAAAAATTCCAAGGATGTGGTCGAAAGGTTGATTTATGATGCCTATCTGATTCAAAAAGATGATTGGAAATCTGTTTATAAAAGACATAATAAAGACAGTTCAATCCTTGCGGCGCCAATTCGAATTTTTTCTGGTTCCCAGACAAAAAATCCAAAAGATACGGCAAAATTTATTAATTCTTTAAAGGTTGATGAAAATTGGAAATCTTTTGTTCGCGGTCAAATCGCTGTTTTAAATAATGATATTGATACGGCGGCCAAAGAATTTGCCAAGGTTCATCCTGAATTTATGAATGTTAATGATTATCTTTATTTAATGTCGTTTTATCGCGAAAACGAAATGTTTGAAGATATGGAAATTTTGCGGGATGATTTTCTGGCCAAGGTTGGTGGTATGTATATGTTAAATTATACAGAAATTCCAGATTGGTCGAATTATGCAGGTTATAAAAATAATCTGGTATTCAGCCTTGTTCAGACCGTATCTCATACCCAGATTATGATTTACACTGATTTGTCGCTGATGTTTTTACGTTTTGCCCAAATTATATCAAATGATGCAAATCTTGATGCGATAAACTATTATTTGGGACAATATTATTATTATAATAACGGCGATTTTGAAACAAGTTTTAACAAGATTAAAAAATCAAGTCCCCTGTATTTGTTCGGGCAATTAAAAATCGCAGAAAAAAATAACGACAAGAAGGCAATTGAAAAAATTGCGCGCAAGAATCCTTTGTTTGTGCCTGCGGTACAAAAGGTTGGACGCAATCATATAAAAAACGGGAACAAATCTGCGGCTTTAGCGGTCGTAAATCGTGCATTAAACAGTAAGAATTTATCTGATAATGGAAAAATTTATTTTCTTAAACAACGTGCATACGTGTATGTCATGTTTGGGGATGCGAAAAATGCACAAAAAGATTTGGCCAAGGTGAAAGAATTGGATAGTGGTATATCGCCAGATTTAATGATGCTTCAGGCGCGTGTTTGGGCATTACAAGATAAAAATTTGGACGATGCGTATAATTATACGATGGCGCTGATAAAAATAAATACATCTGATGTCGCGGCATGGGATTTGTTAAGTGTTATCGTCGAAAAAAGGGAAGGTGTTGAAAACGCACTGGAAATTTTAGAACGTATTGGCGAAGTGGCGCCGGCATCTTCTTCGATTTATGAACATTTGGGTGATTTTTATGTTAAACAGGGCGACAAAGAACGCGCAAGCAAGGCTTATTTACATGCGCTGGATTTGTCAGATGATTGTTTGATTATTGTGCCAAATGTTCAAAAAAAATTAAGGAAACTGAAATGAAAATAGGGGTTTTTGGCGCGGGTGCATGGGGCACAGCGTTGGCATATACTTGTGCGCGTTCTGGGAATGAAGTCACACATTGGGCGTTCAAAGGTGTTTTTGATGGATTGGCTGATTTGGAAAAGCCAGAAAATGTCAATCGTACAGATGATATGGCAGATTTAGGGGCTTGCGAATATTGGTTAATCGTCACACCGGCTGCGTTTTTTCGTGAAACAGTTAAGAAGATGCGCAATGTTTATAATGGACAACCAGTTTTGATTTGTACCAAGGGTATGGAGGGTGAATCTGGCGAATTTATGTCTGAAATTTTGAATACAGAATTACCTGAATGCAAAGATTTTGGTGTTTTGTCGGGTCCACAATTTGCGCGTGAGGTTGCAACCGGTATCCCAACCGGTTCTACGATTGCCGGGAATGAACGGGTAAGGGCAGGTGGTCATATCGCATTATCTGCGCTTTATTTGCAGGACAGTGATGATTTTATGGGTGCACAAATTTGTGGCGTTGGTAAAAATGCAGAATCTTTGATATCGGGTTATTTAACAATAAAATCTGGTGGTGAAAACGAACGCGCATTGATATTTACACGCGCATGGGATGAAATTGTTGATATTGCCGTTGAAATGGGCGCGGATTGCGGAACGTTCCATGGGCTTTGTGGGGTGGGGGATTTATTCCTTTCTGCTACATCACCAACATCCCGTAATTTTTCAGCGGGTGAAGCAATCGCACGTGGCGAACAATACACCGGAACGGTTGAGGGTATATTTGCATTACGCGGTTTAATCAGGCGCGCTGAAAAACTTGGAATTAAAACCCCAGTGTTAATTGAAATGAAGGAAAAAATGGGTTTGTAAATAAAATAAAAAATCCCCGTGAAAAGCGGGGCTTTTTTGTTGCAAAACATTAAATATATTTTATAATCAATCTCGGAAAAGTCGCAGGGATGAAATTGTTCTTTTTTGTGCTTGGTGTGACAGAGTGCAAAAACGAATGATTTTTCTCTGCACAGATAAACTAACTAAAAAATGGAGAAAATATATGTTTGGAATATTTAAAAAAGGCGAAAAACATGTTTTGAATAATCCGGTCACTGTTGAATTTCAATATGGTGATGAAAAGGTTATTTTGGAAACAGGTCGTTTTGCAAAACAAGCAACTGGTGCCGTTATGGCAACAATGGGTGGCACAATGGTTTTGGCAACTGTGTGTGCTGAAAAGACTGCTGTCGAAGGTCAAGATTTCTTTCCTTTGACTGTTGATTACCAGGAAAAATATGCGTCATCTGGTCGTATCCCTGGTTCACGTGATCGTCGTGAAGGAAAAGCAAGCGTAAGCGAAACATTAATTGCGCGTTTGATTGACCGTCCAATTCGTCCATTGTTCCCAGAAACATTTAAAAACAAAGTTCAAATCATTGCCCAGGTGTTTTCTTATGACAAGAAAAATCAACCTGATATTTTGGCTATGATTGCGTCATCTGCGGCGTTGGCAATTTCTGGTGTTCCTTTCGCAGGCCCAATTGGTGCAGCACGTGTTGGATATAAAGATGGCAAATATTTGTTAAACCCATCCAAAAAAGAAGTCGAAGAATCACAAATGGATTTGGTTGTTGCTGCTACAAAAGACGGTGTGTTGATGGTTGAATCTGAAATTGGTGAATTGGATGAAAAGACAACTTTGGGTGCTGTTAAATTCGGTTTTGATCAACAACAAACAGTTATCAAGGCAATTAACGAATTTGTTAAAAAGGCTGGCAAAGAACCATGGGCAATTCCAGAACACAGCGAAGAATATGTTGCAATGGAAAAAGATTTTGAACAATTCGCAGGTGAAATCACAGACGCATTGTTAATCAAAGAAAAATTGGTTCGTCTTGATACTTTGTCTGAAATTCATGCAAAAGCAAAAGCACGTATCGCAGAATTGTTCCCAGAAACCGAAACAGCAACATCAACATTGGAATCGTGGGCTGATGAAATTGTCGAAGGTATTACCGCACGTATTATGCGCGGAAATATTTTGGCGGGCAAACCACGTATCGATGGTCGTGATACAAAAACTGTACGTCCAATTGAAATTGAATTGGGTGTATTGCCACGCGCACACGGATCTGCATTGTTCACACGTGGTGAAACACAGGCTTTGGTATCTTTGACACTGGGTGGTGGCAAAGACGCATTGCCAATCGAATCTTTGGATGGTGACAGCGAACGCGATTTCATTTTGAACTATAACTTCCCAGGATATTCAGTTGGTGAAGCCAAAGGTTTAAAATCCCCAGGTCGTCGTGAATTGGGACATGGTAATTTGGCATGGCGCGCGGTTCATCCAATGGTTCCAAGTCGCAGCGAATTTGATTATGTAATTCGTATATGCAGCGACATTTTGGAATCTAATGGTTCGTCTTCGATGGCGACAACATGTGGCGCAACATTGGCGATGATGGATGGCGGCGTTCCAATGAAACGTCCAGTTGCAGGTATCGCGATGGGATTGATTAAAGAAGGCGATGATTATGCAATCTTGACAGATATCTTGGGCGATGAAGACCACCTTGGCGATATGGACTTTAAGGTCACAGGTACAGATCAAGGTATTACCGCATTGCAAATGGATATTAAAATCACATCGATTACTTTTGAAATCATGGAACATGCGTTGGCACAGGCAAAAGATGGCCGTATGCACATCCTTGGTAAAATTGAAAAAGCAATCAAGAAACCAAGAACATCTTTGTCTGAATATGCACCACAGGCATATACAATGAAAATTGATCCAGACAAAGTTCGTGATGTTATTGGCAAGGGTGGTTCTGTTATCCAGGCTTTGACACGTGAAACAAATACCCAAATCGAATTAGAAGACGATGGCAGTATTAAAATCATGGCAGCCGACAAAGATGATGCCGAAGAAGCAATCAAACGCATCAAAGAAATTGTCGCGGAACCAGAAGTTGGCGAAATCTATGAAGGTGTTGTCAGTGGAATCAAAGATTTTGGTTTGTTTGTAAAGATTTTGAAAAATTTTGAATCCTTGGTTCATATTTCTGAAATCACAGGGGAAAGATTGGCAAAAATTGAAGACGCTAAAATCAAAGAAGGCGACAAAGTTTTTGTAAAATACATGGGCACAGATAAACGCGGCAAAACGCGTTTGTCCATGGTTGGTATTGATCAAAAAACTGGTAAAGAAAAGAAATAATACCAGGAGTTTTATATGCCAAAAAGACGTTTAGATTGGGAAGATAGCGATTGGGCATCCTATTTAGGTTGCCCGGTTGCGAAGATTCCTGAATATAAAAAAATGTTGTCTAGTTTGTATTTGACATCTGTCGCACAAAACCAAGAAACAGGCAAATATCGATTTGAAATACATGGTTATGATATTGCACCATCTGGTCAAAAAAGAATCAGATTATTATACAGCGGAAAAAAAGAATTCGATACCGGGGTTGCTGCATTAAAAGATGCGAATTCTAATATTATTCCAAAAATGCAATTGACAGAGTTTTGGACTAAACAGCTTGGAATACCAGCAAAAGCTATACAGATGCTGTTGATACGTGAAAAATAGGAGGGGTTTTATGGATATGGAAAGCCTTATGGCCCAGGCACAAGATTTACAATCAAAAATATCTGCTGCCCAGGATTCACTTGGTGCACAACAGGTGCGCGGAATAGGGGGCAACGGTGATGTTATTGTGACAATGACAGGCAAATATGATGTGTTATCTGTGGTTATACAACCAAACGCATTGAATACCGATGCACAGATGTTATCAGCGGCGGTGATGGATGCCTATGTTGATGCAAAAACAAAAGCAGATGCATTGATCGAAAAGACAATGAACGAAGTCACCGGATCGATAGAATAAATTAAACCGACCTAAAAGGCCGGTTTTTAAATTTTGGTGGGTGTTAAGGGACTCGCTCGGCTTTCGCCTGCGCGGCATTCGTTAGCGCTCAAACTTCGTAAATACTCGTTTTTGCTTACTCATAGTCAAACCTGGGGTTTTCGTCCAAACACCACAAAACAAAATTAAAACCGGGAAAACCCGGTTTAAATTTTGGTGGGTGTTAAGGGACTCAAACCCCTGACCCTCTCGGTGTAAACGAGATGCTCTAATCAACTGAGCTAAACACCCAAAGCGATACCTATATTACCTTATTTTTTATATTTGTCCAGAAATAATTTTTATATTTGTGCTTTTTATGATATAATTTGTTCAAAAGAGCGGGGTTTTTCATGAAAAAATATGTTTTAATTTTTGCATGCGTTTTCGTAAGTGTTTTTAATGCAGATGCAGCAGTAAAGATCAATAATAATACGCAAAATAAATTCATAGTACAAAGTGGCGAATCAATTGAGGATTTTGATGAAGATGCAGCAATTGCTACATTGGAAAACGATATTGCGATATTGGATGAAGAAATCGCAAAATGTAAAAAACAGAAAAAAGGTTGGATTGCGGCAACTGTTATCGGGGCTGCCGGGGTGGTGTCAACAGGTGTTGCGGCCGGGGTCCAGGGTGTAAAAATCAAAGATCAAAAAGATGAAATTAAAACCCAAAAAGAAACAATAAAAGATTTAAATAAACAAAAAGATGCACTGAAATGAAAAAATATTTTGTATCGTTTTTATTATTAATGTTGGTGCCGGGCATGTGTCTTGGTGCGTCTGCGCGTTATACACAATTGGTTCGTGAAAAGCAAAACAAGATGGAAGAATTGGAAAAATGCATGGGTTCGACCAAGGGACTTAAAATTGCGGGCGTTTCTACATTGGGTTTAACTGCGGCGGGTGTCGCGGCAAATATATATGAAGCAAAAACAATAAAAACAAACGAAAAAACGATAGAAAAAAATGACAAAAGAATAAAAACTGCACAAGAAGATTTAGATAATGCGATAAAAGAACAAAAGGCGCAACAGTTAGAAAGCGCAATGGCACAATGTAATGCCAAAACTTTTTATGAATGGGAAAATGGAAAATGTGTTCTGGTCGATGCGGCTGGCGAATGTTCACAACGTGGTGGACAATATAATGCATCGGAAAAGACTTGTTTGTGTGGTCAAAAAGAAATGAAATCATACGAACAATGTAAAGACGGTTCTGCAAGTGTTTTACCAATACCAGAAGAAACGGAAGAAGAAAATGTTCCGCAACTTGAAGTTTGTTCGCAAGAAATTTTAGATTCGCATAATGCCAAAATGGGGTTCTGGCTTAAAGCAGAAGATGATTCAATGGAATGTTTTATTACAAAATGTAAAGATGGATTCCATACAACATTAAATGGTAATAACTATACAGTTAGTTCATATAAAGATTTTGATTCTGATGTTGTGTGCACAGCGGAATCAGCCTCCCAAACAAACAAAAGCAAAAACTATAAATACTTGGACATATCACAAGTTGATATAGATAAAGACTGTAATTTGAAAAGAGCACATTTTAGCCAAGGACTATATCTTGGTGGCAGTGCGGCAAATTGTGAAGACGAAATGAATGAAAATGGTTGTCCAAACAGTATTTCTATGAATCAATATGGCGAATGTCGTGAAAATACAACAAGCGAAAGATTGAATAGAGAAGGTGACGAATGTCGCAGATGTAGAGAAATTTTGGACAGACGCAGCATTTGTATATCGGAATTGAATGATTATTGTGAAAGAAATGGTGTTGACAGAGCAGATTTGGAACATAGGTATTTTTTAGGTGCAGTAACAACGTATTAAAAAAACAACCGCCAAACGGCGGTTTTTTTAACGCATTTTTTGCCATTTGTTGGCGCGTTGAATATAGACCTTTGCCAGGTCGGTATCAAATAATGCCTTTTCATCAAAAAGGTTTTGTGATTTAAGTCTGCCTTCGGCATCAATCCAGATTTCACGCCCATGTGCAACATTGTCTATTTTTCTTAAATTTCCAATAACGTTGTCGGGGGATATTCCACCACTGTATCCCATTGGGTGTTCGTCATATACCGGTTTTTGCCATTTATCTGGTGAAATACCATTACCGCCAGATGCATCAAACAAAAGTGAAAACTTTGCGCCAGATTTATGCATTTTTTCAATTGCATCTTTTGTTTTGTCGTTGTATTGGAATATGAATTCTGTATGTCGAAAATCATATAACAGACCACGCATTGCATTGATATTAATATTATCAGCAACATTTTTTGACATATTTAATTGAACACGTTTTATAAGTGGTTTTTTGTGTGTTCTTTCAATTTTTATCCAATTATAAATTGTATCTGGAATTATCCCGCGGGTACAAATATCATTAGCCCATTCGTTGTTTATGTGAATTGCCAGATTGACATGTGATGTTTGTAATGTTTCATGAATTAATTGTTCAAACCAAATATTGCGCGGCATGCCTGGTGACATTTTGGATGGATGACATTGGACCGCAATTTCAGCGTGTGGCATATGCGCCAGGCTTATAATTGATTTTATCGAATTATGTTCGCGTGGGTCCGAACATGTTATATATCTTAATTGCATATCAGTATCCGTTATTTTGTGTTTTGATTATGCCATTTAATTGCTTCGGACATATATCTTTCGGCCAGACCCAGTGAAAAACTTTGTGTGTCATAAATATCACGCAGGCGACCTTCGGCATCTATCCATGTTTCATAATCGGCTGGTAATATTTTGTTTATTTTCTTTAATTGTATTTCAACATTACCAGGTCCAAGTCCGCCCGCATAGCCATTTGGCACGTCTTCATAAACAGGTTTTTGCCATTCATCTGGTGAAATTCCGGTCCCATAAGAATTATCAAACAAAAGCGAAAATCGCACACCTGTTGATTTTAACTGTGCTATTTGTGCCGATGTATTTTTATTGTATGGCAAAATGAATTCTTGGTCTTTGTGGTTCTTGATCAAATTTGCCAGTGCCAATGGATTAAATGATCGCGTGTTGTCCCCGATATTTAATTGAATTCTTTTTATAACCGGTTCTTTTGTTATATCATTGCGTGCATTTATCCATTTTTGTAATTCAATTGGAATAATGCCGCGGCACATACAATCGCACCATTCATAATTTATATGTAATGCGATATTTGGAGGTGTTGGCATATTACCAGAAACGAACATAATCTGATTAAACCATCCATATCTGCGCCCTTTGTAAGACATAGGACCAGGATGAGCCTGAATTCCCAATTCAGATATTGGATATTTTTCAGTAAAATTTATTAAAGACGGTACAGATATATTTTCGCGGGGATCAGAACATGTTATGTATCTTAATTTCATTTTTTGTTGTCCTTTGAGTTTTTTAGTCTTAATTGACCGCATGCCGAACCAATATCTGCCCCCCGTTCCCGTCTGATTCGTGTATGAATTCCGTTTTTAATTAAAATATCCTGGAATCTGTGAACTGCATTTCCAGAAATCGATGCAAAATCACGTTCATCAACCGTATTCCAAGGTATCAAATTTACCATAACATTATGACCGCGCATCAATTCAACCAATTTGTTTGCATAGTCTTCGTTTGCATTATAAAGCATCACAGAGCCGTTTTCGTCTTTCTGGCCCAGCAATATATATTCAATCATCAATTGGCGATTGTGTGTGTCTGAAAATGCAAAAGCAGCATCCAAAACCTCGTGCAATTTATATTTATTATTTATAGGCATAATTTGACTGCGTAATTCATCGGTCGGCGCATGCAATGATATTGCCAAGTTTATTGGTCGTCCCCATTTGTTTAATTCGTTTATACCCGGAACAATTCCGCATGTGGAAACTGTTATTCGGCGCCATGATATGTTTAATTCATTATTTGCGCGTTCTAAGAATCCGATTACATTTTCTGTATTCTGTAATGGTTCGCCGGTTCCCATAACAACAATATGTGAAACATCGCCGTTATTTGCATCACCATTTGGTTTTATGTCGCGAAATTTATCGCCGCGCAATTCCCATTGTGCAACCAAGATTTGTGCAAACATTTCATTAACTGTTAAATTGCGTTTAAGCCCTAATAATGTTGATGCACAAAATTTACAACCCATTGCGCATCCTGCCTGGGATGAAACGCAAACACTGTTGCCGTATGTGGTGCGCATTAGAACGCATTCGATTTGTTCGCCGTCCACTAATTCCAGCAAGAACTTGGTTGTCTGATTATCGGCACTTTCCAATTTTTTAACAATTTTTAAAGGCAAAGTTTCGGCAATTTCAGACAATTTATCGCGTAAATCTTCGGGCAGGTTTTTCATGACACTGAAATCGGGCGCGCCACGATTTAACCATTCGCGAATTTGTTTCGCGCGAAATCGTGGCAGATTTAAATCTGCCACAAATTGTTCCAATTCTTTGTCATTTAAATTAAAAAGTACGGTTTTCATAATTTATATCTGTCGTCGTTAACAATAATTACTGCCTTTCTGCGCAATTGTTTTAATTGCTGGTCGCCGTTAAAGGAAGCCTTTTTATAAATTGCATTTTGTTTGATTATTTCGTCCAGATTTTTATATTCTTTGGTTTTCTTTTCACTGCAAACCAAAAATACGGTATTGTTTTCGTTTTTTGACCATGTTAACAGGGGCAGGTTCGCAATGCGTTCACGGACTTCCGGTGCTAATTCATATTGCATGGCAGTTATCTTTTGCGGATATCCGCCCAAATCTTCAACCATTTTTTCAGCCGCATCACAATTTTTTGGCGTTGTTAATTTTTTTGAAATATCTGTTGGAATATCAATTAAACGCAGCAAAGTCACTTCGATTGGCAAACCGTGTTCGCGTGCGATTTCTGTTTTTTCTTCGTTAATATCATTTTGTGATACTTCTATATTTGGAACAATTGTTTTTGCCATAATAACATTCCATGCAATATCAGCCCGCACAGCCAATCGTGCCATAGAACGCATCGTTGCGCTTAATTCGCCCATATTCATTTTCTTTAATTCGTTATCCGCATCTTTATCTGTTGGTTTTACATTATAATTGGACGCATATTCCAATTTTATATAATCATCAATAATATTCTGGAACGCTTGTTTGCGATTGGTTGTTGATGTTTTGCCTTGGCGCGTCATCAATTCAGTACGTGCGGTAATATCTGAATCTGTTATTGGATTTCCATTAACGGTTCCAACAACAGTTGCAGACATAGCACAATCAAAACCTATGAATAATGATGTTAAAATAAAAATAATCTTTTTCATATTAAATTGTCCTTAATAATGTTTGCCGTCAATGCTCATTCCAAATTTGAATTGAAATGTCGTGTTTCCAACATAATTTCTTCTTTCGGCGTTATCACGTTGATACCCGAACGAGAAATAATAACATGGATGTTCGTAATATATACCACCCGAGTGACGCTGTATCACATGTTCATATGTATTATATATGACAGATTCACGAACGTTTATTCTTTTTGTAACTTGTAAGCCTGCTCCGGTCACAATTTCATGCGTATACTTATCTTTGTTTTTATAAATATCAATAGGTTGTGTATCCCAAATGTGTCCTAATGATAAATAATTTTTCCCTTTGCCAACATATAATGAATTTTCCATGTGGCTTAAATCAAAATTTACACGATCAAAACGAAAACGGCTGGCAATTTGAAAATATTTTCTGGAATAGGAAATACGCCCAACATAGTCAGAAAAACCATTTCTAAAACCATTTTCGTTAAAGTCTTCGTCTGTCGTATTTAAATCGTATGTTTGTCCCAAAAATACTTCGATATTATGTTTGTTATTAAATGCCGCCCAACGTGCACCGTAATCAATAAAGTTCCCATTTTCCCACACATCGTATCCGGCATAACGATTGTCAGAGAACAAAGTGGTATCTGACAAAAAACGACCATCAGAATCGTTGTTCAGTGCAAATACAGAATCTTTGTCGCTGCGTTTCATAACTGTTAATCTGGCGCGTGGTTCAATTATGTAAGTCCAATCATTATCAACACTGTAAAGTGGTAATCCCCATTCAATATAACCACTGGGTAAAAAACGCGATTTTACGCCCGTGTATAATTCATTGTTATCTGCCATTTGGATTTTATCAAAATTGTAAACATCGTATCTTGATGCGGCACTTAATGTTATACGATTACCACCCCAAAGCGTCCATGGTGAAACTATGCGCGCTTCACCGATAAGACGTTGGCTGTCTGAATCATCACCAGATACCGCCAATACATCACCAGATAAAGTTAAATATGTTTCTTTATAGAAAGGGTTAGATTGATACACGCCGCGAATATTTGGTAAAATATTTCCAGATGCATATGTTTGATTATAGCCTGGATCACGTAATTCTTGGAAGATGTGCGTATCGGCAACGACATAACCGGTTTGACCAAATATTTCAACCTTGGCCCCGGAATCAAGATACGGTTGATAATCATAAAATCCATATTTCTGTAAATATGTTTTATCAGATGTTCTTGCGATATATACAAGTGCGCGCGCATTTTCGCCCAGTTCAATTTTGTCTTTGTTAAATATGTGCCAGCGATTTTCGGCCGCTTTATTATGAGTAAAAGAACCGGTGGTCCTGAATTCGGAATGTTGCAGATTTAATCTGTGTTCTGCTTGAAATAAAGGATTCTCGTTTGTCAGATATGACAGTGTTGGTGTCAAATCATGGCGTTCTGATATGTTTATATAAATTGGCACGTTTATTTGTGTCCCCATGCCATTTGTGGAATTAAAACTGGGCGATAAAAGACCTGACTTATATTTTACACTTGGGTCAGGCATTTCATAATATGGTAACCAAAAAACCGGGATATTGTTATCATAAACCCAAAAAGATGCATTGTGAAAATAGAGCATTTTTTCATCCATGTCGTGGATAACAGTTGCACTGTGTATGTCCCAGGCATTTCCATATGAATCGCATCCTTCGCATGCCGTAAAATCTGCGTTTTTTGCTATTGTTTCGGTGCCATCACGCGATATGTTCTCTGCTTTGATATAAACATTGCTGCCAAGCCATAATTCGATATCGTTGGCGTCAACATCAGAAGCGTTTTTTGATAGTGTTAATTCATTCACTTTTACCCGTTGACCAGATGCGTTTGTCATTTCGGTATTACCATATGTTTTTATTTCTTCAGATTTTACATTATAATAAATTTTATCTGATTTTATTGTTTTTGCTTCATCCATGTTAACACCAAGACAAAAAGCATTTGTCGTTGCAAGGCATGTCAATAAAAAGGTTCCTGCGAATTTCATTTTTTCAATAATAATCCAATTAAAGCGAACAATAAACAAAAAACAACAATCGCAACTGTGCCAACATCAGTCAAGGTAATCACCATATTAGACATTGACATGTAGAATGCCATTATTGCAGCCATGCTTAAAACAGCCATTGCGGGCGCAAAAGATGCGCGGCGACGTAAAAGTGATGATTTTAATAAAATCAATGTGCAAACCAATGCCAAGATTATATCCATAAAAGGATTTATAAATCGTGTGCAAATCTCAACCAATGTTAATTGATGTTGGTGTTTGTCGTCTTGTGAAAAAACCGTCTGTAAAAGTCTCCATGTCGGAATACGACGGACACGAAAAGATGCATCTTTGTCGTTCTCTACCAGATTTAAGTCCATGTCCAGATTATCAAATGTTCCTGTTGTAAAACCGTTTTTCCCTAACATTTGAAGAGAGCCATTATTTGTGACAATCGAAAGACCGTGAACAGTAGATACTAATTTGCCACGTTTTGCAAAAATCAGTAATTGATTATTTTCTTCACGCATATCAGATAGCATTAACTGATTTAAATCTTGGCCAGATACATTATCTACATATACAACCAAACCATCTGATAATTTTGTAAAGGCAGCTTCTTGTAATTTCAAGTGTGCCAGACCATAACGCAGATTCCATTGTGTGCTGTAAAACATAGATTGGGTCAATGGAACAAACCAAATGTTTAAAATTAAATGCAATACAGTCAACCAAACAGATAATTTTATTGCCGGCTTTGCAATCTGCCACGGCGACAATCCAGATGCGGCCATAACCGTCACTTCGTTTTCGGTGATCATTTTGTTGTATATGAAAATCACAGCAATAAATGTCACAAATGGAACAATTATTGATATAATAAACGGTATCATAAGGGACGTCATATAAACAAAACTGGAAAATTCGATACCATAACTTATCAGGAATTTCATCATGGACATAATTTGCATCATCCATGCCAATCCTGTAAGAATCAGCAATAACATAACAAATATGCCCAGTAATTGACGCCTAAAATATCTGTTGATTATTTTCATAATAGTAAAGTATAAATCCCAAAATCCATACCGTCAAGCAACAAAGACAATAATATGTTTTAATTTCTTGTTAATATTACTGTATTTTTTGCTTGATTTTTAACGATTCGGACATAATAATATGTAGTGTTCTTAAAAATAAGTTTTAAGGGCGGGGTTACAAAAACCCCGCTCTTTCAATAAAAGGCAATAAAAACAAAATCGTAAGGAGAAATAAATGTCTTTTGAATCTATGCCACGCCAGGATTTATTACTTGCAATTGATTCTTTGGCCCAAGAAAAAATGATAGACCGTGAAACTGTTATTGAATCTTTGGAAGCGGCGATTGCAAAAATTGCGAAACACAAATATGGCGAAGAATTTAACATAGTTGCACAAATAGATCGCAAAAATGGTGCTATTTATGTTAAACGTTTGTTTGAAGTTATTGAATCCCCAGAATCCAAGGGCGACGAATATGATGCAAACACGATGTTAACTGTCGATAAAGCAAAAAAATATGCTGAAAATCCACAGGTCGGCGATATCGTAGAAGATATGTTGCCAGAACCAGAATTTGGTCGTATGGCTTTCCAAACTGCGCGTCAGATTATGACTGCACGTGTAAGGGACGCTGAAAAAGGCAACCAATACGAAGAATTCAAAGACAATATTGGCGATATTGTCAATGGTGTTGTTAAACGTATTGAATTCGGAAATGTTTTTGTTGATATTAATGGCAAAGCCGAAGGTTATATCAAAAATACAGAATTAATTCCGGGCGAACGTTTGGCCGTTGGTGACCGTGTTCGTGCTTTGATTATGGATGTTGTCCGTTCTAATACTGGCCCACAAATATTCTTGACCAGAACACACCCAAGTTTTATGGAAAAATTGTTCACACAGGAAGTTCCAGAAATTTACGAAGGTATTATTAAAATTAAATCTGTATCTCGTGCACCTGGTTCTCATGCTAAGATTGCCGTTGAAACCCAAGATCCATCTGTTGATGCTGTTGGTATGACCGTCGGTATCAAAGGAACACGTATTCAACCAGTTATTAACGAATGTCACGGTGAAAAAATCGACGTTATTTTGTATTCCGAAGATCCAGCTGTGTTCATTGTTAACGCAATGCAACCTGCAAAAGTAGCAAAAATCATTGTTGATGAAGATACTCATACAGCTGCGGTTGTTGTGACCGAAGATCAACAATCTTTGGCAATTGGTCGTCGCGGACAAAATGTTCGTCTGGCGTCTCAATTAACAGGTTGGAATATTGATGTTATGAGCGAAGCCGAAGAAATGGAGCGTCGCGCAAAAGAATTTAAAGAAAAGACAGAATTGTTCACATCTGCATTAGATGTTGATGAAACAATTGCGCAATTGTTAATAACCGAAGGTTTCAGAACAATCGAAGAAATTGCATATGTCGAACAATCTGAATTGGAATCTATTGAAGGCTTTAATACTGAGTTGGCAACTGAATTGCAAAATCGTGCGAAGGCTTATTTAGCAAAAGTTGAACAAGATTATTTCGACAATGGTCACAAGATGGGCATGTCAGACGACTTGTTGAAATTTGATTTCATCAAACGTCCAATCATTATGAAATTGGGCGAAAACGATGTTAAATCTTTGTCTGATTTGGCAGATCTTGCATCTGATGAATTGGTTGAAATCTTGGGTGAAGATACAATGTCACAACGCTTGGCAGAACGTGTTGTTATGAAGGCACGTGAATTGGCATATGGTATTGTTCCAGAATCAGACGAAGAATAAAAAAATAATAATTAACCAAAGGTTAAAACATGGCGACATTAACACTTGGAAAATCTGTGACTGTTGGTGCAGTGCAAAGCAAAAAGGGCGACGCGGTATTCGTTGAACGCCGCCGCCGCATTGTTGCACCAGGTAATAACGAATTGCGTGAAGAACCTAAAAAGGTCGAGGCTGTACATAGTGCCGCTGATGAAAAATTACGTGCTGTTCTGGAAGCAGCAAAAGCACGTGACGAAGAACGCAGAAAACGTGAAGCCGAAGAAGAAGCTGCGCGCAAAGCCCGCGAAGCAGAAATCGAACGCGAAAATCGTGAATACGAAGCGGTCAAAGAACAATTGGCACAACGCGAAAACGAAGTTGTTATTGATGAAAATCCTGTTATGCCAATACGTGAAAATACTCACGAAAATAAAAAGAATAATGTCGCCTTTAATAATCATAACAATCGTCGCGATGAAGACAGTGATGATATGCGTGGTTCAAAACAAAATCGCTTTAAGAAAGATTTCAAAAAAGGCGGTAAAATTTCTATCCACGACATTGTTATCGGTGGCGGTGAAGATGATGACGATGATGAAATTGGTTTGCGTGGCGCAAATCGTCGTCGCAGCGAAGCATCTTTGAAAAGATTCCGTGAAAAAGCGCGCGCTGTATTTACTGCACCACAAAAGGTTGAACATGTCGTCACGCTGGGCGATACAATAACTGTCAAAGATTTAGCGGCTGCAATGGCTGAAAAAGTTGGTAATGTTATCAAAAAATTGATGGAAATGGGTATGATGGCATCCCAAAATCAATCGATTGATGCAGATACTGCCGAATTAATCGCGACAGAATTTGGTGCAACTGTTAAACGTGTTGATGTTAAACCTTATGCAAATATTTTAGAAGAAGAACCACATGCCGACAGATTGCAACCGCGTTATCCGGTTGTGACAGTTGTAGGACACGTTGACCATGGTAAAACTTCGTTATTAGATGCTTTCCGTAATGCAAATGTTGTAGCGGGCGAAGCAGGTGGAATTACACAGCATATTTCGTCATACGAAGTTAAAACAAAATCTGGTGCGATAATTACTTTCTTGGATACGCCGGGTCACGAAACATTTACCGCGATGCGTGCACGTGGTGCGCAAATTGCGGATATTGTTGTTTTGGTTGTTGCGGCTAATGATTCAATCATGCCACAAACAATTGAAGCTATTAATCATATTCGTGCGGCGAAGGTTCCGTTCATTGTCGCAATCAATAAATGTGATTTACCAGAAGCCGATCCGTATCGTGTAAAAACAGACCTTCTTCAACAGGAAGTTCAAGTTGAAGAAATGGGCGGCGATGTTCAATGTGTTGAAATTTCTGCCAAGACAAAAATGGGATTGGACAAACTGGAAGAAGCTATTTTGTTGCAAGCTGAAATTATGGATTTAAAGGCCGATCCAGATATGTTGGCATCCGCATATGTTGTCGAAGCAAAAATGGAAAAAGGTTTGGGTGCAGTTGCAACTGTTTTAATGCGCCAGGGAACATTATCTGTGGGTGATGTATTCGTTGTTGGTGAAACATTTGGACGTGTTCGTGGGCTTATCAATTCAAACGGCATTCGTGTTAAATCTGTTAAACCAGGTCAACCGGCTATGGTTTTGGGGTTGGAATCTGTGCCAAGTGCAGGGGACGAATTACACGTTATGGAAAACGAAGCACAAACACGTGAAGTTGCTGCATATCGTGTACAAAAAGCAAAAGATAAAGCCAATGCGGTTAAGCGTTCGTCATTGGAAGAATTGTTTGCTAAACGTGACGAAACCAAGAAATTAACTTTGCCAGTTATCTTGCGCGCTGATGTGCAGGGGTCGGTCGAGGCAATTTCAGATATGTTGCGCGGATTTAATTCTGATAAAGCAGGTGTTGAATTATTATCGGCGGGTGTTGGTCAGATTACCGAAGGAGATATCAGATTGGCAACTGCATCTGGTGCGGTAATTATTGCATTTAATGTTCGTGCTGATTCCGCTGTTCGTGATATGGCACGCAATAACGGTGTAGATATTCGTTATCACAGTGTTGTTTACCGTATTACTGATGAAATCAAAGAAATCTTGTCTGGTAAATTGGCGCCTGAAAAACGCGAAAACTTTATTGGCTATGCAGATGTTATTGCATTATTCACTGTGGGCAAGGGCATTAAAGTTGCCGGTTGTAGAGTCAGCGAAGGCGTGATAAAGAAATCTGCATTTGTTCGTTTGTTGCGTAACAATGTTGTTATCTATGATGGCAAAATTGGTGAAATGCGTCGTGAAAAGAACGAAGTCAGTGAAGTTAGTGTCGGTGTTGAATTTGGTATGAGTTTCGATAAATATAACGATCTTAAAGAAGGTGATCGTGTTGAATGTTACGAAATTCAAGAAGTCAAAGCCGAATTATAATCAAAAAACTTGAAAACCGCCTGTTTAGGCGGTTTTTGTTTGTTATATAAATCCGTTTTTGATACAATTAATTTATAATGATTAAAGGGCGCTTGATATGAAAAAAGCAGATTTTATAAAAAAAGAAATCATGCGGGATGAGAAAATAGATGCATGGTTAAACGATTTTGAAAAATATGAAAAGTCCATTGAAAGAATAAAAAAAGGGACCAAAAAAGTTGAAACATGGATGGTTGAATATTGGTTAAATGAAATAGATAAACTTATCTCGGTTTTGACATCTTTGGAAGCAAAAGCAAAAGTTTTTTGTCATAATGAAGAAAAACACAGAAGCAATATTCAAAATCATCCGGTTGCAACAGATAAAAATGCTTTAAACATATCGATACAATTAGTTTATACATGGGTAAATATCTGGTCTGGTATTTCAAATGAAATAGAAGAGCTTAAAAACATAAAAAAAGAATTAGCAAAATCAAAAATAATAGAAAATGTTAGTGTAAATATAAAAGATCGTTAATAAAAAAACCGCCCGTTTGGGCGGTAGTTTTTTATCAGAAAGATTTTGTTATAAACCTTTTGGGGTTGCCATTTTGACAGATGAAACTTTTTTATTTAATGCTTTTACTACTTCATCTGTGATATCAAGGTCTTTGACATCGGCACCCGTACGTGCCATACGGCCATCAATTACCAATGATAATTTTTTCTTGGCAATAATACCTTCGATAATTGGATCAAGGTGTTTCTTTTGAATTGTGTTCAAAGCATCTTGGTACAATGTTTCGATTGACTGTGCGCTTTCAGACAAATGACGTTGAAATTCATTTACGCGACGTTGATAATCAACAACACGACGTTGCAATGCTTCCTGGGATAAAACATCCTGAGATTTTTCAATATCGGCTTTTTCTTTTTCAATTGCCTTTTGTTCTTTTTCTAATTTTGCCTTTAATTTGTTTTCATAATCAGCACGTTGTTTATGTAAATTTTCAAGTACGGTTGCATTTGTTTGGATTTTATCCATACTGATAACCGCAATACGCAAATCTGATGCAATTGCAGCATTTTGTGAAACGCCAGATAACGCAGCAGATGTGTCCATGTTTTTCTTCATTGCAGATATTCCAAAAATACCAATCAAGGCGACAACGATAACCGATGCAGCGATTATTCCCATTTTTGAATATTTCTTTAAAATTGGATTAAGATCTTTTTTCATTTTTCTTCCTTTTTGTTTATTGGTTATATGAAATATAGCAACCTTTATATCAAAACGCAAAATGTTTTTGTTATATGTATTGGGATTTTATTCTGTCTATCGCGCAGGTGTTAATCGTATCTCGACACGTCTGTTCATTAATCGTCCAATGTCGTCTTGGGCGGCAATTGGACGCGCAGAACCACGACCAACAATAAACATGCGTGATGTTGAAACATCGTGTTGTGCAAAATAGACAGCAACACGTTCCGCCATATCAAGTGATAATGCGTGCGCGGCATTTTGATCTGACATTGAATCTGTATAACCTGCAATTTCCATAAATGTCGCATTGTATTTATTTAATATCTTTGAAATTGTTTTTAATGTATCGTTACCGTCAGACGATATATCTGCAACATTTTGATTCATTATTGAATCACGAACCAATATTACAACCACGTCAGTCCCGGCCCTTTGTACCGATAAACCAGGTTTACGCAATGCATCATATAATTCGTATTCAAGGTTTGCCATATAATTAACCAAGACCGCATTATCTATTGCATTTTTGTCACCATATTGCATGCGTTCGGATAATTCACCATTTTGTGTGATAATCTTGCCACCTTTGCCCATGTATACTGGTAATTTAGCAGTGCGTGCATTTTCTGTCATGTCAGAAAAAGATGCACCATAAAGGTGTTGTTGCCATGTGTTTCGAGTAGGACTGTGATATTGCAAGCACCCAGCAGTCAATAAACATAATCCAATAAAAGCAAAGTTTTTTAATTTCATGTTTTATTGTGCGTAAAATGACATTTTGTTATCGCCAGTCTTTAAACAATATGATGTGGCAGAAGAATCGTATCCATTAACAGTTATACGATTTGTCCAATCAAATTTTTTGGTTGTGAAATAGGCACATTCATCAAATGTAAGACCTGTTAAATTGATTGAAAATTCTGTTCCATCAAAATTGCTGGTTATGGACCAATCTTGATTTCCGGCTGGGGCCTTGTCATTATTTAGTGCGCCAGATTCAATCAAAAAATCAACAGATACATTTTGATATCCGGAATATTCCAATAATGTTTTTGTTTTTGTTGCGATATCTTTTAATGTTTCAGATGCAATCAATCTTTTTTGTTTTTGATTTGTGGAATTATATATTGCGTATGTCCCAGAAATCATAATTGCACCAATGGCAAGAACGCCGATAATTTCAATCAATGAACGTCCTGATTGTTCCCTCATTTTTTTGTCCCCCATTTTATTTTGAAATATTCACAATTTCGGCATCTTCGAATAAATCCATTGCGCTGGAAACCAGTGGGTCAGATTCAATTTCAGATTTTGTGTGTTCCGAAAGTGTTTGTTGATGCGGTGCATCTTGAATAACTTCAAGTGTCCAAACTTTTCCGGTTTTCTCTTTTAACCAAGATGCTAATTTTTGTGAAAAATCTTTTTCGCCTTTACGATCAAAATATTTTATTTTCCCATTTTCAAATTCTGTTATTTCAAGATTTGTTGAATAGTAAGAATACAACAACATTTCACGCGCGTTTTGCAGGGCTGTTGCCAATTCATTTGAATTGTTTATTTCAATGAATTTTGATTTTTCTGTAATCAGTTTTTCTGTGACCGGTTTTGGTTGTTCGTTTGAATTTTGTTTTAATAATTCTGGAATTGATGGCATATCTGCAATATGCATTATACGAACAATCAACATATCAAAACATTGTTTTTGATTTGCAGATGCCGCCAGTTCTGGAACTGCGGCAACCATAACCTGCCATATACGCGAAAGAGTATTCAGGGAAATGGTTTCGTTTATTTGTTTTATTGTTTCGCGCTGATCGGCTGTATATGGTGAAGATGTCGCGTCTGTTAATCTAAGTGATGGATACATACGCGTTGCCCAATGTGTCCATTCCATCATGTCGTTTAACAGCATTGTTAAATCTGCACCGTTATTATAGATTTCGTCTAACTTGTTTAGTGCAACACTTACATCCCCAGACAGAACTGTTTTCATAAAATTCACAACGGTCCCACGGTCTGTTCTTTTCAACATATCAAGAACTGCGCCTTCGTCAACATGGCCACCAGTTTGTGCGATTGCTTGATCTAATAATGATAATCCGTCGCGCACTGAACCGTCGGCTGCACGTGCCAGTAATTCATTTGCGCCATCTGATAATTCAATTTTTTCTTGTTCTGCAACCCATGCAAAATGTTTCTTTAATGTTTCAACAGGAACACGTGCCAAATCAAAACGTTGGCAACGTGACAATATTGTAACAGGAACCTTTCTGATTTCGGTTGTCGCCAAAATGAATATTACATGTGCCGGTGGTTCTTCCAATGTTTTAAGCAATGCGTTAAATGCGCTGGCTGATAACATGTGAACTTCGTCAATTATATAAACTTTATATCTAGCATTTGTCGGACGGTAAAGCGCTGCATCCAAAATTTCGCGCATATTATCAACACCGGTATGTGATGCGGCATCAATTTCCATGACGTCAATGTGCTGACCCGCCGCAATTGCGCGACAGTTTTCACAAACACCGCATGGTTTTGATGTTGCATGATCGGATGATAAACAATTTAAAGCCTTGGCTAAAATACGCGCTGTACTGGTTTTTCCGGTTCCGCGAATTCCGGTAAAGATATAAGCATGAGCAATACGACCTGTATTAATTGCGGTTGTCAAAGTTTTTACTAACACATCTTGACCAATAAGGGATTCAAAATCTTGGCTGCGGTATTTTCGTGCAAGAACAGTATAATTATTTTCCATAATGCTTTCCTTTGCGAAAAGCATAGCAAATAAATATACGATTTCAATAAAAATCAGATTGAATTATTTCAAATTTGTTATGAAATCTGGAAATCCAATTTCTTCATCTTCCGCGACGTCATTTTGTTCGCTGTTTTCGCTTGCTTCTATTTCTTCAACGACAGGTGTTTTGTCTTTTTGGTCGCGTTGTGAATCGATTTTTGTTTGTTCTTCGTTAACGATACGACCATAATGTTCCGCGGTTTGAAGCAAACGTTCGCGTTCGATTTCATCACTTGTTTGACGTGCCTGATCAATATACTGTTTTCTTTTTTGGCGCCATTTATGACAGCGTTGAATCATCTGAGTCACAGATGTTTGATTTTTTTTATTTTGCATTTTCTTTCTTTGTGTTTAATGGAAATAAACTTTTCAAACAGCAACCACTGTTTGTCTTTCAACAACACAATGATAAAGCATCTTAAAACTGATTGCAATAATTTTTTTCAATTGCTATGCTTGATACAGTAGGAGGGAGTTTTTGCAAAAACAAAGCGGTAATTTTTTGTTGCAGGCATTACTGGCATTGACTTTGGTTTTTGCGTTTATGCCTTTCTTTGCCAGACGCATTTCATCACGTGATATGGCGGCACAAATGTATGCAACAACCGAACAAATTGAAACTGCGTACGGCGCAGCCAGAATTTATTTGCGTGAAGAAAAAGACAATCTGCCATATAAAAGACAGGAATTAAGCAAAGATAATTTTGTCGATGTATTGGAAAGTTATGGTTTGCCATTGGGATTTGTTCCTAAAACACGTTTTAATCAAAATATTTCTTTGATAATTGATAAAAACGAATCTGATTTGTATGGTTTTATTAATGTCAGTGGCGGAAATCTGTCGCGTGTTCAATTGGCTGAATTAGCACGCCGAATAGGATTTTATGCAAAAGTAAAAGGTAATAATATCGAAGTAGATATACCGTTTGATACAATGTACAGTGATGTTGTTTCCAAAAAAGAAACAGATAATAATATTGGATTTTTGTCTGAATTGGATATGAACAATAACAGTATCGACAAGATAGGTGTTTTGTTTGTACGTAATGGTGAATTTGAAAGTGCACAATTTAATACGCTTTCGCTTTATGGTGTAGAAGAAAACAGAAAAGATAAAAATAAAATTTCAGATTTATATGCAAACAAAACTGTTTTTCAAAGTGCAGATGGTGGGGCTGCGTTATCTGTGTCGCGTGGCGAAATCAATACTTCATCTGCGTCGCTTAGAACAATTGCCAGATTCGGAACGACAGGTGGATTTGAATCAAACGTTGCGTCTGTGTACGATTTTTCTATGACAGAAGGGCGAACCAGTTTTGAAGGACCTGCAAATTGGTTGGTGCGCGGCAATGTGTTGGCCGATAATTTCAGTTTTAATGTTGATAGACTTGACATAGGTTCTTATCTTGACGCATCACGTGGTCAGGATGTTTATGTTGATCCGGAAAGTTTGGCGTACAGTTCTAAAAAAGGTATAGATGTCAAAAATATTTATGCCGCAAATATATCGTTGCGTGATCAAACGTCTTATGGTTTATTAGATGGACGCTCGGGGGTCTTGTTGGTTGATATAAGACCGGCAGGAACATCGCTTTTGCCGGATGTCTATGTTGACACAATAAATAATGATTCTTTTGAAATAATCGGTGATGCAAAAGATGCATCAGATAATGTAATTTCTTGCAAAGATATAATAAATCAAATGGATGTTGAATATAATAATAAATCTTTGGCGCAAAATATAATTTGCCAATATGTGTTTTGGCAAAGACTGGAATCAAGAATAAATATAAAACAATGTTTACAGGCTGGACGAAGTGATTGCATATAAAAAATATTTTGAAAAATTAAATGCAGATAATATGCGTGGCACAACCATTACCGAAGTGATTTTGGCTGTGGCTGTTGTTATTGTGTTGTCACCGTTTATGTATAATCAAATTATTGAAATGTCCCATGAATCACAAGATATTGCCAAGGCTAATGAAATTGTGAATCTTCGTGATGATGTTATAAATTATGTTCGTGTTAATCAATCACAATGGAACGACAATGCAGAAATAAAATTAAACGATGAAGAATTACAAAAAATATCATCAATGGTACACAGTGTTTATGTTGATAAATATAAAGTTAATGGCGCATCAATAACTGATGTTTATCTGGCGTTCAATATAGATAAATCTGATTATCGTGTTGCGAATATTGCAAAGCAAATTGGTGAAGATGCTGCAGTTGTTCGTGAAGATGGTGTTGCGTATTCGCAAAGTTGGGCCGTGTCTGCGCCTGATGATTTTTATGTTGGTGATTTGATTTTCAGAATTTCGTACGATTTTGAAGGTGATGATAAATCAAGATTTTTACATCGTGCAACAATGGGTGAAGATAATCTTAACCAAATGCAAAGAAACTTGCATATGAATAATTTTAATGTGTTTAATGTCGCAAAAATTGACGGCGTTTCTGCAAAAATAACAGATGCAGATGCAGTGTTTCTTGAATCTGATGTTGTTGATGCAAACAATGTATATTTTTCGTCCGGTGCAAATTTAAATTCAGATAACATAACTTTTTCATCTATGCGTGTGACAGGTGATACAAATGGTTTCAGAACGATAAAAGCAGACAAATTAAATGGCGATAAGTATACAACAAATGGGCGTTTGATTGCGGATCGTGCGATTATTGGAAATTCTGTGAATGTTGCAGGAAATTTGGTTTTAAAATCAGCCAGCGCCAGAAGTGTTTCTGGTTTCGGTGGAATATCAATGAACAAACTTTTGACACCGTATTTATCTGCAACAGATTTAGTGTTCTTTGAAAATTTTGGCATAACAGTGTCTGGGGAATTATTGTTGGCTGGAACGGCCCCATTAAAAATTGGTTCTTGGTTTTTTCCATCAAAAACCCCGCCTTCGTTTTCAAAATTGACACTAACACGAGCATCGATTCCGCCTGTACCAGATGCAGACGAATTTGATAAAATAATGGACAAGGATTGGCAGACAAAATAATGGCTGAAACACATAGACTTTTTTATAAAAATATTCAACGTGGTGGCATGTTGGTTGAATTGATGTTATCTGTCGCATTGGCGGCTTTAATCATTCCATTTGTGTTTCGGTATCAAGAAGTCGCTGTTTCGCGTGCCAGAAATGTCGCGATAACCAGACAGATGGAAAATGTTCAAACTGCATTAGAACGTTATATTGTTGAAAATAAAACAGAATTAATGCGCCCAAAGGGTAAGAATATAACACGCGTAAAAATACAGGATTTGATAAATTATGGTTTGCCAGAATATATTGCAAATACATATGGTGATGATTTTCAATTGCGCGTATTAAAGTCTGCAGACAACAATAATAAATCAAAATTGCAAGGAATAGTGATTTTAAATGATAGAGAAATATCACCAATTAGAACACGTGAAATAGTGAATCTTGGTGGCGGCAAGTTTGGTTTTATTGAAGGTGGCACAACATATGGCGGCTTTGGTGCATATCATACAAATACATCTGAATTTGGAATATCTGACGCCAAAGGTTTGGTTGGGACGACGTCTGTGAAGCGAGGAAACACAGAATATTTGTGGCGATTGCCATCTGAAAATGAAGAAGATGCAACAATGTTGTCGCCTTTGAATTTAGAAGGGCATGATATAAACAATGTTCGTTTTATTGATGCGTCCAAGGCACAATTTGAAGAAAAATTGAAAGTCGGAAAATTAGATGTTTCTACATTGGTTTTCGCAAATCGTGTGACTTTGGATTCAATATATGCAACGAATACGGCAGTTATAAATGGTGCTTTGACCGCTGATTCCAGAAATTTAAATATTAATGACACATTGACATTGGCAGATTCTGCAAAATTTTCATCTTTTTATACAAATGATTTGTATGTTAATACGTTGACGCTTAGCGGTTTCAGTATTTCAAATACAACCGATAAATCCACATCTTTAAAAGTAATTGGTGATATGGATTTGATATTAGGGCACATAAATGCGATGTATGTATCGGTTGGATACACAGGTTCTGTGACGCCGCAATTAAATATAACCGAAAAAATTCAGGATCCAAAAGATTCTTCTTTCTATTGGGATGTCAAAGGAAAAAAAGCCAGGTTCGCAGACATAAATTCCCCAGGATTATCGCGTATGGCATCAATAGCCGTTGCAATGGAATCTGTGTCTGGAACAATCGCGACCAGTGTATTTGCCGGTGTTGCTGCAAATGCAAATGCAACCGTTGCAGATTATATAAATGCGATTAACAGTATGCAAACACAAATACGAGCTAAATATGAAATGTTGAATTTGAAATAAAATATGATATAAAAATATTAAACAAGGTAATATTTATGAAGATAGTATGTGATTTTTGCAAAACAGAATACAATCTTGATCGTGTTCCGAATACGCCTGTTAAGTGCGCTGTGTGCGGACATGTTTGGATGCCACATGGTCGTTTTTCACAAAAAACAATGATGAAATTTATTGCGGCAATTTGCGCATTTATTGCGGCTTGTATATTTTCTTTTGTTGTTATTTTTAATTTTTCTGGGGCTAAAAAAAGTCAGCCGTTAATTACAAAAATAAACAACAAAGATATTCATATGGTTGTGGATGAAAACGGAAATAATCGTATTTTTGTATCTGGGGATATAACAAATACTACAAACGATATATATGGTTTACCAAATATAATAGTCGTTTCGTATGATGACCATGGAAATGTATTGTCGCGCCAAACTTTTATGCCACCGGCAACATTATTAGAGGGCAAAACAACAGTCACATTTAATCATATGTTATCTGTTGATCCAACAAATGTAAAAAGATTGTCTGTTGAATTAAAGGGGATAAAATGAAATTTTTAAATGCAATTTTATTGTCTTTGGTTTGTTTACCTGTTTTTGCAGACGATGTTCCACCAATGCCGGCACCACGCGTAAGTCTTTTTTCAACAACTGTTGATTGGGCGGCGGTGACGGGGTTGCCATTGCATCAATATACAGGAAATTTTGTGGGTAAAAACAAATCGTTGATTAAAGATGGTCTGGTATTATATTACCTGGATTCTTTTCCTTGTTATGGTGAAGCGGACAGTGTTCGTGTATGGATTTCGCCAAATGGAAAAATGTCCGGTCATTTGCGCATAGTGTGTGTTGCGGCGCCAAAAACAATTTCTTTTGCCTGGCGCAATGCAACCGAAGATGCAACCCAGGCGCGTTCTACCGGGATTTTGACATGCCCAACAGATGTTAAACGTGATTTTACAATTGATATTTCAAAATGTGACAAGGGTCCTGATTGGACAGAATATAAATAATGACTGATATACGAAATTTTTCTGTAAACGAAGAAAACACAGGGCAAAGAATTGATAAGTTTTTATCAAGTTGTATGCCTGAATTTTCGCGCAGTGAAATTCAGAAATTCAAAATAACACGCGTTGATAATAAACCGCTGAAATTGTCAGACAAAACAAAGATGGGGGATGAATTTATTGTTGAAATCACCCAAAAAGAAACCGATGTTGCGTATGATAATATCAGCACGGATTTTGATTTAAATATTTTATACGAAGATAACGATATTATCGTGATAAACAAGCCGCGCGGTGTTGTTATGTACCCATCTGCTGGAAATAAAACAGGAACACTGGTTCAAAATTTATTGGCGTATACGCATTTGTCTGCGCTGGGTGGACAGACCCGTCCAGGTGTTGTGCATCGTCTTGATAAAGATACCAGTGGTGTGATGGTTTTTGCAAAAAGCGACGCGGCATATCGCGGTTTGGTAAAAATATTTATGGCGCATGATTTAACCCGCAAATATGTTGCGTTTGTTTGGGGTGTTCCGACATGGGCTGGGGCTGAAATTACTGGAAATATCGCCCGTTCAAGCCGAAACCGTCAAAAAATGAGCATGGTTAAAACAGGTGGTAAACCTGCGCATACTATCGTCAATGTAATGGATGTTTGGACGCGTCCAAATATTTCTATGTTTCGTTGCACTTTGATGACGGGTCGTACACATCAAATCAGGGTTCATTTATCGTCGCATGGTTTTCCGGTTTTATGCGATCCTTTATATGGTCGCGAAAAATCACATATTGGTTCGGTAAAAGCCCCAGAATTATTGGAATTTTTGAAAAATCATAATGGGCAAATGTTGCATGCCGAAATCTTGGAATTTGTTCACCCAATAACCGGTGAAAAAATGCATTTCAAGGCCGGGCTTCCAGACGATATGATTGAATTGAAAGATATTTTAGATAATGAATAAATTTTCCCTTGAAACATTCATTTTTTGCTTTCTTTATTTTGCTTTGTATGATAAAATAAATACAAAGTAAATGGAGAAAGGGGATGAAAAACATCATCAAAACACTTGGTTTGTTAACTATTTTTGCTTGCACTTCTGCGGGGTACGCCGCGACATCGCGTGTAAGTATGATTTCAAAGGCTTCGCCGCGTTTGCCGTCAATTGCGGGATATATTATGGCAAACAGTGTGGCAAAGAGGACTCTTTTAACCGGAACTTCGACGACATATTTGGCTGATCCGGATTGTATTGACGCTTATACATCCTGTATCAAGGGTAATGATGCATGCGGTTCTGATTTTGAAGAATGTACGAATAATATCTTGTTGCATGCAAAAATGCCAACATGTTTGAATGTTTTATCACAATGCAGTGCGGCTGGTCGTACATCTTTGTTTGGAACGGCTGATATTGGTGTGATTGCAACATCCAGCACAACAAACACAAATGGCGAAGTGACAGAATACACATACCCATTGGCGTCAAGTGTTATGGGGCAGATGGTGACTGCGGCACAAATTGAAAATCGTTTGTCGGCTGAAAAATGTGTCAAAAGTTATACTGCGTGTTTGAAAAAAGATGCGGTTTGTGGTCAAGATTTTGAATTGTGTACAGATAACACAGAATTTAAAAAACAGGCGTTGACTTGTGCGTCTACATTGGCGCGTTGCCAAAGCGACGGTAAAACAGAATTGTTTGGGACAACGGCGAATGCGGAATCTTTGCAACCTGCAAATGGTTCAAGATTGAACGAAATGATTGTTGAAGGTGCGGCATTGGCTGTAAATAATGCCGTTGCTACATGTAACAAGGTGACAGACCAATGTATTTTGAATGCATGTACAAAAAATCCAAATAAATGTATCGAAGGTCGTCCTGAAATCTTAATCAGAATTGCTGATGCAACCAATGGTGGCAAAGCTGTGACAACCCAGGATTTAATGGAAATCACAAATATTACTGCAAAACGTGAAGTGGCTTCGTATATCCGTCAAGAATGCCAACAAACAATTGGTTCTAATAAATATTGTTATATGACGGTAAAGGCTAAACCGGTGACAAAAGAATCTGTATTAACAGATCCTGACAATGTATCTGAAGTTTTTGAAGATATGTATAACGGCGAATTTGGACGTTTTGCGGCTTTGAATGATAAAATTACACAAATTGCGGATAAATTTGATGCCAAAGTTCAGGATAAATGTGTCGACACGATGACATCTTGTGCAATGCGTTCTTGTGGTGGCGGTATCGGTTCGGTTTGCTATTCACAATCTCGCGACCTTGCAACCGGTGAAGTTAATATCGCAAAAACATCAAAATCTTATCAAGAAGTAAAATCAGCATGTCGCGCAATCGTTGATGTTGATGCGAATTGCCAATATGCAGCTGTTTTAAGCAAGGGTAATTTGTATGCTGGTTATATGAGCGATGAAAACAGTGTGTTTTCTACATTGTATCCAGAAGATGCGACAATTTCGCCTGATCCAATTGGTGTTATCGCGACATTAAATGCAACATTGGCACAATCATATAATGATGCTGCAATTGAAAATATGCGTAAACAATGTCAAACAGTTGCGCTTTCTTGTGTAAAATCTATGTGTGGCAAAGATTATGCAAATTGCTATCGTAATCGTACTGATATTATGGCGGGTACATATAATACAGACCAAACAAAATTCAACAACAGTATGAATAAAATGGGTGGTGTGTTGGATTATAACATTGTTATCGGTTTGTGTATGAATACAGTAAAAGATTCATCTGTATGTAATGAACATTTAAAGATAGCGATTTCTAAATTAACAGATGATACGACATCTTGGGGTGCAAATACTTCGGTTCGCGGTGCATGGAAAGATGCTAATTCTGTGACTGCAACTGAGGCTGTTGATCCAGATAAAGTCGTGATTGGTTGTACGGTTTCCAAAATCAGTGACGATTGTCCAGCTGGTATCCAGGAAGAACCATCTGACGAAGGTCAATGCATTGGTATAACTGATGAAAACGGATGTGTATATGATAAACCAGTATATCAAAATTTGGCCGACTATAAATTAGATAATGCAGGAACATCATTATTCCAAGAATTGCTGGCGGATGTTGAACGTGAAGCCCAGGCAAAATACAACGCGAAATTGACAGCTGAACAAAATATGTGTTTGGCACAAAACAACGGTGGTATTAAGGGTGCCGCGGAAAATGGTTCAACATTTATGTGGGTAAAATTGAAATCTAACAAGATTCCAAAGAATTATAATATGAAGGGTTTGACCACAAAACAATTCACTGCATCAAATGATTTGTATGGTTCGTTCTGTCGTGCACGTATTACCGTGACATCTGATGATAAAGATATTCAAAGTGTTTTGAATAATAATGCTACCGCGTATTTCGCAGTTGGTGATGCATTCACATGTGGTTCTTGGATCGACGACAAAACAATGGCCAAGATAAGCGAAAAAGTTGGTGAACGTAAATTGTGTGAAGAAGGTTATGGTGTATGGAATACAAAAACCGGTGAATGTTCCGGAATGTCCGTAAAAGAAAAAGTTGCTTATGCATGGGGAACCGTTGCACCTGCATTGGCTGGAACAGGCATAGGTATCGGATTAACAGAATCTGGTGTCTTAAGCAACTGGGTTAACCGTGCTAATGAGACTAATTCTAAAGATTTTACAACCGAAAAAAGAAAGTGTATAAGCATGGCGGATGCAGCAGCAAAGGTTGCCGTTTCTGAAAAAACAGCCTCGCAAGCATCAACTTATTTGGAATCAGCAAAAGCAGCATGTGGACATTTTTACGATAAATGTCCAGATGTAGGTAAATATGCAAACGATGCTGATGGGGCAGCAGCTGCAACTGCAGCAGCAAGTGCATATAAGAGCCTTTGTGAAAATGCTGTTTATGATTCTAGAACCTACAAAAAGGATAATGAGGATAATGAGGCAACAAAAGATGAAAAGAATATGATTGCACGTACCTTGGTTCCGATTACTACAACGTTGGCTAGTGGTGCTTTGGGTGCAGGTATTACAGCGTCTGTTATCGAAACAAAGAAAGAAGAAATAAAGAACAAAGCAGTTGCCGAATGGATGGAAGACATTGGTGAACATATCCAATGTTATCTGGGGGCTGATGAATTAGGTTCGTACGGTGACGTGATATCTTTCACAATTGAATAATCGATTATCACAAAATAAAACACCGCCCACCCGGGCGGTTTTTTTATAATTCAAATTCTTGGAAATTACAGTCCGTCAAAAACTCTCTGTCATTGCGAGCAAACGAAGTTTGCGTAGCAATCCAATTCTTTGTGGATGCTCACGCTGACGCTCAGCATGACAAAGAACTTTTGATGGTGGTTGGTTCCTAGAATTATCATAACCCCCTTTCGTCTTTGGTGGCACTCCCTCATTCTGGGGAAGAACTTAAAACTTTCCATTGCCTTTCGTTTCTTTTGTATTTATAATCCAAACGATACGAAAGGATTTATTATGAATAATTTATTGCGTAAAATTTTTGGACCACGTGGAATTAAAATTACTGCGGGGGAATTGGCAAAAAAATTCGGCCTTGAATTACAAGGTGATGAAAAAGTTGTTGTCAGTGGTGTTGCACCAATTGCTGATGCAAAACCTGGACAATTGGCTTTTTATTCAACCGAAAGAAATTCCAATGCTTTCAAAATTTTACCAATAGAAGTTTTACAAAAAACCAAGGCTTCTGTTATTTTATTACAGCGTGAACAAATAAAAGACGCACCAAAGGGCGCAACGCTTTTAATCACTGATTCACCACGCGGAAATATTGTAAAAATTTTGGGTGTAATTTATGCGGAAAAACCGCGCTTTGGTGTGTCTTATTTTGCAACTGTGGAACGTGGTGTGTTTTTCCGTAAAAAACGCACATGCTATGTCGGACAATATGCAACAATCGAACGTGGCGCAGTTATTGAAGAGGGTGTGAAAATTTATCCTGGTGCTTTCATCGGACGCAATGTTGTTATTGGTGCAAATACCATTGTGCAAACCGGGGCACATATTGAAAATGCCACAATTGGTTCAGACTGTGTCATAAACGCAAATGCGGTTATCGGCAAAGATGGATTTGGTTATACGCGTCAGGACGGCAAAAATGTATTCATTCCGCATACTGGTCGTGTGATTTTGGGTAATCGTGTTTCGGTCGGTTCTAATACATGTATTGATCGTGGTGCAATGACAGATACAATTGTGGGGGACGGAACAAAAATTGATAACCTTTGCCAGATTGCGCATGGTGTTGTTATCGGCAACGAATGCTTTTTGGCATCCGGTGTCGGTATTGCCGGTGGCAGCGTTATTGGTAATCGTGTTTTATTGGGTGGACATGTTGGTATTTCGAATGGCTTAAAGATAGGTGACGATGCCGAAGTTGGTGCGAACAGTGGCGTTTTCCGTTCGATTCCAGCCGGTGACAAATGGTTGGGTATGCCGGCGGGTCCAGGTATCGAATTTTTCCGTCATTATGCATGGGTTAAAAACCAAATGGCAAAAGATAAAAAATAAAAAACGCCCAAACGGGCGTTTTATTTTATTTTGGACATGCGGATAATAATCCCATAACTGTTTGAACATCGTTATTAACAGATACGGTTCTGTCGCGTTGCATGCCGTCTGTATATGTATATGTGAAACTTGCCACCTTAAATTCTGGTACGCGTTCGTACATATCATCGAAAGGTTGCAGCAATGTATCAAACCACCGCTTGTTTTTACATAAACATGCATTGCGGACATCTGCGACCATTTTACCGTTAACGCCATTTGAATATCTGTGCGCAATGTCTTCGTCGTTCATAACCAGACAACGTTTTGTCACAGAATAACGATTTGCATCATTTTTCAAAAATTCATATACAGCAGTATCGTCTGCGCCATTTCTACGCATCTTGTATATAATGCCAGATGTGCAACATGCATCCGCCGCGTTCATCAACATATGATATCTTTGCATCAATGGCGACATATATTTATCATTAGCAGATACGCCAGGATTATTAAAAGCAATCTGTATCATATCGTCAAGCAATGCCGGGTTTATATGTGGTGCGCGTGGTTCAATGTTGGTTTTATATGATGGCTTTTTATACCAAATTGCACATTCTTCGGCACTTTCAAACGGACAATTATAATCGTATTCACATACGGTCTGTTCTGATGATGGCATCGACCAATTAAATTCATATCGTACCGGGGTCAGAATATCAACCGTTTCAATGCTTTCTGTTATTTCAATTGGTGATAAATCACAATCTTCACCGATACATTCAGATGCACGAACGCAATTTGCATTCAATGCAAAGGCCAAGATAGCCAAAAAAGATATTTTTTGTTTCATAATGTTAATTTTATCACAAAATAGGGCAATATTAAATAAAAATTTTGTGTTGTGTTACATATATTAAATATTTATAATTGTGAATAGATTCATAAACCACAAAAGGAATTAAATATGAAAAAAGTTTCTATTATTGCAATGATTGCTATGATTTCAATGCCATCTGTCGCTAAAGAAGTTGCGCCGGTTGCTGACGCTGCAACAACTGATACAACAGTTGCGGTTGTACAAGAAGACAAAAGTGTTATTGAACAATATGAACAACAATTTACAGAACCTGTCGCAAGTGTTGAAGAAAAGCAATCTAATCCAAAAACTAAATTTCCACATGGATTACAATTGGGCTTGGGTGTTTCGCCAACATCTGGGTTAAATGCGTTTGTTGGATATAATAATAAAAACTTTGATTCTTTCTGGTGGAAACGTTTTGGTATCCGATTCGATTTCGCAACCTATTCGCCAATTAAAAACAAATTGAACAGCAAAATTAACAGCACTGTCGGAGATGACGGAATAAAAGTGGGTGATAATTTAAAGATTGACGATTTTGCGCTGGATGCAAAACATTATGGTGCGATTATTGATTTTTATCCATTTGGTAATACGTGGTTCCTGGGCGGATGGAGATTGTCTGGTGGTTATATGGCTGGTAAACTTGATTTTGATGCCAGTGTTCATTCTACAAAAACAATAGAAGGTTTTGAATTTGAACTGGATGGGAAAAAATATTCTTATGAAGGTGGCGCAATGCATGGTAAGGCGATGCTGGATTGGAAATACAGTGGCCCATATCTTGGAACAGGTTTTGATCTGGGTTTATTTTATGGGTTCAAGATTTACTTTGATGCCGGTGTAGTCTTTACAGACAAGACAGCTAAACTTGATTTGGATGTACCAATAACTGATGATTTGAAAGATATTGCAGCAAATGCCCCGGTTTCTTCAAGTCAAGACTTGATAAATAAATATAATGAAGCTAAAGAGGCAACTCTAAGAGATGCACAAAAGGAATTGGATGATTTTCCATATTATCCTTTGATAAAACTTGGCTTTATGTATCGTTTCTAAAATCAACCGCCCTTTGGGCGGTTTTTTATGTGTTGGTACGCGATTCGGGGACGAATCGGGGGAAACGAATCGTTTTTTAGGCTTTTTTGATAATAAAAAAATAAAAAATTTAAAATATTTTCAAAAAATTTTTTGGGATAAAATGGCGGATTTCTGCAGTTTTTGAATTTTTTCAGATTTTTTTTAAATTATTTTTGAAAAATCGCTTGACTTTTTAGAAGTTCGAAATCATAATAACCGGGCTTTCAAGTTGGCCCTCTGCAAATCTACAAAAAGTCAACCCCTGAAATTTCGCGATTAAATCGCAACATTGTTAATAAAAGCAGCTCATCAAAATGATTTTTGATGTATTCAAAAATCTGTTCAAGAAGAGATATGCAGACAGTTGAATTTGGAATATCCAAACTTTGACTAAGTCAAATGTGCATATCCTAGACAGGTAGTAGGT
>OOHL01000005.1:0-428 GCA_900321105.1 uncultured Pseudomonadota bacterium | reverse complement strand
ATATGTAAAGACGAACTGATTAAAGTCAGCTTTGTTAAATGCACAGGACTTAAATTACAAGTTTTTTTAGAACTTGAGAGTTTGATCCTGGCTCAGAACGAACGCTGGCGGCAGGTCTTAGGCATGCAAGTCGAACGGATGACAGAGAGCTTGCTCTCTGAAGTCAGTGGCGCACGAGTGAGTAACGCGTGGGAAACTGCCCTTCACTGGGGAATAACGTTTGGAAACGAACGCTAATACCGCATACGCCCGCAAGGGGAAAGATTTATCGGTGATGGATGTGCCCGCGTTGGATTAGCCAGTTGGTGGGGTAATGGCCTACCAAAGCAATGATCCATAGCTGGTCTGAGAGGACGATCAGCCACGCTGGAACTGAGACACGGTCCAGACTCCTACGGGAGGCAGCAGCTAAGAATATTGGGCAATGG